>CAZOZI010000025.1:0-1552 GCA_964584265.1 uncultured Candidatus Saccharibacteria bacterium | reverse complement strand
CTGACTATTTCCATGTCTAATCCAGCGAAAGATTTCCGTACGCGAGTTTTTGAAATAGTGGCCCAGATTCCGAAAGGTAAGATTATGACATATGGTCAAATAGCGGCTTTTTGCAGTAGTCCGAGGGCGGCTCGCATTGTCGGCGGTATTGCCCATTACGGGGATGAAAATCTGCCTTGGCAACGAGTCGTTCACAAAGATGGCAAGCTTGCTACTGGCTACCCTGGAGGGGTTGAGGGGCAACGGCAAGTCCTGGAAGCTGAAGGCGTTAGAGTTGATAAGGAATACCGGGTGGATGTGGAGAAACTGCTATGGCAGCCCAACCATTAGTTGTTATTGTAGGTGAGACAACCAGCGGCAAAAGTGCCTTGGCGCTTGATCTGGCAAAGCGCCTCAACGGTGAAATTATCTGTGCTGATTCCAGAACTGTCTATAAAGGAATGGACATCGGCACAGCTAAACCTTCTAAACAAGATCAAAAACGCTTGCCGCATCACCTCCTGGATATTATCGAGCCCAACGAACACTTCACGGCGGCAGACTTTAAACGACGCGCCAATCAAGCGATCAGTAGTATTCATACTCGAGGTAAGTTGCCAATACTGGCAGGCGGCACGGGTCTATATGTAGACTCAGTTATCTTTGATTACGATTTTCATCCCGCAGCAGACCCAAAGCGCCGCAATGAGCTGCAAAAGCTTAGTATAGAGCAGCTACAAGAGCAACTCGAAGCTGAAGGCATCGCTTTCCCAGTCAACGAAAGCAATCGGCGTCACCTGATTCGAGCGCTGGAAACGGGTGGAATTCCGGCGGAAAAGCAAGCCTTACTACCTTGGACACTAGTACTGGGCATTGAGATTGAACGTGATGAACTAAAAAAACGTGTTCAAAAGCGCGTTGAGCATATGATTAAAACAGGACTAGATAAAGAAGTTAAGACGCTCTCCAAGCAGTACGGTTGGAATAATGAAGCCATGAGCGCTATTGGTTACCGGGAGTGGCAAGCGTATTTTGCGGGGCAGCAAACCCTTGATCAAACACAGGAATTGATCAAAAAACATACTCTCGATTATGCCAAAAGACAACGAACTTGGTTTAAGCGAAACAAAAGTATTCAATGGGTTCTCCACCCTAGTAAAGCTGTTGATATTGCTACAACATCTTTGAACAAATTACAGTAGTAAATGTTTTATGGTCTGATACAATAGGCCTATGATCGAGCAACTTTTTGGGAGTAAAACACGAGTTAAGCTATTGCAACTTTTCTTAGGTAATCCAAATCGTTCTTATTATGTGCGCGAAATTACCCGCAAGATTGATGAACAGATAAACTCAGTCCGGCGAGAGCTTGCTAATTTGCTTAGTATTGGCATCATTTCTTCAGATACCACCAACAACCGCCTGTATTACGAGGTAAACCAGAAATATGAACACTATCCAGCCTTGTCAGCCATCTTCGGTGGTACGCCGGCATCGCCGGCAGCAAAGAAGACCGGCGCGAATGAGGGCGAGGCCCAGGATATCCTACAGCTTGGAAACGTCGAACTGGTTA
>CAZOZI010000024.1:0-2198 GCA_964584265.1 uncultured Candidatus Saccharibacteria bacterium | reverse complement strand
TGGGCCTACTTGGAAATCACTGCTGGAGTCGACTACTTTCGCCGCGCAGTTGGACTCATTGTGCTTGTATGGTCAATCCACAGCCGCATCTAAATACTTAAGCTGTGCATAAGTTGCTTTACATAAGCGCTATACTAGATGTAGAGGAGAAATAACACAAAGTAACAAAAACACATGGGACAGCTTACTGAGGGGAACATCGGCTATCTACACAAAATTGGGGTATTTGATGCCTTAGCGACTGAATTTACACATCTGACAGACTTACGAGCGAAAGCAGATGAGGTAACAATAGACAGCATTGAAGGCCGAGACGTTGAAGTGATGGTTTTTGCACAAGATGGCCAACCATTTATAACTGCAAGAAAAGTAGTAGCGCGAGCAGGTGTTATTCGGTGGTCTATCGAAAATGGCCATAGGCACGATTATGAACATGCTATTTTTAACGGCCACATTGATCCACTGGTTGATCCGGAGCAAGTGGCAACAATACATGAGTATGCCGGTAACCTTGAGGAAACGGCCAAAGCACGCGCTCAAGTTGAAGCAGCTCGAAGAGCAGTTGAAGAACAGTATCAACTTGCCGAGGAAAGACCGGCTTACTACTTAGGCTGATAGTAACGTATAATATTCTCGAAAATTAAAGGCGGATATGAAGAAAATCCTTATTGTTATTGCTGTGGTTGTGACTGCCGGCGCTAGTATATGGTGGATCTTTAATAAGTTTGGTGATCAGCATCAAAAAAAGAACACGGCGTCCAAATTTGTAACGAATTTGAAAAAAGCTTGCGATGTTTTCACGACCGGCGACGCTCAAAAAGTCATAGGTGACGGGGCCAAACAAACTCCTAGCCAGACGGATAGTACTTCCGCACAGAGTTCTGTGTCATCGTGTTTTTATACCTATGATCCGGGTGAATTATCCGAAATAGTTACGGCCAGTGTATTGCTGCAGTCCGCTAGCGAGAGCGCAACTAAACAAAACTTTAATAGCGCTAAGCCCAGTGATGCCGTTGACGTACATGGCTACGGTGAAAGCGCATACTGGAGTCCAAACAATAGCCAACTTAACGTTCTTAAAGGACCATACTGGGTGGTTATTTCGGCTGGCTCTGGCTCAGTCGTAAACCGAGCACAAGATTTGCCACTCAAAATTGCTAGTATAGTACTAGCAAGATTATAAACATGGCTAAGGTGGGAATGAGTGTAAAAAAGAGGCAATACAGTTACCTGGCGGCTAGTTTGTTAGGACTTTTACTCTTTTTGTTATCTGCGCTGGGTGCACACCATGGCCGTTTGCAGCCTTGGGAGAACAGGATATTCTATGACATCTTTGATTGGCCTAACAATCTCAGGCTACCTTTTTTGATTATGACACAGTGGGGCAGTGCGCTTAGCGTAGCGGCCGCAACGCTTATAAGCTACGCTAAAGGCTACCCAAGGCTAGCCTGGCGTCTGCTGCTCAGCGGCACAAGCGCTTATATATTAGTTACGGTTGCTAAGAATCTTATTGATCGGCCACGCCCTTATGTACTGCTCAGTGGCATTCATGAGCGTGAATTATTGGTGTCTGGCAAGGGCTTCCCCTCTGGGCATACAGCGGTGGCTACGGCACTGGCCCTGACACTAATGCCTCATTTGCCGAAAAAATGGCGCTGGCTATGCTTGGTCTGGATATTAATGGTGGGTTTGTCGCGGTTGTATCTTGGCGTTCACGCTCCACTAGATATAATTGGTGGTTTTGGCATCGGTTTAATGGTTGCCGGTGCTCTACATTTTGTAGTTAATACGGATAAGAAGCTTACAAAAAGCACTCCCAAAAATGCTCGTGCTTAAGACTTGAAAATTTAAAACGAGCAGCATATGCTGGGAGTGGAAGTGTGAGGCTTCCAACAGGAGGCCCGGGCTTAATACCCGGGCCTTTTTGGACCACACGCCGCAACGGCCTGTTTCCGGCGGAGCCGGAACTCTGCCGTTGCTCTTGACGCTGGGCTTTGTTGCTCAGCTCCAGTACTCACTCACCGTACCGCTAGTACGGCTCGTGAATGCTTCGCTGGCGCCTAGCCCAGCATTCAAGCGTGAGGTCCAAATGAATATTAGACTGATTTTAGTTGGCAATTTCGGCAGAGGCCCCTTATTTCGAGCTGATGATCAAGTGGCTGAAAGCCATTCTTGACGCTCATGCGTCCAATAATTTC
>CAZOZI010000023.1:0-2684 GCA_964584265.1 uncultured Candidatus Saccharibacteria bacterium | reverse complement strand
ATCATACATTCATAACCGCCATGGGTCTGCTTAGGGTAGGGCTCGATACCCTACACCAGACTGATGATCAAGGCGGAACCATTAAGGAACGGATTGATAGAATCTTAAGCGTATGAATACTAATAACACCAAAGACACTATCTATATTGATGTTGATGAAGATATAACTGGCATTATTGAGAAAGTTAGGGGTAGCAAGGACAAGATTGTCGCCCTAGTGCTTCCCAAGCGGGCTACGGCACTCCAAAGCATTGTTAACATGAAGTTGCTCAAGCGATCGACGGCCAGTGCTAAGAAGAGCCTGGTACTAATTACGTCTGAAGCAGGACTTTTGCCTCTGGCGGGAGCAGTCGGTGTGCACGTGGCTAAAACACTCGAAAGCAAACCTGTAATTCCAGAACCACCGGTCGTACCTGACGAAGTACCCGAAACTGTTGGCGCTGATGACAGCGAGCCGGAGGAAGTCGATAAGAATAAGCCAGTCGGAGAGCTGGCTGGCTTGCCAGTAGCCGCAGCTGCCATAGCCGCAGCCGACGACACTATTGAAGTTGATAATGAAACAAATGACGAAAAAGCAGCAAGCGGTAAAACTAAAAAGGGCAAGAAAAACAAAAAACTTAAAGTTCCGAACTTTGAAAGTTTTAGGTCAAAACTATTTCTAGTCCTTGGCGGTTTATTGGCTTTATTACTTATTTGGGTTCTAACAACCAAAGTCCTGCCTAAGGCAAAAATTACCATTACCACCGATAGTTCAAACGTTGATACGAGTGTTGCTTTCACGGCGGATACAGGGGCAAAGTCATTTGATGAAGCAGCCAAAGTTTTACCAGCTACTCAAAAAACATACACCAAAACTGACAGCGAAAAAGTCAGTGCCAGCGGCCAAAAAGATTTAGGCACTAAAGCGACGGGCACCATGACCTTAACTAATTGTATAAATGATGGCCAAGCTCATACGGTTCCTGCTGGAACCGCTTTCTCTAGCGGGAGTTTGTCGTTCGTTTCGAATGATTCAGTTACACTAGACCCGGCTTTATATAGTGGGTCAACGTGTAAAAGCGCGTCGTTTGGGTTGAGTAAAAATGTTGGTGTCACTGCCGCGCAAGCAGGAGACAATTATAATTTAACTGCCCGTAATTATAATTCTTCAATCAATGGAATCAATGCCACGGGCTCAGACATGACAGGCGGGACAAGCAAAGTAATCAAAGTAGTAGCCCAATCTGATTTAGACGCTGCTAAACAGAAAATGCTTGACCGCAATAATGACCCTGGCAAAGCTGAACTTGCTAAGCAAGTGAAAGCTGATAATTTATTTGGTATTAATGATACGCTCAAAATCGATACGCCGACAGTGACCAGCACGCCCAAAGTAGGTGACGAAGGCAGCGATACAACAGTTAATGCAACGATTACTTACAGTATGTTAGGAGTAAAAAAGGACGATCTTAAAAAACTGGTAGAAGACGAAGTGAAAAAGAAGATTGATACAACTAAGCAAACTATACTGAATGACGGGTTAGATTCTGCCCAAACAACTATTACCGATAAAAAATCGGATACTAATGTTAAAGCGATGCTACAGACTACCGCAGAGGCTGGCGCTCAATTGGATGCCAACGCCATCAAAAATGCCGTTAAAGGCAAAAAACGGGGCGATACACAGACAACTATTCAAGCCCGGCCGGGAATCAAGGATGTCAAGATTGAATACAGCCCATTTTGGATAGGCGCCACACCTAGCCGTACCAGCCGTATAAATGTAGTATTTGTGCAGTCTAATGGACAACCCTCAAAGCAATAAAGACATCCTTGCACTTGATATCGGTGATAAACGCATTGGCGTGGCGCGGGCCAGCGCCATAGCACGGTTGCCAGAGCCGGTCACCACGCTCACAAACGATGCTAGCCTGCAAAACAAGCTGATCGAACTTATTAAACAATACGATGCGGGGTTGTTAGTGATTGGTCTGCCGCGTGGCATGAGCGGCCAGACGACGCAACAGACCGATAAAGTCAGACAGGTTATGGCCGCACTGAAGCGCCAGTTGGACATAAAAGTTGTCTGGCAAGATGAAACGCTTACTTCAGTGCAGGCTGAGCAGGAACTCAAGGACCGAGGAGTACGATATAATAAAGAAGCGATTGATGCGTTGGCAGCAACATTGATATTGGAAGATTTCCTGCGCGCATGAAAAGCAACCAAACAATGGCGAAATATAACTTACGAATCAAAAATCGACGATGGCCGGTGATGCTATTAGGCGCTGTAATTGGACTGGTATTGTTGTCAATTGTGGCTGTGGTGGTAGTCCGGCACACCTATCACCAAAACTTAAAACCTATCAGCAATGTACAAACTGTGCACTTGATCACTGTTCCAGATGGGTCATCAGTAAGCAGCATAGCTTCATTACTTAAAAGCCAGGGGCTGATCCGTAGCGATTGGGCCTTTCAATGGTATGTCAGCAGTAAAGAAGTTCGTGAAAAATTGCAGGCGGGCACATATGCCTTAACTCCTAGCCAATCTGTACAAGAAATTGTGGGCATTATGACTCAAGGTCGCGTCGCAACGGCGCTTGTAACAATTCCACCCGGCCGACGCATAGACCAAGTCAGGAGTATTTTAATTAATAATGGCTTTGTAGCGGCGGATGTCGATAAAGCACTTAATTCTAATCTCT
>CAZOZI010000022.1:0-3333 GCA_964584265.1 uncultured Candidatus Saccharibacteria bacterium | reverse complement strand
GCGGAGATTTAGCTTATTCCTCCGTTGCCTTTCGTGATTCAACAACCGTATCAGCCGACACTCAAACCGCTCTTCGCTTGGGAATATACGCAAGTTTCAGATCCCAACCAGCCTTCTCAAGGACTAACTCCGGGACAATTACTGCCGGTACTTACTTCTCATTCATTTCAGCTCCCACTGTTAACACTGGAATAACCATGACTTCCGTCACTGGTCTGTCAATAGTAGATGTTGGTGGTGCCGGTACAGTTACTACCCAGCGGGGTATTGATATACCAGCCTTGAGTGGTGGCACCACAAATGTGGGTATCCGCGAACAAACTGGTTCCCGTTTTGTTGGTGGTATTACGGTTGGTGCTGACGCGGCTCTAGGTGGTGGCTTAATCCTAGATATCCGTGGAGATGCTTCTGGAAACGGTAAGATAGTGTCCACTGGGGCTACTTCCGGCATAGGCTATGCTACAGGTGCCGGCGGTACCGTCACGCAAGCTACCAGTAAATCAACGGGGGTTACCCTAAGTAAGGTCTCGGGTGCAATCACAATGAACAATGCTGCTCTAGCGGCAGCTACCATAGTTTCATTTACTCTTACCAACACAGCAGTAGCAGCAACTGATGTTTTGGTCCTAAACCACATAAGTGGTGGTACAGTAGGGTCCTACACGCTAAATGCTCAAGCGGCAGCAGGAAGTGCCACAATTAATGTGCGTAATAATACCGCTGGCTCACTATCAGAAGCTATAGTCATTCAATTTGCTGTCATTAAAGCTGTAACAAGTTAGAAAATGACCACTTTAAGCTATAATAAAAGCATGCAGGATTTTACAAGAGGAGGAGAAGCAATGGAAGAGCCACTGACTCTAGAGCAAGCAATTGCAGAAAGAGATGCCATTATTAAGCAATTGGACGAAGTTGCGCCGCAACTACAGATACGTTTGGCTTATTTGCATGGCTGGATTGATAGCCAACAAGTAACAAAAGCCAATAAGACTAATATCCCTTCAACTTCATCCCAAAATAAGATAAAGAAAACCTTAAAAAGATAGTTTATTTAAAACCGGTAACTAGGTGAACACTACTTAAATTTTATGTACACTTGCCTCAATTTGGGACAGGAAAGCGTGCATCAAGTGCGCTTAGAACGAAATTGGTCCAAGCTTGTTGGCCAGCAGGAGAGAGGTGCACATCATGGCCTGGATATGACATATATTCTGGATGAGAGTTTGCCTCGTTAGCCCAGTTAAGTACTGTCAAATTTGGCCAACGTTTTGGTGCCAGCGCAAGTGAAAAATTTACTGTTTGACAACCAGTGGCAAGTGAAGGTATTTCGATTGCGCAAGGTAAATTGGTCCAAAAGACTGGTTTAGTGCGCGGTATTTGACCCATTAACCAGTCTATTTTTTTTGAATAATTTGCGTAGCCTTGAGTTGTTTCAGTACCTGGAACCGTAGTATCGTTTATCCCTAAGTCGTTTACAACAACGTCGGGATTGATCTTGGCAAAGGTGTCAGCCAGCTTAGTCTTCCAGAAGTCTGTCGTTGTACAGCCATTTGTGTCCAAGCAGTCGGGGGTTCTAATCACTGAGCCAACCCTTGCAACGAAAATAGGCACATAGGCATTATCGTTGTGTTGTTGCCAGGTAAGCGTCCAATCAATAGGGGTTGCTGAACGAGTCACGTTAGAGTCACCCATAAGCAGAACAACTGCGCGGTTATGAGCATTTGTAGGTGTTGTAGCATGAGCGACCACAACGCCAACTACCACCAAACAGGCTAGCATGATTAGTATAGAAACTTTTATTCTCATACTGTGAATATGTCCAAAAAGACGCTTAGAATGTCTTTTAATGTGGTGTACTGTACTCTTCTTCATGCTGCATAGTATAGCACTATTAGCAAGATAAGTAAACAGCTTACGTTTCGGGCGAAGACTGCTTGGATATGTGTAGATAAGCCATATATACTAAGTGTGAAGACTTATGAAATTCCGCTTTCACGTTATTGCACTGCCACATACCCAAACCACTGCTGAGTATGTAGCCTGTGCTTACACTCAAAAAGTTATTAAATTTTGTCGAATGATGAAGTCACTCGGCCATGAAGTATACCTGTATGCCTCCGAAGAAAACGAAGCACCGTGCAATGAGCTCATATCCATCGTAACAAAAAAAGAGCAGCGTAAGTGGTTTGGGGAATATGATTTTAAGCAGCACTTTTTTAACATTGAGTGGAATGAGACCAAGCCGCACTGGACCGTACCAAATTCGCGGGCAATCAAAGAGATAAAAAAGCGAGCCCAGCCGCGTGATTTCGTCTGCATCATCGCTGGCATTTGTCAAAAACAAATCTCCGACGGTCTGCCAAAACTTATGAGCGTGGAGTATGGCATCGGCTACTACGGCGTATATGCGCCATTTCGGGTCTATGAAAGTTATGCCCAGATGAACTATGTACAGGGCATGAATAAGGACGATAACCTGCGCTTTTTTGACGCAGTCATACCGAACTATTTTGACCCAGCCGATTTTCCTTTCAAACATAAAAAGGATGATTTTTTTCTGTACATTGGCCGTATGATCCGGCGGAAAGGTCCTGATATTGCTGCTGAAGTTACTAAGCGGATTGGCGCCAAATTAGTTTTGGTCGGTCAGGGTGTGAATAAAATTGAGGGTAATAAAATTATTGCTGATGAACTCACACTGGAGGGGAATCATTTATTGCATTTAGGCTACGCCGACATCAAAAAGCGCGGTGAGCTGATGAGCCGAGCTAAAGTTGTTTTTGTATGCTCATATTACATTGAGCCATTTGGGGGCACTTCTATTGAGCCGCTGTTTTGCGGCACCCCGGTTATTACTACCGACGGTGGCGCGTTCCCGGAGAATATTGTGCACGGTGAAGTTGGCTATAGAACAAGAACTCTTGGTGAAGCTATATGGGCCGCCCAGAATTTAGACAAGCTAAAACCAGCCCGAACATTACGCAAATATGCCATTGATAACTTTGGCCTCGAGCGTGTTAAAAACTTGTATCAGGCTTATTTTGAGCAGCTATATACGCTCTGGGAAGACGGCTGGTACTCTTCGTGGGACAAAGGCGTTTCCAAATACAAGCGCTACAACAAGTTCTACCCAAAATAAGCTCGTTGCCCACAAGTTGTACTTCAGATATAATTCCAGCGTTGCATATCTGTTCCTAAAGGGAAAAGAGCAACCCGAGCATCAAATTTACTTTGTGCCCGGCTTTGGTGAGAAAAACCGCAGGTTTGTCTCATTACCGTTCCGGAGTAGCTCAATGGTAGAGCGTCTCGCTGTTAACGAGAATGTTGCCGGTT
>CAZOZI010000021.1:0-3721 GCA_964584265.1 uncultured Candidatus Saccharibacteria bacterium | reverse complement strand
CGAATATAGTGGGCCCGTCTCGCGGCAATCGCGGCCAACAATCGCTTTATTTTTACCATTTCTTTGCAAGTAGGTTCCATAAGCCTTGCCGAGATGAAAGGCTAACTCAGGACTTAAATCAGTACCAACAAGGCCACGCAGATCATAACCGCGAAAAATATTTGGGTTTACTTTCACTTATTTCCTTTCAGCAATTACCAAACAATTATAGCTTAATGTGGCGCGGCGGCAGGAGTCTTGTTATTATCATGGCTGCGAACAACAGCAAATTAAAGGAACAAGTATGAAGATTGTAATCTTAAGCGGGTTTTTTAATCCCTTGCACGGCGGGCATCTGGACATGATTGAAGAGGGTGCCCAGATGGGTGATAAACTCTTAGTTATTGTTAATAATGATGTTCAACAGCAACTAAAAAAGGGCAAGATAATACTTGATGAACGCAATCGCCTGCGTCTTATTAGTGCGCTGAAGCACGTTGATGATGCGGTTTTGTCCATAGACCAAGAGCCGCCCGTCATTGAAACCATCAGGCTAATTGCGCGCGAACACCCCAACGACGAAATTATTTTTGCCAACGGCGGCGATAGAAGCTCAGCATCCGTTGTACCTGAAGCGGAAGTGTGCAATGAGTTCGGTATTGAAATGGTTTATGGAGTGGGTGGTAACCACAAAGCAGATTCATCGACTAGAATTAACCAAGCTACCGGCCACGAAACGGAGTAAGAGCCAAGCCACTTTTATCCACATTTATTCCACAGAATAAAATTGCTATTGCTTGCATGACTTTGCTAGTAACTTATACTGCAAGATACAGGGCGGAGGATAGATTTGGATAAGCAAAAGCAAGCTGGCTTCTCGACTATCACAATCGTAATTTTGTTATTGATAATTGCTATTATAGGAGCTGTTGGCTGGTCTGTTTGGGGCAAAAAATCCAAACCATCTACGTATTCAACGAATAATAATCAGCAAACAAATCAAAGTAGCATAACGAATAATCAGACGCCAAATAAAAACTATGGCTATCTGACGCTATCGGAATATAGTGTACGAATTCCACTTAACGAAGTTATAAAAGACCTAAAATTGGGAAAAGTAACAAGCAGTCATTATAGTCAAAATGATAAGTTTGTGGCCATTATTGCCCCTGAGCTTGATAATTCGTGGGTTTGTTCGCCAGATCCAAGCGATGGTTACAAAGGATTCATAGGCAGTATTTCCATTACAGCTCAAACAAAACGTTCAGGTCCGGATGAACCACTCTCAACAAAAAAACTGGGCAACAATACATATGGCTACGAACAGGGCGCAGCGAACTGCACCATGGATATACGTTACCAACAGCTCGTAGATGAATTTAAGAATCAGTTTCAGAAAATGGAATCATATTAAATAAGGAGCAGCAAAAAATTATTTAGAACATTAAACGATAACTAAAAGGGTGGGATAGCTAAAGTCTTAAAAGGAGTAGCAATGAAACCACCTGAAGCGAGCAATGAAAGCATTAATATAATTGCGAGACCGTCTTTAGATAGAGTTAAACAAAGCATGGGACGTCTTGGTTTGGCATTATTGTTGGCCATAAGCGGTACCGTAGTTAACGAGGGCTATGAAGCTTGGCAAGGCCATGAAGATATAGCTGAAGCTCAAACCCCCGAGGACGGACCTTATAACTTCAATAACTCAGATATAGCTAGCAAAGCAAAGGCAGAACTAGGACAAACCTTTGCCACAGGCTGGAACCAGCCAGGAGAATGCATGGTTGCCGCTAAACGCTGGGCAGTTGCAGCTAATGGAGGTATGGATTTCTTCAGATCGGGCGGAGTTATTTCGGTTTGGACAAATGCTGGAGGTGTGGAAACTAGCCTTGATCATTTAAAGTCTGGAGATATCTTGCAAAAAGCTAGCCAAGGAAGCGATTTTGATAGCAACTGGAACCACGTTCATACCGCCGTATTTGAAGGATACAATGCAGATGGCACTGCACGAACCATTGATTCAAACCAACAATGGGACGGCACTGTACGAGAACATGCCACATACAGTTTGGCTAGTACAACCTACGGTGACGGTAGTATATGGAAATGGCATGCCTATCGCTTTGGTAAGGTAGAAAGTACGGCAGCACTCTCGAATCCTAGTAGTCTAGGGCTACATGCCCCAGCTGCTTTAAATGATTCTGCCACGGGCAAGAATGTATTTTTTGTAGACTCTGATCAAACTCTTGTGCAGTACGGCACAAGCGGTAATAGTTGGGTTAGGTTTCCGCTCGGCGCCAAAGCTGCAGCCAACACCACCCCGAGTGCTGTTCTAGACCAAGGTACTGGCCGAAATGTTTTCTATGTAAGTACTGATGGACATATCCACCAAGAAAGCGTAGGTGGTAATAGTTGGGCAGACTTTAACTTAGGTGGAGAGCCGGTGGCTGCCAACACTAGCCCAAGCGCGGTAGAAGATCCTAACTTAGGTCGCAATATATTTTATGTGGGTGAAGACCATGCTATCTGGCAGTGGTCAGTGTCTCAAGGTCGCTGGGTTAACTTTCGACTAGGCGGCAACGTAGCACCAAATACCAGCCCAACTGCTATTTATGATCTAACCTATGGTCGACAAATCTTTTATGTAGATAGCAATACCAGCGGTATTGATCAATTTAGTGTTAGTAACGGCGCGTGGGTGAACTTCGACATGGGGGGCGTGGCTGCACCAAACACCAGTCCAAGCGCTTTGGTTGATCCAGATACTGGTCGGAATATTTTCTTTGCAGGAACGGATGGCGCTGTATATCAATGGTCGGTCAGCAATAACACGTGGACCCAATTTAGACTTGGGGGTTCAGTTGCTGCAGACACCAGTCCAACTGCTATTGAAGACCCGAACACCGGGCGTAACATCTTTTTTGTTGGTGGCGATGGCACCGCCTATCAGTGGAGTACAGGCACGATTAATGGCACCAGTTGGATCCAATATCCCCTGGGGCCTAGCAGCGAAGCTGCCTACTCAGGCAGCAACTTTGGCGGCTTTGCTGACTCCAGCAATGGCCGACAGCTTTTTTATGAAGGGGCTGACGGCGCTATTTATCAGTGGAGTGTTAGCGGTAGTAGTTGGCAAAACTATAGGATTGGCTAGTGTTTTAGTTTAGAAACGATCAACGTTTCAATGACTTTAGTAGATGGGCTTTGAGCTGTTCTTGGATTACAGCTTCCATTTTTTGTCTGAATATCTCCGGTCTGAATTGATGAGCGTATTGACTGATTAGGTACGGCTCGTATTTTTTGATATCAAAGGATTCTAAGACTTTTGCTAAGGAATTAACCGTAAGCTGGTCAAAAAACTCACCAGTCTTGCCGGGTATCACGTAATCCAGCGGCCCGCCGGCCTTGAAAGCAATAACTGGCGCACCAGCGGCCATGGCCTCAACTGGAGTGATTCCGAAATCTTCTGTATCAGTAGGAAAAATGAAGGCCGCCGCCTTTTGAAAGTCGAGGGGCATTTGCTCGTCTGTAACAGTCGTCAAAAAAGTTACGGCTCGGGCACCCGCCATATTTTGTAATTTTTGGTGCTCCGGCCCGTTGCCAATAATCGTTAAATGTTTACCAAGTTTGGCACAGGCTGCGACAGCAATATCAAAACGCTTGTAGGTTATCTGTCTCCCAGCGGTTACGAATCCACTACGGGCTTTAAAAGAGTCTTTCGGTTTAAATCGCGCAACATCAACCG
>CAZOZI010000020.1:0-4528 GCA_964584265.1 uncultured Candidatus Saccharibacteria bacterium | reverse complement strand
AGTTGGTACGTTTTACTGGGCACAATATCACCTTGACGCCTCAGCAGGCGTGTATGTTAGCGCATCCCACAACCCGCCAGAGTTCAATGGTTTCAAATTTGCTAATGATTTTTCTGAAACTTTGGTGAGTGATGGTATGGCTGAGCTCAGGCGTCTTGTCGAGAACGAAGATTATGAAGAAGGTAAGCAAAAAGGTAGCGTAAAGCAGCAAGATATTAAAACTGTGTACTACGAAGATCTCTTAAAGCGTTTACCAGTTACGAGAAAAATCAGAGTTGTTATAGATCCTGGTTGCACCACTGCTGGTGCGTGGGCACCAGAACTTTTCCGCCAAGCTGGCTGCGATGTCGTGGAGTACAACACCAAAGTTGATCCAACTTTCCCGCTGGGCGTGGCCGACCCTACTGAAGTGACTGTGCTTGAGCGCGTGCGAAAAGAGGTTTTGGAATCTAAAGCCGATGTTGGCATAACTTATGATGCTGATGGCGATCGTATTGGCATTGTTGATGAAAAGGGCGGGCTTATTTGGAACGATATACTAGTAGCTCTATTTGCCTCAGATGTACTGCGTGATCATCCTGGCGCCAAAATTATGTTTAACACTTTCTGTTCAAAGGCAGTGACGGAAACCATTCAGGCAAAAGGCGGCGAGCCATTTATGTGGCGCACTGGCCACTCGTTTTTGAAAAAGAAAAATCAGGAAGTTAAGGCCGCCTTCATTGGTGAGCTGTCAGGCCACTTTTTTTTCTCAGCCGATTTCTACAATCATGATGATGGTTTGTACTCTGGCTTGCGACTTCTTCGTTATCTAGCCGCCAGTCAAAAACCACTTTCTGAGTTGGTGGCAGAACTGCCGCATTACTTTTCTAGCCCGGAAATTAAGCTGGCATGCGCAGACGATAAAAAAGTGGCTTTGGTGGAAAAACTGGCCCCAATTGTCCGGCAAGACTTTCCCAAAGCCGAGGTAATCGACGATGAGCGAGCCGGTGATGGTGTGCGACTTGAAACTGATGATGATATGTTTGTGGTACGCTATTCGCAAAACGGCCCTTACCTAGGTATTAAATTTGAATCACATACGCAGGAAAGTTACGAGAGTCTGCGTAAATACCTGGCCGAGCTGCTGCATCGCTTCCCAGAAGTTGAGTGGAAAAACAAAATTGCTGCCAACGTCGAAGCTCTGGAGTCTTAAGGTATACTTAAAGAGATGAAACTACTTGTTACCGGCGGTGCTGGTTTTATCGGCTCCAATTTTGTTCATTATTTAGTGCAGAAATATCCCGACTACCAAATAACTGTAGTTGATGCATTAACTTATGCAGGCGACAAAGGACGACTCGCTGAGATAAAGGATAAAATTGACTTCCAGCAAGCCGACATTTGTGATGAAGCCGCAATGGATAAGCTGATTGGCGGAGTGGATACTATTGTGCACTTTGCTGCAGAAAGTCACGTAGACAGGTCGATTGCAGACCCCGGTCCATTTCTAAAAACTAATGTTATGGGCACGGAAACACTAGCCCGTCTTGGTTTAAAACACAAGGTAAAGCGTTTTCACCATGTATCAACCGATGAGGTTTTTGGCACACTTGAGCTAGGTAGTTCAGAACGTTTTAATGAACAGACAGCTTATAGTCCTCGTAGTCCTTATGCTGCATCAAAAGCAGCTAGCGATCATATAGTACGAGCTTACGGCGAAACTTACGGCCTGTCCTACACAATTACCAACTGCACAAACAATTACGGGCCCTTCGACTCGCCCGGAAGAGTAATTCCAGTTTTCATCACCAATGCACTCCAGGACAAACCATTGCCGGTTTATGGCAAAGGCCAAGCGATACGAGACTATTTATTTGTACACGATCATTGTGTTGCCATAGACCTTGCCTTGCACAGGGGCGAAACCGGTGAAACCTACTGCGTCGGCGGCGCGGCTCAGAAAAATGGCATTGAAGTAGCTGAAACAATATTAAGTATATTGGGCAAGCCGAAAGAATTAATTCAGTTGGTTACGGATCGACCTGGTCACGACATGCGTTATGATATTGACCCGTCTTATATCCACAACAAGCTTGGATGGGAGCAAAGTGTATCCTTTGAGGAGGGTATAAGGCAAACCATTGAGTGGTATAAAACACACGAAGGATGGTGGCAACCTTATAAAGAGCGATTAAGTTTAATGCGCGATGAGGGCTTACATAAGGAGCTTGGACACTGATGGCTGATAATAAGGCCGACATAAAACAGGTGAGCGAACGCGATGTTCACAAAACTAAGTTTGAGGGCATGCTGATATTTGATCTAAATATTTTCGAGGACCCCCGCGGCGGTTTCACAGAAGTTTGGCAGACAGAGGCAATGCAAACTATGGGATTGCCAGAAATTCATCCCAAACAATTGGGTATTTCTCATTCGCGTAAAGGAACTATCCGAGCAATCCATGCTGAACCTTATGACAAAATTGTCCATGTGGTCCGTGGTAAAGTTTTTTGTGCCATGGTTGATCTGCGTAAAGACTCTTCGACTTTTACTCAAGTTGATACACTCGAACTTGGTCCCACCCAGATGCTTTTTATCCCTAATGGAGTTGGTAACGGCATCCAGGCTATATCCGATGAGGATGTTGACTACGTTTATTGTGTTACCGGAGTTTGGAGCGCTGAAAAGGCTTATTCAGGTGGCTACCTAGCCATCAATTTTGCAGACTCTGACTTGAATATTAAATGGCCAATCGGATCAGAAAACTGGATCGTGTCACTTAAAGATCAGCAAAACCCCACTATGCGCGAAACTTTTCCAGAGAAATTTAATGGATGAGACGGCCTTTTTAATAGTCGGCGCCAATGGCCAATTAGGCAAAGCCCTGCGGGCGAAGTACCCAAAAGCTCAAAAAGCCGATATTACCGAGTTAGACATTACAAACTCTGAAGCACTCGATAGTTATGACTGGTCAAAAGTTAATGTCATTTTAAATGCTGCCGCCTACACCAATGTTGATGGCGCCGAAACGACTGAAGGTAAGAAGGTGGCTCAGGCCGTAAATGCTGACGCCGTAAAAGGCCTTAGTAGAATTGCAAGAGTACATAACATCCTTATGGTTCATATCTCAACTGATTATGTATTTGATGGCAGTCAAAAAATTCATAGTGAGGATGAACCCTTTAGTCCACTCAATATGTACGGCAGTACTAAAGCTGAGGGCGATAAAGCCGTTATGAGCGTACCCAAATATTATTTAATTAGGACTTCATGGGTGATTGGCGAGGGCAAAAACTTTGTACGCACAATGCTGGAGCTGGGCCAAAAAGGTATTAATCCAGAGGTAATATCAGATCAGATTGGTCGGCTAACCTTTACGACAGAGTTGGTTCGGGCTATCGATTATTTGCTAACTAATAAATGTGCCTATGGTACCTATAATTTGAGCAATGACGGACAGCCGGCCAGTTGGGCACAGATTACTCGTCAGATTTTTGAGATAGCCGGCTTTGACACAACTGCCACTAGCACCACGACAGTGAAGTACTACAAAGGAAAGCCAGATAGTGCCCGTAGGCCGCTTCAAAGCACGCTTGACCTAAGTAAAATCAAGGCTACTGGCTTTAAACCTCGCGATTGGCATGATGATTTGAGAGAATATATAAGAAAGGAGCTTAGTACATGAAAGGGATTATTTTAGCTGGCGGAGCCGGCACAAGACTGTACCCAATAACCAAAGGCATCAGCAAGCAGCTTATGCCAATCTACGACAAGCCGATGATTTATTATCCGCTGTCCACGCTCATGCTTGCTGGGATACGCGACATTTTGATAATTACTAACGCAATTGATCAGGAGCGCTTTACGAATCTGCTCGGTGATGGTTTAAGTATTGGCTGTAAAATCACTTATGTTGTACAGGACAAACCACGCGGGCTGGCTGATGCTTTTATTGTTGGCGCAGATTTTATCGGCAAAGATAAAGTCTGTCTTATACTTGGCGACAACATTTTCTATGGAGTTGGTTTCGGCCAGCAACTAGAAAAAAATACCGACCCTGACGGTGGCATTATTTTTGCTTACCATACAGCCACTCCCGAACGACTCGGCGTAGTGGAGTTCGACAAAGACATGAAAGCTATTTCGATTGAAGAGAAGCCTGAAAAACCTAAATCTTCATATGGCATTCCGGGACTATATTTCTTTGATAATGAGGTCATTGAAATTGCTAGGCGAGTTGAGCCGAGCGCTCGCGGAGAGCTAGAAATTACTGAAATCCATAATGCTTATTTAAAGAGGGGCAAGCTCCAAGTTAGAGTAATGGAGCGTGGCACGGCTTGGATGGATCCCGGTAATTTTGACGATGTGCTTTCAGCAGCTCAATTCATACAAGTAGTCGAAGAGCGACAAGATTCAAAGATTGGTTGTATTGAAGAGGTTGCTTATCGCCAAGGTTTCATTACCAAAGAACAACTACAAGCACTCGCCCAGCCGCTAACCAAGTCTGGTTATGGCCAATATCTCCTCAATTTACTTGAACAAGTTTAGT
>CAZOZI010000019.1:0-4679 GCA_964584265.1 uncultured Candidatus Saccharibacteria bacterium | reverse complement strand
AATTCTCACTATAGCCAAAGGCTACCGCTAACTCGCCAATTTCTGACGAAATCATTGTGAAGCCGCGGCCCATAACTTGTACAATTGCTTCGTAATAAGCATCGCGCTCTGGATTAGTCATCAAATATATAATAACATAAAACCACACTTCTGGCTACTCCCCTTTTCGTGTTTTCTGGTGGAGCTTATACAAAATAATTGGCACCAAGTCTATGAGGAATTGGGGAGATGGAGGGAAATCTTAGCTAGTACCTGGATGAGAGCCAAGAATGGTTATGTGCCTTGAGGGTATACACACAACTCTTTAACTTAAGTAGATACTTCCATTCTAATTAGAAAATCTTGCATTTGCAGTGGTTATACCCGCCCCGCCAGACTGTTGGCTAATAGTAACTCTGTAATATCTGCCAGTTGTTAGACCAGTAAATGTAGTTGCCTGAGTCAATATGTTGCCACATATAGCTTCACCAGTATTTTGTTTTATCCACGTTATTGAGTCGATACTTGATTCAATTACATAATTATCAGCCGTAATTCCCGAACATCCTATAGAGAAAGCTATATTAGTGTAGTTGTTGGCATCAAAGACGGGTGAAGTGTAATATATCCCAACCGTTGATGTGAAATTTGTGAAGAACCCGAAATCAACTGGTTGTATATTTTTTAAATGGTTTACATCAGAACTTAAAGAATCGATTGTTTGTTGCTGAGAATTATTATTACTATTTTGTGATACCCACCGATGCTGATTATCTGCTTGTTGCATTAGTAAATAACAAACGGTGTTATTCATGCGATTCGTAGTGGAGACTGTCCGACAATTCTGATAAGACCAAGAGGCTGCTTCTTGAAAAAAGTCAGCCGCAGTTAGAGCAATCGCTGTTGAAGGTATTGCAACTGCAATTATCAATACTAGAGCTACTAACCACTTAGGTTTTGACCTAAAAAAACTTTTCATAATATATCTCCACTAATATGTACATAGTACGCTGAATGCTGTTATTAAACAAAAAATATTGAATGACGATATGTTTTGGTTTTAAACAATTGGAGTATAATCGCAAGTTAAGAAACTATTATGAGCAGAGAACACGGCTTTCCACCAGACATCCGTCAAGCTTCAGGTACGGGGGATAAACATTTTGCAAAAATACTCAGGGAAGGCTCGCCTTCGTCAAAGTCCGTTCCGCGTGTTTTACGCTTGTTAGAAGATAGTTCTTGGTACGAAAACACTAGATCATCCATGGAAGAAGTCTGCGAAGGGCGAGTCGCTTTTCTTGAGCCAGATGAATTATATCTAGCCATAGTTGGAGGTGGCGTGATGTCTGCGATGCGCGATATATCACGCAAGTTACGCCGAGCAGATCCTGAGGACCTAGCACGAAGTATCCGCAGGAAAGCGCCCCGCCCCTTTAGTGAAAGTAGGCTTGTTAAGCCTGCTGTGTTGACAGTTATTCCAACTAAACCCAGAGATCGCAATCTAGAAAATTCCCGTAACTTTCGCGTGTACTTTAAGCCTGCGCCCGAGCCGGTGCAAGACCGGGTAGAAGTAACAAGGGCAATAAACGCATCGATACACCATGTACTTCCCTGGCATGAACAATTTGTACAAACCATGGCCGTAGGCGAAAGACTAAGACCGCTAGATGACGATATGATGCAAAGGCTTGCTATGTTATTTCCAGGTGAGTTTGTTCTAAAACCGGCCGAAGTCGTGCTCGAACCCATTCCAGATCAGCCTGCTGCGTAAGCTATTAGGTTTCTTTGCAACCAAAGAAAGGTAGTCGCAGGAGCGCTCAAAGAGCGCTGTGAAATAAGTTAATTAATGAATATAACTATGCAAAATAGTTAAAATGTCTTGATAATTCCCCCACCAAAACAACCCATTAAAAACAATCAACGCCGGAAAAACTACAAAAGTCTCAACTGACTTGCCAGTGGTAAGGCGCATTTTCTTAAGCGGCGGCAGACCGAATTTAACCGGCAAAGGCAATAGCCAAGGCACGCCCTCTTTGGTAAACGTATCCATGACCAAATGGCTAATCATGCCGATCATAAAGGCCCACCACACCAACCCGATATCGACATGCGGCATTAAGGGGTGCAAAAACAACAATAACCAGTGGGCCAAGAAACCAATTATTGCCAAACCAAGCAGCGAATGCGTCAAAAAGCGGTGGCCACCGCTCAGAAGATCAAATATTTTACCGAAATAGCGCCCAACCGGCAGATTGCGCCAAAGCGGCGCCGTCGGCTGATCTATATCCGGCGTAATACCGCCAATAAGATTAGCTAGTACAGCAATAATGGCCGTGCTGAGAGTTATCGGCTGGGGAGACTGCGACAGATAGACAATACCTAACGCGGTAATGGCGGCTAGATCGTGGGTTCGTGCAGTCATACCTTCAGTCTAGCAAAACAGCTTAAGCTTTGCCTGTTCTGCGCTGTTTTGCTAAGGTTTTTGAACCGTTAGGCAGCAGGAAGCGCGTAATGGACAAGGCTAACCGGTAGATATAGTGGTCGTTGGATATCCCGATCGACCGGTAGGTAGTAGGCAAAGTCAGGCTCTTGTATATCTTGCTCTACCGCTTCCAAATCTACTTCTTGCGTATTCATAACTCGTGCGTTAAGTAGCATCCACGTAATAAGACCACTTCCATTTAGTCTTACATAAGATACTCTACCAAGCTCCCCTTTAGCGGCAACTTCGCCAAAAGACAACATAGGCCACACTGTCTCCTCCATGCTTAGTCCGTCCGGTAGCATAATGGCCGCTTCTGTTTTAACTATAACCTTCCTGCTACCGTGGAAACTTGGAACACCACTGAGCTCGCCTGTTACAGCTTCCCTGCCAATTGCATTCTTAAACTCCATGCTTTCCTGGTCATTAATAACAGCTTGCCAGGCTTGGCATAGCTCCAATAAGTCACCACCCTGAGGTGTAGGCTGAAAAGTCATTCTTTGTTTCGCCTTCTTTCCTACTCAATACTACTACTCATGGATCTATTTTTGAACCGCTAAGCTGCTTCCGGTAAGCGTAAATCGACATTTTGGAAGCGATACATTGGCCACAAGTCATCAAACACACCCATAACACTCGCCATTATTTCAACATCGGCCAACTTGACCTTATCTGAACGGTTGACCAAACTTCTAGAGAATCCATCGGCAGACTTGATTGCTGCAAGGTCTGCTAGTCGACGTGGTTGCAGTGTTGGTAATAATCGAGTTGCTAGCGAATGCTGAGCAGCAATTTGAAGTTTTCTAGAGTCACTTACGCCATCAACTAACTCTACCGGTATAACACCGGCGGTAACTTTTGCATCGACTTCTTCAAGCCTGTTTTGTAATGACTCATTCTCACTCGATACGCGCTGTGCAAAATCTTCACTAGCTAGCTGACTAAATTTTGACAAACCTCCAAAGTTATCTCTAAACGCTCGGTCGGAAGGACCTCGCCCAAGAGAAGAAAACCGCCCAACCACACGTCTGGATAGCTCAATACCGGGGTTCTGGCGAAAGAAAGCCGCTGCCCAGTCCATATAATCATCATAATCCCACCCTCTGCAACTGGGATAGCCTATAAGTTCTTGGTAGGCGCTTAACTTATCAAACCGTTGTTCAATTAAATAGCGAGAGGGAAACACCTTAACACGCTTATATTCACCATGGCTAGCTGCTTCAATATGTGGTGCTGTCGGTCTGCCATTAACGCGCTCAGCCAATCGTTGCCCTGCACTAATAAAATCATTCCTAGTCCAGTCATCAAAATCAAACCGAACAGGAAACCCTAGCTCGCGTTGTAATTCTAGATGACTCATTATGCTGTCTTCTATCCTAGATGAAGGACCTACGTTAAGTTTAGAAGCATTATTAATATGCTGCTGTTTCAATGCTTCTGTTTTACCTGGCTCTAACTCCAACAGAGCGCACAACCATTGACCGTACTCGATCAATGAGTCTCTATCCCACTCTCCATAATTTACCCGGCAATCCCTACCTGACGACGGAAGCGGTTCATCACCTAAAATAGCTTGCCGCATTTCACGGGCCATATGGGCATCTACACCTATAAATTCACCATTTTCTGACACGTGCAAATACTATCCCAGAGAAAGGTTACATTGCAAGCATTAGCATTTAAACTGCTCCTTGTTAATTCAGGCTCTGAAAAAATAAGCTAAGGTGTCTGGGCCTCAGCTTTTTCTCTTGCCGGCTCTGAAAAACGGATTGGGAGCAATCAGGTGCAAACGAGTCATTGATGCAAAGATAGTCGAGCTTTATTCCTTGAAGTAAATCGAAAGCGAGACAGACCGAAGGGAGTCCTTTGCATCACGTTTGTGCCTGGTATCTGTGAGTAGTCCTGTTTTTCAGTCGCCGGTCGCTTTTTGGGTTCCGGTTTTGGCGACCCAAAAATGGAACAAAAGATTGCTTCTTGGAAAGAAGAACTCAGCCGGTTGGCGCTGCCTCCAACTTCACATTCACCGTCTGCTCCTTACCATCGCGCACTATCGTCAGACTAACCGTATCACCAACACTGTGTGTACCAAGCAGCGAAGTCAGACTGTGATTTTCATCGACCGGTGTTCCATTAACTTTGGTGATGATATCTTTCTCTTTAAGACCGGCTTTATCGGCTGGGCTGCCGGATACAATGGCCGGCTGGCCATTACCGCTGG
>CAZOZI010000018.1:0-6408 GCA_964584265.1 uncultured Candidatus Saccharibacteria bacterium | reverse complement strand
TGGCGGCGGCGGGGGTGTTACAGGGGGCACACCAATGAAAACCAAGTTTCCGCAGTTGTATAGGATAAAGAAATGTAATCCCTGGCTATTAGTACCGGACAGTGCTTGGTATGTTGAGGAACCGTGAGTGTCCCAACCCCAAAGATAACGTAAATAAACTGGACGACCATCGTTAGCACCATCAATGTTGAGAGGTTGCTCGCCGGCTATGCCATAAGGTAATCGGCCCATTGAAAACAAGTTACTGCCATAGTCCCTTGAGTTAAGCGATACAGAACTAGAGTTGCCTACATCGCTGCAGCTTATACCGAAGTGATTTAAGATAACGTTAAAATCCTCAGCGCCGTTTAGGCAGTGTTGAACGGCTTGATCACGGCTACTGAAACCACCGAAAATTAGGTCATTATTTGAGCTTGCCAAACTAGATTGCGGTGGTGCCAAGAAAGCAAAAACCTGCACCGACATGGCGAGTAGTAACATAACAAAACCCAGCCTGCGTACAGATGTTTCTTGCTTTAATCGTTTAGCATAAAAAGAAACCTGGCCAATAAGACTGGGATTAAAAGGCAAATTTGATAATAATTTGTTCAGCATAACGTGCCTTAATTTTTGTTATAGCAATACTGCTAGTGTTAATTAAACCACCAAACCATGTGTTCATACAAGGGTTTTTTGCTTGGCAAAAACAGATTGATACCCTATAATATAAGTAACGTTTATGGTGGTAACGTCTAACTAAGAGGGTATTTTTTCTCAGTGGCTCAAGCAAAAAGCTCAAAAGGATATAACGCCGAGCAGATTCAGGTTCTAGAAGGTCTAGAGCCAGTTCGCAAACGCCCGGGTATGTACATTGGCGGTACGGGCTTGGAGGGCTTGCACCATTTGGTATGGGAACTGGTTGATAATGGTATTGACGAAGCATTAGCCGGACATGCCAATGAGGTTTCGGTAGTCATTCACCCTGATAGCAGCGTAACGGTTAGTGACAATGGACGTGGAATTCCTACTGATATCCATCCTAAAACCAAAAAAAGCACCGTGGAAACAGTTCTAACAGTACTGCACGCTGGCGGTAAGTTCGGCAGTGGTGGTTATAAAGTATCCGGTGGTCTGCATGGGGTGGGTGTAAGCGTTGTAAATGCGCTTTCAACTAAACTTATCGTTGAAGTGCACCGTGATGGCAAAATGTACAGCCAAGAATACGCTCTTGGAGTTCCACAAGCTGATCTCAAAATGGTTGGTAAGAGTAATAAGACAGGTACAGAAATTACGTTTTGGGCCGATTCCGGCATTTTTGAGTCGACTGATTTTACATATGAAACTATCCTGGACCGATTACGACACCAAGCCTACTTAACTAAAGGTGTCCGAACGTCAATTCATGATGAACGTACCGGACAGCGCTACAGTTTTTATTTTGAAGGCGGCATACAGTCTTATGTCAAGCATCTTAATCTAGGCAAGGAAGTAATTGATGAAGACGTTTTTTACGTCGATAAGGAAATCAAGGATTCACAGGTCGAAATTGCTCTGCAATACGCCGAGGCCTTCACGGAAACCATCAAGGCCTTTGCCAACAACGTCTTCAACCCGGACGGCGGCACTCACTTGACCGGCTTTAAAACAGCTCTGACCCGTGTCATAAACGACTATGCTCGCAAGAATGGCATGATTAAAGAAAAAGAAGAGAACCTAAGCGGTGAAGACACGCGTGAGGGCTTGACGGCCGTTATTCTCGTGAAGTTGCCGGACCCACAGTTTGAGGGTCAGACCAAGAATAAACTCGGTAATCCGGAGGTCAGCGGCTACGTAGGTCAGGTCTTGAGCGAATATCTGACATACTATCTGGAAGAACACCCTAATATTGCTCGCAAAATTGTCGGCAAAGCTTTGTTATCAGCTCGGGCCCGCAAGGCCGCCCGCGCCGCCCGCGAAAATATTATCCGTAAAGGCGTGCTGGAGGGCTCCGGCCTACCTGGTAAGCTGGCCGATTGCTCCAGCCGTAACCCAGCCGACTCAGAGCTTTACATCGTCGAGGGTGACTCAGCTGGTGGTTCTGCCAAAGGTGGCCGCGACAGCAAAACTCAAGCTATTCTGCCACTGCGTGGCAAGGTGTTGAACGTCGAGCGCGCTCGTTTGGATAGGATGCTTGGTAATAATGAAATCGTCACGCTTATCAAGGCGCTAGGTGTTGGTATCGAAGAACAATTCAGCATGGAAGGACTGCGCTACCACCGGATTATCATCATGACTGATGCCGATGTTGATGGCAGCCACATTAGCACACTGCTGCTGACATTTTTCTTCCGTTTTATGAAGCCAATTATCGATGGTGGCTATCTCTATTTGGCCAAGCCACCGTTGTTTGAGCTGGTCAAACCAGGCCGCAAATCCAGCGTCTTCATTTACGATGAGCCAGAGCTAGAGAAGGTGATTACCGAACGCATCACTGTCCGCAAAAAAGAGGGCACGAAGATTGATACCAAAGAAGATCGCATCAAACAAGCTGGTTTCATGGAGCAGAAGCGCTACAAAGGTTTGGGCGAAATGGATGCCGAGCAGCTATTTGAAACTACGATGAATCCAGAGCAAAGAGTGTTGGTCCAGGTACGAGTCAATGACGCTGAAAAGGCCGACGCTATCTTCAATAAGCTTATGGGAACAGAGGTGGAATTGCGTAAAAACTTTATTCAAACCCATGCCAAGTTTGTAAAGGATCTGGATATCTAGTATGGACAATGAACAGCCTAACCCAATTGGTCCAACAGACGATTCGGCAGCTGAAGACCTCACTTTTGAGGACGACGAAGTACTGAACCTCGATCACTCGCGCATCGTTGAGCGGCGTAAGGTCGAAGACGTCATGGAAGACAGCTATCTCCGCTATTCTATGAGTGTCATTGTCGCGCGTGCCTTGCCGGACGTCCGTGACGGTCTCAAGCCAGTCCACCGTCGTATTCTCTACGTAATGAACCGCATGGGCATTACGCCAACGGGTAAAACCGTTAAAAGTGCTCAAATCGTTGGTGAAGTTATGGGTAAGTACCATCCACACGGCGACAGCGCAATTTATGAATCAATGGTACGCATGGCCCAGCCTTGGGCGATGCGCTATATGTTGGTCAATGGTCAGGGAAACTTTGGTAGCATGGATGGCGACCCAGCTGCAGCTTACCGATACACCGAAGCTAAAATGATGAACTACGCCGAAGCTATGCTAGCTGATATCGAGAAAGAAACCGTACCTTTTCGGGATAATTATGACGGCACCCGTCAAGAGCCAGAGGTATTACCGGCCCGGCTGCCTAACTTATTGCTGAACGGCCAAATCGGTATCGCAGTTGGTATGGCCACAAACATTCCACCGCACAATCTGAGCGAAATCGTCGATGCTACTGTTACCTTGATTGATAAGCCTGATGCGACGCTTGACGATCTGTTAGAGCACGTAAAAGGGCCGGATTTTCCGACTGGTGGTATTGTATACGGCCGCGAATCTATCCGAACAGCCTTTGCCATGGGTAAAGGCGGTGTAGTGGTACGGGGAGTAGCCAGTGTGGAGGAGACCAATAAGGGTAAAAGCCAAATTATTATCACCGAAATCCCTTACGCCCTGAACAAAGAGAGCTTAATTATAAAGATTGCTGATCTGGTTAAAGAAAAGAAAATCACAGGTATAAGCGATATCCGCGACGAGACCGCCCGCGGCGAAGTGCGCATCGTGATTGATCTCAAGAAAGACGCATACCCCAAGAAAATCCTCAACCAGCTGTATAAATTGACGCCGCTGCAAACCAGTTTCCACTACAACATGCTGGCGCTAATTGATGGCATTCAACCACGCATTCTTGGGCTGCAAGACATTTTGCAAGAGTACATCAAGCATCGGCAGGTAGTAGTTCGTCGCCGGACTGAATTTGAATTGCAAAAGGCCAAGGCCCGTGCTCATATCTTGGAAGGGCTCAAAATCGCCCTCGATCACATTGATGAGGTCATTAAAACTATTCGGGCCTCGCAGACCAGCGAAGAGGCTCAAACCAACCTGATTAAGAAGTTTAAACTGTCAGAAATTCAGGCTCAGGCCATCCTGGCCATGCAGCTGCGTCGTTTGACAGGTCTGGAGCGCCAAGAGATTGAGAACGAGCTGGCCGGATTAGTGAAATTGATTGGCGAATTGGAAGCCATTTTGGCTGACGAAAAGAAGATCTTGAAGATTATCAAAGACGAATTGCTGGCCATGAAGAAACAATTTGGTGACGAGCGTCGTACCAAAATTGTAGCCAGTGAACTTAACAAAATGAGCGATGAAGACTTGGTTCCTGATGAACAAGTTGTTGTTACTCTCACATCAGCTAACTATATAAAGCGTAGTCAAATAGCGGAATACAAGAAGCAAGGCCGCGGCGGCAAAGGACGACGTGGTATGGTCACAAGGGAAGAAGATGTGATTGAACACGTTGTGAATGCCTCAACACATGACTACCTATTATTCTTCACAAACAAGGGAAGAGTATTCCGATTAAAGACCTATGAGGTACCCACAACAAGCTTAAGTGCAAAGGGTATAGCGCTCGTAAACTTGCTCCAACTGCAGCCTGAAGAAAAAGTAAGCTCTGTTATCAATATAAGTAAACAAAATAATGGTGGTCATTTGCTCATGTGTACTGTCCGGGGTGTTGTGAAGAAGACTGCCTTTGAAGCCTATCAAAACGTACGTGCCACGGGCTTAATTGCTATCAATTTAGATGATGGAGATGAACTTAAGTGGACCCGCATGACGAGCGGCGATAATGAAGTATTAATATCAACAGCTGATGGGCAGGCAATTCGCTTCCATGAAAAGGACGTACGACCAATGGGTCGTGTTTCGCGTGGTGTGCGAGGTATTCGTTTGCGTCAGGATGACCAAGTAATTGGTATGGATATTGTTGAAAAGGGTGTATATATTTTTGTGATTAGCGAACTTGGCTATGGCAAGCGTACTAATATAGATCAGTTTACGGCCCATGCCCGTGGTGGTGTAGGTATACGCTCAGCGGTGGTTAACAACAAGACGGGTAAGTTGGTAGGAGTTAAGGCGCTGAAGGACGACAGCCAAGAGCTTATTATCATCTCAGGGCAGGGTCAGACTATTAGATTGGGTCTTAAGAATATTCCGGCACTAGGTCGTGCTACCCAAGGTGTACGCATTATGCGTCTTAATGATGGCGATAAAGCTGTTTCCTTAGCTTTGGTTGATAAGACTGAAGAAATTGAAGAAGATGAAACTGAAAAAGTAGCTGAACCAAAGAAGTAATCTATATGTCGCCAGAGCTTCAGAAAATTATTACACTGGCCAAAAAAGCCGGCGAAATCCTTAAAAAGCATTTTCAGACAGAGCTTGATGTTAAATATAAGAAGAATCGGTTTGATCCGGTAACTGTGGCAGATAAAGAAGCCGATCAATTTTTGCGTAAAGCAATTGCTGGGGCTTTTCCGGGTGACGAAATTCTTAGCGAAGAACACGAGGCTAGGCCAAGTTCATACAATGGGCGAGTATGGATGGTAGATCCGCTGGATGGGACAAAGGCATTTATTGATGGTAATCCAGGCTTTTCGGTTATCATTGGTTTACTCGGAAACCACCAACCCAAACTGGGCGTGGTCTATGCTCCAATAACGGAAGAGCTGTTTTATGCCGAGCAAGGCAAGGGGTCTTTTTCTGTTATTAATGGTCATACTATCAAAAACCGCGTAACTGCAATTAAAACTGTTAGCAACGCTCGTTTGCTTACCCGTTATCGAGTAAAGGGCGATATTAGGCCACTGGACTCAGAAGTAGACACGCTACCTTTTAAAGAATTCATACTGGCCAATAGTATAGGTATAAAACTTAGCCGCATAGCCAGTGGTCAAGCGGATGCTTTTATTCATCCGGCAAAAAATGCCTCCAAATGGGACACACTTGGCGGCCAGGTCATTCTGACAGAGGCCGGTGGTGTCGTATCTGATATAGAAGGCAAGGCTTTGGACTATGAAAAGCCAACTGTTGAGTGGGATAATTATATTGTAGCTGCCAGTACTAAGGAACTAATTGGAGACATCGTTAAAAAATTATAAGAGCAGCTTCCTGCCCGTGTTTGCAATAACAAGATAAATTCTTTGTTGACACTAGCGATTTAACAGAGTAAACTGGGCTTCACGCTTTGAGGTACTCGTCTGTTGGGTCTGCGTTGGCAGACTCGGGTGTATCTTATAGCGCTAGAGAACTTTGAAAATTTGGTAGTGCAATTTGGCAATTAATCTTAGGAAAGATTGCTAGAGGTTCGCGTGAAGCGAACCATCAACGTCAGTTCATTGAATTGAGTAAATCAATTCTCTTTTATGGAGAGTTTGATCCTGGCTCAGGATGAACGCTGGCGGCGTGCT
>CAZOZI010000017.1:0-6985 GCA_964584265.1 uncultured Candidatus Saccharibacteria bacterium | reverse complement strand
ATAACCGTGCCTGATAAATCTCTCGGAGGTTATTGTCGTCCTCCACCAACATGACCTTTGCCATTGTCTATATGTTCCCCTTTACGCTCTTCATAATGCTTACGTTATTTCAATTGTACCATGATCATAAAATCATGCTAGCTGGTTAGAGAAGTTATTGGTGATAATGGTGTCTGCGAAGCTTCTTTGGCTTGCAAGTCACTTGCCTTTTGAGTAGTCAGCCTGGGCAGATTAATAAAGAAAGTGCTGCCTTGTCCTAATTCACTTTCAACCCAGATGCGTCCATTGTAGAGTTCAATAATTTTACGACAGATAAATAGACCCAGCCCCGTGCCGCCAACCACACGGGTCGCTGAACTGTCAACTCTATAAAATTTTTGAAAAAGGTGCGGTATATCCTCTGCCGGTATGCCAGGA
Organism: uncultured Candidatus Saccharibacteria bacterium; assembly: GCA_964584265.1. Lineage (GTDB taxonomy): Bacteria > Patescibacteriota > Saccharimonadia > Saccharimonadales > CAYVSP01 > CAYVSP01. The sequence goes on along the minus strand of CAZOZI010000017.1, from coordinate 6,568 downwards.
CCGCTGTCGCGTATATAGATCTGCACTACCTCATTATTACCGGTTAAACCAATTGATATCTTGCCGCTCTCGGTGTACTTTACTGCGTTATCGAATAGATTAGAGATAGCTTCCCGTACTCGATCTGAATCAATATGTGTGTAGTAGAGGGGCCTTACTACTTTGGACATACTGCCTTCTTTACTGGCATCAATCAGGGTTGGCTCAGTTGCGCCAATCACAAATTCCACGCTTAATTCTTTTTTGGTGGCTGCAAAACGTAAGTCATTAGTGAGTTGCTCCAAAAATGCACCCATTTCCACTACCACCGGGTGACTGCTAAGCCGGCCATCCTCAGCTTTGGCGCTTGTGAGTAAGTCTTGGAACAATTTACCGAGGTGTTGGGTAGAGAAATGGGCTTTTTCAAGAAACTCCCGACTTTTGGTATCAATTTTGCTCACTTGGTCATTCAAGGCCAGAGCAAGATAGCCTTCTATGGCTGCAACCGGTGTGCGCATTTCATGACTAGCTGTGCTGATAAACTCTGCTCGTCGTTCCTCTTCACCTCGTTCTTGGCTGACATCACGAAAGATACCAACTGCTCCACTGATGCGATTATTTGTATCAAACAGAGGTGAAACACTGAGGCTAACCCCGGTAGACTTGCCGGCTTGCGTAATTAAAACTGCGTCGTTATCACGCACAGGTGCATGCTTTTTAAAAACCTGACTGAACGGATCTTGTTCGTCACCGTAGGGTTTGTTTTGCTCGTCGACCAACTTTAGTACTGCGTGATAGTCAAGACCAGTGCTCTCTTGAATCGGCCAGCCAGTTATTTTGCTGGCTGCCGGGTTAAATAATTGAATAGTTTGTTGCTCGTCAATCAGTACTACGCCGTCATCAATCGCGTTCAAGATTATATCTGATTTTAGTCGTTCATCATGCAAGCTACCAAGCAACTTGTTATCGGCCGAGGTTTTGCGGGTTCGCAGCCAGCGGCGCAAGAGCAAACCGGCCAAAGCCAGCAAAATGACAATCTCAATTAACCCACCTATGATAACTATAAGTGTCTTCATGTTTATGCTGCGTTATAGTTTGTTTTTGACATGCCTAAAAGACCACATTTACCATAACCATTATCTGTTTTTTGGCTGAAAGATGCAATGCCTCTTATCTGGACGCTCCCTACCCCTTATGGTAGTATTGACCCGTTCTAAAAGGTCCCATCGTCTAGTGGTTAGGACACCAGGTTCTCATCCTGGCAACAGGGGTTCGACTCCCCTTGGGATCACCATGATAGGTTTCTATAAAGAAAGCTTTACAGAAGGCAGATCCTCCCAGCTGCTCGTATAGCTTGGGCTGCGCAAACCGCGGCGGGGCTCCCACTTATTGCCTAAATCCTCGGCGGCATAATATAAATGGTGTTTGCCATAGCGTTCGTTGATGGAATCCAGTGCTTGCATACGAGTAACGGAACGTATGTGTCTATCAACGTTAATATTGCCTAGTAGATCAGTTTGCAGCACCTGCGCTGGTACGAAGTCATACAACATAACGCCGGCACGGTAGTAAGCGGCTCGTGCGTCATAAATGCCCCCGAGCGCTCGCACGAGCGCCTCTGTAAGTGCGCCCGTATCAGCGGTGGGCATGTTAAATCTTACTTCGCTAACATTTTTACGATAACCTGGTTTGTGGCGATTGGTAGCTATAAACAAGCTGGCTCGGCGCGTCAGTTGGTTACTTTGGCGCAGACGAAAAGCAGCCCTAGCGATAAAGCTCGCAATAGCGGCTTCAATAACATACATATCACTCACGTCCTCACCAAAAGTCCGCGTGCGGGCAATGCTTTTTCGCACTTTGCCTTCCAGCTCGAGCGGCAAACAACTAGTTCCATTAAGTTCATAAACCAAGTGTTCGCCGTGCACACCCATAAGTTGGCGCGCCAAACCAATGTGCAGCCTTGAAACGTCATAAGCGTTGGTAATGCCAATAGCTTGCAATTGGGGTGCAATGCGCCAGCCAATGCCCCAAACATCCTTTAGTGGGACTGCCTTTAGATGTTTATCCCGTTCGCGCTTACTTACCTCCACTAAATTTACAGTTCCTTTGTAAGCTGTTTCCCTTTTGGCGCGTTCACTAGCTAGCTTGGCTAGCGTTTTAGTCGGCGCAATGCCAATAGATACTGGGATACCAATGTAGCGCAGAATCTGATTATGAACTTCTCTGCCCCACAGCGCGTAGTCGTCTATGGACAGCTCACCCAGATCCAAGAATGATTCATCAACTGAATAGACTTCAATGCGTGGCGTTATAGTGGTAAGCAAATGCGTAATGCGCCGGCTGATGTCACCGTAGAGCTCAAAATTACCGGAGAACTTTATGACTCTGTATTGCTTGAATACTTTCTCCCATTTAAAAGCCGGTGCGCCCATAGGGATACCAAGCAACTTGGCCTCATTACTGCGCGCTACCACGCAACCATCATTACTGCTTAATACTACAACTGGCTTGCCCTCTAAGTCGGGCCGAAACAGGCGCTGGCAACTGACAAAAAAGTTGTTGCAATCTATGAGTGCAAAAATGGGTTGCTTCATGGCTTGCTTATGAACTGGTGGATGATAGAAGTAGCCACACCCCATACTTCACTACCGAGCGGCATGGCGCCTCGGCGGCAGATCATCATATGATCCTCCTGCCAATAAATGACAAGGTGTGACGTCCTGGGCCTCATGGCTCGGTCGACTACAACAATATCACCCTCAAAGATACCATGTACTTCCCCGTTACTACCGGCAATCCGCATAAAAAACGTACTGACTGGACGCGGAATTAACAGTTGGTTGAGATCTAAAACTTGCAAAGATATGTCAGTTGCCGGGTTTGGGAACCCGTCGTGAACTGATACGCCTCCAGGATTTTCATAATAACTCATAACAAATCACTCCCTATTGATGGTTAGTAAAAGAGCCGTCGCCAGGCCGGAGTTTAAGGCGACAAAAATTGTTGTAAGTCATTCGCTAACTAGCGAAAGACGAGTGATTTGTTAAGCCTGTATGTAGAAATTCACTTTAGCGAAAGTACACACACGACTATGAGTAGTATAGCGCTAAGCGCAAGCGTAAACTAGACTTTAAGATCTTTTAAAAACTCGACAAGCTGTTTGGGTGTGATCTCAGCTTTGATAAGGTAGCCGTCAGCTTGTTTTTCAATGACTTGACGCGTTTCTTCTTTTTGCTCCAGATTAGTCGTAATGATAATTTTGGCACGCAAGTCCGGTAGCTCGGTGCGCAAGCGTCGTAATACTTCTACTCCAGTCATGTTCGGCAACATAATATCGAGCAAGATAATGTCATACTGATTTGTCTTGGCGGCTGTTAAGCCCTTTGTACCATCGAAAATGACTGTTACATTGTAACCGGCTTTAGTGAGAGCACGGGTATATAGCTCAGTTATAAAATGCTCATCCTCAATACACAAAACACGCACCGCTTTACTCTGCTGTCTAGCAGAGCTAGACACACCAGTAAAGCTTTTGGCGCTGGACGGCGTTGCCGATTGCGCTGCTCCTTCACCGTATTTCGTATACGGCTCAGTCTGCTGCTCATCAGCGCCTTGTCCAGCATCCAACTGCGTGTTTTGTGATTTGTTCATCTATTACCTTCTATATAATGAGTGGTTCTTTATCCAGCCGTGAGCGCCACGAACAATATCTTTATTATCACTGTTCTTCTGCTGCTCAGCAAGCTTGTCAAATGGCACTAATGCAAAGCCGAAAACACTACCCTGGCCTTCTTTGGACCGAACCCAAATTTGGCCGCCGTGGGCTTTGACAATAGCCTTGCTCAAGTAGAGCCCCAAGCCGGTCCCGCCAATCTGTGCCCTAGAGCGGTGGCTGCGATAAAATTTATCAAACAAATTGGGTATAACACTTTCAGGAACACCAACGCCGAAGTCTTGTACGGTTGTTTCTACCATGCCATCTTGACCCAAGCGTGCTTTAACAACAATCTGCTTAGCCTGACCACTATATTTAATTGCATTATCTAAGAGATTATTTAGGACTTCATAAATACTTACCCTATCAACGGCAACAGCCGGCAAATCCGTGGCAATTTCGGCTTGTATGATTTTGTCATGCACTTGGGCACGTAGTTGCATATCTGCAACAGCGCTATTTACGATATCGCTCCAAGATTCAGATTGTAACTCTAACGTTAGTTGATTTTCATCAACCCTGGCCACATTAAGAATGTTATTAACAAAAGCAGCTAATGATTCAGCCGAAGCTTGCATTTTTTTCATGAAATCCGCCATTTCTGGATTGAGCTGATTAACCAACTCATCTTCGAAGACCTCAATGTAGCCGCGCAAAATAGTCAGTGGGGTGCGCAATTCATGAACGGCTAGTGCTATATAACTAGCTGCTTCATCATCTTGCCGGTAGCGTTCACTATGATCAAACAACGCTAGAATAGTCTCTGCGCCACTTGGGTCATCCTTGCTGTAATAAGCAGCCATATCAAACTGTAGTGGAGCAGTTAGGTTTGCCACTTTGAGGCGAACCCGTTCCCAGCTCTTAGAGGCAGTTACTTTGTTGCTGCGACAGTCCACCAGCCACTTGTCCAAGGTTTGTTCACTTTGGAATGACAGATCCAGAACTGAATAGATGTTTTTCTGGATAAGTTCGTTCATGGGCAGTTGAAGATAGGTACAAGCCGCTTCATTGACAAACTGAATCAAGCTAGATTTATCAATAACAATAAGCGGTAATGGTACGTGGTTGGCAATATTGTTTGCCGAATTGTTCATACCAATAGATTCTTTTGCTGTAGGCAGCGGTGCGCTGCTTGCCAACTGATACACTTGCAGGCTTAGACTTGTTACAAGTTCGCGGCCAATATGGCTTTGCTCAAGATTTGGTGCCGCTGTGCCGCTGTGCGATGGCAACACATGTAAAATTGCCTGTCGCAAAAATCGAATTGGTTCGGTAATGATTGGAGTCATCAAAACAGCGCTAACTCCAGCTACCAGTACTACTACAATAACTATTAAAGCGACAAGTGGCCATGAAGTAATAGCGAAGCGTTGCACTGCCAGCCAAACAGCAGCAGCCACCAAAATATTGCTAACAAAAAAAACTAGGAAGAGATAGTTTCTAATCTGAACGGAAAGACGCTTAAAATGGTCCACCCTACGGGTACCTCATGGTTTATAGGCTACTGCACCGGTGCTATTCACCATAGTTAGCCACGTTTGGCCGGCATTGAACTTCAAAGGAGCACCCGCGGAATTAGTAAAAGTAAACTGCGAATGTGAATCGGCCTTCTGCCACGTACCTTCAGTAACAATGCCGTCTTGGAATACATACATATGCCCACTACCAGTTGTGCCGTAGATACTGTGGATACCGTCAGATGCGATGGTGTAGCCACTAACCAAAGCAACCACAACTTTCGGCATCAACTGTACGCCCGAGCGTTCATCTTTGTGTGGTTGCCCACCTTCGCTGCGTTTGTAACTATTTGTTGCAGGGTCGTAATCATAATGTGGGCTATATAGAAAACCCGATACAGTTAAGTCTATGCTGTTGGCTGTGGGGGTGGTGGCTTTCTGGTCAGCCTTACGAGGCCAACTAGCAAAATTACTGCTGGTATAGCCTTTTTTCTGATTGAGCTCATCCAGCTTGGCGGTGCTTGTGTAGACGTTATGAGGCGCATAGCGATTGTTAACTCTTGTGTAATAGCCACTATTGGCAAATTGGTCCAAATCTCTTACGCCTAAGGCTTTAATTTGTGCAAGCGCATCCGGGCTACCACCAACATGAGCCAGACTGGCATTAAATGCCAGTGCCCAATCCAGATAGTATGGTCGAGCACTACGGATTGGCCCAATGTAATCTGGCTGGGTATCTTCAAAAAGGGCCAGAAAGCGTGTGATGCCGCCTTCGGCAATTGCTTCAAAGACTATACCGGCATCTTTTAAGCCTGACTGCGGTCTAGCATCAGGGCTATTTTCTATCATTACCCCCGTTACGGGCCGCTTATTAAGTGCCGGATCGACTGGTAAGCCGGTTAGGCGTGATGGTTCGGTAGTTGGCTTTGCGGCCTTTTTGGCTACGATGGCAGCTTTCTGCGGAGGTAGTTTACGTACGTGCTGATAGATTTTGTATGCACAAAAACCACCGGCGCTGATTGCTAGTAGCAGACCAGCCATCAAAAGTGCCCATTTCTTACGGCTTAAGTGGGTGTGGCGATAGCTGAATATGTGCCACCATTTTTTGGATTTCTTGGAGGTATTCTGTTTCATGGTACTTGTCGTTTCTGGCAGGTCGATAGTTTCATCCACTTTTGGCGCTGGTGCCACAACCTGATCGGATGCTTCAGCTGCAGTGCCAAGTATTGTGTCCAGAGTGGCTTCTTTATCTGTATTGGCGTCACGGGGTAATTTTATATCATCAAACATACCGCACCATTGTAACAAAGCTTATGCTTAGCTTGCTAGTGCCTGCAGTGATGTGTCAATCCTCTGCAAGCTACGCTCTTTGCCCAAAACTGCCAGTGTGTCCGCTAAACCTGGTGATGCAGGTGCT
>CAZOZI010000016.1:0-7567 GCA_964584265.1 uncultured Candidatus Saccharibacteria bacterium | reverse complement strand
ACTAAACTTGTTCAAGTAAATTGAGGAGATATTGGCCATAACCAGACTTGGTTAGGGGTTGAGCAAGCGTTCGCAGCTGCTCTTTTGTAATGAAGCCTTGGCGATAGGCGACTTCTTCTGGACAGCCAATTTTAAAACCGGTGCGCTTTTCAACCACTCGAATATACTCAGAAGCATCATTCATGGATTCAAAGGTGCCAGTATCCAGCCAAGCCGAACCGCGTGCCATTATTTGGACTTTTAACTTGCCACGCTTCAAGTACTCTTCGTTAAGAGTGGTTATTTCTAGCTCACCACGATCACTGGGCTGGATGCTTTTGGCAATTTCAATAACACTGTTGTCATAAAAATATAACCCTACCACAGCAAAGTTAGATTTTGGCTGCTGAGGTTTTTCTTCAATCGATATTGCGTTGTTGTTCTCGTCAAATGCCACCACACCGTAGCGTTCAGGATCGCCTACACGGTAAGCAAAAATTAATCCGCCTTCGGGATCTGTACATGCTCTTAAGCTATTGCCAAAGCCTGGCCCGTAGAAAATATTGTCGCCAAGAATTAAGCAAACCTTATCATTGCCAATGAATTGCTCGCCAATGATGAAAGCCTGCGCTAAACCTTCAGGCTTAGGTTGGACAGCGTATTGAATACTAATGCCTAAATCCTTGCCATCACCCAGCAGCGCCTGAAATTGTGCCTGATCTTGAGGCGCGGTTATGATTAAAATCTCGCGTATACCGGCCAGCATGAGCGTGGACAGCGGATAGTAAATCATCGGCTTGTCGTAGATTGGCATAAGCTGCTTGCTGATGCCTTTGGTTATTGGGTACAGTCTTGTGCCGGCGCCGCCAGCTAAGATAATGCCTTTCATACAGATAGTTCCTTCCTTATATAGTCTCTCAAATTGTCACGCCAATCTCTAGGCGTAAATCCAGTTGCCTTTATTTTGCTAAGATCCAGAGTGCTTTGCAGTGGTCGACGGGCGACATCCTGCTTACCCTTGTAGTACTTTACAGACGAAGTATTTTGAACAGATTTATCAAACCCAGCGTCTTTAAAAATTTCTCGCGTAATCTCGGCCCAGCTAACACTATCGCCATCGTTCGAGATATTGTAAGTACCGAAGGGTGCACGGTGACTTAACAAATAATCGATAGCGCGTACTAATTCCGTGGTGAAAGTTAAACGTCCAATCTGGTCTGAAATAACGGTTGGATTGACCCCTTTTTTACCTAACTCAAGCATGGTGCGTACAAAGTTTTTACCATCACCAATCACCCAGCTGGTTCGAAGCAGATAATGTTTGGGCACGCTCTGGACAAATTTGTCTCCCTCAGCCTTGCTGGCACCATACACGTTTAGCGGCTGAAAGACTTCCTCTTCATCGTGCAATTTTTGTTTGCCATTAAATACGTAGTCAGTTGATATATGTATAAGTGTTAAATCGTGAGCTTGAGCAGCCTTGGCTAGGTTGTTTACAGCCTCAGCGTTCACAGCAAAGGCTGCTTGCTTGCCCTCTGGCGTTTCGGCGCCATCAACGTTAGTATAGCCGGACGCATTTAAAATGACCTTAACCTTAGACCAATCATAATTATTGACGGCTTGTGCACTGGTAATGTCTAACTCGGCAACGTCAGTTTGTTGAGCATTTGGATATTTTTCTTGAAGGGCCCGGCCAAGTTGTCCGTTTCCCCCAATAATCAGGAATTTTGAGTCATCCATGATATTTCTCTGGAAAGGTTTGCTGCATGCTGGGGTTCTGCCGGTCTTTTAACGACACTATCCACTTATCAGCTCCAATCGGCCAGTCAATATTTAAATCCGGGTCATTAAAATTAATTGCCAAGTATTGGCCGGAGTAAGCTTTTTCCGCACTCCAAACACCAGTGACACAATAGACGTAATCAACATCCTCTTCGGATATAGCCTGAAGGCCATTGCCGACTCCTTTGGGTATATAGAGCATCTGAGCAGGGTCAAGCTCAAATTTTTCAACCTGAGCAAAGGTTGAAGAGTCTTTACGCAGATCGACCATGGCACAAAAAACTTTACCGCGAACCACATGAACAACCTTGTCATAAGGTTCTGCATGGATTGCTCGGATAGTTCCTTTGTGCGAATGAGAAATACCCAATTGTTTGGGTTGAAGTTCTGGCAATCCCAAAGACTGCATCGCCTCTGTTTGCCAAACTTCTGTGAAACCACCGCGGGGATCCTCGAAAATATTTAGATCAAATATCAGCATGCCCTCAAACTTGGTTTTGTGAACGCCGCGTTCACTTACCTGTCTGATGTCGGCCTTATTATCAGCCATCAGCGCCCTAGCTCCTGGTATTTCGCTTCCGTTTCAGCCTTCTGCGGCTTCCACCAGGCTTCGTTTGTTTTATACCACTCAATCGTCTGCTGAAGTCCGTTTCTAAAATCAGTGTATTTGGGCTGCCAGCCTAACTCAGTTCTTATTTTAGTAGCATCAATACCGTAACGTAAATCGTGACCGGGACGATCACTGACATGTCCATAGGCATTCTTATCTTTACCCATAAGTTCCAATATAAGTTCCAGTACTTCTTTATTTGTTTTTTCGCCGCTGGCACCAATCATATATGTCTCGCCAATTTTGCCTTTTTCCAAAATAGTAAGCACAGCTGATGAGTGATCTTCAGCATGTATCCAGTCACGAATGTTTTCGCCGGTGCCATAAAGCTTTGGTTTTCGACCTTCCAGAATTTCAGTAATTTGCCGAGGAATAAATTTCTCAACATGCTGATACGGTCCGTAGTTATTGGAACAATTAGACATAGTAGCTTGCACTCTGAAACTGCGCGCCCAGGCTCTAACTAAATGGTCAGAGCCGGCCTTAGTGGCTGAGTAAGGACTAGATGGATTATAAGCAGTCAGTTCATTAAATTTGGGATCATTTAATTCCAAGTCACCATATACTTCATCGGTTGAAATGTGATGCAAACGTTTTTGGTGTTTGCGGACGGCCTCCAAAATTTGGTAGGTGCCGACCACATTGGTCTGAACAAATGGCCATGGCGAATGCACCGAATTATCGACATGCGATTCGGCTGCAAAATGTACAACTGCATCTGTGTCGCCAACTGCTTGGTCAACGATTTTTTCATCGCAAATATCACCGACCACAAGTTTGACGCGTGGCTCATCAAGGCCGCGCAGGTTTTCTTTATTTCCGGCATAGGTGAGTGAGTCAAGGACAGTAATCTGCCAGTCCGGTCTTTGGCTGTAAATATAACGCACAAAATTGGAGCCAATAAAACCAGCGCCGCCAGTAACCAATATTCGGTTCATACAGTTTTAAGTATACCTTAAGATTCTAGAGCCTCGACGTTGGCGGCAATTTTGTTTTCCCATTCAACTTCCGAAAAACGGTGCAATAATTCTGCCAGATATTTGCGCAGTCGTTCATAGCCTTCCTGCGTGCGTGATTCAAACTTAATACCCAAGTACGGGCCATTTTGCGAATAGCGCACCACAAACATGTCGTCATCAGATTCAAGCCGCACTCCGTCGCCAGCTCGCTCATCGTCAATTACCTCGGCTTTGGGAAAATCTTGTCGCACAATCGGCGCCAATTTTTCTACTAGAGCTACTTTTTTATCGTCGGCACAGGCCAGTTTGATTTCCGGGCTGGAGTAGTAATGCGGCAGTTCAGCCACCAACTCGGAAAGTGGTTTTTGACTGGCCGCTAAATAGCGAAGTAGCCGCAGGCCAGAATACAAACCGTCATCATGATTGTAAAAATCGGCTGAGAAAAAGAAGTGTCCAGATAATTCGCCAATAAAGGCGGCTTTAACTTCCTGATTTTTCTTTTTCAAAAAAGAGTGGCCGGTTCGCCACATAAATGGCACGCCGCCTTTAGCCTGTATAGTTTCCGTCACCGCTTTTGAGCAAAAAGTGTTAAACATTATTTTGGCGCCAGGATGGTCGCGGAGAACATCTGAAGCAAATAAAGCTACTAATATATCGTTCCAAATTAGCCCGCCTTTTTCATCAACAATGCCGATGCGATCACCATCAGCATCATAAGTTATGCCGACATCGGCTTTAGATTCCAAAACTTCTTTTCGTACGCGTTCAAGCACGGTAACTTCTGTTGGGTCAGCCACGCCAAGTGGAAAAGTTGGATCAACCTTAGTGTTGTACTCTACGACATCGCAGCCGGCTTGGCGGAAAAGCTCCGGTGCCCAGGCCCCAGCAGTGGTGCAACCAGGGTCTATCACGACTCTGATTTTTCGTGTAACTGGTAAGCGTTTTAAAAGGTCGTCATAGTAGGCTGCTTTAATATCTTCTTGTTTAAGGCTGCCTTTTTGTTTGCCTTCTTCGTAATCTTCATTCTCAACGAGACGTCTGAGCTCTATCATGCCTTCGCTAACAAGTGTTTCTGAAAAATCATTGGCAAACTTGAAGCCATTGAACTGCGGCGGATTGTGGGAAGCGCTAACATACACTCCTGCAGGTGCTTCAAGATAATATTGTGCCCAGTAAAACGTACCAACTAGTACCATGCCAATGTCGATGACGTCTATGCCTGCCCAAGTTAGTCCCTTAATAAGCTCTTCAGAATATAGTGGGCCCGTCTCGCGGCAATCGCGGCCAACAATCGCTTTTGATTTGCCGTCTCTTTGCAAGTAGGTTCCATAAGCCTTGCCGAGATGAAAGGATAGCTCAGGACTTAAATCAGTACCAACAAGGCCACGCAGATCATAGCCGCGGAAAATATTTGGATTTACTTTCACTTGTTTCCTTTCAGCACTACCAAACAATTATAGCTTAATGTGGCGTGAGGGCAGGAGTCTTGTTATTATCATGGCTGCGATTAACAGCAAATTAAAGGAACAAGTATGAAGATAGTAATCCTAAGCGGATTTTTTAATCCCTTGCACGGTGGGCATCTGGATATGATTGAAGAGGGTGCTCAGATGGGTGATAAACTCTTAGTTATTGTTAATAATGATGTTCAACAGCAGTTAAAAAAGGGCAAGATAATTCTTGATGAACGCAACCGCCTGCGTTTAATAAGTGCACTCAAGCACGTTGATGATGCAGTTTTGTCTATAGACCAAGAGCCGCCCGTGATTGAAACCATTAGACTCATTGCGCGGGAGCACCCCAATGACGAAATTATATTTGCCAACGGCGGCGATAGAAGTTCAGCATCCGTTGTGCCCGAAGCAGAAGTGTGCAATGAGTTCGGCATTGAAATGGTTTACGGAGTGGGCGGCAACCACAAAGCTGATTCCTCGACCAGGATCAATCAAGCCACCGGCCACGAAGTCGCCTAAAAGCAAATCACTTTTATCCACCAGCTTTCCTGAAACATCGCATAATCTTTATTGTGCGATGTTATGAGTCTATATATAGGGATTTTTTGTGCTATTAGCAATAAGTGTTTTTGACCCTTCGAGTGTGGAATATATTGCAGGTAGCTGAGAATTAACCCGCTTGTTGAGGTTGATTATTAGAGTCGGACCTATTTTAGGATTTACTTGACTGAATTGGTATACATTTTTGTACCTAATAAGTCCGATTAAAAAAACGTCCTGTGGTTTGTTATAGGCTGTTAATTTATTACTAATTTCACTAACAACAGCATTAAGTTTTCTATTTAGATGGCAAATAAATATCGTTCGTTCGTCATACGCTTTTTTGGGATTATTAAGTTTTGTATCAAGTATGAATTGCGCAATGTCATCTCCATTGCTATAAGGTCCAAGAGTAACTACTTCAATATCAGAAATGTGAAACACCATCTTTCTGTCTTTTTTTTCTTGATATAAGGAACGTAGATCAGGTGCTTGTTTTTTTTCGGACACATGCTGAAGCCAATGTGCTTTTCCTGAAATTTCAGCTAACCCAATAGTTGCAACAGCAACAGGAAGCATTTCATCAATCATTTTTTTACTTTGTTTCGAAGCGTTGTGTTTTAAAGCATAATCTGCAAATTTAATTAATTGCATTGGCGAATACCAAATTCGCTCATCTTCACTTATTAACATGCTACGAGTATTACATAGTATTTAGGGGAGGTGAATATCCTCAAAGGATTAGTAACTTCTTACTCCGCTCTTTCTATCGTCATAACCTAGTAGATATTTAAAACTTTTTGTTATAAAACATTCGGAGTACTATGAACACAGAATAGGAGAGTTTTGTGAAAAGGGTTTTTAAGTCTAAGCCAAAATGGCTTATTGCATTAGTAGTCATAATTGCTTTAGTGATACCCTCTACAGCTTTTGCTCTCACAGCAACTGACTTTTTCCAAGAAGCAGCCTCTTGGTCCTACCAGAACTGTCGGTCAGTCTCTACGACTAATCGTTTGAATAACACTGTTTGTTTTCTATTAAAGCAACAAGAAGATAATCAGTATCAGCGGGCAGCACAAAATAGCAACAATAATACACAGCAACAAAGCATAGACCAACTAAATTTAAAAGCTAAACAGCCAACACTATTAGATGGAAATAATAATATATTAGGCATACTCATAAGTCCTTCAGCCCAAGCATTTTATAATCCAACTCTAAACAGGGTTGTTAATTTTAACAGTCAAACCGTAGGCGCGGCAGAAACGATTTGGTATCAATCAGATGATTGTTCGGGTACACCATACATTAATGGAGTACCCGGAGAAGCTAGTAAAGTATCTTTACTGTTTAGCGACGGGGGACATAATAATTACTTTATTGTGGCCCCAAATACAGCATTTATTCATAATATGAATGTTCAGTCAATAAGACAGCAGGGGGACGGTGTATGTGTTGTGCATACTGATAGTGTAGATTCGTTAGAACTGACACCCGTAAATCTACCTTTTACTTTCCCATTTGTCCAATCGATACATTTAAATTATCAGTAATATTAATACGAACATAAACCTATAAGGGTAGTAAATAACGCCATCTTCTTATTTCCTCAAAGAAGAGGGGTGAACTTTTTTCAAGGTGCTCCCCCATACGGGCATTATTTAAGGCACATTAATTTTTCAAGGACTTAAGTAGATGGACTTTTAGTTGTTCTTGGATTACAGCTTCCATTTTCTGTCTGAATATCTCCGGTCTGAATTGATGAGCGTATTGACTGATTAGGTACGGCTCGTATTTTTTGATATCAAAGGATTCTAAGACTTTCGCTAGGGAACTAACTGTAAGCTTGTCAAAAAACTCACCAGTCTTGCCTGGAATAACATAGTCAAGCGGCCCGCCGGCCTTGAAAGCAATAACTGGTGTGCCAGCCGCCATGGCTTCAACTGGCGTTACGCCAAAATCTTCGGTGTCAGTGGGGAAAATAAAGGCCGCTGCTTTTTGAAAGTCGAGTGGCATCTGCTCGTCTGTAACAGTTGTCAAAAAAGTTACGGCTCGGGCGCCTGCCATATTTTGTAATTTTTGGTGCTCCGGCCCGTTGCCAATAACCGTAAGGTGTTTGCCGAGTTTGGCACAGGCCGCTACGGCGAGATCAAAACGCTTATAAGTTATCTGCCGTCCGGCAGTTACAAATCCACTACGGGCTTTAAAAGAGTCTTTCGGTTTAAATCGCGCAACATCAACCG
>CAZOZI010000015.1:0-8711 GCA_964584265.1 uncultured Candidatus Saccharibacteria bacterium | reverse complement strand
AGCACAACCTCGGACTTTGGGGCAGTTGCCACCCATTTACCAATCAATACGGCGGGGAGCAATCAAACGACCAATAATGTATGCTGCTTACGAACTATTGGCTATGGGCTTAAACACCCAGAATCGATACCAGATGTAATCCCAAACAGTTGTAAACATAGCTGAAACGAGAAAACCAAAATAGGGTGTAAGGCCAGCGCTTATAAATAAGGCTACGGTAGTGTAGTCAATTAGCAAATCCGTGACTTTAATTATGCTGTAGCGAGTAATGACGGGCCAGTCCCGTCCCTTCAAGCGTACATCATTGAAAGCCCAGTAGCGCTGAATGATAAAATTCAGTGTCCATCCTACAAGATCCGCAAGCACTTTGGCTGGAAGCCAAGACCAGTGAAACACGTTATATAAGACTGCAAAGACACCTAAGCCAGCCCAGAAATAAACCCCGCCTCCCACCATGTATTCTAGAAATTGAATTAATAGACGGCGGTCTGACGGCCGATCAGTTCGTTGCATAACTAGGTTCGTTTACGATGTTTACCGAAATCGTACTTATACGGATTCTTTTCTAGATTATAGTGATGCGTGTGTCGATAAAACTCGTTTAAAATTCCCTTAATAATAAACTTTAGACCATCTTCTCGTACGCGTCGTAAGTCTAGGTAATAATATGTATTGTCCGTAAATCCAAAACCCAAGCTACCCACCCGCGAAACGTAATCGTAATCTTCCCCAAGCTGAATCTTTTCATTAAAACCGCCGTATTCTTCAAACATGGCGCGCTTGGTTAAAATACACCAGCCCGGTGCTACGGGATGCTTCGTATGTGCAAGCAGTTTAATGTAGTGATAATCAAGCCAGGTTCCGAAGCGTTGCAGGTGCGAACCGTCACGCACCCTCATGCGGGCACTGACTGTTGCCCAGTTATTCTGTTTCGCTGCACTCAGCAGGCTGGCTATATGGTCATGGTCCTCAATCTCATCATCAGCATCTAAGAAAAGCAGCCATTCGCCGTTGGCTATAGCGGCACCCGCATTGCGGCCAGCTGCCGGGCCCCGAGGCGGAGATTCAACCAACCTGATATCTAAACGCGACTTGAAGCGGTCCACGACTTTGTCAATACCGTCATGAGACTCAGCATCTGACACAACAACTTCAAAATCTTTGAATGTTTGCTCGGTAAGGTCCGTTAGCAGGCGATCAATGTAAGTTGCTTCGTTGTAGGCCGGGATTACAACTGAAACCTGTGAATCATTTTCAGCCATGTTTTAATCTTACTTGCTAGTCTTATTTACGACAACTAATCTAGCCACTGCGGTTTATGCATAACATGCAGCATGAACGCGTCAAGCGGCCAGAGCATAAAACTCACCATAATAAAACAAAGGCCGGGCAAGATAATCAGTAATCTTAGCGGCAAGGTTTGCCAAAAACCCAGACGTATCATCGTTGGACGCTTGAAGGTACCTAAAGCTTGATGATGGCGTTTTGTAAGTGTCCTCAAGCGTGCATAATCCACTAGTTTTGGAAAGTAGAGATAACTCTGGCCTCTTATAGTAATGAGTAATTGGTTATCTTGAATAATTCGGCCGCCCTCCCCAGCTATAAGCAAGGAGACGTCCTGGTCCTCATGGGTAATGTTGTCATCGTCTCGCACGTGCCGCTTAACCCGTTGCCACCAATCCTTTCGAATAGCCATATTAGCACCCCAGGTTGTAACAGTATTGAAGTAAGGATGAACTGCCCAGTAATAGAGTCGGCACCAAAAGGTGGTTGTCCACTTGGGACGATGAATTCGCGGCAAAACGTCAGTTCGTCCAAGACCCGTAACGCCCGCTATATTAGGATTTGAGAAATCTTGCAGCACCCGAGCTACCCAATTATTATCTAATATGCTATCCGCATCAATACGAGCTATAACATCACTTTGAGCAGCATTAAAACCCCGATTGCGTGGAGGAGCATGGCCTTGCTTAGACTCATGGATTACTCTCACAAAACTAAAGCTTTTGGCAATTGCTACAGTGTTATCGGTAGAGTTGTTGTCAACAACAATAACTTCAGCAGGCATGAGCGTTTGGCGAGCAATAGCATCAAGACATGCCTTAAGGTGGTGTTGTTCATTGTATGTCGGTATAATCAGGCTAAGCGTAAGCTGTTTCATAATAACCTTCTAGTGATAGTAGCAAATGGCACAAAACAAGTCTCGAGTAAATCCTCGTCAACTGCTCAAACATTTAAACACCAAACTTGTGGGTGAACCATCACGCACACGTAGGGTAGTGCATCATGTGCGCCATCCGCTGCACTGGTGGAAGAACCGTAAGCTCTGGCACCGTTTGGCCGCTGCCTTCTTAGCGCTTTTGCTCCTGACAATTGGCAGCATGTATGGAATTGCCCAGTGGTACATCCACAAACACCAAATTGAGCCTCTGCGGCTCGGAGCCACGTTTATACCAAGTTATGCTCGGTACTTCGATCTTGATCCTGAGTCAACTCTGCAAGCCTTCTTCGTAGACCTTGGCGTTAAAGACATTCGGCTGATTAGTTACTGGGAAGATAGCGAACCCATAGAGGGACATTATGACTTTTCTGATTTAGACTGGGAATTTAAAATGGCTAATGATTACGGCGTTAAGGTGAGTTTAGCCATCGGCCTTCGGCAACCACGCTGGCCAGAGTGCCATATGCCAGGTTGGGCAGAGCGTTTGAGTGAACCGGAGTGGTATCCACATTTGAAAAAATATATGACGGCAGTTATTGAGCGGTATAAAAACAATCCGGCGCTGGACAGTTACCAGCTAGAGAATGAGTACTTTTTAAAAGCATTCGGACATTGCACAAACTTTAACCGTAGCCGTTTGGTAGACGAGTTTAACCTGGTCCGTCAACTTGATCCACATCGTAAGTTAATTGTTAGCATGAGTAACAATGCCATTGGCACTCCTATTGGCCAGCCTACGCCAGATGAGTGGGCTATCTCGGTCTATAAGCGCGTCTGGGACAAGACAATCACTAAGCGCTATTTTGAGTATCCAATTCCAGCCTGGTACTACGCATTTCGGGCTGGTTTTACAGAACTTACACGGCACCATGATTCGTTTATTCACGAGCTACAGGCTGAAGCCTGGGCGCCGAATGATTTAGGCATAAAAGACATCTCGATTGCCGAACAGAATAAATCTCTCGATGCACAGCGCCTGAAAGCTCGTTTTGGTTACGGTCGAGCCACCGGTATGCGCCAGATTGACATGTGGGGCGTCGAGTGGTGGTACTGGCGAAAAGTAAGCTTGCATGATGACAGCCTATGGAACGTAGCCAAAGATGAATTCACAAAAGCCAACCAGGAAAAGTTTAACTAGATCTCGGGTACAATAACCTTATGGCAAAAAAGAAGTCATCTAATGCAATCGTGAATCGGCGAGCCCGGCATGATTATGCTATTGGCGATAACTTCGTGGTGGGCCTGCAACTGACGGGACCGGAAACTAAGGCGCTGCGTCTCAAGCATGGCCAGCTTCAGGGTGCTTACGTCACCGTCAGAGATAACGAACTCTGGCTAGTCAATGCAGCCATTATGGGCAACACTAATCTGCCGATTACCGAACAGGAGCAAACTCGCACGCGCAAGTTGTTGGCCAAGCGCCGCGAGATCAATGATTTGATCGCCAAGAAGCAGCAAGGCAATAGCATTGTGCCATTGGAGATTTTAACAACAGGGCGCTACGTAAAACTGCGCATTGCCGTCGGGCGAGGCAAAAAACATTATGACAAGCGTCAAGTGCTTAAAGCGCGATATGAGCAGCGCACCATAAATCGTCTAATCAAAAATTCTTGAGCAATTGCTTGTTTTTATAATTGTCCAACTATAGTGGGATTTGGCGGATTAACATCTGAGGAGCCCACACTAGGAGGATTGCTGCTGGGTGGCATTGGCGGTGTAGGTGGGCCTTGCTGGTGGCGACGTCTGCGCGCCAATAACCAGAGAAGCCAAAACAAGCCTATGCCAAGCGCTAACAAGGATAGAATCAACAACCAGCGGCTATGGTGTGGTGTCGCGGCTGTGATCGTAGGTGCACTGATTGACGTTTGTGCCCCTTTAACTAGGCCGCGAAAGGTCATTGTGGCTTTTTTATTAGCGATACTATTGAGCGTAATTTCTATATCATTGCTGCCATCTGTGGTGACATCAAATTGTTTGATGTCACCAATCTTAAAACGCACATCAAAAGACGGTGGGCCAATCGTGAGAATAGCATAATCACTGCCGACTTCTTTGACGGTAATGCTGAGTTTTTCAGTAACCCCGTTGTTATCAACGTTAAAATAAATAACATCGCCAACACTTAGAGTTAATTGTTTACCATTTCCAAAATAGTCAGAAAAATCATTGAGTAAAATTGTCTGGCCTTGACTGGTTGTGGAACCACCGCCTGTCGTTGTGCTAGTGGAAGTCGACTGCGTGCCAGCGCTTGGTGGACAACCAGTACTATAAGCACAAGCACCGTAGTTGCCACTACCGTAAGTTGAGGCCAGGGCAGTACTCACAAGCAAAAAACTGCTTACTACCCCTAAACTAAACACCCTTCTAACAGCTCTTAGATATTTATGTTTCATGACTCGTTGTTCGACACAGCCTGGCTATTTACAATGAGCATTATAGCACTTATACTAGAAACGACATTAATAAATGGAGAGGGTATGCTCGGCAAAACTGAAGACCTGATAATTGTATTACTGATTATTTTGCTGCTCTTTGGCGCAAAGAAAATCCCAGAAATAGCGCGAAGTATTGGTCAGTCGGCCCGCGAGGTACGCAAAGGCTTCAGCGGCGACGATGAACAAAAGCCTTCAGGCGATACTTCGGCCAAAAAAACAGCCAGCAAATAAACACCACAAACCTTAAGGAGTGGGCGTGTGACACCGTCAGAGACATTTCACGACCATGTACAGGAACTGCGGCGAAGATTACTTTGGATCATATTAGCGGTAGGTATTAGTGCTGGTGTCGCTTATTGGCTGCGTTTGCCACTGATAAATATCCTACAAAAACCGCTAGGCGCACCGCTTTATTACACCTCTCCGGCAGGCAGTTTTAATTTTGTCCTTAAACTCTCGATGATTATTGGGACGTTTATAGCACTCCCCATGGTGGTCTACCAATTACTGGGTTTTATTAGACCAGCTTTGCCCATAAAGCTCAAAAAAGGCAAGATGATTAGGGTTATTGCATCTTCGTTTCTTCTGGCATTAGCCGGGATTGCGTTTGGCTTTTTCATTATGATCCCCATGTCGCTGCATTTCTTTGGTGAGTATGCATCAGCTCAGATACAGCCCCTCATTTCAGCCAACGAGTATTTGTCTTTTGTCACAAACAATCTAATACTTTTTGCGTTGGCCTTTCAGATTCCGCTCGTTATTTTGTTTATCAACTGGATTCGACCAATTAAACCAGGTAAGTTACTACGTTATCAACGGCACATTATAGTAGGATCGTTTGCACTAGCTCTTATTCTGCCATTCACCTACGATCCTATTTCGCAATTTATTGTCGCTATACCTATAGTTTTTCTTTATTATTTGTCCGCCTTGTTGTTATGGATCGTAAATCGAAAGGAAAAAGACAAGCCTGCCAAACATATAGCATACGTAACTCCTACAATAAAGCAGCTCCCTGTATTCAATCCTACTGCGCCACAATTTGCAGCTCCAGCCCAACTGACGACGCAAACAAGGCTAGCACATGCAAGAACTACAGACGGTTTTTTACGGCATACGTCAACCAAACAAACACTCAAGCCGGATACTGTAAATGCAATCTCGCCTACACAAAAAACTTACGCTCCTAAACCTGCGGTAATGGTACAGTTGCCGCCTCGAACATTTAAGCGTGGACTATCATTAGATGGTCTATTGCCTACATAAAGAGACTTTCCCAGAACCAAGCAGCATCCTTGACGATTCTCTTACTATGGATTACGCTTATGTTGATTGTGAATAAGAATATCTTGGTACATAAGTGAAACAAAAAAACCTGAAAAAACTATTTGACAAGCCAATGAACCGCAAGCAGTTTCTGGCTCATGTTGGTGCTGGAGCGTTGATAATCACCGGCATGAGCGGTTTACTGAAGGGACTTGTAAATCTTGGCGAGACACCTAGGCGACAACGTGCTGATGGTTATGGGTCATCGGCCTACGGCGGCACAAAGAAATAGAAGCCGACAGAATTCTCTATATATTTTATCTTGTTAAGTAGACTGCTGTTTCGTTGTTGTTGTTTTTTAAGATGCTTGTTTTTCACTAAAAAAATAGCTATCATTAACTAAGTATTAGCGTAATCTGAAATAACAGATGATACAAACACCTGTGAGGGAAATTAGATAATGGCTCGTTTGCCACAACCTGGTGGTGATAATAATACATGGGGTGATATACTCAATGATTTCTTAAATGTGTCTCATAATCCTGATGGCACGATTAAGAGCGGTAGCGTGCCGGCTGGTGCTACTGGTGCTACAGGCCCGAGTGGTGCAGGCGGAGGCACTGGAGCTACTGGTGCAACCGGTGCGGGTGCTACTGGTGCCACCGGCTCAGCTGGCACCACGGGTTCAACAGGGCCGGCTGGCCCTGGTGGCTCGATTGGAGCAACTGGAACACAAGGTGCTACAGGAGCAATAGGTGCTACAGGATCACAAGGTACGACCGGTGCTACTGGTGCTACCGGTCCACGCGGTCAGGCTGGGGGAGACACCTTTACGTTTACTTACGATAGCGGAGATACAAGTGACTCTGATCCGGGTAACGGTAAGCTCAAGTTAAATAATGCATCGCTGGCTTCAACCACTGTAATTTATGTTGATTTACTAGATACTAACGGTAGTGATGTAACTGCTTGGCTTGATGCCATGACTGGGGGTACCGTTAAGGTCTTCAGTCAAGCTGACCCAACTAAGTTTGGGGTTTATGGCGTAGGCTCAGTTACACCAGCCGGTGGCTACCGTAAGCTAAATGTTACCTTAGTTACCAGTGCAGGTTCGCTTTCAACGACGGCAGGAGACACCGCCTTGAGCTTCTCACCCTCTGGGCCAACCGGCCCTCCCGGTAATGCCAGTACAACAGGTGCAACCGGTGCGACTGGCCCAGTCGGCGCAGACGGAGCTACTGGTCCTAATGGTGCAACTGGTGTAGCAGGGCCTACTGGAGCAACAGGTCCAATAGGCGCAACCGGAACTCAAGGGGCAACCGGTTCGTCAGGTAGCAATGCGGGTATTAAGTACACTTATTCGACTGATACGGCCAACACCGATCCAGGCTCGGGTAGTATTAAGTTTAACTCGGCCACTCTATCTTCGATAAGCTCTCTGCGCATCAGCGAAACGGACGCTGATAGTAATTCAATTGCTGCCTTAATTCAAACCTGGGATGACAGCACTACTACATCAGCACGGACTACCTTGACAATGGTAAAGGACGGTAGTCCGTCTAACATTTTGGTGTTTGAAGTGGGCGCTGCATTTTCGGATAATGGTGCCTGGGACAGCTGCGCCGTCACTTACATAACTTCATCCGGATCGTTCAGCAACAGTGACACCGTTAAGTTGTTCTTCTCGCGAACGGGTGATCAAGGAGCGACTGGTCCACAAGGTCCAACCGGTCCGGATGGAGGATCGGGTGCTACTGGAGCTACTGGGCCGTCTACTGTTGCAGATAATGTGTTTACAATCCAGGACAATGGCGATTCCAGCAAGCAGCTAAAATTCGAGGCTTCAAACATTTCAGGTAGTACCACTCGTACACTCTCGTCTCCTGATGCCTCAGGAACCATTGCCTTAACTTCCAACAAACTCTCTGCCTTCGCTGCTACTAGCTCTAGTGAGTTAGCTGGAATCATCTCGGATGAAACAGGTTCAGGTGCCTTAGTCTTTGCGGCTTCACCAACCTTATTAGGTACAGTTACCGTGCCAACTCCATCCAATTCTACAGATGCTGCAACCAAAGGTTATGTAGATGCCGCTGCTGTCGGCATCGCTTGGAAGCCCGCTGTGAGAACGGCTTCTACGAGCAGCCTGACTCTCTCTGGTCCTGGATCAACAATTGACGGCGTTAGCATGAGTAGTGGCGACCGATTCTTGGCTAAAGATCAATCAACCGGCAGCCAAAATGGGATCTATGTTTGGAATGGTGCTGCTAGTGCGGCGACTCGCGCAACCGATGCTGATACATCCGCCGAAGTTACTCCTGGCATGGCGGTGTTTGTGCAAGAGGGAACAACCAATGCTGATACCGGCTGGCTACTGTCAACCGACGCGCCAATTACACTGGGTACCACCAGCTTAACCTTCACACAGTTTACTTCGCTCGGGCAGGTAACGGCTGGAGCCGGCTTAACCAAAACCGGTAACTCTATTGATGTGGGCGCGGGCACAGGTATTAGTGTTGCCGCCGACAGCGTGGCTATTGACACCACGGTGGTCGCACGAAAAAGCGATAACCTCTCAGTCTTTGCATCAACAACTTCATCACAGTTAGCTGGAGTCATCTCAGACGAAACGGGTTCAGGTGGTGCACTTGTATTTGCAAGTAGTCCAAGTCTTACCACTCCAAACATTAATGTTGCCACCGCTACCAGTGTTAACAAAGTAGCCATTACTGCGCCTGCCACCTCAGCTACTCTAACCATTGCCGATGGTAAGACTCTAACGTCCAACAACA
>CAZOZI010000014.1:0-10166 GCA_964584265.1 uncultured Candidatus Saccharibacteria bacterium | reverse complement strand
CTCCACCACCCCCGCCGCCGCCACCACCTCCAAAAGAACTCAGTTGTACAAGTCTAGCGATAAATGTTGCTGATAAGGCAAAAATTCAGCTCAATCAAAAGGTTACCGTACGAGGCCAAGCGGCTGGCAAGAATATACCTTTTGCCCAAACTGTAACTATGCATTATGACTTCGTCGAGGCGAGTACTAATAAAGTAGTCGCTAATGCAGATTCTGCCAAAATACCGTTCATTGCTGGAGTCGCAAACGATTCAAAAACCCACGACTTTTCATCCTCAAAGAGCGGAGTATATTTAATTAAGCTGTATGTAGGTGATGATATTACCAAAAACCTGCTACCTGGTAGTGGAACAGGCAGCTGCGTTAAGCAAATAAGTGTTCAAAAACCTTGCGAAGACGTAGTGAGCAGCAAGGATCTGGAAAGCTGCCTAACTTCGCATAAGAAAGCTAAGAATACCACCCAAAACATTGCTGATGCTAATGGAACAACCGCTAAACCTGGTGATGTAATTGACTACACTTTATCGGTAACTAATACAGGGAAAGTTACCGTACCTAAGTTCAAGATCCAGGAAAGTATCAGTGACGTACTTGATTATGCTGATGTAGTTAATTTACATGGCGGGACTATGGACAGCCATAAGATAGTAAGTTGGCCGGTAGTTGATGTAAAAGCCGGCAAGACTATTGAGAAATTCATTACCGTTAAAGTAAAAAGCCCGATTCCAAATACCCCTGTTTCATCATCTGACCCCGGTCATTTTAACTGCATAATGACTAATGTTTATGGTGATACAATCAATATCAAATTGGCAGCAAACGCAGTCTGTATTACTGAAAAGGCGAGTTCTTCATTGCCCAATACCGGCCCTGGAACCAGTGTTGCTATCCTTAGTGTTATGACAATAATTGTAGGCTACTTCTTCGCCCGCTCAAGATTACTCAGCGAAGAAGTCGATTTAGTACGTAACGATTATGCCGCTACTGGAGGTTTATGATGAGTGAACAATTACATGAAACTAATGAGAATTTAAAACCTCGCGAGCACGAAGCTCAAACTGAAGTTAAGCATGCCGAAGTATCTGTCGAACATGAAAAACAAAAACAACATGAACAGCGTATTCACGCCGAGAAGACTGTTGAACATCATGCCAAAAGCAAGCAAGAAACACCAATAGAAAAAGATAGTGGTAAATACGAACAACCCCAATACGTAAATAAGGAGCTCAAGCGAATTGCTTTGGATCGAACCTTAGCGCGTGCACGACGTCATCTTTCTGCACCCAATAAATCATTGAGTAAATTTGTGCATGTACCATCCGTGGAAGCTATAAGCGAAGCCGGTGCTAAAACCGTTGCCCGTCCATCGGGCTTACTGGCCGGTAGCTTTTGTGCCTTACTAGGTAGTAGTAGTCTGCTATACCTTTCAAAACATTATGGTTTTCGATACAATTACTTATTCTTTTTTGTCTTCTTTGTTGGTGGGTTCGCTGTTGGTTTGATCATTGAGATGATTGTCAGACTGTTTCGAAGACGTCGCATTAATATCTAGACCCTGGGTTTGCTGTATGTCAGTGGACTCATTGCGATTATGCAAGGTGCCTTCTCTATCTATATAAATAGTATCCTCTGGGCTAGTTGTATCATCGTTTAATTTAATTTCACCAGAAGACTTTGTATCGCTCTGCGGCACATTCGGGCTTGAAAGATTTTGTTTAAGTTCTTGGGCAATTGTAGATATCTCATTTTTTTCAAGCTGATTACTGGAAATGTTTGGCGTAGTCGTGGCCTGAGGCTGGCTAGAACTTGTCATTGGAACTGTGGATGGGGAAACGGGTAACTGCGAGCCAAAAGGCCGCTGGGTGGCCCCAAAAGGCGCGACAGGTTGGCCAGTAGATGGATAGGCAGCTGGTGATTGAGTAAATGGTGAGGCTCCTGGTGCAAGTCGCGCACCAACTGGAGCGGTTGTTGGTGGTACTGAACGCCGTTTAGCGAGCCATTCATCTAAGAAAGATGAGCCACTACTCGCCGGATTAGGGCCTGGCGTGCCTGGACTTCGGGCTGGGAAGGTATTTGGCGAAGAAGGCGCTCCAAAAGCTGGGTTAAAACCAGGTTGTGGTAAATCTGGTGTTTTGAGTCGATCAAAAATCTCCTTCTCAACAACGCTCTTTGGCCGGCCAAACTTTGCAGCCGATAGTTGTTTTAGGGCCTGGCCAAGCTGCTTGTTTGGCGTACCCAGCGGCGGCATAATGGCCATGCTAAACGGCTGCGCTGGCACGCCCCCAATAAGCATTCGCACAACGGTGTTGTAGTTCGGCAATCGTTGTAGATCATCCATATCAAATACTGGGGCAAATTGTTTAGATAAGAATTCGGCATCGTTAGTACCAACCCTAAAAGACACAATTGAACCGACATTACCAAAGACAGCGTCACGAATTTCATCGCTCAGCTGAGTGGTAAATTGGTTAGCAACAATCAGGTTCAAACCGTATTTTCGAGCTTCGCTTAAGATGTCAGCGAAAGAGTCGGTAGAGAAGTTTTGGAACTCATCAACGTAAAGTGAAAAGTCTGGTCGCTCTTCATCACTTACACTAGCTCGGCTCATAGCCGCTGCTTGAAACTTCATGACAAATATCATGCCGAGCAGTTTAGAGTTCAGCTCACCAGTGCGCCCTTTGCTAAGATTGACGAGCAATATCTTGCCACTGTCCATAATTTCGCGCAAATTAAATGCGCTCTTGGACTGCCCAATGATATTACGCATCATTTCATTAGATAGAAAAGCACCGAATTTACTGACAAACCAACCCAAAACTTCACTCTTGTGATAGTCACTGGTCTGAGCCATTTCTTTGTTCCAAAAATCTAAAACAGTCTGATCAGTAATATGAGCTTTAAGTTGACGCTCATATTGCTTATCAGTGAATACTTTTGGAATATCAATGAAAGTGCCGCCTTCCGGGTTGCTCATGACGGTAAGGGCAGCATTTCTAAACCAGTGTTCATAACGTGGGCCAATAATGCCTTGGTGCTGCGGGTCATATAGCTTATACAGCATGTTAATAGCTTCTTGAATTAAAAAGTCACGCTGGTCGGGTGTGTGGAATTCAAACAGATTAAGCCCAAGCGGGTAGTCCATATCAGCTGGGCTGAAGTAAATGACGTCCTCGGTCCGCTCTTTGGGCACCATGGCCAATAGTCTTTCAGCTGCATCACCATGTGGGTCAATAAAAGCGAAGCCCTTGCCTTCTAACATATCTTGTAAAGCCATGTTTTCTAGAAAGGTAGACTTGCCTGTACCGGTCTGTCCGACAACGTATGCGTGACGTCGGCGGTCATTTTCACTTAGACGAATTGGTTTTTTGACACCACGGAAAATATTGTAGCCAAGCAAGTGGCCTTCTTCAGGGATATTGCGCGGTCCATCAACTTGCTTGCTGGCTTGTCTTTCCAGCTGGCTCGTTGGGATATTGCGTTGATCTGGAAAATGAAACAGTGTTGCTAGCTCAACCGAGTTTAAGATACTTAGATTGCTCTCTTGGGGGAAGAAACGCAGAATATAGGCTGTCACAAAGCTCTCAATATCTTTACTAGGCGAATATTTAAAACCATTTTTGCCTGGCGCATCAAACAGCGCAAAGCTAGCCACAATGTTATTGAGAATTGCTTGGGCTCGCTGGGCAATATTAGAACTAGCCACCACTCTTATTAGGACTTCGTAGCCAGGGTGACGAGTTTTGTCATCAATAGCATCTAGGATAGATTGTTCTACGCCAGATAGCTCTGGTTTGTCGCTGCCACTGCCCTTTTCCTCGGGAGGCTTTGTAACTGCCACAACCATTTGCCTAAGCCAAGGCATAAGGCCTTTTTTGTCCTTGCCTTTGCGCTTTTTACCAGCAACAGCAGAGGCTTTTTTGCGCCAACCAACATCTGCTGGGCGCATTAATATTTGAATACCTGCCCCGTCTTCTTTATCAAGGGTAGATAGGGCATTTAGAAGTGATTGCATAGCATCACGTTTAAGATCTTGATAGGTAGCAATTGGGTAGGCAAAGTTCTCTTTCAGTGTTAGTTCACCGCCAATGGTACCGCTTATTTTGCCAACCGGACTAAAGATATTATGTTCGGCTACTTCTTCGAGACGTGCCGATGGATATGCGCTCACAACTGCTTGCTTTACGACATCGACTAAGGCCACTGGTACAGCTGCATAGAAATGCACCACACCGCGCGATCCAACTACTTCGAAAGCAAAGTGTCTCTGACCATAAAAACGGCTTTTGAAACCCTTCTGGGTGGTGCTGGCGATAATGTTATATACAACCTGGGCCTTGCTTATATTTTCGTCAACCACATCGCGGACATCGCGACCGGCTAGCTCCGTATCATCGCTAGAAGGCGGTAAATGGATAAGTAGGGGCACCATTTTAAGCCCTCGTTCAAAGTTTTTTTGTTCACGAAGTAACCTTCGCGAATGAAGATAGATAATCAACCCCACCACTATAATTAGAGATAGCAGTGCAAAAATAATAATTAAAAAGAGATTCATTAGCGTTACTCGTCGGTAAGTTTGATTTCCTTGCTATAGCGTTTTTTCATGTAGTCAGCCTTGAACTCATTTAGTTTTTTATTTTGTTGGTGAGGGTCATCGCGAGTGTGATCCACAATTGCTTTCGCTTTCTCTACCCACTCTTTTTCAATCAGATCAGCATCATCAGCCATAGATGGCGTATTAATCTGGGTTGTTGGTTTTGCAATGGGTGTTGGGGTACTAGTAGCAGCCACGGCTGGTATATCATCAGTTGTAGCTGATGAAGTAGGCGGCGGTGCAATAGGAGTAGCACCAGGAAGTTCGACCTGTTTACTGGCTTGTTCTGAGTGAATAGGCGTAGCTTCTACTGGCTCTACGGCCGAAGGATTACTCTCAACGACCGGTTGAGGCAATTCAAAACCTGGCTCTTCGTGATTTGCTGCTGACATACTTTTGCTTATTATACCAGAGGCAGCATTATAGTTTTAGTTGTCTTTATAAAGAGCTTTTCTGTAGAAACTAACGTCTCGTCTTAAACTGAATGCGTGATATGTATAGTAAGAAAGCCAAAATAAAGATCGCCAGAACAAAAGCATCACGTCCGGTCAATTGGTCAACTGAACGCAGAATAAGCAACATAACAGGGAGCCAAGCTGCACCTGCTGCAATAAAAAGACGCTTTTTGCGAGACAGTTTATGGCGTACATCAATCATATTCAATAGAAGACTAAAGGTCTTTAGAAGTGCTAAAAAGAGTAATGTAAAAGGAATAATTATAACTGGAAGCGGTGAATCAAAGGGGTCTGTAGTAGATAAAACGATTACTAATAATCCATAAAGTCCAAACAATGGCCATAGATGTAAAAGACGTTTCATATAATTCATTACCCCATCATACTAAACTAGTCTGATATATAAATAACCATATGCTATTTGTGACTTTGCATGAAATAAATAGAAGCCGGGATGGCAAATCCGCTCTATTTAAATATTATATGTAGCGCTTGCCATCCGCTGGCTTTGACTGACCGCCCTAGGCCGCTTTAGGCGGTTCTAGCGCGTCATTTTCTCCTCCCTAATGAAGAGATTTCGTAAGGTTTTTGTTTTAAAAGCTTACTAGTAAAATGCTACTTTAACAACGACAAAAAGTCAACACCTGTTAATTGTATTTTATACAACTATAATCTGTTAAAGCTCTTATTTATTAAGTTGTATATTAAACAATGCGTATCTTTATGCGATGCTGCTGTTTATCAGAATAATCTATGAAAACAAGTAATTATGCTATAGTATGACCGAAATTTGGAGTTTTGTTTTATGGTTAAAGTACAAGGATTTCCTGAACAGTCAGACGCATCCAGACTACATAGTGAAGGTCTAGATTTTGAGCTTGCGAAAAATTTTAGGGCTGCCCACAAAAAATTTGATCAAGCCCGTTCTATGCTGCTTCCAGAAGGCATCAATTCTGGCGATTATTTGGCTCCGTCGGCCATGTTGCAGGTGGCTAGAGTTGATCGCGATGACGCTTTCACGTTTGGGCGTGAATCAATGAGGGGAAAAAGTGCCGAGAAGCTTAGCCAAGCCTTTAGTATGATGCGTGGTTCTGAGCAATCTACAAAGGACCTAGTGGAAATGGGCATACTAAACTTCTCTCATGAAGCGTGGGCTAAACTTATGTCTGAACATGGAGCTACAATTGGTACCCTTTTTCGCCTCTCTGTTATAAATAAGGTGGTGCTGGATGGTGTAGCTGATGACACCCCCGTTGATGCATATAAGGATGATGCTTGGCATTTCCTACTAAGGGGATCAGATTATTATTACGCGGCAAGCCATGCTATGAACGTTGCCCGCTATGAGCGAATTATCGGCAATGGTGATGCAGTAGCTCGTTGGTTAGGTCGAGCTGCCTGCACAGCTGCGGGTGCTTTGCGCCAGGATAAAGCAAATGCTTGGAATGCCAGCAGAACCGTAGCGGCACGTTTGCCGCAACTGCGCAGTAAACGTGCGGCCCGGGCAAGTGTCATTTCAAGACCATAAAAAACTTACTTATTTTCATAAGCAAGTCCTTTTCGCGACCCAAAGATTCATAAATCATTGAAAAGTTATGCACAGGTTTGTGAAAAATTTAACATAATCGTTATTGACAGTTCTTTTTGGGGTAGTTAAGATAAGCTCAGCACTTGAATAAAAAAAGTGCTCAAAAACAAAAAGACATCTGTAACAACGGCTTCTCGCAAGCCGTTGTTCCATAAAAACCAAACCCGCTAAACAAAAAACACCAAACTCAAAACCAATAACTTAAACGCAACAAAAATCTGCTTATTACGGGCAGATTTTTGTTTAGGACTACGTAAATTTGGCGTCAAAATGCTGCATATAAAAAGCATAACTAGCAACACTTAGGCAGACTTGGATACAATAAGTAAACTATGGGCGCCAAGGTGCTAAGTATCGTTGAAACGGGACTAACGGGCATCATTGCTGATGTTGAATGCCATATCAGCAATGGTCTTCCTAACATTATTATTGTGGGCTTGGGCAATAAAGCAGTGGATGAATCAAAAGAGCGACTGCGTAGTGCTTTTACCTCTGTTAAGCTCGACATGCCGCGTAAGCGCATTACAGTAAATCTGGCACCTGCTGATATACCAAAAGAAGGAGCTGCCTTTGATCTGGCTATGGCAGCATCAATTTTAAGTGCCAGTGGGCAATGTGAGATTGATAATGAACACTTATTAATCGGAGAACTAGGGTTAGATGGTACTATCCGGCCAGTTCGCGGACTAATAGGTAAGCTCTTGAGCGCAAGAGAGCAAGGCTATAAACGCTTCTATATACCCTCTGCTAACCTGCCTCAGGCTATGCTTGTCCCCAACCTTACACTACTTCCGGTTGATGATCTGCGCCAGTTTTATCTGGATGTTACCAAAACTGTAGCTATACATCGAATTCATACTGATAACGGAAAAGTCCAAGCCTATTCAAAAAAACAAGTTGTCTCCAATGATTTTAGTGATGTAGTTGGACAAGCTCGAGCTAAACGGGCTCTAGAGATTGCTGCAGCTGGATCTCATAATGTACTTTTAAACGGTCCGCCTGGTACTGGCAAAAGCATGCTTGCTAAAGCTATGCCAAGTATTTTGCCGCCACTTACGCATGAAGAAATTCTAGAGGTTACGCACCTGCAAAGCCTGACCAGTCCTCAATATGAAACAATCATCACAGAGCGACCGTTCCGCTCACCACACCATAGTGCCAGTGACATCGCCATCATCGGTGGCGGACAACGGCCAAGGCCGGGTGAAATTAGCTTGAGCCATCGCGGCGTGCTTTTCTTTGACGAATTGCCAGAGTTTAGCCGAGCTAGTCTAGAGGCGCTGCGCCAACCATTAGAAGACCGTGTAATCAGTGTTGCGCGTGCCAAAGAAAGCATAACCTACCCTGCCAACTTCATCTTGATAGCTACCGCTAATCCTTGTCCATGTGGCTACTATGGCACGTCTAAACATTGCAGCTGTTTACCGGGCCAGATTGTTAAATACCAGCGTCGTTTGTCTGGTCCTATTTTAGATCGCATCGATATGTACGTGGACGTTGACGAAGTAGAACACAATAAGTTACTGGCGGAACATTCTCACGAAGAGCCGAGTGAAAAAATTGCTCAGCGAGTTATAACAGCCCGGCAACGACAAGCTCAGCGGCTTGGCAAAGCTAGAACTAATGGTAGTTTGACTAATCAAGAAATTAAGAAGTTGGGTGGACTAACAAGTGCTTCGAAGCAATTGCTCGATCAAGCTGCCGAGCAGTTACAGTTGTCTGCCCGTAATTATATGCGTAGTATTAAAGTTGCTCGCACAATTGCTGATTTGGCTGATTCAGATAGAATTGAGAACGCTCACATTGCCGAAGCACTACAATACCGTCGTACAGTAATTAATCTGTAATTCTGTTGACCTCTGTAATTGCTTCTGTTAAAGTGGGGTGCAATCAATATTAAAATTGTTGAGGAGAGTTACACATCACTAAAGCCGTTCGCCTGAATGAGGCTATCCGCGCTTCAAGTATGCGTGTGATTGGTGAGGACGGTCGTCAGCTCGGTGTTTTATCTCGAGCAGAAGCCCTTGCGGCTGCGACCGAAGCAGGACTAGATCTCGCTGAAATTTCACCTGAGGCTAACCCACCGGTTGCCAAGATCGTAGATTGGGGTAAGTATAATTACCAGCGCACCAAGCAACTCCAGAAGAGTAAGCGCAATGCTAAAAATCCGGATATGAAGCAAATGCGCTTCGGCCTCAAGATTGGCGAGCACGATCTGGATGTCAAGCTCAGGAAGGTTACCGAATTTTTGGACCACGGCCATAAGGTAAAGATGACGGTTGTCTACCGCGGCCGCGAAATGGCTCACAGGGACCTTGGCTTCAAGCTGGCACAACGCATCACTGAACGTTTCGGCGACCACATAGTCGTTGACTCAGAGCCTCAGATGCTCGGCAAACAGTTGCATTTTGTGATAAGGAGCAAAACACATGCCAAAGTTAAAAACGCATAGCGGCGCCAAAGACCGCATTAAAATTACCAAACGGGGCAAGTTAATGCATGGCCATGTTAATCGTAGCCACTTTTTGCAAAAGAAGAGTGCTGCCCGTAAACGTCGCATTGCCAGTGATTCTGCACTAACCGGCAAAGCTCATACGAATGTAAAGCGAAAGCTGGGAATTTAAACCATGCGTGTTAAACGAGGCGTTACTGCACATAAAAAGCATCAAAAAATTCGTAAGGCTACTAAGGGCTTTTCGCGGTCTAACCG
Organism: uncultured Candidatus Saccharibacteria bacterium; assembly: GCA_964584265.1. GTDB lineage: Bacteria > Patescibacteriota > Saccharimonadia > Saccharimonadales > CAYVSP01 > CAYVSP01. Next base: position 822 of record CAZOZI010000014.1, on the reverse strand, counting down.
TTCTTCCGTAAAACGCGGTAAGCAAGCTATTACAAAAGCACTGGAAAATGCTACACGCGATCGCCGGACACGCAAGCGAACTTTTCGGCAGTTATGGAATGCACGTATCAACGCCGCCGCACGCTTAAACGGTATGACCTATTCTCGCTTGATTGCCGGCCTCAAGAAAGCCAACGTTAACTTGGACCGTAAAACCCTAGCTGAACTAGCTGTAAACGAACCAAAAGCCTTCACAGCGGTAGTTAAGACCGCCAAGAAGTAGTCCATCATGCCTCAAACACCCCTAGGACCTATTAAACCCGAGGCAGGTGGTGAGTCAGTAATGTTAAATACTCGCGTTCGTCCTGAAATAAGAAGGATTCTTCATAAAGTTGCTGCTATGGAATATGTGGGTCTAGGTGATCTAGTTTGCGAAGGAATAGCGAAAGTATTACTAGAACGGCTTGAAGATCCTGACTTTATGGTCAGATTTGATGCTTTTTCACAGCAACAGCTAGATGAAATTCGAGCGCAATATGCATGGATTGATACTATAATAGCTACAGAATCTTAGATATTTATTTAATTACAAAAATCCGGATTCATTCCGGAATTTTTGTTTCTATTACCAAGGAAAAGGAAGAAAAACCCGCTTGGGGTTTTTCTTAAAGCAGAACACCGCCTTTAGAGCGGTGTTCGCGCGTAAGCCAGACTATCTATAAGCCGGGTTCTGTACCGCCTTTGAAGACGGCGCTGATCATCTATCTAGTTTCGCCGTTGCCGGCGAGATCGAGCGGTTCAATTGATGAAACCTTAGCGGGACACTGTGAGCTTTAAGGCTCA
>CAZOZI010000013.1:0-13018 GCA_964584265.1 uncultured Candidatus Saccharibacteria bacterium | reverse complement strand
CTGGCGTTTAACTGTCTAGAACCTCGGGATACTTGTTCTGGCTACACACTCGTGAGTAATCCACAGGTTCGCAGTAAAACCATTGCGCTTATGATTCAAAAGTTTTACACTAACGTAGTTAAACCATAACACTATAAAAACCTTTAGAAAGGGTGGGCAACTCTACATGAAAGTTCGCAATAGTCAAAAGGGTTTCACGATTGTGGAACTATTAATAGTCATTGTCGTAATCGGCATTTTAGCAGCGCTGGTTATTACAACCTTCACGGGTATCCAACAAAAGGCTCGTGACACAGAACGAACAACAGATATTAAAGCATTACACGGGCAAATTGAGGCGTACTTTGCTCAGAATCAAAAATACCCAACGCTGGCCAACATGAATGACAGCACTTGGCGAGCAAGCAACATGAAGGGCCTTGATCAAGAAGCTCTTAAGGATCCGAAGGGTGGATCAACGCCTACGCTGGTAACCACGCCGGCATCGGGAGCATATGCTTATGCCGTAACAGCAAGCGATGGCTCGGCCTGCGACAATACCACTAAAGATTGTGCAGAATATACACTTACTGCCACACTCGAAGGCGGTGGTACGTTTGCCAAGAGCAACCTGAACTAATAAAAGTTCACTCTTAAACAAAACAGGAGCCTAAAAAGCTCCTGTTTTTATGATCAGTGCAATTTATTCGCTAATTTTTGTGCCAACTGTTTGGCCTTGTACCAATTTTAGTAAATTGCCCTCTTTCATAATGTCAAAGACAATCACCGGCATGTTCTGTTCCATGGCCAGGCCCAAAGCCGCCTTATCCATAACTTTGATTGCATCGTTTTCAACTGCTTCATGGAAGGTAACAGATGTTAATTTCTCAGCGTCTTTGTTTTGGGCGGGGTCCTTATCATATACGCCATCATATTTGGTGGCCTTGAGAGTCGCACCACAGTGTAGTTCAAGGGCTATGTTAACTGCAGCAGTATCATGCGTAAAATATGGCCGCCCAATGCCGCCCGCAATAACTATAGTGCGTCCAGCCTCTAAGTGCTTTTCGGCGCGCCGAAAAGAATAGGCTTCCGCTACCTGATCCGCAAAAATATTACTTAGACAACGCGTCGGAAGATCACGAGCTTCAAAAATATCGGTCATTGCCATTGCATTGATTAGCCCACTTAGCATGCCCATTTGATCAGCAGTTACACGCTTAATTCCGTTGCCGGCAACCTCAACGCCTCGAACCATATTGCCACCGCCAACAACAACCGCCAGTTGGCAACCTTGTTTAACAACCTGTTTGCATTCATCAGCCAAGTAGGCAGCAACCTCAGGATCAATGCCACCTTCGTATTTACCAGCTAGTTGCTCTCCAGAAAGTTTCAATAGAATCCGCTTATACGATGCCATTTGCTGCTAGTCTATCAGATTCACGTTTAATCACGCTATAATAATGCATATGATAACTCAACCTACTCACTTGGATGCAATACAAGGAGACAGGGAGGAGCGAACGAGTCGTATTGATAATACGACGAGTAAGCGACTGACGCCGGTCGACACCGTAGTGCGCCGAGAGCAAAGACAGAGATTCCGGCTCTGCCAGAAACCAGGTCTTTGCGGTGAATAGGTTGAAAATTTACTCGTGGAATGTTAATGGAATTAGAGCCGTTGTCAATAAAGGTGCTTTCCAGGAGTTTATGGCCAAACATCAGCCCGATATTCTAGGGCTGCAGGAGACCAAAGCTGAGCAGGGACAGGCTGTTATTGATTTGCCAGGCTATGAAGAGCATTGGTTTTCAGCGGTTAAGAAGGGTTACAGCGGTACAGCTATTTTTACTAAAGCAAAGACCTTGGACATTATCAATGGTTTGCCAGATGAGATTGAAAAAAAATTTGGCCTTAAAGCCGATAGCTACGGCGACGCCAATAAAGAGGGCAGGGTCATAGCGGCTGAGTTCGACCAGTTTTATGTAGTTACGGTTTACACACCCAATGCTAAAGATGACCTAAGCAGGGTAGCTCTTAGACATAAACAATGGGACCCGGCATTTTTGGCTTATTGCCGACAGCTTGAAAAGAAAAAGCCTGTCATTTTTATGGGTGACCTCAACGTAGCACACACACCAGATGATTTAGCGCGCCCTAAGGAGAATGAAGGTAAGAAGGGTTACACCAAAGAGGAGCGTGAAGGCTTCCAAAAGTTCCTGGATGCCGGCTTTGTTGATACGCTGCGCTTATTTACTAAGGGCAATGGTCATTATACGTGGTGGACACACTGGGCAAATGCCCGAGCACGCAATGTCGGCTGGCGGATTGATTATATTTTAGTTTCGGCCAGTTTAAAAAGTAAAGTTAAAACCGCTCAAATACACGCCGATGTTATGGGCTCTGACCACTGCCCGGTTAGTATAGAATTGGAGGTATCATGACACCTGATGAATACACTATTAGTGAATCATTCCTAGATGTTGGCGATGGCCATCAATTGTATATACAAGATTGGGGCACTGGAAAAGCATCTTTGCCCATTGTCTTTTTACATGGTGGCCCAGGCGGCGGCTGCAAAGACAAGCATAAAAGCGTGTTTGACCCAAAACGTCAGCGGGTTATATTTTTCGATCAGCGCGGAGCTGGCAAAAGCTTGCCATATGGATCTTTGGGCCACAATACAACATCTGATTTAGTAGAAGATATTGAGAAGGTAACGGAACACCTGAAAATTGAAAGGTTTGTGTTAACAGGAGGTTCATGGGGATCATCACTAGCTCTTTTTTACGCGCTAGAACATCCTGCCCGAGTCGCAGCTATGGTACTCAACGGTATTTGGACCTGCTCAAAAGAGGAGAATAACTGGGTTAAACAGGGTGGTTTTAAAACATTCTTTCCAGATACATGGGAAAAGTATGTTAATAGCGTACCCAGTGCCCATCAAAATAATCCTAGTGATTATCACTTTAAGAGGATACTAGGTGATGATGAAACCGCTATGAAAGCTTCTACTTATGCCTATGAAAACATGGAAGGCGCGGTCATAGCACTTGATGATCGCTTCACACCAGAAAATTTTGAAGAATTTGACCCAAGCGGAGCCCGCATAGAAGTTCATTACCTAGCCAACGACTGTTTTATGCCCGATCGTCACATACTTAAAAACGCTCATAAATTAAACATGCCCGTTTATCTGGTGCAGGGCAGATATGACATGCTCTGTCCACCCAGAACTGCTTATAAGCTATCGCAAGATCTACCAAATAGTGAGCTTATGTGGGCTGTTGGGGGTCATAAAGGTGAACATGAAGCTTGGAATATCATTCGCAGTATATTGTTGCAAGTGACTCAATAGACTGGTTTGCTGGACAACTCCTTAAAGTCCTGACATTGTTTGTAGATAGCCGCCACTCTGGTGTTCCCAGAGTTTGGCATATATGCCAGATTTTTTAAGCAATTCATTGTGTGTACCTTGTTCCACGATTCGGCCCTTATCCATTACGATAATTCTATCCAAACGCTGGATAGTGCTTAGTCGGTGGGCAATAACAATAACTGTGCGATTTTTCATAAGACGCCATAGAGCTTTTTGAACGTATTGCTCGCTCTTGCTATCTAATGCACTGGTGGCTTCATCGAGAACTAAAATTGGCGCATCCTTTAAGAGTGCGCGGGCAATAGCAACGCGTTGACGTTGACCGCCAGATAGTTTTACACCTTTTTCGCCGACAAGCGTATCAAAACCTTTAGTAAGTTCCTTGGTGAATTCATTGACGTAGGCCGTTTTACCAACTAGCTCTATGGCTTTTCTATTAGCACTGGGTTTGCCGTAAGCAATGTTCTCGGCAATAGTGCGATGAAAAAGCAGTGGTTCTTGTGGCACATAGGCAATATGTGCACGAAGTTCTTTTTGGGGTAGATCCCGGATATCAAGCCCGCTAATGCCAATGTCGCCTTCTGTTAGATCCATGAACCGAAGGAGAAGTTTAGTTAACGTAGTCTTACCGCTACCTGAATAGCCCACCAAACCAACTCGCTCGCCTTGAGCAATTTTTAGATTGAAATTACGGATTGCGTAGACGCTTTTTGGTGCATCCTTGTAGCGAAAACTAACGTTATTAAGTGCGATATTAAATACGAGGTTGCGTGGCAGTTTCTTGGTTTTTGGCTTATCTTGGACTACAGGCTGAATAAGCATTGTTTTGACGGCCTGGTGAGCCGTGCTCATAGCAGCTTCATAAGCTTTTATAAGATCGGCAATGTTTTGAGTAGCCATAACCAATTTAATGACGTAAAGCTGCACTAGTACCACAATCGCAATTGAGATAGTGCCAGTCTGATATAAATGAGCAGTCATCAGCAAAAGCAGAAGGGTAGTGACGGCTGCCAGCAACATCCGGCCAATGTCAGCCGGAATGGAAGTGAACCAAGATAAGTATTGAGTTTGCGCAAGATACTTGAGCGGTTTGCTAAGACGTTTCTGTTCATAATCTTCTGCGGCAAAACTCTTGACGGTCGTACCATGGCCTAGAGCGTCGCCAATCACCCCAGCCACTTCGCTGCTAGCTTCGCTCAGCAAGCGCCTGAACTTAATACGCCACTTTGTGACTGCAATGGTGAAACTTAGAACCAACCCCATCGCAATCAGCGTTACAAGCGCCAGAGATAAAGATTGGTAAGCGATAATTACTATACTAGCCACTACAATAATGATTTCTTTTACAAACCCGTTAAAGATAATCTGGTCATATTCGTCTAGGGTTTCTCTGAGCCGTGTTGCCTGTGCGCCAAGACTACCAAGGTACGTGTTATTCAAAAACTCATAGTCTTTTGAAAGATAGTTGGCAAACACCTCACGCTGAATAAACTGCATGCCAGCACGAGCATTTCTAATAACCGCAATACCACCCACTCCCCAAAGAACACAATAGGCAATCGCCAGCCAAAGTACAGCCCACGCATAGTGTGGTACTGCATCGAAATTCTTAGTAATAATTGCCTGTAAGCCGAACGCAACGGCGAATGGAATAAATACATTGTAAATAAGTAGTGCTGTCGGGCGCGTCAAAGCCCACACCACAAGGTCTGGGGTATCCTGAAACCAGGCCCGATGAAACAATCGATGAATTTCTTTGGCTGTTTCACGGTCTCTCTTCGTGAACGTCGGCATAGTTTAGAGTATAGCAGCCATACAATGTTTATATTCACTGCACAATTAGCCGTATAGGCTGATGCTATAATCTTTAGCATGAAACGGCTAAGTATCACCATTTGTTCAAGTGCGAATTTCTACAAGAAAGCTGTTGAGATACAATCATTTCTGGAAGAGCACGGCTATAAAGCCATTGTGCCGCATACTGCCGAAAAGATGAAAACCAGCGGCAATTACGATGCCAGCCATTACCGTACTTGGCTAAAAGACGCGGCCAAGTACGATCGAAAAACATGGCTCATGCGGGAGCACTTTGGAGAAGTCGAGCAAGGCGATGGGGTATTGGTTATTAACGAAGAAAAGAACGGGCAAGCCAACTACATTGGCGGCAATGTGTTGATTGAAATGGCTCTAGCTTTTTATCTTCATAAACCAATCTATATCCTCAACGATATTCCAAAAGACTCAAAGTTCTTAGAGGAAATTATTGCCATGCAGCCAATCGTGCTCAAAGGCAAAGTGACAGACTTGCTAGACCATCTTACAGTCAAGCCATGAGATAATGGCAGCATGCTGAGAATGCAGATTTCTTGTAAAGGCTTGTGGGTTTGGATGCATAGTACTTTTTCTTGGCGAGGAATGGAGTAAATCGTATATGCAATACGATGCACGAATACCGCAGCCAAAAAAAGTACGAGGCGCCAAAAGCTCTTCCGGTATTTCCGGCTTTGCCGGAAAACAGGGAAGAGTGGCCCAAAAGCCGTTTGCGGTGTTTGACATAGATGGCACACTAATCCGTTGGCAGCTATACCATGCCATAGTGGGGGAGCTGGCTCATAACAATTACCTATCCAAAAATGCAGAGAAGACTATTGCGGAAGCTCGCATGACCTGGAAGCGCCGCCAACACGAGAATTCATTTAAACAATATGAAAAAACCTTGGTGCAAGTCTACTATGAAGCCCTCCAAGACGTGCCATATACGGCCTACCAAAGAGCCGTGGATGCTGTCTTTGACGAATATAAGGATCAAGTTTATGCCTTTACTAGAAATCTGGTGCGCAAGTTAAGGCAGTCTGGCTACGTGCTCTTGGCAATCTCAGGCTCTCATGATGAAATCATTAAAAAACTGGCGCTTTACTACGGCTTTGATGACGCGATAGGTACAATTTACACTGTAGAGAAAGGACGATTTACTGGCGAAGAACTAGGACATTTGCACAAAAAGCACGAAGCCCTAAATGAGCTTATCAAGAAACACAACTTGGATATAAATGAGAGTATTGCCGTCGGCGATAGCGAAGGTGATATATCAATGCTTGAAATGGTAGATAAACCAATCGCTTTTAATCCAACCAAGCAGTTATTCAAACATGCCCTAGAGCACGGTTGGAAGATTGTTGTTGAACGAAAAAATGTAATATATGAACTAGACTCAAATAATGGAAAATACATACTGGCATAAGCAAACTGTAGATAAACCACTGTTCCCGGATCTTTTGTGGAGTCGTCCGGAGAATAAACGACAAGCCGGTAAGCTACTGATCGTTGGGGGTAACCTCCATGGCTTTGCAGCACCAGCTGAGGCATATCAATTAGCAATGCAGGCTGGGATTGGCTCAGTTAAGGTCTTACTGCCTGACGCTCTCAAAAAAGTGGTCGGGCCAATCATTGAAAACGGTGAGTACGCCCCAAGTACACCAAGCGGTAGTTTCAGCCAAAAAGCGGTAGACGAACTTCTAGCATTAAGCGACTGGGCTGATGGGGTACTCTTGGCGGGAGACTTTGGGCGCAACAGTGAAACCGCTATTGTAATAGAAAAATTTTTAATTAAAAGTGGCGCGCTGGTTACGCTAACTAAAGATGCAGTAGATTATGTTACTTCAGCTTCTCCGCTATTGAAGCGAAGTGACACCGTTTTAGTATTATCGATCGCCCAATTACAACGCCTGGCAAAAAAGCTTCAGCCGGCGCACGCAGTGCGATTTAGCATGGATCTGCTGCAAATGGTTGAGGCATTACACACAATAAGCAGAACAAGTGGATACGGTTTTATCACCAAACATTTAGAACATCTATTTGTTGCGGTAAATGGTAATGTGAGCAGTATAAAGTTATCGGCCGATATGCCATTATGGCGCGTAAAAAGCGCTGCTCAGGTTAGTGTTTGGTGGCTACAAAATCCTTCTAAAACTTTTGAAGCTCTGACAACCGGAATATTCGAATCAGTCAATAATGGTGGGCGAGGAGGGGATCGAACCCTCAATCCGTAAGGAACACGATTTTGAGTCGTGCGCGTATACCAGTTCCGCCACTCGCCCGAACAACATCTGTTATCCGATAGGTTAACTTCGGGTAGTGTACTATAATCTGACCAGTCAGGGAATATTACATGCTGAGCCCGAGCTTGCCCTGCTTCTAGTAAAATAGGCAAGCCTGGCGCAAAGCTATATAATGCAAGGGTTAATTCTAGTGGTTTTACCTCTGTTTTAGTATGGACCCCAATAACAACGAACCTACCGATCAACACTTTGTGCTGCCTCGAGATAAACAAGCACACCTACAACCATTACCGGCCAACCAAAAAACGGAAACGGCCAGCGGGGATGCTGCTGTTAATGTTGTACGCCAAAAAATATCGTCTTTGTATGGTAGTGAACCAAGCGCTCAGACTGAACTGAATGAAGCCCGTGCCTCGGGCAAACATCGTTCTAAGCATGAAGCCTTTATGTATAGCCTAAGTACCTCCGGTAAATCATTAGCCGACATACAAACGCAGTGGCATAATTACTACACGAATCTACCGGACGGCGAAAAACATGAAGTATGGCGGGAGTTTTACGCCGCCAACGGCCAATCCGACCGCTACCAAGCAAATCAACAGCCCAAGACCAGAAGCATCGAAGTACCGGCTCCAGCAACACAAGCCAAGCATGGCTTGACTCAAAAGCATCATAAACCTCGTTCTGTGGCTGAGATCAAAAAGCAAATTGGCCATCACGTCAGCAGCCACGGCCGACTGAAGAAAAAACACCATTTGCAGTCGCTCCTGTTTGGACTGGTAATGGGATCGCTGGTTGTAATTATTTTGCTCTTTGGCTTTTTTAACGAGCGCTTTATTGCGCCCCTCATCACCCCGAGCCGCAGCGTCAACTCAACACCCATCATCACAGACCCCAGTGGCCAAGCCGCCAGCGCAGATCCAAAGGTAATTATCCCTAAAATTAATGTTGAAATTCCGGTTGTGTACGACCAAACGTCAATTGACGAAGAAGCGATGCAAAGTTCATTGGAACATGGCGTTGTACACTATGCAACCACTCCTAATCCGGGCGAGATCGGCAATACAGTCATTTTCGGACACTCCAGTAATAATATTCTCAATAAAGGCAAATATAAGTTTGCTTTTGTGCTTCTGAGCCGGCTGGAAAATGGTGATTTATTTTATCTAGATAAAGATGGTAAGCGCTATGTCTACCAGGTATTTAGCAAACACATTGTGCAACCGGATGATATATCGGTCCTTGATAAAACCGATAAGCCAGCTACAGCCACGCTTATAACATGCGACCCACCAGGCACCTCCTTACACAGATTAGTAGTGGTTGGTCAACAGATAACACCCGATCCGGCTCAAGATAAGGCTAGCACTACTAGCGCCACTCAACAGAAACCAACTATTCTTCCAAGTAACTCGCCAAGCTTGTGGTCACGCTTGGTTAGTTGGTTCCACTAACAATGAGCATGGCCGATTAGCAGCTACTTGACGACTAGTTCGGTGCGAGTTAGCGCAGCTTTGCCTGACACTGTTAACGACGGTCCAAGGCTGTAAAGCCATTTATAATCACGATCAAAGAAAGCAGGTAGTGATGCATCCGCCGCAGATAGAACTTGCTGATTTGTGCCATCGAAATCAAAAGCGATTACCTTACCGTTGCTGGTTGAGGTCAAACGACTGCCGTCCATCCAAGAGGCACGGGGGGTAGAAGGAAGTGGCATGCCCAAGTCATAATAGAAACGACGATCGCTCTCGGCGTCATAGACCGCAAACCGAGAACCTGCTTGCACCGCAATAAAGCGTGCACTATCAGAGAAGGAGAGGAATTGTGGGTTTGGCAAAGTGAGCACAATGGCTGGCAGTAACGTGTTACTAGGATTCCCCTTAAGCGCTGCCTCGGGATCACGGTATATATACGTATGTCCTTCCTCGGCTGAGCTGGCGACCATGTACCAACGATTGTCATAGCGAGCCAGGTCTAACAGATACGAACTGCTCTTAGGCAGCTCACGTAAGCTATAGACATTGCTACCCGAAGACAGCTTAAGTGTTACGTTATCGGGTTTCTTTGCATCACTGCTGATAAATAGTATGGTTTTGTCGTCATGCGGTTTAAAGGCGACCACGTGAGTTAAGACCGTGTTAGTTGTAACCGCCTTTACATCGCCAGTCTGCAACGTATTAGCTGTAGGATTGAAGAGATAGAGTTGATCAAAACGCTTATCACGCAGTACAACCTGCAAAGAACCATTGTTGAACAGACGATTAACATTAAATGAGCTAGCTGGATTTTGACGATCAACCATAATGTATTCGTCAGAATTACCAAAATGGTGCCGCAGGAGTACATGCCGATTATCCGTAGACCACTCAGGAGTTAGCCAGCTCTGTAATGGGTCATTTGAAGCAGTAATTAGATTGACAGGTATTGTAATGGTACTTAAAGCTGTACTATCGGTAGTGATATCAACGACGTCAAATTTGAGCATCTGGCCGGGTTGCTGAACGAGCAGCCAATGGTGATCTGGACTGCTCGAAGCAAAGGCGGGTAGGGAGGCATAAAGATCGGTGTCTTTGGTCTGCAGATTGGTTGGGAAAAGCAATGGATAGTCTAAGCGCTCAACCTTACCGCCTTGCAACGATAGACTACGGTTCCAAGTGCGATAGTCTTTACGCTTTAACTGAATATTGTATTGTCCGGTCGGCAACAAGAGCTTTGTATCAGTATGCGATTGCTGAATTTGCCCGTTTATGTATATATCTGCTGAGCCGGGGTGTGAGCCTATAAAGACAAGACCGTTTTGAATAACCGTCCCTGTATGGCGATCATAATAATAGCCTGACGATAATACAACTAGTAGCCAGGTACTGATACCCAGTGCTATGGCTACCAATACATAACCTATCATTAGACGTTTGTGGTGTGCTCGCTTTTTTTTCGGATCAAGAAAATCCATACGTCAACAGTATATAGCTTCTTGCTTACATCGTAACTATGATTATACTGAAACGTTAGGGCAGGGCTCCACCATTGTCAAACCAGCTAACCACGAGTATTATTAGCCCTAGATAACTATAAATTTTCTTAGAACTTAAGCAAAAGTATTTGAGGACATGCACACCCGTGGGTAAGATTAAAACCTACTTAGATATAAACGGCCAACGATACAATGCTGATACGGGTAATGTGCTAAGCGAGAAAGCGGCTTCCAACCAATCTAATATAAGCCGTCAGCCCCATAAACAGGTCTTAGACGGCGTCGTAGTTCGCCAACCCTATACCAAAATGTCAGCTTCTGTTACACGGCCACTTAAACATCCTAAACCCCATATGAAACAAACGTCTCACCCCAAAGCCCCGACCTCACACCGAAAAACCGAGTCAACCAAAACCCTGATGCGCCAAGCCGTGCGTAAGCCATCACTAAGTGGTCTACTCCATTCCAACACAAATATCGCAAACGGAAGTAGTACTGAATCCGTCAGCATTGCCACTTGGCCAGGTATTAACCACGAGCGAGCGCAGCGCGCCAAGACCGTCAATAAGAGTACGCTCATAAGTCGATTTGGATCTACCGGATTACTGGTTCGTACAGCTGTCTTGCCCGTAAAACACAAGGACAAACTACCCCAGTCAAAACCATCAGTAAAAGTTCAGCGAGATGCAGTGCAGACCAAAGCAAAAAAAGACGATGTTTTTGCGCAAGGTTTGGCAAACGCCACCTCGCACGAACAGCCAAAGTTAAAAAAGTCTCGTTTGAACCATCGTATTGCTCATAAGCTGCACATTCGCCCAAAGATGTTTAATATAGGTGCCGCAGTTTTGGCTGCTATATTGCTTGGTGGCTTTATTTTGTACCAAAACCTATCGAACCTAACCGTGAGACTGGCTTCAGTTAAGGCAGGGCTTCATGCATCATTGCCCAGTTATTCCCCATCTGGTTTCACATTAAAAGGACCTGTCCAATATGCGCCTGGTCAAGTAACACTTAATTTCCACTCAAATAGCGATCAGCGAAGCTTTCAGGTAAAGCAACAAGCCTCCAGCTGGAATAGCGAGAATTTACTGCAAACCTATGTAGCCAAAAACAATCAACCTTATCAAACTTATCAAGATGAGGGTCGCATGGTTTATATTGATAAAGATAGTGCTAACTTGGTAACCGGCACAAAGTGGGTACAGGTAAAGAGCGATGGTACTCTAAGCAGCAATCAGATGCTTAATATTGTTAAAAGCATTCACTAAGCGAAAACTGGCGCCACCTCTGTTTTATTGATAAGCTATGACTAATGTCTGCACAAAAAGTTAGAACTCGCTTTGCACCCAGCCCGACTGGGTTTTTACATGTCGGCGGTATTCGTACAGCGCTCTTCGCCTGGCTGGTTGCTAAACAAGCCAATGGTACTTTTATACTGAGACTTGAGGATACAGACAAAAAAAGGGAAGTAGAGGGCGCCGATAAGCATATAATAGATAGTCTAGATATTCTTGGATTGACACCAGACGAAGGTCCTTACCGCCAAAGTGAACGCTTGGAGCAATATAAAAAGTGGGCTCAAAAACTCATTGATGCCAAGCGCGCTTACGCCGATCCGTATAGTGCCGAAGAAGTCCAAGCTTTTCGTGATGCAGCGGTTGTAGCCAAAAAACCGTTTTTATACCGCGCTCACCGTCCAGTTGAGCCGCCTGTTTGGGATGGCAATAAGCCTTTGCGCTTTAAAGCTGACCCAAAACACTACACCTGGCATGATGCTGTTATGGGTGAGCAGTCAACCGGTCCAGAGGTTATTGATGACTTCGTGCTCATAAAATCCGACGGCTATCCCACTTATAATTTTGCCCATATTGTAGATGATACCGAGATGGAAATAAGCCATGTTATTAGAGGTCAGGAATTTTTAGCCAGCATGCCAAATTATTTGAATCTTTACGAAGCTCTGGATGTAAATGAGCCAGTGTTCGCTACTATGCCTCACATTTTAGGACCCGACGGCAAAAAGAAATTGAGCAAGCGCGACGGGGCAAAAGACGTAATGGATTACGTGCGCAGGGGCTTTTTGCCGGAAGCACTGATCAACTTTATCGCTTCGCTGGGCTGGAATGACGGCACTGAACAAGAAATTTTCACTGAAGAGGAGTTAATTAAGAAGTTTGGCCTCGACCATGTGCAGCGCAGTGGAGCCCGCTTCGACGAACAAAGATTACTGTGGATGGATGGGCATTATATAAGAGGGCTGTCTCTAGAGGAATTATATGATCGCGCTCAGGAATACTGGCCAAAAGAAGCCCAAAAGTATGATGAGACATATAAGAAAAAGGTGCTTGCGTTAGCACAAGAACGACTAAAATACCTGGCTGAACTAACTGAACTTAGCTTATTCTTCTTCAAAGATTTACCCGTAAACAGCAGTCTTATTACTTCACATAAACAATTAGGTAAACTCACAAAGGCGGAATTAAAAAATCTCTTAACACAAGCGCGCGATGCATTAGAGCAAAGCAGCTTCAAATTTGAAGACATATCTATGCGTCTTAATGCTTTACTCAAAGATACTGAGCAAAAACCGGCCATATTATTTAGCTTAATCCGGATCGCAACCACACAAGCAC
>CAZOZI010000012.1:0-21865 GCA_964584265.1 uncultured Candidatus Saccharibacteria bacterium | reverse complement strand
AAGCAATTACACCAAGCAAGGTAGTTAGCCAATTAACTTATGTAGCTAGTACCACAAAACCACATATGCCCAAGGCTGATGCAAAAACAAGGGCACTTTTTACAGAGATTGCACCACTCACAAGTGCTCTGTTTTTGGTTCTGCTCATGTGTGCGTCAATGTCTCGGTCAATCACGTTATTGAAGACACAGGCTGAGGCAATAACTAAGGAAATTCCAAATAGCGTACTAATAAGTAGCCAAAAAGTTACATGCCACCTTGAAGCTAATAAAAAACCTGCCGTAGTAGTCAGTAGGTTGCCATAAATAATGCCAGGCTTTGTTAGTCGATAATAGGTTTTAAAACCTGCAGTAGTTGGCATAATCAATATAATATATCAAAACGAAAAGACCTCCTAAGGAGGCGTGCTATAGTTATTATTATGATAACGCTTATGTCCTGAGGGGTGCAGGGTAATGCCAAAAGTACACAAAAAAAGGCTTAGTTTGGGTAGAGTTGTGTTTATTATTTTCCTGCTATTGGCTGACCTGGCATTGCTTATCAGAAGACTTCTGCTCGGCAAAAACATCGCCCTTTTTAACTCCAAAGGTCTGATCGCTAGTGAGCAGCACCGCTTGATGATATATTCAGTTGTTGTATTGCTAGCGATTGCTGTACCATCTGTTTTTCTGCTTTATTTCACCGCGTGGAAATACCGGGAATCCAATACCAAAGCCACCTATGATCCCAACTTGCATCATGGCAAATGGTTTAATTTTAGCGTTTGGGCAATCCCCTGTACATTTGTGTTGATGCTTGTAGTTGTGATGTGGCCGGCCACCCATAAGCTTGCACCACAAAAACAAATCGCCTCAGACGTAAAACCCTTGACCATACAGGTCGTGTCGATGCGCTGGAAGTGGTTGTTTATTTACCCGGAGCAAGGTATTGCGACTGTCAATTTTGTTCAAATTCCGTTAAATACGCCTGTGCAATTTGAGTTAACGGCCGATGAAGCTCCGATGAGTTCATTTTGGGTTCCGAATCTTGGGGGTCAGCTTTACACAATGACAGGCCATGTTAACAGGCTAAACCTGATGGCTGATAAGCCTGGAGATTACCCGGGGAGATCTGCTGAAATCAATGGTGCTGGCTTTTCAGGGATGAAATTCATAGCGCGGGCCAGCTCTACGGAAGTTTTTGATAGTTGGGTGCATGCAGTAAAACAGTCTCGAGACGTGCTTGATACAGCCAAATATGACGCTATGTTAAGACCCAGCCAAAACGACCCTGTCGCCCTATACTCGGTTAATGACAGTAATTTATACGCTAGAGTGATCATAAAATACATTGGGCTATATGGAGGCCATAGTCACCCCGAATGAAAGAATTACTATTGGGCAAATTAACCTGGGAGGCACTTCCACATGAGTGGTTTACTCTCGGGGCATCTATAACCTTTCTTCTGATAGGTTTGATTGCCATAGTGGCACTCACACGTTTGAAACGCTGGAAATGGCTCTGGAAAGAGTGGCTGACGAGCACTGACCCGAAAAAAATCGGGATTATGTACTTCATCGTCGGGGGATTAATGCTTCTGCGGGGCGGTTTGGATGCAATTATGATCTGGCTCCAACAGGCGTTGTCATCTGGCTCTTCACATGGCTATCTATCGTCTGATCATTTCCAGCAAATCTTTACCGCTCACGGTAATATTATGGTTTTCTTCGTGGCCATGGCTTTTATTTTTGGGCTTATCAACTACATTGTGCCACTGCAGATTGGAGCACGTGATCTGGCTTCACCATTTTTGAATACATTGGGTTTTTGGCTATTTGTCGCTGGTGTCGTCATGGTAAATATGTTCTTCTTTGTTGGTGGTCAGTATGCCGCTACAGGTTGGTTAGCGGTTGCCCCACTATCAGGGAAAGCATTCAGCCCGGGGGCGGGGGTGGATTACTGGATATGGAGCTTGCAGATTTCTGGCATAGGGACAACGCTTGGTGCTATCAATTTTATTATGACTATCTTGAAAATGCGCGCACCCGGCATGACCTTAAGAAAAATGCCTCTGTTTACCTGGGGCTCGCTACTAAGCATGATTATGGCAGTGACCGTGTTCCCGCTGCTCACGGCAACGATCTTTCTGGTCTTTTTTGACCGTTATCTGGGTACGCACTTTTTTACAATCACCGGTGGCGGTGACCCCATGATGTATACCAATTTAATTTGGATGTGGGGCCACCCGGAGGTGTACATTTTGATGCTACCGTCCTTTGGTGTGTTTTCGGAAGTAGTTACAACGTTCAGCCGAAAACCAATAGCCAGTTACACATCAAACGTGCTGGGTATGGTCGGTGTTTCGACGCTAGCTCTTTCAGTGTGGCTGCATCACTTCTTCACCATGGGGGCAAGTGCTGACGTAAACGCGTTCTTTGGGGTTATGACGATGATAATTGCAGTACCGACGTCCGTACTAGTCTTTACCTGGATAGCCACAATGTACAAAGGACGGATTCGGTTTGATACACCGATGCTATGGTTCCTAGGGTTTATCGCTATTTTTTCAATTGGCGGCATGGCTGGCGTAATGCTGGCAGTACCACCGGCTGACTTCCAGTTCCACAATAGCCTATTCCTTGTAGCTCATTTCCATTCTATGGTCATTGGTGGTGTACTTTTTGGCGTCTTCAGCGGTATATCCTACTGGTTTCCAAAGATGGCCGGCTTCAGGCTAAATGAACGAATTGGCCGTAAAGCTTTTTGGTGCTGGATAATTGGGTTTTGCATGTCCTTTATCCCAATGTATGTACTGGGCTTGATGGGGGCCACGCGGAGGCTTGACCATTACGACTCTTCCACCGGATGGCAGCCGTTATTTATACTGATGTTAATCGGTGGGATCATCATAATGGTTGGCATTGCTTTGCAGCTTGCCCAGATACTGGCCAGCGTTATTCAAAAGAGGCGACTGATTGATACGACTGGTGATCCCTGGAATGGGCGAACTCTGGAATGGTCTACTCCATCACCGCCACCGTCTTACAATTTCACCACTATACCGAGTGTTTCGGCTCGCGATGACTTTTGGGAAAGTAAGCAACACGGCTTGCCGGAACCTGCTTATGAAGATATTCATATGCCCAAGAATACAGCCACAGGCATATATATTGCTGGCTTTGCCTTCCTGGGTGGCTTTGCTTTTGTCTGGAACATTGTGTGGCTGGCCGTAGTATCAATAATTGGCATCCTCGTAGTACTAGTTATTCGCGTGTTTGACGAACATACCGAATACACTTTGTCAGCTGCTGAGGTGCGTGAGCTCGAGGAGGCTAGGGTGAAGAAAAAGCCAACTAAGGTTTCTGCCAATGATGATACAGACGAAGATATAGGTGTTCTGGAACTCCTAAAGATTATATTCAGTTTTGCATTGGATGTTTTGCGTAATAAGCGGTGGCGCACATGGTAATAGACCAGAAGATAAGTCACCACGAGGCTGAAGCAAACGATAGAGCTATGTTTGGTTTCTGGATCTACTTAATGACTGACCTTTTAATGTTTGCAGTTCTATTTGCAGTGTATGCTGTACTGCACGGCAATACGTTCAGCGGAGAATCGGGACGTGAACTATTTAGTCCTCGACTGGCACTGGCTGAAACCGTCATCCTTCTTTTTAGTAGTTTTACCTGTGGAATCGCCATGATAGCCGCACGCCGTCGCGATAAAAACCAGACGCTTTTGTGGTTCGGCGTTACATTCGTATTGGGACTGGTGTTTTTGAGCTTAGAACTAACAGAATTTAGAACACTTATCCACGAGGGCCACACTTTGAGTAGCAGCGCCTTCTTATCTTCATTCTTCGTGCTCGTGGGAACGCACGGGCTTCATATCATTTCCGGATTACTGTGGATGGTGATTACTTTAGCTTTTATCATAAAGAGAGGTCTTAATCAGCACATGGTACGAAAGCTGACTATGCTCAGTCTGTTTTGGCACTTCCTGGATATCGTGTGGATCTTTATCTTCACTATAGTGTACTTGGGGGCTTTCTCATGAGCAGTCTAAGCCACAACTCTAGTAGCAAAATTGAGCAAGAGCATGGGACTTTGAGGTCTTATGTCATCGGCTTTTTGTTGTCTTTGGTATGCACACTCATTCCGTACCATATGGTGGTAAACGGTAGCCTTAAAGGTTCGGTGTTGCTGGCAACAATCCTAGGCTTTGCCATAATTCAAATGGTCATTCAAATAACGTTCTTCTTGCACTTAGGGCGGGGGCCAAAACCAAAATGGAACCTACTTTTTTTCATATCAACGGTCGGGATCATTCTGATTGTAGTAAGCGGCTCTATAGTGATCATAAACAACCTACACTACAATATGTCGCCATCTGACATAACAAAGAAACTGGTAAACGATGAGGGTATCTACCAGGTCGGCGGCATAGTAACTGGAGCCTGCCAACAACTTCTTGTTAATCACAAAGTTACCATCAAAAATGGTGAAGTGAGTCCCTTGCACACTGAAACGCACAAATGCGACACGCTGACGTTTATTAATGAAGACAGTACACTAAGAGACATTAGCTTCGGTGCCCATCCGTCGCATGAAGCCTACGGAGGAGTTAGCGAACTAAGCGTTCGAAAAGGTTACAGCAAGACTATAACACTGTCGGAGTCAGGTACATATCAGTTCCACGATCATTTGCACGAGGAAACGGTCGGCTACTTTAATGTAAGCCCGTAAGTATCATTAAAGTTAGAGTTTTTCTTCGGGGGAGACTTTGCCCAGCTCATCAAGCTTCTTGGCAAGTTCACGTGTTGTTAAGGCTGAACAGTCAACTTCCTGCTGTTTTGCAATTAAATAGCCTTGCACTATGCGCTTAATTTTAAGTGCATCAGCTCGCCAAAAGCGTGCCACACTATATGGTTTAGCAGGGTCAAAAAAGCGGGTTGAAATACTGACGGTACCAAAAAACGGTCCTACCGTTGCCGTTACGTTCAAAATGTCTTCAATTCTAATACTTAGGACCTCACCAACTCTGAAAAAATCACGGTGTGTGATCGTTAATTTTGTGCGATCAATCGTAATTGTATCCGGGAATAGCGTCAGTGGAAATACAGTCCTGGCTCTGGCTAAAACATCGTGTGAGTCACCAATTGCTTGGACAAGTTTCTGCTCGGTTTCATGCTTTGTTCTAATTTGAGTTCCGACTGAACTTGTAACTGATCGAATATTTGGTGATATATCGTTGCTCATTTTTACTGCTCCTTCCTTAAGGTTAGCGTCTCTACTCTACGCTATATAACTACCCATCACAGCAAGGAATATCTCATGTGATATTTAGCACAAACTATACTTAATCCCTAATGCAGACGAGTGATCTACAAGAAGCGCGCAAGCAGCAGTTTCTTTTCCTCGGTTGACAGAGCTCTGGTGCTGAAGTTTGGATGGAGCCTGACAGTTAGATGTTCTTCGCCATCAATAATACGATGTTGTATATCTGCTAATGGGCCTTTGCCTGAAAAGCGTTGAGGGGCATTAAGACGGTTTATGGTATCTAATAGTAATGGATGTGTAAGTTTAATGCGGCGAGGCTGGATGCATTTTAACAGCTTGCTCATTATTAGTTCTCCTTCATTGGCAAAAGCGACCAAGAATCTCATTACATCATCTTCAATGGGCTGCAGGTCTTGAAGTTTACCTGCTATTTCAAAGCGCTGAGAATAAGAATTAAAACTTACTGTTCGGTGAGGATCTTTTTTTGCTTCTGGCTTGTTTTCTTCTGGTGGTCGATAAACTATCGATTTCGCTGTTGAAGTTCGTGTTGCACGAGTTTCTCCGAGTAATACGGAAAGTCTAGAAACTAATACGCCCAAATCTTTGGATAGTCTTGTTGCTTTCTCCCTAGCTGCCCTAACTTCTATTTGCATTTGAGGTGTTACTTCCTCGCCTCTGGTTATGGAAAGGTTAACTCTCTCTATTATGCGAGATATTTCGTCTGCAGGTCCTTGTAAAACAGCTGCGCCTTTATGGCGTGGATCATATGCACGTCTTAGCGCTCGTTCAGTTGATTCATGGTATTCGGGCTGCCATGATTGCCAATCTATCCCTTTTATAAAAGTTTGAGCGGCTTTGAGGCTACGGTAATTTCTCACACTTAGACATAGTGCTTTTACTTGAGGCCCCTTAAGGTTATTGGCTTTCGCAGCTTCCATAACTAAATTCTGAAGTGCAAAGCTATTTGGTAATTCTTCGGAGAAGATTTTTAATATGGCTTGGGTGGGTGCCTCTAAGGTATGCCCGCCTTTTTTCTCCCTCGTTGAGTGCACTAGTGCGGGGTCGACATTTTCAGCTATTTTTAGATGGCTGTGTATAGTCATGGCAGCCATTTGCCATTGCTCTTCTTTGCGTGCTACCCAAGCCTTAGCGGCTGCAACATCATCTGGAGTTAAATGTAACTTGGTCCCCGAAGAGTCAAACCTGTAGAGGAGTACTGCCTGCTCTACGGTTAGCTTATCTGCTAAACCGGAGAACTGCCAAACTTGGCCAATCCACTGCACCACTCTTGAAAAACGTACTTGGGCATGGTCCTTAGCTGTAAAAATTCTGATATCAAACAGACCGTCCCAATCAGTTTTGAGCACAGTTGCATAGATTCTGTCCTGGCCATTTATTTTCAATGCGGCGTCGCGGTGAAAACCATCAATAATCCTAAGATTATCTTCACCTTCAATTAGGCCTAGAACAATAGGTGTTAACTGACCCGTGCCACCTTCTGCCTCCGACAGTTGACGCATTTCTTTTGCTAGAGATTCTGCGTACTCTTGCTTTACGGGTACTTCCTCGTGGTCTATAAGGCTTGTTGGTACCCAGCAATCTATTAGGCCACCCTCACGCACACCAATAACTTCAACTTGACTAATTAAGGGGTGGTCAAGCAATTCCGCTTCAGGCGGTCTAACTAGCGCTAAGCTGGTTTCTTGGGCAGCCATCATCTATAAAAATTTAGTCTCGCAAGCCCTCTCTGCGACTCATTATTAACCATAGATGCATTAGTTGCAATGATAAAGTCATGAACATAATTAGCGTATTTGGGAGCTTGGAGTGAAACGAACAACTTTGGCCGATTTAATCGTTTCTTGCTTAGTAGCTAACTTTAAGTTACCAAGTATTTGCGGCAAGAGTCCTTTGTGGGTCTTCATAAGCCTAGTTGTCTCGCCAGACAAACAAGCATACTGCATAAAAGGTAATGACCGAACGAGTTCATCGTTCGGGATGTTCTTTACAGCAGCTTTGACGATTTTATCTGCACCAACAATCACACCTATCGAACAGATAATCTCCACTAAATCACGATATGTTTGGCTTGGCTTAGCAGAAGCTTCGGCAAAACCAAAATCTATTAGCCAGGGGGTATTATTGTCGTCTAGAAAAATATTAGCTGCTCGCAGATCACGGTGAATGATATGGAATGAGTGAAGTTCGTTGATAAGACCAAAAATATTATTCAGTAAGCTATCAGTCAGTCTAGATGGATCAACTTTATCAAGAGATTTGCCATTAACGGCCTCTTGTATTTGAGCCCAGTTGTTTGGTTTAACTTCCAATACGCCAACAATCTTAGGGGTCCTAATTCCATTAGCATATGCCAGATTAGCTACATAAGATTCATGCTCAATTTGCCGCTTAGGGCTCAAAAAGGGCACTTCGTCTTCGAGCCGGCGATAGACAACACGTCGATAAGCTTTAAATAGCCAATCGGCTACAAAGTTATCCCTATTAACCACCTTTAAGAAATAATGCTTACCAGACTTAAAGGTTACAATAAATGGTGAGGAACCTCGGGCGTCAACGCCAAGGACTTTTACCGTTTTAACAGGAAAACCATCACGAAGTAATGCCTTACATACCTCTTTTGTTGTCACTCTGGCGATAATGCGACGCCCAAATAGAAAACAGACCGCAGAGCCAACAATAATCCCAATCGCAAAGCCGCCAATTAAATCAACCGTAGCGTGGTTGCCTAAATATATTTGTGTTACAGCCATGAGAATAACCATACTCGTAAGATAATGGTGACGAGACTTAGGAGTGTATTGGTAACCAACCAGAGCAAGTGCTGTAACTATGGCAAAGGGTGTTGCCGGAAAGGTAGTATTCGCGTGCCAGCTTAGGTTATGGATTAGAACAGACAATACGTAAGCACCGCTGCCGGCAATGGCGACTTTAAGGCTAGCTTTATAGCGCTTAAATAGTAGTGCTAATAGGGCAAGCACAATTACAAAGGCTAGGCTACCTATAGCAGAAATAGCTACAAACAGACCATGTAGCCAAGTAGGTAGTAAATTAATAAGCTGCACAATGGCCTTATCAAAAATAGTTGGTCTAGCGCTTGCTGTTCGGCCCGACAGCCACAGCAAAGCTATACCAAATAAAATGTAGACTATATAGACAGGGTTCTTAAAGTTGACTGACTTTGTTTTAGCCCGCATGATGCAGCACCCATTTTATATAGTATTTATGCCACCAGACTGGCCGTCTTTGGATTGCATCAACCAAAAATGTTGTGAATCCAGCTCGATTAGCACCAATAACATCATTGAGTATACGGTCGCCGATCATAGCAGCATGCTTCGGCGAAGCATTCATTGTTTTGGTGATGCGACGAAAGTACGATTGGAAGGGTTTAAACGAGAATTTAGTTGGACGAACAACGGTAGCCCCGATTGACTTTGCTATTGGCGAAAGATCACGCCAGGCGTTGCTGCCAATGTAGATTTTTAGTCCAGACTTACGCAAGTTAACAATGTGTTTGCGATATTTATCTGTCAGTACCATGCCTCTCTTTGGCACCAGTGTTTCGTCAATATCAAAAATCAAGTGGGTAATACCCAAGTCCTTAAATAGTTTTGGCGTTAACGATAAGACAGAGTCAACCAAATAGTCTGGCAACAATGAGCTGTTGCTGGTAACAACATGGACCGCCCGGCTCCTTTTCATCTTTTGATGATGGCATATTAAGCGTCATTAGTATAGAAAGTTTAGGATAACTAGCTCGGCAGTTACTGAGGTAAAGGTTTACTTGCCCATTTTGGGGGGAGGAGTTGTTTCTGCTAAAACTTGGGGGGTGCTTGTTGATGCGCCCAAAACCTGCGGTCCCGGGTCTACGGGGTCTTTTACGCAGGCATTATCCTGGGTTTGATCAACATGATACCCACTAGGTACTTCGGTTTGGGTTCCTTCAATGTTCCAACAAACGTCACGTTGTTGCTGAACACACTCGTTGTCTATTACTTCACTGTTGCAGTCTAGCGCAACCTGGGCTGATGCACTACCAGGCATATTTACAATACCCGTGGCTAAACCCAAAGCTACGACTATACCTATTACCCACACATACTTAACAGGCAATAATGCCAATTTCATAATTTTTGTCATAAAAGCCTCCGCCTATAACTCTTATGCTACTCTTTTTTAATTTTTGCGCAATGAACCATAATAAATGATGTTAATCTAACGACTTCTTGATTTTTCGCCAGCCACCACCGCGATTATTATCGGCAATTGCACGAACTAAGTCCTTAAAAGCTTCCTCATTTATGTGGTCGTCTTGATAGACTTGGATTGATCTGGCAGTCTTATTACCTTGACCCTGATTGATGATGTGTTGTGGGTCTGGCGCAATGGGGTCATAAACAAAGATATTAATGTGGTCTTTGGTTGCTTGCAGGGCACAAACATTACCCTTTAACACAAAGTAAGGACGATCGCGGCGTTTTAAAGTTTCTTCAATTTTAGGCTCTGCTTTATGTATAAGTTTTCGAACTTGAGTACAGATCTGATGTTGCCATGCGGGTAGGGCATCAACAAATGCATCAATTTGTATGCTGTGGCTGCTTGCCATTTTTAAATTGTAACAAACAAAAGGCTTTTGAAGGGATCTTTACCGCGCTCATGTTTGGCTGAGTGTGCAGCTTTGGAACGTACGCCAAACAAAAATCCTACTCAATGCTTTTCGTCACCGCCTTTGAGAGCAGATTCGATAACGTCGCGCGGCAAAGCTGCTGCTGACAGTAAAGCATCACGAACCGTTTGAATTGCATTACCGCCAACGCTCGAGGCAGCGTCTAAAACTCCACCGACAGCTGCTTTGGCAGCTCCAGACGTATCGGCACCCATTTCTCCGGCTGATTTAATGGCGCTTCCGACGGCACCGACTGCTGCTCCGCCTATGTCACCGCCAGTTTCTGCAACGCCTTGAACAATACCAAGGGCTGCACCTTTAATTGCGCCAACTACATCACCTTCAACTTGGCTTACGCCTTTGATAACACCGCTCATGGTGCCAGAAGCAATATCAACAACTGAACCGCCTACTTGACCAGCTCCTTTTACTGCTCCGCCGGCTATGGAAGCAATTGTTTCTACGCTTGCTCCAGCTACATCGCTAGTATCTTTTAAAACACCTACTACTTGGTTTTTTACGGCATCTGTAATCGCGTCTAATATATTGTCCGCGCCTTTTATTGTTGATGCTACCGCACCAGATACTTCGTCAACTATTTCTGCAATCATGTTCTTACCCTCGTTTAAAATTAATACCTAGAATAGCTTAGCATAAGTTTTATCTCCGTATAATACAGATGCCGAACGTAGATGGAATGTTTGGCTTGGCTGGGTAGGATTCGAACCTTATCTTTGACAACACTACTACCAGCCGAGCGAGGCGATTAAGCATTTAATTCGTGCCACTAGAAAATTCTTTGGGATCAATTCCAAATCGTTTGAGCACATCCTGAAATGGTATAGCTCCAGCTGGCTCTTCTATCTTGATTTCACCAGTATATGGTTTTGCATCCAAAGTCATCTTGAAATCGTATGTATTATCGCCAGTACCTCCTGTGATTACAAGCGTACCTTTACTCGTACTATTATTTAAATTTGTGTCCAGGGTGAACTTGCCATCAGTTTTATTTTTTCCATCATGGAAAGCTACAAATAGAGATACATCATCCCCACCCTTGTATACTTGACCAACGTCTGTATAGGCTTCTTTGTTGGAAGAATCAGGTATGCGCACCTTGTAAACGAGTTTGTATTTAGCGTCAATCCAAAGGTCATACGTTTTTAAGCTATCTGGGCTCACTTCTTGATCGGTTTTACTGACAGTTGAGTCTGGAGAAGATGAATCGCAGTCTTTCTTGGCTGAGTCCTTTTCTTTGTCGACATTGTTTTCATCAACGTAGGGCAACTTTTTATAAGCGTTCGTCGAGTAAACACTATCAACTAAAGCCTTACAGTAAGTCTTTAGATGATCTGTGTTTAGAGTTACTTGATAGTGATATGTACTAAGCCCATCAACTTTTTCTTTACCGACGAAGCTTTTCTTTGTAAAAACAGCTTTACTGGAATCGGTTGTAAATACATAGTCTACGGTAGTGGTTGTCGCCGCGTGAGCAAGCTCTGCAAAATCATCCGTCGTCAGTGTCTTTTTGTTTAGTTGTGCTGCTGTTGGTACAGTGCCTAGTGATTTTAGATAGCCTGATGTTATAGCTATCCATTTGCCGTCATAATCACTAATACCAGGTAAAAAGGTGTCCAGGCCAAAAGATTTTAAACCAGTAAGCTGGAAGTAAATATTCGGATACTGTGTGCCTGCTGGCACTTCACCAAGCACCTTTGCTGTCAAGGCCTTATCTGGCACCCCAGTACTTTTAGCTACAAAATTCAAACCGGTATCTGTGTGTGAAGCATCGAACTTGGCATCAAATGTGCCACTAAAGCTATCCTTACCATATTTGGCATTTAACGATAGTGTAATATCCGATTTTTTAAGAGCATCTAACTTGGACTTATCTGTAACCTTATTGACTACTTGATTTAAAGCTTTACCAGACCTACTAGCTGCTGTCTTGTAAACATTATCCGGCTGATTAGGTAGGTAAAATGCAAATATATAACCGCCACCCAACAAGAGCAGTAACACTACTACACCACCAAGCACTAGTAATTTTTTACGTCGTGGTCTATGGGGTTTCATTGTTCCAAAGGTTGCGTTGTTTTGAGCAAATGGTTGTTGGCTTTGCGTCTCTTGTGGGGGTAAGTTAGCCGAAAAGTCTCCGCTAAATATCTGAGCTGATGCGGCTGACTGGGTTGGTATTGAATTTATTGGAGGGACATAGGGCTGAGCTGAGTTTTCAGTACCAGATACGAATGCTTGGTTATTAACTGTTTGCACTGGGGTTTGCTGAGTCAATTTGGGTTGGGGCGAGGGCATTGGAGAGACCGATGATGGTGTTAGAGGCTGGGATATTGGTGCAGGTATTGGTGTTGAGTTTGGTTGTTGAGCAGGACTAGGAGTGGGTTGTTGTGGAAAACTTGAAATGGATTGTTCTGTCGGTGGTATAACTTGTGAATCATTCGATAAAGGATGCTCGCTGTCAGGCAACGGGGGCATGCCATTAGGCATTGGTTCTGGAGGTTTATTATCCATATTTTTGTTATTGCTTATAACTTCTTAACCATAAGTATAACCTAAGTTAAACAAAAGCGTTAGGATAAAGTGTTAAATTAATTTGTGCTTAAAGCTGATTATAAAGCAATATAGCCAGAAAAAATTTCGTAACCAGTAAATTATAAACCGAAACCGAACAAATGAGTTCTTTATGGCTGGGATGGTAGGATTCGAACCTACGATCTCCTGCTCCAGAGGCAGGCGCCTTACCACTTGGCTACATCCCAGTATATATTTCGTCTTAGCAAGGTTCGAATCCTAGTGCCTTGCCACAATCCTACTGCTCGCCAGCGGGCAATCGGTTGCGGCCCCACCTCAGCTTGGTGACATTCGTCAGCCAGGCTTCCGGTCCTGCAAAGTGCCACCGGCACTTTTCACGCTTGGCCACTCCCCATCGTCGAAGCATGACCTTTTTGTTTGCAGCAAAATGAATTTTACTGCTTCACTTATCGGTCAGCTTCTCCTCCTGCTCAGCTAAACAGTCGAGACGAATGAATCGCCTCCTTGGTTTAGCTTCGCAAGGAAGGCAAAAGACAGGGGGGATTATAGTGTCTTTGAACTGTTTTGTCGACGCTGTGATAAATATCACATTTAATCAGTGAGCATAAACACGGCACGGTTCGTTTTTTGCTTCATACTATTAATTACGTAAGGGAGGGTAGCATGATGAAACATACTGCCACGTTTATAAAACGAAAACGCTCACACCTACCAATAAAATATATGAGACGTTCACTTAGAGGCCTTGCCAAACGGCCTTTGCGTTTGCACGATGTTGAACAGCTGCAGAAAATAGACGAGTTCTACAAAGAATTCATCGATTATTCCTGGTAGTTTACAATTGGATATGTGAAACAAAACACATGGCGGGCTATTGGTGTCGGTGGAACGGCGCTGTGCATTGTTCTGTTTGCGCTACATCCAAGTTTTCCAACACCTGACAAAATACTCGTTTTCCTGACATTCGTATTCATGATATTTGGCAGAGCCAAGGAGCTGCTGAAGCGCCTAATGCCTTTTGTCGCCTTACTCTTGGTCTATGAATCTTTTCGGGGGCTTGTGCCTAGGCTCAATAAACATGTTAATTACACCTGGATGCCACGAATGGACAGATTGCTATTTGGTGATTTGCCGACGCGTATTTTCCAGCGTTGGTGGTGGCACGGCCACGTTATGTGGTACGACTTCGTTTTTTATGTCCCATATGTGCTGCACTTCGTCCTGCCAATTGGTGTAGCATTGCTGATTTGGAAATACCGCGAAAAGTTTTACTGGCGCTATGTCACGACCTTTTTGGTTGTATCATTCATGGGCTTTATGACCTTTTTGGCTTTTCCGGCGGCGCCACCTTGGCTGGCTTCTGAGAAAGGCTACATTGCCCCGATTCAACGTGTGTCTTCCAATGTTTGGTTTGCTTTGGGCTTCAAAGACTTCCCAAGCGTCTACAACAAGATTTCACCAAACCCGGTTGCGGCCGTGCCTTCACTGCACGCTGCCTATGCAACATTGGTCTTTATATTTGTGTGGAGACTATTTGGTAAAAAGTGGGGGCTACTAGCTGCTGCGCAGCCACTACTTATCTACATCGGCACAGTGTATCAAGGAGAGCACTATATGATTGATGAACTCATAGGCGGTTTATATGCCGTCATTGCCTATTTCTTGGTACGTTACTTTTGGCAATATGTTTTGCCAAAATGGCACTCGGATAAGAACTAACGCTCATGCTTTGCATGATAGCAGGCCGACATGATGCATTGTTCAGGAGTGTTCAGCCGAAAAAAGGCCAGTTAACAAAAAGTGTGCCACTACGTGTTTTTCAATAGATTGCTCAAGCACCGGGCGTTTTGTGGTGTCAGGTAAGTTCAGCGTTGTGTCGATAGCATAGAGCTCAAACATGTAACGGTGCGTACCAGTGCCAGCCGGTGGGCAAGGTCCCATGTAGCCAGTTTTGCTTGTGTCGTTTGTGCCAGACACTGCCCCAGTTGGCGTGCTATTTTCGGCAATCTGTGACGTATTTGCTGGAATATTCCAAAGCAGCCAATGAGTAAAGTCTGGACTAACGGAGTCAGGATCATGAAGAATTAGTACCAGGCTTTTAGCCTTATTGGGAACATTAGTAATAACGAGCTGTGGATTTATATTGTCGCCGCGGCAGGTATACTTCAGTGGAACAGCCGTATTGTTTGCAAAGGCCGGACTACCGAGCATCATACTGCCCGCAAGCGTTTGATCCATCTGACCACTCCTTTCGCGATTACTGATACGCCAAACTAACAAGCTGCTGGCGATCATAACGAGTAAAACTACCCACACGAGTCTGCCTCGCATATATTCATTGTACGCCTTAATTCAAGCGCTATGATACACTAAAAGTACTTTAACAATTTAATACATATAAAGAGTGCGGGGAGAGAACTAGCTTGTGGATCCGCCGACAACCTGTTGCATTTTTTTGTGATAAGGTGCCTCATCTAGCCCGATTAATCTGGGAAAGATATTGCTTTAATCAATCCTTTCTCGGGGAAGCGGGGGAAGGATATTTTTATGCCGAATTTGCGGCGAATACTTTTTACTAGCGAATCAGTTTGCGCAGGACATCCAGATAAAATCTGCGATGCCATTAGTGATGCTATTTTGGATGCTGCAATTGAGCAAGATCCAAAAAGCCACACCGGTATTGAAACGGTAGCTGGCGCTAATCGAGTGGCTTTGTTTGGTGAGATTAAGACCAGTGCTCAGCTCAATTTTGAAAAAATTGTACGCGATAAAGTGGCTAAATTGGGCTACAACGAGCCCGCCTGGGGCTTCAGCATAGAGTCTGAGTTCAGTAACGACATCCATCAGCAATCCCCTGAAATTGCTATGGGTGTAGACCAAGACGGCGCCGGCGATCAAGGTATGATGTTTGGCTTTGCCTGCAATGAAACTCCTGAACTTATGCCATTGCCTATCATGCTGGCTCATAGCCTTGCTAGACGGATTGACGAAGTGAGGGAGCATAAAGAGCTGGATTACATTCGCCCAGACGGTAAAGCCCAAGTGACGGTCGCCTATGAAGGCGGCAAACCAGTGGCGGTTGAAAAAGTTGTGATTGCAGTTGCACATAGCGAGGGCGTAAGTGCCGAAACAGTACGTAGCGGCGTCATAGACAAAATTATTAGTCCGATACTTAGTAGCTACAAACTAGCCTTGCCTTCGGACACGAACATTACGGTTAATGGTACGGGTTTGTGGCATATCCCAGGTCCGGAATCAGATGCTGGCCTGACCGGTCGTAAGATTGTGGTTGATGGTTATGGCGGCTACGCCCGAGTTGGCGGAGGTGCCTTTTCCGGCAAGGATCCCAGTAAAGTAGATCGCTCAGGTGCCTACGCCGCGCGCTACATTGCTAAAAATATTGTGGCCAGTGGGATGGCTACCAAGTGTGAAGTCGGTCTGGCCTACGTTATTGGTCAGCCGAAGCCGCTGATGCAAACCATTGATACTTTTGGCACATCTACGGTTAGTGAAGACGAGCTCTATGCCTTCAAAGATAAACTGATTGATACATCTGTCCGCGGTATTATTGAGCGTCTTGACCTTCAGCGTCCTTTGTACTCAAAGACCAGCGCCTATGGGCACTTTGGTAAAAGTGACCTGCCTTGGGAAAAGATAGTCAAGTAATTTTCTTCTTTTCCAAAGAACCCAAAGCTTTTTGCAGCGTTCTTCGAACGCTTCTTGCAACTACCTTTCTTTGGTTGCAAAGAAAGGTAGCAAAGAAACAACCGGCGACTTCCAGCTCTTTATGACTTCACTGTCAAAAAGCACAATGCTCCGGAGATTCCACTTTCGTTTCAGCTCTCCTTCGCTTATTTTGTGCTTTTGACATTCACTCATCAGGAGCTTCCAGAGCCGGATATACCAGGCTCTGAAAAACTTATTCTATGGGTCTGGGCATCTGAGTGAGCCTGAGTAGATGTTGTATATAAACAGGCGTCCTTGGGTGCGAGAGATGTTTGACGAACAAAGCTGCTTTGTGGCAGGTTTGTGAGGAGTTCTCGAGCTAGCCTGTTTTATACAATCAGATGCATCAAGTGAACGAAGTCGCCCAGCAGTTTTGAGACACTTTTGACGGCAAAAGTGTCAAAGTATTGCTTCTTGGAAAGAAGTCACAAAATCATTGGGTTGCTAAAGTGCAACTGCGATGATGTTACAATCATTCCATGATTGAAGTATCCGATGAGATCTTTGAAAAACTGATAAGCGATGCCATGGATAGCCTGCCCAAGCAGTTTGAAAAGGTGAAGAATGTGGCGATTGTACTCGAAGATGATCCAACGCCTGAGCAACGGGTTCGTTTGCATTTGCATGATGGCCAAACGCTGTACGGCCTGTATGAGGGTGTGCCATTGCCGCAACGGCAAGGCACATCAAAGCTACTGCCAGACAAAATAACCCTCTTCAAAAATCCTCTACAAATGCATGTGTTTACGACCGATCAATTGCGCAGCCAAATTCGCAGAACCATCTGGCATGAACTAGCCCACTACTATGGTCTTGATCATCCCCGTATCCATGAGCTGGAAAACTGAACTAAGCATTGCATAACAGACTAAAATAGAAAGTATGGACGAGAAGATCAAAGCGGCGTTTCAGGCAATTCCACGTAGATATTTTTTGCCCAAAGAAGTAGTTGGTGAAGCTGAACTGGATGTGCCATTACCGATTGGGTATGGGCAAACCAACAGCCAACCTTATACTGTTGGCTTCATGCTGGGGCTACTTGATGTGCAAGCGGGGCACAAAATCTTAGATGTGGGCTCTGGCTCAGGCTGGACAACAGCACTTTTGAGCCATATTGTTGGACCAAAAGGTCACGTTTTTGCGCTCGAGAAAGTGCCTGAGCTTGTAGTATTTGGTAGACAAAATTGCCAAAACCTAAAACTAAAAAATGTGTCATTTCACCAGGCCGGTCAAGACTACGGTCTGCCCGAGCAAGCGCCATATGATCGCATTCTAGTCAGTGCCAGTGCTCACAATTTGCCGGACACACTTATTCAACAACTAAAAATTGGTGGCAAGATGGTTATTCCAGTGCGCGAAACTATTCTTGAAATAACTAAAACCGGTGTGGATAGCTACGACGCCGTAAAACACCCTGGCTTTGTCTTCGTGCCGCTGGTTTAATCTGCAGCGGGCGCAGCTGATGTCTCTGTGGGCGCTGCGGGAGGGGCAATGCCACTATTGATTGGATCGGACGTTGGATGCTCACGCTTGGCTAAGAAAATAAACGGCAACGCCAGCAAGTAAACTAGTCCACCGACAATATATGATGTGCCATAGCTATAGACGTCAGCTACTTTACCAAGCGCTGGTTGCACTACTACAGCGCCAGACGAAGCCAGCAAATTATCAGATGACAAAACGGTTGCTCGTTCAGCCGAAGGGATTAAGCCATTTAAATATGCCTGACGGATGGGCTGGCTGGCGGCGAAGATTATTCCCCAGATGACTAGCAGGACAAGTACGACGTAGAAGTTAGTGGCCATACCAATTAAGACAAGCGCAATGGAACTGGCTACACTGGCGAACACTAATACGGATGTGCGCAGCTTAAAGAGTTTGCGCACCCAGCGTACGCTTAGGCCGCCGAATATTTGGGCACCAGCTACAATGGCGGCAGCTAGGCCGGCAATTGCATAACTACCACTTTTGCCGTAGAGCTGAAGTAGGTAGGGCTGCATAGCGTAAAAGGCGTAAAAGCTGACACCGGCGCCAAATGGTGCTGCCAGCATGACCCAGCGCACCGGTCGTTTGCGTAGACCGTGATCAAACGAGGCTTTTAAGATACGCTTCATTTCTTTGGGAACTGTAACGCGCTTGCGTGGTGTGAAACCGACGTCTTTCATCAGCACAAGCGTAACAACGAAGGTAATAGCCAGAGCAGCTGCTCGCATGATGTATGGCACGCCTAGGTTGGTGGCCTGGGCAATAACACCGCCAGTCACCGTTCCGGTGAGCATAGCAACACCACCAGCTATCTGCCCGCGTGAGAAAGCGTGGTCCAGGCCTTTTTCATACTTGGTGTAATGCAGTGCGTCGACTAGCCAGGCTTCGGTAGCACCGGAGAAGAAAGTGAAGCCAAGGCCCAATAGCATGGACGATAACGCCCACAACCAGAAAGTGCCGTGGATGTTCCACAGATATAGATAAAAAAGAGTCGAAGCGAACAAAGTTGCCGAACCAAGCAAGTATGAAGCCCGGCGCCCAACTGTATCGGCTACCACTCCTGTTGGTATTTCAAACAGCACCTGTCCTACTGTAAAAAAAGCATTGGCTGCAAAAGCCTGCGTAATGCTTAATCCAGCGCTCAGCAAGAACAGCGTGTTAATCCCCCAGATAAATGAGGAGGCAAAGGTTGAGAGCAGCGTTAGCGTCACGTAGGTACGTATAATCTGCTTAGATGTAGGAATCATCTCGGGATCCTTTTTTAATCGAAAATAGCGGATTGTGGTGCGAAAAGCCTGAAGCGTGAGGAAGCATAGTTAGAGCTATGTTGACGAGCGCTGAAGGTTTTGCAGCCCGCAAGGCGTTGTTCGCAGACAAAAAAGCGATTCTGAAATGATTCCAATCTTCCATTTTCTATATTTTAACAGCTCCTTCACTTGAACGTATAAAAATGCTAAAGTACAAGTACTTAAACCATAAGCGTTAAAAATGGCTAACACAAATTCAACAAAATCTGGTCTTCGGTCTAATGTTATTCGGGTTTCGCGCTGGCACTTTCTATATGCCGCTTTATTTGCGCTGCAAATAGTTGTCTATGATGCCTGGAAGCTGATTGAACCGGCAGTAGTGCTGCGCCGTTGGATTATGACGGCCATACTTTTGATAGTCAGCGCAATTGTGTGGTACTTGGCCCGCGGCAAAGCTGGCGACACTGCTCTTTATAAACGCCTGGTCTTTGCGCTTATTCTAGTGGATATTTTTGTGGCTTCATTTAGCGTTTATTTACAACGCGGCATGGCTGCTCGGGCCGTTATGCTCTACACCGTTCCGCTGATAGTAGCCAGCGTGCTCAAAAGCCGCAGCGCTATATTTACAGCCGCTTTGCTATCCGTGGCTGCTTACAGCTCAACTGCTATTGCTTATTTTGTGCTTAATTTCAATGAAGGCTATAAAATTGAGCTTTATGGCGAAGTAGGATTTTACTCGGCGTTAATAATCTTGCTGGCTGCACTGCTTTGGAGCGTCACCCGCCCTCGCAAGCCATAGTAAAATATAACTATGGTAATTGTTGATGTTCGTGAACCGGACGAGTTTAAAGTTGGGCATGTTTCTGGCGCAGTCAATATAGCTTTGTCTACGTTGCCAGCGGGTATTAGTCGGCTTGGTGAGGTTCCAAAAGATTCTCCAATCATTGTTTATTGTAATAGTGGCAATCGCTCAGCTCAGGCCAAGATGGTACTGCGCCTAAAAGGCTATACAAATGTGCTTAATGGGATTAATCAACAAGAGGTTGAAAGAAAATATTTATAAGAAAATGAGCCGCGTTTACATTAATATTTAGAGAGTAAGTTTCGGTGGTCTTGGGTCGTCAATCGTTTCGATCAAGACTTGGGCTGGTCCAAACGTAATTTCATCAGGCAGTAAAGGGGTGAGCTGCTCGGTGATCGAAACAGTTAAAAACCCGGCATATTCGCCGATTACCATGCGATTTGGATGGTTTTTCTCCCACCGTAATTTACTACCCACTGCCATATTAATTGCTCCAGTTAGGTCTTGTCTTTGATAGTGCAGTTGCTCACTTGGTCGAAACTTAACCCTTACAGTATTTAATGCACCGTCCCGACTGAGATCACTGGGACTCTGCCGTACTGACTTTGGTTTTAATGTAAGCGGCCGCCAAAAACCACTAGGAAGCGTATTGTCCAGATAACGCTTTATAACCTCAACATCTGTGCCTCTTAACTGGCTTGATCGCGCGTACAATCTGGTCATTTCACCTGCGCCAGCTAAGGCGACATATAATTCATCGAGTTCCCTAAATTTGACTTGGTCGCCAGCAATTTCTTGGCCCCTTTCTAGTATGGGGGTAGACCATGCGGGGTCTTCAGCAAAGCGAAGGACGCGCACAATATCAACAGTCTGCAGTGGATCTTGTAGCCATTTACTAAATGGTGTTCCTTCATGCCAGCTAAGATCTACTTGCGGGTCTGCAGTATCTGGGGTCCAGCTATGTTCTTTTGCCATAATATGCCATATTTTACCATAACATGCTAGACACAGCTAAGGTGGAATGACGATTCTAGAAATTTCTTTAAGAAGTAGTTTCAGTTTCATGTACTCCATAACGTGTTCTGCTTCAACTTCATATTCCCAGTCTGCAAAATCCTGCTGGTTGGGATCATGGTCAAAAAATTTTGGAGCCTCTGGTACTTTGGACATGGCGAGTTTGCCTGGGGAAAGTAACTCACTTAAGGTATAAAGATTCGATTTGGATTGTAGTCTACACCTGAAAACTTGTCATTGCATGGTCCAAGTGGTTCACTTGATATATGCCAAACGAGCATCATGATTTATCCGCTGAAGATTGTAACGATAAATTTACATCTCGCTATGATCAAAACGTTGCTGCATTTGAAATAGCCAAGCGGAAGCTAGACAATGCTAGTAATATAGCCTCAAGATTACTATACAAGGTGGTTGTTGGTTACACGCGCCTAGTTGCCAACAGTGCGTATACAAGAGCTGAGGCAGAACTTGATGCTCAGCAAGGCGAAACACCTCCCATTGAGCCACCGGTTAGATCTTAACTAACTAAAAAACCTAAGTGTTTTGCTAGACTATCTTTTATGACTGCACGAACTCATGATTTGGCTGCTATTACCGCCCTAGGAGTTGTCTATTTGTCAGTGCCACTTCAGCCGATAACTCTCAGTACCGCTTTCATAGCCATTTTCGCTAATCTTATAGGTGGTATCACGCCGGATATAGATCAGCCGACAGCCCCGCTGTGGCATAATCTACCAGTTGGGCATTTTTTTGGCAAAATATTCGACCTGCTTAGCGGTGGGCATCGCTTTTTGATGCATTCCATTATCGGTCTGGCCCTGTTCGGCTTCTTGGCCCACTGGCTGCTCATCTTTTTGCATCCCATAATGCCACATGTAAATATTGGTTTTGTCTGGCGGGCTTTCATGATCGGCATGATCAGTCACCTAGTTATGGATACTTTTACTAAGGAGGGGGTGCCATGGCTGCTGCCTGTGCCTTTCAAATTCGGGCTACCGCCTATTAAAAAGTTTCGGGTGACGACCGGTAAGTCAGTTGAGACTTTTATAATTTTCCCAGGATTAGTTATTTTTAATGGGTTGTTTTATTGGGC
>CAZOZI010000011.1:0-22006 GCA_964584265.1 uncultured Candidatus Saccharibacteria bacterium | reverse complement strand
GATCAATCCCTACATTGTCAGTTGCTGCATCCCAAGTTAAATAACTTGACCTCGTTGTTACATTAAAGTGAGCTTTGAGGTTTGTGGGTGGTGTGGGGTAGACATTATCGGCGGTCGTTGAAGGGTTCGGGCTGATGTAGTTTGATCTATTAGATTTATTCCCAGCTTTATCAACTGCAATTACGTAAACCGTGTAACTGGTGTAAACACGTAATTTTGTGGCAACAAACGAAAGATTGGTGACACCTGCAGGTGCTGGTGCCTGGAACACCGTCCCGTATGAACCATCCTGTGTGTAGTTATTCTCAAAATGCACCTCGTAATGGTCAACGCCCGATCCAGTGTCGGTTGAAGATTGCCAGTAAATTGTGACCGTAGTCGGTGTTGGGTTACCAGAGGTGGCATTTTGGGGAGCTGAAGGTGGTGTCGTATCG
The DNA here is from genome assembly GCA_964584265.1 of uncultured Candidatus Saccharibacteria bacterium. Lineage (GTDB taxonomy): Bacteria > Patescibacteriota > Saccharimonadia > Saccharimonadales > CAYVSP01 > CAYVSP01. The sequence continues at coordinate 21,572 of CAZOZI010000011.1, read as the reverse complement.
CCAGATAGTGCAAAGGTAATTATTAGAGCAAAGGCACCCACAAACCCAAATATAATAATAAACAATACTAAACGACTATGGGATTTAACTGCTCTAGGAAGTTTAATGCGTATCATACGTTTTATTTTCTTGATTTTGTGCACACCAATATCTCAGCTTTATGTACATAATGAAGCGCTAAGACGCTTGTGTCAATAAGCTAGCAAGTCTGTTTGCCAGCTATGGGACGTTCAATTTAGTTCCAGAAACCATCCTTACTATCTTTCCCAAAGTTCTCTAATAATTCTTTTTGCGATTTTGTGAGTTTTGTAGGCGTATCAACTAGTATTGTGACAATATGAGCCCCACGATTGTCACTCCTAAGGTGGGGGACACCGTGATTTGATAATTTAAAGTCGCTGCCGCTCTGCGTACCGGCTGGTACTTTCATGCGCACCGGACCGTCAACAGTGTCTACTTCTATTTCAGTGCCTAGCGTGGCCTCGATCATACCAACGTGTTCCTGGCTTAGAATCAAATCACCTTCACGTGTAAATTTTTTATGCGATTTGACGCGTACGTTTACGAATAAATCGCCCTTGGTGCCATTGGCAATTGCTTCACCATGTTCCCTTAAACGAATCGTGGCCCCATCATCAACACCAGCCGGGATTTTAAGTGTCACCTCTTGGTTTTTACGTTGTGTGCCTTTGCCATGGCATACGGAGCAGACTTTTTCGGGTATTTTGCCGCGACCATGGCATTTTGGGCAAACACTGGCTTGCTGGATATTACCAAAAATGGTTCGCGAGACATTGACAACCTGCCCTGAGCCACCGCATTGATCACACTCTTTAAGCTCATGGCCTGGTTCCACGGTACTGCCCTTACAGTGTTCGCAAGTGTCGTCTAGACTTAAGTGTAGGTCAACCTCAGTACCAAAAACCGCTTGCTCAAAGGTAATCTCTACCCGTGTTTCGACATCCCGGCCACGGCTAGCTTGTTGGGCGCGCCGTTGGCCGCCACTCCCGCCAAAGAAACTCTCAAAAATATCACCAAGACCTAAATCGCCAAAGTCAAAGTGGATGTTTTGTCCCTGCCCACCGAACCCACCAAACCCAGCAAATGGGTCACCATCACTTGCTGCCGAAGAACCAACGCCAGCGTGACCAAATTGATCATAGCGTTTTCGTTTATCAGAGTCTTTTAAAACTTCATACGCTTCGTTAATTTCTTTGAACTTGGTTTCATCACCACTCTCTTTATCCGGGTGGTGTTGGACAGCTTTAGCCCGGAAAGCCTTTTTTATCTCATCAGCAGATGCACTCTTGCTAACCCCTAAGACTTCATAATAATCACGCTTTGCCATAATACGCCTCTATGGCTCCTTCAAAACTTGCTGAACCATCAAATTCTGCCATCTGGTATCCGTTGACTATTGAAAAAGGCTTGTAAGCTTGGAGCTGGACCAGCCATTAATCTTCTAAGATCTACTGGTGCCTCCGCTTGGGAAGCAGTTCGCACTGGTTTTGCTTCAATATAGGCCAAAATGACATCATGCATTACTTGGGTACCAATAACCCTAGGCGTTGGTGAAGCTGTCTCTCGAGCAGTTGTGTCGATTGTTTCTGTACGCAACACTTGCCCCAAAACTTTGGGAGCAGTTCGTTCGGCCCATAGTCTCTCTGCATCAGACATTGGGGTATCCAGTCGTCTGTCAACAGCACCACTGTTTACTATTCGTTCTACTTCACCCTCAATGTCTTTTGGCCCAGACATTATTTTTCCTTATCGTCTACGACTTCGCCTTCTACAGGCTCTCCGCCGTCGGTGGACTTATCAGACTTCTTGTCCTTTTTCTTCTCGTCACTCTCTTCGGTTGATTTTTCTTCATCGTTCAGCGAATCTTTTTGCTCGTACATCTTAGCGCCAATTGGCATAATCTTATCATTCAGCTCTTTGGCGGCAGATTCAAGTGCATCCTTATCGGCTTTTTCATCCTTAACTATCTTTTTAGCGACTTCAACTGCTTCGTCAATAGTCTTAACATCTGCCTCGCTCAATTTGTCTTTGTGCTCACTCTTCATTTTCTCAGCCGAATACACAGCTGTGTCTAACAAGTTGCGTGCATCTACCGCTTCGCGTTTTTTCTTATCTTCATCAGAATGTGCCTCGGCTTCTTTGGCCATTTTCTCAACGTCTTCTTTAGATAGATTGCCGCTGTTTTGAATGGTAATGCTTTGCTCTTTGCCCGAGCCTTTGTCCTTAGCTGTAACATTTAGGATGCCGTTGGCATCAATGTTAAAGGTAACTTCAATTTGCGGCACTCCGCGGGGGGACGGCGGAATACCATCAAGCACAAAGCGCCCTAAGCTTTTATTGTCAGCCACCATTTCGCGCTCACCTTGCACTACGTGGATCTCTACCTGAGGTTGATTATCAGCCGCCGTGGAGAACGTTTCACTTTTACTGCTAGGGATAGTAGTATTGCGTTCAATTAATTTTGTGGCCACGCCACCAAGTGTCTCAATGCCTAGAGAAAGCGGTGTTACATCAAGCAGCAACACATCCTTGACATCACCTTGCAATACACCGCCTTGAATAGCTGCTCCGACAGCCACAACTTCATCAGGATTGACTCCCTTCATCGGTTCCTTGCCAAAGATTTTCTTAACCTTTTCCTGCACGGCCGGCATGCGTGTCATGCCGCCAACCAAAACAACTGCGTCAATGTCAGTATTTTTAAGTCCGGCATCTTTTAAGGCTTTTTCGCACGGGCCAGATGTTTTCTCAATCAGCTCACCAACCAAACTTTCCAGTTTAGCGCGGGTAAGTTTGTGCTCAAAGTGCTTTGGCCCTTCGGCATCTGCTGTTAGAAATGGTAGATTTATATCTATTTCAGTCGTAGTAGAAAGTTCAATCTTGGCTTTCTCAGCCTCATCACGCAGTCGCTGCATGGCAGCTTTATCATCAGACAAATCAATGCCGCTTTCTTTTTTAAATTCCTCAGCTAGATAATTGACGATGCCTCTATCAAAGTCTGCGCCGCCCAGATGTGTATCTCCATTGGTGCTTTTTACTTCAAACACACCGTCGCCGAGTTCTAAAATAGACACATCAAAGGTGCCGCCACCAAGATCAAAGACTGCAATTTTTTCATCCTTTTTCTCGGCTTTATCAAGCCCATAAGCTAGTGCTGCCGCGGTTGGCTCATTAATAATGCGCTTGACCTCTAGCCCAGCAATTTTTCCGGCGTCCTTAGTAGCCTGGCGCTGCGAATCATCAAAGTAAGCCGGCACAGTAATGACTGCCTCGCCGACTGATTCACCTAAGAATGCCTCGGCATCACTTTTAAGCTTACCGAGAATCATGGCACTAATTTCTTCTGAGCTGTATTCTTTGTCACCCATTTTGACCTTTACGCCTTGGCCACTTTTGACCATCTCGTAGCCCATGAGTTTGATATCACGCTGGACTTCTTTATCTTCCCAGCGGCGCCCAATCAGACGCTTGACTTCATAAATTGTGTTCTTAGCATTAGTAACTTGCTGGCGGCGGGCCACTTGGCCAACTAATCTTTCGCCATTCTTGTTAACCGCCACTACTGATGGTGTAGTACGGCCGCCCTCGCTATTGGCGATAATTTCCGGCTTGCCGGCTTGCATTACTGCCATCGCTGAGTTAGTTGTCCCTAAATCAATTCCTATAATTTTTCCCATAATTAATACTCCTTTACTCTTCTTCAATGATGTTAAGTGGGACTGGTTGCCCAGCCAATGAATTACCCTCAGCGAGACAACGCTGCCACAACATATAGATTCTTTCTACTTCTAGGGTTCTTTCAAATGCTTCCAGGTCTGACAGCGTGTGCAAGTCCGCTTCCTCAAAGCTGTTTGGACCTTTTCGATTACTGTCATCACCTATTGGTGTTTCGTATCCGTCGTGGTTCATTTCTTCTCCATCTTAACTTTAACCATTGCGTGACGGATGATTTCATCACCAAGTTTAAACCCAGGTTGAAGCTCCTCGCAAACAACTTCAACCGAGCCGTCACCCTTTTCCATAGTTACTGCTTCATGAAGCCTGGGGTCAAATACCTCACCAATTGTCTTAATACGTTCCACGCCCATCTGTTTAAGAGTTTGGTCAAATTGCGCAACAATTGCATTTACGCCTTTTATATATTCATTTTTTACTAAGTCTTTGGGCACGTGTTTGAGAGCGCGTTCAAAGTTATCAATAACTGGTAGGAGCTCACGTACAACGTTAGCTTTAACCATATTCTTAAGGCCACCGATTTGTTCTTCAAACTGGCGGCGCAAATTGACCGAGTCAGCCCGTTCCCGTTGCAAAGCTTCGGTTAGTTGAGCCAATTGCTTTTCCAAGTCTGTGGCCTGTGGTTTTTTCGTCTTATTCATGCTTGTTTTCTCCAGAACCCAAAAAGCTTTCTAATAATCGATCAATAGTGCCTTCAAACCTAGTACGAAAGAGTTCATATCTCGTACGCCATGGGAGCGTTGCTTTTTCTGCCACAAGGTATTGATCTCTTCTAATTGGTTCAAGGTCACCGATGACCTTGGTTACTTCCACTGCCCGTTGATCAAGAACGTCCTGGATGCCTATGCCGATCTCATCGGCGGCGGTTTCGACTTCCAGTAAATCTAATGGCTTTAAGTTACTCGCTTCTAAGGGAGTTATAGGCACCTCTCTAAACTCATACATAAAGAGCCTCCTCAAGTGTTTCGCCGGCACGTTGCACGAGGCTCATTACATCACGATATTGTTGGCGAGTTGGGCCTAAGACGCCAATGTAGCTCTGATCAGAGTAAGGACTACGAAAACGGCTGATGATTAAACTAGCGCCAGCACTGCGACCAATTGGATTTTCAGCCCCAATATAGACACTTAATGGCTTGTTTGGTGCAGCTTCGCGCAGCCAGGGTTCTAAGTTATCCAGTAAACTAGCGATTCGCTGTACTTGAGCGCCATGCAAAAATTCTGGCTGTCCAAATAGATTAGATAAGCCGCTCATGTAAAGTTGTGGGCCAATTGTAGCCAAGCCAAGGTTATGGGTAAGTTCTACAAGCGTGTCAACGGCGTTACGTATAGTACGATCTGGTAAACCACCACCCCCCACTCTAGCAGTAAGAGCGCGCTGGGCACGCTTTTCTGTCGGGTCTACGCGATTCTCGCTCAAACTATTAACATAAAAGCGATAGCCCTTATCTGTTGGAATACGACCAGCGCTAGTATGCGGTTGCATAATAAAGCCTAGCCGTTCCAGTTCTGCCATTTCGGCTCTAATCGTAGCTGAAGACACATTGAACACTTTAGCAAGCAACGAAGAACCTACAGGACTGGCTACTTCTGCATACTGCTCTACAATTGCTGCTAGAATATTGCGTTGTCTGGTTGTAATAGCACTCATAAGCGAATAGTGCTAGTTTACCCTGTTGGCACTCAAAGGTCAAGAGTGCCAACTTAGCCTATTTGTTTAGTGGGGTGTACTTGAGTAAGATTTTGCCGAACTTCAGAGTGTTTTAAGGCTTTGAGAGCAAGCCAAAGTTCTGCTTTAGTCGTTTTGGTTGATGCTTCTTTAAAATCAACTGGGTAGAAACCACTATCAAATACAATCCTACTCATGGCCCCTAGGAATCGACCGTCCGTCCTAAAAAGCATCTGCGTTTGATGAACTACATCATCGTTACTATGTGCCAATGGACGCGCTGTTTCAAGGACCACACCAAGTCTACTGACGCGCAGTTTAATACTACTTTCTCCCTTATCATCGACCGCACTAATACTTTCAAGAATCTCACCTTCTGCTGGTTGAGGTAATGGCAATAGCGAAAGCCGATCAAAAACTCGGGGAGATAGATTTCTATGCATACTCAGTACCTATATGTTTATATAATACCATATTGCATAGTAATTTGCAATCATTTTGCAAGGAAGTCGCGTGTTTCTTGTAAAAGTTGTTTTACCAATTTATGGCCAGTTGCTTGTTGTTTATCGGGCAGTTCCCCTTCATGCACAATTTCTTGTATTGCATTAACCGCATTGGGTATAGTGTCATTGATAACAAACGAGTAATAATCGTGCTCAAGGGCTGTCTCAAATTCTTTGCACGCGCTCTCTAGACGGCGGGAATACTCTGCTTGACTCATTACACCGCGGTGCTGTATTCTGCGCTGCCACTCATCAAAACTAGGTGGCAGTACAAAAATAGCGTGCGCATCAGGCTTGACCTGCTTGATGTGTTTGACACCAACAATCTCAATATCTGTCGTACCTATCTTGCCGCTATCATGGATCCGTTTTAATTCTCGTACACTAATACCAGAAACCTGTTGGTTGTGAATAACGGCTGCTTCTAGAAACTTGCCCTCTCTTAGATCAGACAGGACTTGTTCCTCAGTCCGAAACCGATAAACTACTCCATCCTGCTCGAGAATACCGTCGTTGATACGTGGTTCACGCGTGGTATCAGATACGATAAATTCAAATTCATCCGTTTTAACTAGCTCACGAATAATGGTATTACGACCGCTGGAGGTAGGGGCCACTAAAAGCGCCAGTTTTGTGTCGATTAGAACATGTTTATTTTCCTCAGAAATATGGTAGTTATTAAGAATGTCTTGAAATTCGCGTAAATGCTTAAGCGTATTCATGTCTGCTACAAACATACTAACACTCCGGGCGGAATCACTCTTGAATTTGAGTTCATTTTAGCGTTAGATAGAAGCATAGATAAGAGGGAGATTAAAAATGCCGAGTGTAGATATTAACTATTTGGCGGTTGTGATTGCTGCCGTCGTAAATATGATTGTGGGCGCGGTCTGGTATTCGCCGGCCTTGTTTGCCAAGCAATGGGTAGCACTAACCGGTCGCAAATTGGAAGATATGAAGGGCGCAGGTAGCGGTTATGCAATTGCTGCTGTTGGAGCTCTTGTGCAAGCTTGGGTTTTAGTGCATTTTGTGCGATATGCTGGCTCAACTACCGCAGTTGATGGTGCCATGACTGGTTTTTGGCTATGGGTCGGTTTTGTAGCTGTAACAATGGGTGTTAACACTGTTTTTTCCGGTCGTCGCAAGAAATTATGGGTAATTGACTCCGGCTATTTCTTGGTAGTGTTACTCATCAATGGTGCACTGCTAGCTGCTTGGCATTAAAAACATATTTAGGTTTAGAAGGACCAGGGTTTGACAAGGTAGTTTTACCTGTGTTTAATTAACCATAAGAATTAAACAAAAAGGTAAATTATGGCAAAAGTTAAAAAGTTAAAAAATCGTCAGTCAAAAGCTAATACACTTATATTTCTTGTAGTAGTGTTGGCCGTTGCCAGTATTGGTGGATATCTCATAAAACGCAGCAGTGCAGCATCTACCGAGCCAACCAGAGTAATTTATGCAGATTATAAGAATGCAAATAATATCGTTGGCGGAATAAACAAAAACATCATCACCTATCATGACCCTAACTCAACTTATGGTGATGGTAATGTTGTTCAGATTAGTTCAGAAGGACATGTTTGGTTTGGTGGTCAGGGTGGGCCGTTTTCGATAGAAAAGAAAGTGTGTTACGCGCTACGAGCAGCTGATGGAGTTAAGAATTCAACTGTAGAACTTTGGGGGTGGAGCAGTCTAAAAAAAGTTACTTTAGATAGTTTGGCTTACAGAGAGGTTTGTATTCCAATACAAGATTCAAAACATCCGCTGAATTCAGGTTTTGATGTAAGACTTGTAAGTGGTGGTAAAGTTAACGTAGCAAATAGATCTCTTTATTTTGAACGTTGTCCATACGACGCTCAGAATAACTGGATTCCCTGTGACTAGTCGCGCTTGAGCATCACAGTAAACGCTTCGGCAGGGATGTCGACTTTCCCGAAGCGTTTTAGACGCTTTTTACCTTTGGCTTGTTTAGCTAGCACTTTTTTCTTCCTCGAGACATCGCCACCATAAAGTCCGGTGGTTACATCTTTTCGATATGCTGATATGTCTTCACGGGCAATGAATTTGCCGCCAATCGCGGCCTGTAAACTAACCTGGAAATTTTGTCTAGGAATAACTTCCTTGAGCTTGCCGACCGTTTCTCGGCCTAAGCTTTGTGACTCAGAGCGATGCGCCATAACACTTAGTGCATCAACTCGTTCACCGGCAATATAAAAATCCAGCCTTACTAAATCTTCAGGGCGGTAATCAGCCAGTTCATAGTTAAATGAACCGTAGCCACTAGTAGCACTCTTAAGTTGATCGTAAAAATCAGTTAGTAAATTTGCCAGTGGAGCTTCAAAATCTACTACAGCCAGCTGAGCATCAACGTATGATAAGTTTTTTTGGCGACCACGTTTACTGGTGATGAGACGTAGAACTGCACCAGTATAGTCCTTGGGTACGACTACCTCGCCTTTAACCCAAGGCTCTCGAATTTCATTGATGAGTGAAGCATCAGGCAATTCGGCAGCACTTTTAATGTCTAGCTGTTCACCATTATTAAGACTAATATGGTAGTCCGTTGAAGGATTCGTAATGATAAGCGATAGATCATATTCGCGCTCTAATCGCTCTCGCACGATGTCCATATGCAACAATCCTAAGAAACCAACTCTCACACCATAGCCAAGCACTGGAGAATTTTCAGGAGCAAATTGCAGCGCCGAATCACTTAGACTGAGTTTTTCAATGGCATCTTTGAGTTCTTGATAATATTCATTGGACTCCGGGAAAAAACCTGCATAGACAAACGGTTTGACATCTTTATAGCCAGCTAATGGCGAATGAGTAGACTGCTCGGTAGTAGTCACTGTGTCGCCAACTTTAGCTTCACGAGTGCTCTTGAGATTAGTAACAATGTAGCCAATTTCACCAGTTTTAAGTTGTTCGAGTGATTTCATGCCCGGTTTAAGTGAACCGACTTCTAATGCTAGGCCTTCTGCCCTAGTCGCCATCATGGTAATGCCGGTCCCTTTGTCTATAGCTCCATCAACCACTCGCACGTACAAAATGACACCTCGGTAATCATCATAGTAGCTATCAAAAATCAATGCTCTAGCCGATGCTTCAGGCTTGCCAGAGGGAGAAGAAATATCCTTAACAATCCACTCCAGAACCTTTTCTACTCCCTTACCTGTCTTGGCCGAAATTAGTAGAATGTCTTCTTTTTTGCATCCCAGTAAGGAAATAATCTCTGTGCTGACCTTTTCTATATCAGCCGCCGGTAGATCAATCTTATTAATAATAGGAATGATAGTGAGATCTGCAGCTAGAGCTAAATAAACGTTAGCTAGAGTTTGCGCTTGAATACCTTGAGCGGCGTCCACAATCAAAAGTGCTCCTTCACACGCTGCCAGGCTGCGTGAAACTTCGTAGCTAAAATCGACGTGGCCAGGCGTATCAATTAGATTCAATTCGTAATCTTTGTATTGCATGCGCACAGGAGCCAGTTTAATAGTTATGCCTTTCTCGCGCTCTAAATCCATACGATCAAGTAGCTGTGCACGCATCTGCCGTTTTTCAACCGTACCAGTTAGCTCTAACAAGCGATCAGCCAACGTACTTTTGCCATGATCAATGTGGGCAATAATACAAAAGTTACGGATATTATTCTGGTCCATAAAAAACCTCTGGCCGGGAAGAGAGCCCGAGATTTGGATTTATTCCAAACCCGGCGCGATGAGAAACCCAGAATGGGTGTCTCATAAGGCGAAGCCGCCAAAAATTACGGATATTATTCTGGTCCATTAGACTGTCATTATACCTTGCGGTGGTAATTACTGGATTCTAACTGGTTTTAGTACAATCTCACGGATCTTTGAAATAATAGGAGCGACTTCTTCCATTCCGAACAGCCATGATATAGCAAAATGCACCAGAAATGTTACGCCCGCAATGCTACCAAATTTTAGACCCAGCGTTACAAAGCCATGGTCTGAGAGCTCAAGCGGCAAAACAGAAACCATAATAAATGCAGCTAGTACGCTAAAGCCAGTTACCGATACTATGCGCAAACACGCGCCCCAGAAGGCCCGGTTTAGTAAGGCTGGGTCCCGTATTAACATGACTAATACCAACAATACTACCTCCGTAGCAGCTGCGATTGATTGTGCAAGAGCTAACCCGGCTATACCATATGCGCCTGGCCGTGCCAGCCTGAAGGCCAGAAATATATTAAAACCAATTACAAATAGGGATACGAAAAGAGGAGTTGCAGTATCTTTTTGGGCATAAAAATAGCGCGATAAAATGGTGTACATAATGCGAGCAAAAATAGCGACTGATAAAAATCCAAAAATTATGGCAACTTCCGGCGCCACATTACCGTATAGTAAACGAGCCAAGTAGCCCCGGCAGAAATAAGAAATTACGGCTACCGGCATAGCAATCCAAATCATAATACGCATGATTTTGAAGAAGTCCTTGTGAAAAAGGTCGGGACGGTGTTGAGCTAATCTATCATTAAGTCTCGGGAAAGCCGCCGTAGAAATTGCTGTGCCAAATAGCATGACAGGTACATTCATTAATGTAGTCGCAAAGTTGTAATAACTCACTGCACCGTGGCCCAGTGTACTGGCACGATTAGTTTCAACGATATTGTTAATAGAATCAACACCTTGGTCGATAGCCCGCGGCGGCAGCTTACGCATTATTAATTTAAAATCTCCGGACTTGAAATTGATTTTAGGCCTATAACGGAAGCCTAATCCCCAGAGCCCTAAACCGGCAATTATAAGTTGGGCCATTGCACCCACTAGCGCCCCAATACCCAGGCCTATAACTCCCAAGTGGTATTTAAAGATGTAGACGCTGGCAATAATTGAAAGATTATAAAACAAAGGAGCAATTGCAAAGAAGAAGAAGCGGCCGAAAGTTTGCTGCACGCTGGTGAGGATGCCAGAGAGAGTGAATAATAGTGGATTAAGCGCAACGATGCGCATAATAGTTACCGCCTGATCCAATTGGACAGGCCCAAGCTTTGGAGCCACAATATTATGAAGTAGCGGTTTGGCAAAGATAAAAATAATTATCGCGATCACAAACATCACAATAGTTAACAAGTTAAGTAAGCTACTGCTAAGCTCCCAGATGCTTTTTCTATCACCAAGCTGAAGACGATCTGCTAAAACCGGCATGAAGGCTACCCCAAGCACTCCAGCTGCAATTGTCAGAAAGAAAAAATCCGGAATTTGGAAAGCTGCAAAAAAGGCATCAGTGCTACCCGGATTAACTTGTGTAAAGTTAGTACTGACCAAACGGTTACGAAAAAAACCGAGCAACTGGCTTAACAGCGAAGTAGAAATAAGTAGGACCGCTGCGTTGCCAAAAGTAATACGTTTGTTTGTCCGCGTCAGGAATTGCTTCATTCGCCCTTATTATAAGGATAAGGTGACCCGAAAAACACCCCAAAACTACTTTTATAAAGTTATCTAGTACAGAGCTGCTGCTTTGGGCATGACGCTGCCCTTCAAAACATCCAGTACTTCTTCGGCTTCAACCGTTTCTTTTTCAAGCAGGCGAACTTTAAGCGCCTCAAGCCTAGCCATATTAGCTTTTATAACCAGTCGAGCCCGGCTAGCCGCTTCACTAATTAGACCCTCAACTTCATCATCAATTACTTTAGCAGTGTCGTCCGAATATTGACGCTCGTGAACCAGCCTATCGAGCATCATACCTTCGTCGACGTGAAAGACCTGATCACGTAATTTCTTACCCATACCTTGGTTAACAACCATATCACGAGCCAATTCAGCTGCCTTCTGCAGATCATTACCGGCACCAGTTGTGACGCGGTCGGTTCCGTATTTAATTTCTTCGGCAATACGGCCGCCAAGCATACGTGCTAGAACGTCCTTGAACTCAATAACACTGTGGTAGCTTTTATCCTCGGGCGGAATAAACCAGGTAACACCACCTGTGCCGCCGCGAGGGATAATACTGACTTTGTGCACCACATCGCTGTCAGGCAATACGTGGCCAACAATGGCATGGCCAGCTTCATGATAGGCAGTTAGTTCCTTTTCCTTTGGCGTCATTATCTTGCTTTTACGCTCAGGTCCAATTGCCACCTTTTCAAAAGCATTTGTTAAATCGTTATTATTAATTTCTCGACGGTTGTGACGCGCTGCAATTATGGCCGCTTCGTTAGCAATATTCTGCAGGTCAGCACCCGAACTGCCGGCAGACTTGGCAGCCAATGCATCCAGGTTTACATCTTTGCCCATCGGCTTTTGGGAAAAGTGAATCTTGAGAATTGCTTCACGGTCTTTACGGTCCGGCAAATCAATATTTACGCGGCGGTCAAAGCGCCCCGGTCGCAGCAAAGCCGGATCCAGAACGTCAGAGCGGTTGGTGGCTGCCAGCACAATTACGTTGGTGCCCTGCTCAAAGCCGTCCATTTCAACCAAAATTTGATTCAATGTCTGTTCACGCTCATCATGCCCACCGCCCATACCCGAGCCCCGGCGGCGGCCAACCGCATCAATTTCATCAATAAAGATAATGCAAGGCGCATTCTTTTTGGCTTTAGCAAAAAGGTCGCGCACTCGGCTGGCACCGACACCCACGAACATTTCAACGAATTCCGAACCTGAAATACTGAAGAATGGCACGTTAGCTTCGCCGGCAACAGCTCTGGCCATCAAGGTTTTACCTGTACCAGGCGGGCCAATCAACAGTACGCCTTTGGGGATTTTGGCACCGACGGCTTCAAACTTTTTAGGATATTTTAGAAACTCGACAACTTCTTGCAAGTCTTGCTTGGCTTCCTCCGCTCCAGCTACATTAGTAAAGTTTATCTTATCTTTTTCGTTGCCATAAAGCCTTGCACGGCTCTTGCCAAATGCCAGGGCTTGGTTTCCCTGTCCTTGGGCACTACGCAGCATGAAGAACAATACCGCGCTAATAATAATGACAGGCAAAATAGAAATACCGACATTAGCCCAGGTTGTACCTGCGCTTGATTCTGGTCTTGTATCAACAGTTACTTTCGAATAATCTACACCCTCATCTTTAAGACTCGAACCAGTATCTTTGTAAGATTTAAGTGATGCCTTATCTTCACCTTTCTTAGTGATATTAAGCGTGTTCCCATTAACGGAAATTTTTTGATATTGTCCGGAGTTAGCATCTTGAACTACTTGCGACAAAGGCACTTCTTTAAGCTGAGTAGGTTGACCATAAGCAGCAAATACAATTAGCCCAAATAAAATAATTAGTGCCACAAAGCCAATATTCTTAAAGCCACGCCGTTTGCTTCCCTTGCCACCGGATTGGTTAATACGAAACCGTTTATTATCCATACGAAAGATTATTATACATTAAAAAGGCCAGGGTATGCTAGCGCTCTCTATGCTTGAGTGCCAATTCTGCCTGTTCTATGACGAGAATGCGATCTTTATCAATATCAACTTGTTTGCCAGTTGGCAGCGTTTTGGCGCCATTTACTAACCTCTCTAGCAATCTCGCATCAAATTCACAGTTATTAATTCTTAACAACGTAGCCATAACTTCGCGTGCAACGTCGTGTGGAAGCATAATGAACCAGTGCCTATTTATACTCCGCTGGGCCGGCTGCGTGTGTAGAAAATGGATCAGTTTTTGATCGATCTTATCGTTTAAATCACGTATCTCTTGCAGCGTTTTAGTTAAATCGGTGCGTTGTTTAGCAGTTAGCTGAGGCATCACTTTTTGACGGATAAGGTTGCGCGAGTATTTTGGGTCTTTATTAGTGGAATCCTCCCGCCATTGCAGCTTATTGCGATTGGCGTAGTTGATAAGTTCCTGTTTTGGAATATCTAACAGGGGACGCAGCAAATTATTACTTGATTTCAGTGAACTGTAGCCTTTTCGCCCAGTCCCCCGCACCCAATTGATAATGGCCGTTTCAATAGCGTCGTCTTGGTGATGAGCCGTAATAATGGCTCTAGCATTGCTTCGCTCCTTAACTTTATGCAAAAAGGAGTAGCGAGCCGCTCTGGCGGCGGCTTCACTAGTAGTTTTACCGAGGTTGCCTTCGTCGTAGACAAAAGGCAGTCCATAGTCCTCTGCAACCTTCTGCACCAATTGTCGGTCAGCCTCGGAATCCTCACGAATACCATGATCGTAATGTGTAACCACCAACTTAACTCCAGGCCGATCTTTAAGCATATGTAGCAGCGCCATAGAGTCAACCCCACCAGACACAGCCAGTATGTAGGAACCAGACGCAACATTAAGATTCATAGCCTTATTAGTATAATCTAGCCAACATAGACAGAACTTATAATTCTATGAGCTGCAACTGCTGATAAGGCGATTCGACCCTAGGTATAAATTTTTCTACTTCTACGACTGACATTGAAGAAGTCCTCCCGAGTTCTCGTAGAGCTTCCCTTCTATTGTGTTCAATAAGGTATGCGCTATGAATCCATAATTCTGCTTCCTCTTTTAGTGATAGCTCTTCCGCTTTCTTTTTTGGTTGTTCGTTTCTTTCAATAGCCTCTAAGTACTGCTGGTAAGCGCTCCGCTGTCCGGCAAGAGCAACGTACCTACTAACTCTAGTGCCATGAAACATGTCTATATAAGGATCAATTGCTCTCAGAGTTTGGTCATGTTTTTCAATTTCAATAGCCACTTCAATACCTCTCTACTTATAAAGAAACACCCGCTTGAGCGGGTGTTGTGAGGTCTAATTTTTTTGTTATTTCTCCAGTAGCCATACTGGAATCTAATTTTATGCTCATAAATAATGTCCTTGCAAGCCTTTTTATGCACAGACCATCAAAAACGCTTATTTATATCACTTGTGGTTTTGTAAGACACCTTTTGGGTGAAGTCAAGGTCTAAGCAAAATAAAGCTACCCTGTTTTGCGAGAGGATTCGCAAAACAGTTAAGGAGATTTCAAAAGGAGCTCAGTATTTTTCTGTCACTTGATTACAGAAAAATACTGAGCTCCTTGTACGTTATCGACGTGGTACCGGGGGCGAGATTTGAACTCGCGACCCGTAAACAGCCACCGGCTGTTTACGTTTTCCATGCTTGGCTGAGCGAGAAACGCATTTAGGGCGAGCATATTAAGTCAAGCTTATATTCTATATATTCTTGTGGTGCGCTCGGAGCAAGCTCCTGTACGCATCCTCGAATATGATTCCTGCTTTTGTACTTTTTGGTAGCGGCGACTGGATTTGAACCAGTGACCCCAGGCTTATGAGTCCTGTGCTCTAACCAACTGAGCTACGCCGCCACAAAAATGTACAAAATACCGCTCTAACCAACTGAGCTACCCCGGCTCGTCGATGTGTGATAGTACGGTAACCAGATTACCGGCAAAACAAGTTCGTCCGGCAATCTTTGTTACCCTACTAAGCCGTCTCCTCTCAAATTCGCGAATCCTCTCGCGAATTCGCAATCAAACATCAACAGGGGTAAATATACCATGTTTAAGGTCTAGGCACCACTTAAAAGAGCTCCGTGAAGAAGCACTTTAAGTAGCTGGACTTCCTTTTTCTAAAGATCACTTAATATTTTATCCACTTCGGCAATTGTTTGATTGCTGGATGGCAAGTACTCGTATTCTAGTTCGGCGAGAAACATGTGAGGCTTCCTTTTCTGGGTAATGAGACAAACCTGCGGTTTTTCTCATCGCGCCGGCAAAATGGAATACATTTTGGCGGGCTATTCTTTTCCCTTTTATTTCTTAATAGTTTGTATTTGATATATCAACACTTGTTATTATACATAACTTTGCGCTTTTGTCAATATTCTAATTAATTATATGGCTTTTTTCTATGTAGTGTGCTTAAATATCGCGGCAAGTTCTTATCAGTTCTAGCACGCGAGAGATAGTAGAAAGTTCTTCTTTGGTTATTAAAGCAAGGCACGTTCGAAGCTCGAGGTTCAAGCAAGACGCATAAGTAAAGGTCGACCTTGCATTAACAACGAAGGAAAAAATTTCATGTACAAACTATTTGTAGGCGGTTTACCATTTTCTACCACTGACGAGGAATTGCAACAGCTTTTCGCTTCTCATGGTACGGTAGCTTCAGCCGTGGTCATCAAAGACCGCGACACTGGCCGCTCTAAAGGTTTTGGCTTTGTCGAATACGAAAGTGACGACGAAGGTAAAGCCGCCGAGAAAGCACTCAACGGCAGCGATGTTGGTGGACGAAATATTACCGTCAACCAAGCCCGCCCTCGCCCAGAGCGCTAAAGTTCATTTTAGAACTTTAAAAGACTCCCTTGATGGGAGTCTTTTATTTTTAGCTAACTCTTTTATATTATTTGGCGACAGAGTGTTTAGCATCTAGTGCCAGTGCGATCATGAGCGGACCGGTGATGAGCGCGTACAAACCAAGTATCCAAACAAAGGCCACCCCGCTTGCAACCGGCTGGAACAATACGATGATACCAGCAAGTGTAGCCAGCAGTCCCGTAAGTACCATAATCGTTTTATAAGTAACGGTGTTACTTTCAAATAGTCCCGCTACGCATTCAATCACACCCCTAAATATCAAGGTGAAGCCGATGATTAATATGAAAGTGGCAAACGTTACTTGCGGATGACGGAGCAAATATACACCAACCCCAATTTCAAGTACGCCTAAAAGGGCTCCCAGAAAACGGCTAAAGAAGGTTCCGGCTTTGCTCAGATTAACCAGTGACGACACCAAGCCTATAAGACCACTGGCTAGTACCAGTGCGCTAAACAAATAGACTAACGTTCTGAGAGTCAGTCCAGGCCAAAACACCGCTGCTACACCAAACAATGTATAGACTATGCCTCTTAATGCTAATGCACCCCACATTTCTTTCATTGTTTGTTCATCCATAACCCCTCCTTATTTATGCTTTATTTATAGGCTTTATTAGTACTTAAGTCAATTGTGTGATATAGCTCTTATGTTTATTCGGGGCTTGGGCTGCAGTTGATTATTGAAAACCAACAACAAGCCAGAGGAGCTGATATTAATCACACCTTATTTAAGATAAAAATGTAGAATCAAATTATGATTGTTTGGCTTCGCCACCATGTACAAGCAGGGCGTAGATAATAAGTACATCTACGACCATCACTGCTATGGACCAAATTGGATAAGCAGCTACGAAGGTAAAGTTAGCTATTAAGCTCAACCCCGCCAATAAAACTCCTACTACTCGGCCCCATGCTCGTCCGTTAACGACGGCACTGCCCGCGGCAGTAACCACAAAACCAAGTGTAAGCATAATCCAGCCCCACTTTGTGAAATCAAACACTACTAAATTGTTTTTGCCCACCAAAAAGTACGTGTCGTTTAGCAAGGCGGCAAGTCCAGATATAATCTGTAATACCCCCATGATAAACATTAAGAACCCGGCAAAATAAACCCATCCCACCCAGCCGGTAACTTCGTTTTTGCCATTAGCCATAATGGACCCCCAAATTACCTTACTGATAACTTAATCGTCCCACGAACCATAAGATCTGTCAATTGATTGTAGTATAAAAGACCTAGGCGGTTCGCGTTCTCGGTTGCGGGGCGCTCAACACTTCTGTTAAAAGCACTAAGATCAGCATCAATACAATGCTCACCAAAAGTACCATGGGCGTCAGACGAATAATAAGACAGCCGAGTGTGATGATGGCGACGATTCCCCATTCTATGGAACGCTTGCTTGCTCCAAACCAAAGGCTCAGTTTATTTTCACCATGACTAAAAAGTGCACCATGCAACCGGCCAGCAAAGACATCAGATACTCTAGCTTTCAATAATTTCGCATTTCTTGAAGGGCCACTTACCCAGGCAATAAAAGACACAAGAAGAGCTGTGCCAAGTAGTGTGCTTGTCTGCACAACCAACGGATGAAAGACAATTTGGACGGCTTGCCGAACACCTTCTGTATATGCAGGATCAACTTTATCTACAATAGTTTCTCTAATAACTCTCAGGCTGATTAAAGTTATCAGCATACTTACTGCTAAAAATACACCTAGCCTGATAATCGCCCAGCGTCGTTTTCTACTCAACCATATACCAGCAGCAGCAAAGCCAACAAATAGTAGAAGCGCTACTGTTCGCCATACATCAATGTGGTTGATTACTCTTTCCAGATTTGTAAGCCAGCTACCGCTTGCAACTTGTATAGAGCCAACCTTAGGTGGCAAAGGCTTATCCGCTAGGAAAGCCAGCTTGGTATCTTTTAAATTGCCGCTCATTTGTTGGTATAGCTCATTTAAATCAATACTGCCATCATTGCCGTGGGCACCAACCGTTTGGATAAACTTCTGATGGGCGTTCGACTGAATAGTATTCCATTTGTCTTGAAACCCTGGGTTAGACAGTATGTTCTGCAGTGTTTCTTGCGTGCGCGATTGTACCTGGCCGGCAATAGACGGCGCTAAAAAATCAGCTCTTGGTGGCAGGGCGTTACTTATAACTTGGTTAACATCAACATTACTAAAGAGTTGCTTGGTGCCATACAAAGCAATGGCATTTTGTACATCAGTATTTTTGATGAGTGGTGACACCGTGGCGGTGTAACGATCGGTTTTAGTAAGTGTGTTGCCTGCCCAAAAGAATAAATTGCCCACAACAAGCAAAGCTACCGCCATGGCGATGCAAAAGACCATGCCAACCTTGCGCAGAAGTGCGCTCATGTGTCGCCTTTTTGGCGCAGCAGATTTATTGAGAACTTTCTTGAGCCGCTCGTTTTCGGCCTTTAGTTTTGTATTCTCGCTCTGAATCGTTTGCTTGTTCTGAGCCATAACGCAACACTCCCTACTTACTTAAAAAGCAACTAAGTTCAAAATCTCGACAGCTGTATCTAGGTAATCAGTCTCTGACTTCGGTACCGTGCATCGTTAATGCATATATGACTAGCACATCAATAATGACAGCTATGATTGACCATAGTGGATAGGCTGAAAGAAACGCCAAGTTACCCACGGCAGCTAGTACTGCCAAAAAGACCCCCACAACGCGGCCCCAAGCATTGCCATTCATGATTGAAACGCCGGCAGCGAAGAGCAACACGCCCAACGCTAAGTGTAACCATCCCCATGTAGTGTAGTTGAAGGCCAAAAGCGCCTTTTCACTGACTACGTAGTAGTTATCTTTAAATAATGCGACCAGCCCTGCGATTGCTTGAAGTCCACCTGCTACGAGCAGCATTGCGCTGGCAAAATAAACCCATCCAACCCAACCAGTTGGTTTAGTGTTTGCCATATTTCCTCCTTGTTATTGCTAACCTTATTCTTCTCCCAAAGTGACGCAATGTCAATACTATGGTTCAGTTAAGGTGTTTAATGGTTTACACTTAAGGCAATATGCAGCTTCAATTTAATAAACGAATCTACCGCTATTTGTTGGCTTTGACACTGTTGACGCTGACAGCCGGCACCATCATCTACCACATAGTCGAAAAATTTCCATGGGTTGATGCTTATTACTTTAGTGTTATCACACTAGCAACCGTTGGGTATGGTGACTTCACGCCTCATACAACATTTGGCAAACTTTTTACTACTGTCTACATCTTCGTTGGGGTGGGCATCATTACTACGTTCATTAGCTACGCTGTACGCGGCCGGGCAGACAGAGTTACCAAACGGCGAGAAGCAAAAAGGGATAATTCTAAAAAGTAAATCCGACGCGTCGTAATAGTTACACGGCCACATATGAAAATTTATTCTTGGCTTGGAGTTGCAGCTTGAGGTTTGCGCTCAGGCATTAGATAAGCTACTAGCAACGCCAGGAAGAAAAAGATCAAACTAAAGATGAAAAAGCCTATGAAGCTATAGCCTTTACGACTAGCAACTCTAGCTGGCCAGAAAGCTATTATTATCCATACAAGCAGAAAAAGTACTGCCCAAAGCGTACCGATTGTGAATCCTAATAGTGTTGTTGCGAACATAGCGCTCCTCCATTACGTGTATGGTTCCATTGTCCGCTTACTTTATATATATAGCAAGCTCGGCTAAGAAGTCCGTGTGGTTAGTTTTCTAAACTACGATCAAAGCCAGTTAAGTTTATTATTGTTACAATAAAATCATGGGTTATATGTTTATTGCTGGATATGTGCTGCTCGTTGGCATAGCTACATTTCTAATGAAAGTTAGTCTTAAGAGTCTCAGCCCTTACCAGCTAAATTTTTTGATGGGTATAAGTATGCTGCTTACTGGTATCCCTGCTCTCTTAATCGCCCACCGAAGCTTTAAAATGCCTGCCAAAGAGATTCCGGTTGGTTTCTTAATTGGTACCATGATGGCGCTCGGTTCAATTCTGTTTGTTTTGGCACTTAATAAATTGCCGGTCAGCGTAGCTTCAGTACTAGCAGCAACTTATGTGGTAGTAGCCATTATTCTGTCCTGGCTTGTACTCAAGGAAAGTTTTGACGCGATCAAAATAGTTGGTTTAGTACTTACTTTTATTGGCGCTTCATTGCTTGTCTACAAGTCATGAATTTGCACGTAGATGCTCCGCTTTAAATATTAAATGGTTCCAAATAACTTCTGCGGATTTCTCTTTTTCCGTGTCCTGAACTCTGTTTCCCAGTGTTTCGTCATCGTCCACGGGCTTTATTTCTACAGGAATCTCATGAATTGTCGGCCCTTCGTCAATTTTTTCGGAGGCAAGGTGCCAAGTCATAGCTGTGTGTCGTATCTTGCCAGCTCTATATAAATCCATCGCTAGACTGTGTGCTCCTGGCCCATGCGTGTCTCTTGTAAAAGGCAAAATTGACGGGTGGTTGTTACTGGTACGTGCACTTGGGTGATAGAGACCATGACGATAACTTAATAGAGGATCCCCGGCATATTCGGGCTGCCAACACCAAGTTTTTAAATACTCGCCCGTGAGTATTCTCAAGTAGCCGGCCATTGCGCCAAAATCGATGCTTCGTTCTTCAAACAATCTGCAAATAGCGGTCGATTCTGATAAAGTTTGGCCGCGCTGTAGTTTGCCGTCCGGATGCGGCCCCGGACCAATATTAACAACTTCAAATTTATTATCGCCGCGCAACCCGAATTCTTCATTAAGTTTTGCAAACTTGTCCCAAACTCCTACGGTGCCTTCAGGATTATTACAAACAACCACACCTATATTAAAAGCGACTTTGCCTTCTAAAGCATCGCGCGCAATCCTTTCAGCCGTCCCCCCACCTTCCCCACTTTGCCGATCACCAGAAGCTAGTAAGCCAACTCTAAATTCAGCGTCAGTCATTAAATGTTGATTATAAACATGTGTTGCGCAATGCCAAAGCATAAGCAAAACGATGCATTAATTGACACTTCTCATCTGTTCTGGTACTATTGGCAAGCTATTTTGTAGCCATAGTTCTGTGGAGTTTCGGTTTTTTAAACCATAGGTGCGACGATTCATTCGTCGACGACGACGCGGGGTGGAGCAGTGGCAGCTCGCATGGCTCATAACCATGAGGTCGCAGGTTCGAGTCCTGCCCCCGCTACCAAGTAAGAGTTTACAGAGGCAGAAAAGTTCCAAAATCTGCCTCTTTTTGTTTGTCTTAATTTATCACCTCTGTTATTTAGGTTCGAGTCCTGTTTGGTGCAAATTTGTATGACTGGTTGGGTTTCTTGACACCTCCACCCCCGAGCGTACAATGAACCGTAAGTACTTTAGCTAAT
>CAZOZI010000010.1:0-23655 GCA_964584265.1 uncultured Candidatus Saccharibacteria bacterium | reverse complement strand
GTCATGTTGGTGGAGGACGACAATAACCTCCGAGAGATTTATCAGGCACGGTTATTAGCAGAGGGTTATGAAATTGTTGCAGCCAAAGACGGTGAAGAGGCTTTGGCAATGGCTGTTAAAGAAAAGCCAGATTTGATCATAGCCGATATTATGATGCCGAAAATTAGTGGCTTTGACATGCTTGATATTTTACGCACAACTGCGGAAACAAAGGATACCAAAATTATCGTAATGACCGCTTTGAGCCAGGCTGAAGATAAAGCCAGAGCGGACAAGCTAGGGGCTGATCGCTACTTAGTAAAGTCCCAAGTTACTCTTGAAGATGTCGCCAGAGCTGTACGCGAAGTACTAAGCGGCGTTAAAGGCACGCCGCCGGCTGCTGCAGCAGCAGTAACACCTGCGTCGGCCCCATCAACTCCACCAGTATCTGATGATAATACAGTTGCACCGGCTGCACCGGTCTCTATTGCTGTTAAAGATATGCCTGATGATATGCCACCAGCACCCCCCGCCAAGAGCACAGCTCAAGCGAGCAAACCAGTAAAACAAGAACAAGCCGAGGTAGAAGAGCAGATTCAACAGTTTGTAGATAGTCAAACGGCTAAACAAAAAGCCCCTGAGGCAAATGAGCCTCCGCCACCAGCAAGCGAGAGTAAAGCTCCAGTTGAAACTCCAAAAACAGCTCCACCTAAAGCCCCAGAACCATCAACTACTCATAATGAAGTTGAGCTGCCATCGGCTCACAAAAAAGTTATTCAACCCATCAATGATCCTACCAAAAAACCCGATTTAGACGCGCTTCTAGCCAAAGAAGAATCTGGCGAAACCGCACCGTCAACTGAAAACACTACTACAGAACCCACGACAGAAGCCACCCAGCCTTTACATGAAGCTGCTGAGTCGGAACCGGAACCTGAGCCACATCAACCGGGCCAAGTCTTTGGCCCTCAGCAAACACCAGGTAGTGATCCAAGCGACCCCAACAGTGTTGCATTATAGTAAGCTTCAATCATGCGGCTCAATAAGTTTGTGGCCTTAGCCACCGGTAAAGGGCGTAGAGCAGTAGACATCTTGATTGATAAAGGTAGAGTCAAGATTAACCAGCAGACTGGCAGGTTAGGGCAGGAGATTGACTCACAAACTGATAGGGTGAGTCTAGATGGCACAGCTCTGCACCTCCCGAAATATACCACTATTATACTCAACAAACCGGTAGGATATGTGTCCAGCCGCCGCGGGCAAGGTAATAAAACAATTTATGACCTAATGCCGAAGGAATTACACAATCTCAAACCCGTCGGCCGTCTAGATAAAGATTCGTCGGGTTTACTTTTACTAACAAACGACGGAGATCTCGCCCAGGGGTTATCTCATCCTTCATTTAGAAAAGAAAAAGTATATGAGGTTGTAATTGACCGTGTGCTTACTAATAAAGACAAGTTAAAAATAGAGCAAGGTGTCATGTTAGATGATGGGTTAAGCAAGCTGGCCTTGGAGGGTAGCGGTATTAACTGGATCATAAAGATGAGTGAAGGCCGCAACCGCCAAATCCGCCGCACGTTTGCCCGACTTGGCTACAAAATCATTACACTTAATCGAACGCATTTTGGCACATATCGTTTAACTGGCATTGCCTTAGGTCGCTATAAACAGTTGTAAGGTGTTATACTCCTTACGATGAAAAAGCAACAGCTTGTGTTACTCAGCTGGATGATTGACAAGGCGCCAGTGAGCAGCGGACTGAATCGTATATGGAATACGATGAAGGAGCAGCAAAGCCGGCAACGCAGCCAATCGCCAGAAGCAAAGGCAGAGTTTCTGGATCTGCCAGAAAGCAGGCTTTGCGGTGAGTAGGCCAAGGTTACCGATTATAGCAATTGTAGGACGAGCCAATGTTGGCAAGTCCAGCTTATTCAATGCAATCTTAAGACGGCGTGAGGCAATTGTGGCAAGAGAAGCGGGGACTACTCGTGATGCTGTTACGGCCAAAGCTGAACATAATGCTCAACAATTCTGGCTGGTTGATACTGCGGGCATGAAGGATCCGGAGGACGATTTTGAGTTCAGTATCCAAGAGCAAATTGTTCAAGCAGCCGATAGTGCCGATGTTATTTGGGTAGTTATTGAAGCTCATGTTGGCATTAGCGAAGAGGACAGGCGTATTGCCAAGACAGCTCTCAAAAGCCGTAAGCCAGTGTTCTTGGTAGTAAATAAGTTAGACAAGCAGCGCAAGGCAACGCCCACAGATTATGAACGACTTGGCATCAAACCAATTATTCTGACCAGCACAACTCAGAACCGCGGCATCGAAAGCCTACTTGATACGCTAGTCAAAATTATCCCCAAAGTTAGCGTTAAAGAAGCTGACAATCGTTTAGGTATAGCTGTTTTAGGACGGCCTAATGTTGGTAAGTCTTATTTATTTAACACCTTGGCCAAAAAGCAACAAGCGATTGTGGCTGACAGAGCAGGCACCACAAGGGACATAAACCGCGCAGTTGTACGCTACGAAGGCAGAGAGATACAACTTATGGATACGGCTGGCATACGCCGCAGCGGCAAAATTGAGGTTGGTATTGAGCGCTTTAGCGTACTGAGAGCCTTAAGCGCTATTGAGCAAGCCGATGTTTGCTTGTTATTGATGGACGTCAATGAACTGGGCGTGCAACTAGACCAAAAAATTGCAGGTCTAATCAAAGAAGCAGGTAAAGGCCTGGTTATGGTGGTGACCAAGTGGGACGCTTTAGATGAAAAGACACCATTCAGTCGTGACCAGCTCGCAGCCAGCATTAAAAACGAATTCGAATTTGTGCCATGGGCGCCATTAGTTTTTACAAGTTCTGTAACCGGTCAAAACGTTACCAAGCTCTTTGATCTTGCGCTTGAAATTGATGCTACGCGCCAGCAGCACATTAAAACCAGTGAATTAAACCGTTGGCTCAGCAAAGTTACCGATAAGCATCCGCCTGCTGGGCTAAAGGGCCAAAATCCTAAGCTTAACTACATAGTCCAAGAAGATGAAACGAGCCCACCCAGCTTTAAAGTATTTGGTGCCCACACCAAGCTACTTCACTGGAGCTACAAACGCTACATGGAGCGAGCACTACGAGAAGTTTATGATTTCAACGGTACACCGATAAAATTTTGGTTTGTGGAGAAACATTAGCCATCAGCTGCAATAGGAATTGTCTCAACAACACGCCAACGTGATAGTGGTACACCAAGAATGCGCCGTGTCAGACGCGTCTCATGCACAACTTGAAGAACGCCGTATGAAATACCAACCTCAGTATCACGCTCTCGTAAATCTGCAAAGTTAAGTCGTGCCTCTTCCATGTCTTCTGCTGAAGGCATCTCAGGAAAGGTAATAAGGTCGCGGCTAGCCGGTGAAACATCACATGTTACTGGATTAATATAAGTACCGTTTGCTCTTATTACAAAGTGCTCGCCAGTGATTTGCTTAGTCATTTTCACCAACCATTATACACTCCTGGACCAAGGAGCTAAATGCCTGGTAGACTTAAAGAACCATGGCTTTGTTCCAAAAAAAACCACAAACCAGCTCTAGCGCACCGTTTTATACGCTTGGCCTCACCAAAACTGTTTTAATTGTTGGGCTTGGGAATCCGGGCAATGAACACACTAAAACACGTCATAACCTTGGTTTTATCTGCATTGATGCGTTTGCTCAGAGTCAAGAATTCCCATCTTGGACCGACAAAAAAGACCTCAAATGTCAGATTACGCAGCACAATTTGGGCGATGTGCGAGTGATTTTGATGAAACCAACTACCTATATGAACAACAGCGGGGAAGCCGTACAAGCTATCCAGCAGTTTTACAAGATTTCAAACAATCAAACCGTTGTAGTGCATGATGAACTTGATATTGAGTTCGGACAGATTCGCACACGTATAGGCGGCAGCGATGCTGGCAATAACGGCATCAAATCTATTCTGCAGCACGTTGGGGAAGATTTTGCACGGGTAAGGATTGGCATAGGGCCAAAACACCCCCCTGAAATGGATAGTGCCGACTTTGTTCTGCAAAAAATCAGTTCAACTGAGAAAAAACACTTCAATAACCTCATGAGAGAAGTGGAGAGCATTCTAGTCGAGTTTGTCTACAATGGTAAGCTCGCTCACGAAACCCGAGGCTTTTTATTTTAACTAAGAGTCGTATCCAGCCATAGTGCCGTAAGCTGCCGAACGGCCGCTTTGCGTCTTTGTAGCAAATTTCCAGATGCCACAATGTACCCACGTTCGCTTTGTAGAGCTTCATCGTCATCAGCAGCCATTATGCCTTCCAACTGTTCTTCTAATCTGCGGGTTTGTGAATCAAGTTCCATTATATCGATGTCGTCTATATGAATCGGATTCGCCATATTAGCTAGGTCTAAAGTATCTAGTTCACCATCGGTAAAATAAAAGTAATCTGCACGTCTTTCCATGTCTGCAATTATACCCTAATAAAAACAGACCTGCAGAGGGGGTGGGCACCGCTGCAGGTCTGATTATGGGGGACATCACCTGGATATCCCCAAATTACACCCTTCAACCCACCTTGAAGGCCTTTCGCTCGAAAGCGAACCCACTCAAAGGTGAACCGTCATATCACCACGCTCAAATAATACGAGGGGGAATGCGGGGTTAAAGGGAATAACCTGTTTTAGAGCGCTCCCCGGGTAAACCCAGAGAAGCGATAGGCAAGTGGAGGGTAACAACTTAAGCCGCGCATTAACACTCTAAAACAATCTAACTTTGGCTCAATCCGAATCAAGAATTCAGACGTTGCCAGTTATAAGGTACAGTAAGACGTTATACTAACGCTTACGGTTTGCGAGTTTAGCAAGTTTGTTGTACTATGTCAATACTAAAATATTATTGCTAATGAATGTCAAGACGCTCAAGCTTACCGGTAAACAAATCCCTGAGGTTCTGCAACAAATTCCCGACCCACCTAAACAACTGTATGTATGCGGAAATCTTAATGAACTACTTGATAGCCTTTGTTTAGCTGTTGTTGGTAGCCGCAAAGTAACGCCTTACGGTAAAGCGGTTACTAATTCTTTGGTTGGAGCAATGGCCAGACAGGGCATCGTGATTGTCAGCGGCTTGGCACTCGGCGTGGATGGCTTAGCCCATCAAGCAGCCTTGCAAGTTCACGCTAAAACCATTGCCGTACTGCCTTGTGGTTTGGATCGTATATATCCAGCCTCCCATTATCAATTAGCAAGACAAATAATTGAGCAGGGCGGGGCACTGGTGAGCGAATACCCGGAAGGTACAGAGCCATTTCCAATTAATTTTATCGGACGCAATCGTTTGGTTAGCGGACTTAGTAGTGGTGTTTTAATTACTGAAGCTGGTGAGCGTAGCGGCACACTGCACACTGCTAACTTTGCGTTGGAGCAGGGCAGAACGGTTATGGCAGTGCCAGGCAACATTACTAATCCATTGTCAGTAGGCACCAATAGTCTGATAAAAACAGGTGCCGCTGCAATAACACAGCCGGAGGACATCCTGGCAGCATTAGATCTTGAGCTGGTTGAGAAAGAAACCCAAGAAATCGTGGCCGATAATAGCAATGAGTTAGCTGTCTTGGAACTCTTAAAAGATGGTGTAACGGATAGTGCCGAACTCCAACAACGTAGCCAGCTCAAACCGTCTGTTTTTAGCCAAACACTTACTATGCTTGAGATTACAGGGCGCATAAAGGCATTAGGCGCTGGCCACTGGACAATTCGCTAATGGTATACTGGCGGGAGTGGAAACAAAACATCTTATTTGGATCGGTATATTCGTTGGCTCAACCATCGGCGGCTTGATTGGCTCAGCGCTTGATCATGGCAACGGTCTAGGCGGATGGACGCTACTTCTAGGAACAATCGGCTCTTTTTTAGGCATATGGGTCGGCTATAAAATCGGTAACGCTTAAGTTTACCCAGCACTTTTTCCAGTTTTTTAGTAGCTTGCAACCAGATTACGAAAACACAAGAAATAGTGCTGGGCTTACATAACAACTTGCGCGGCCTAAGTTCTTATGCCATCCTTGAGTAACACATGGCAAAACAGTTAGTGATTGTAGAGAGTCCAGCCAAGGCGCGTACCATCGAGCGCTATTTGGGCAAGGACTACTCGGTCAAGAGTAGCTTTGGCCACATCCGCGATTTACCCAAAAAGGGTCTGAATATTGATATTGAGAACAATTTTGAGCCAACTTATGAGATAAGCCCGGATAAAAGAAAAGTAGTTAGTGAGCTTAAAAAAGCTGCAGCCAACGCATCTAATGTTTGGCTCGCTAGCGATGAAGACCGCGAAGGGGAGGCAATTGCTTGGCATTTAACTGAGGCACTGAAGTTACCAGCAGACAAGACAAAGCGTATTGTATTTCACGAAATTACTAAATCGGCCATCGAAGCTGCCATAAAAAATCCGCGCAGCGTAGACAAAGGACTAGTCGATGCTCAACAAGCTCGGCGCCTGCTAGATCGCCTAGTTGGCTATGAGCTAAGCCCGGTACTGTGGAAAAAGGTTCGTCCAGGGCTATCGGCCGGGCGAGTGCAGTCTGTTGCAGTACGTTTGATTGTTGAGCGAGAGCGTGAGATACGTGATTTTAAGCGCTCAAGTAGTTACAAAGTTACAGCAGAGTTCAGCGCTGATAAAGAAACCCTCCAGGCTGAACTCATTGATAAGATAGCTGATGACAAATCTGCTAGAGACTTTCTTGAGAACGTTAAGGACGCTGTTTTCACGGTAAGTGCCATTGATAAAAAACCTGGAACCCGTAGCCCAAGCCCACCATTTACGACTAGTACCTTGCAGCAAGAGGCCGCCCGCCGGCTTGGCTTTAGCGTTAAACAAACCATGACTCTGGCCCAGCGGCTTTATGAGGATGGCCACATAACTTATATGCGAACAGACAGCACTACTTTGTCTGCACTTGCTCTCAAAGCCGCCGAATATTACATCAAGAAAGAGTTCGGGGCTAAGTATCACCATTCCCGCCAATACCAAACCAAGTCCCAAGGCGCACAGGAAGCCCACGAAGCCATTAGGCCAACCGACGTTTCAAAAATTAAAGCTGGAGCTGATAGTGGCCAGGAGAAGCTATATGATATTATCCGCCGCCGCGGCTTGGCCAGCCAGATGGCAGCTGCTACCATGGACCGCACTGAAGTTACCATTGTTAGTTCTAAGCGATCAGAAAAGTTCTTATCCAAAGGTGAAATATTAATCTTTGATGGATTTTATAAAGTCTATGGTGGAAGCAAAGAAGATAGCTTGCTGCCGGCACTTAAAAATGGCCAGAAGTTAAGCTTGCAGCAAATGGCCGCTACACAGACTTTCACTAAGCCCACGGGGCGTTACTCTGAAGCAAGTTTAGTACGCAAACTTGAGGAATTAGGTATTGGCCGCCCGAGCACCTATGCGCCGACTATCTCAACCATTCAAGACCGTGGCTATGTTGAAAAAACCGATATAGAAGGTGAGGTGCGTAGTATTAAAGTCATCCAGTTTAAGTCAGGCAAGATAACTGAAAATGAAACACAGGAGTCCTTTGGGGCTGATAAATCAAAGCTTGTGCCAACTGCACCTGCTGAAGTTACCACTGATTTTTTAACCAAATATTTTACCGACATTTTGGATTATGACTTTACCGCACGGGTAGAAAAAGATTTTGATAATATTGCCGATGGCAAGCAACAGTGGCAACAAATGCTAAAAGACTTTTATAAAGGTTTTCACCCCTTGATAAAGCAATCAGAAGATGTCAGCCGCGAAGAAACAAGCCAAGCCCGTGAGCTTGGTAAGGATCCCAAGAGCGGCAAACCTATTATTACGCGTTTTGGCCGTTATGGGCCGATGTTGCAACGCGGCTCAACTGATGATGAGGAAAAACCGGACTTTGCGCCATTGCCAAAAGACGCTACTTTAGAAGACGTCACCATAGAACAAGCCCTTGAGATGTTCAAACTCCCTAGGGTAGTAGGGAAAACTGAGGATGGCAAAGAGATTACTTCCAACATCGGACGCTTTGGTCCATATATACAAGTAGAAAAAGTGTTTGTGTCATTAAAAGAAGCAGACCCCATGAAGATAACCGAAACCGAGGCCAGGAAGTTATACAAGGAAAAGCAGAAAATAGAGGCTGATCGCAATATAGCTCAGTTTGATAATGGCATCAAAATACTTAAAGGGCCTTATGGCCCCTACGTGACTGATGGCAAAAAAAACGCTAAAATCACCGATGACATAGACCCCAAGAAGCTGACTGATAAGGAAGCCAAAAAGCTCTTGGATGAAGCACCAGTCAAAAAGGGACGCTTTTTCAAAAAAAAGAAATAGATTCGCCCCAAAATAGCTATTGCTTATTTGTAGTAAATGTGTTAGAATTTGCTTATGAGTCACCAGTTTAAGAGGCGAGATGACATTTATCATTGTGTGGATTACCGTTTCGAGAGTAATCCAGAACTGCTTGATGGCTACAGCGAGGCACAACAGTGGCTGCTAAAGCGACCGCCAACAGTAAATCCTGATGGGCAACTATTGCTGCAGCCGCTAACTGATTTACACGCCATGCGCGAAGCTGCTGGTCAACCATGGCCAGAGACTGTTGATCAGAATGCTCGTTATTTGGCGGCTAAAGGCTTCTGGCCGGGTCGCGACTTTGTAGTTATTCCTTATAAAACCCGCAATAAAAATTCTAAGGGTGAACCAGTAACAGCGGAGCAAAATGCGGCCAGTGCTCAGCGCAATGGCGCTTTGGGTGTTGAATTATGGGCCATAGCAAAATCCTTTGCCGGCAAAGCCACGTTGTCATCCGGAGAAACTGAAACCGTCATCTTGACTGGCCCGGGCGATTTAGAATTTAAGATGTCTGACGTTTTAAGAGGACAAGTTGGTGAGCTGGAACCATTAAGTGACGATGAACTTAACAGCCTAGGGTTTGTGCCAGGCACGGTCAGCCCACTAAAGGCTTTAGGAGCCGTCGAAAGCGGTTGGCGGGTCCCCAGTAAGCCTGGTGATCCTATCTATCTATTTGATCGTGATTTCTTAGATAAACAGACTCGTAATCGGGCTAAGAAGGTGTATATAAGTGGCGGCGACAAAGGTTGGTCAATTGCCATAGACATGCCTAAACTCCTGGTGGCATGCCACGGGCTAATAGGGGCGGACTTGATTGTAACTTCAGACATATGCCAGCGAGGCCCTGACCAGGAAAGGATCTTTCCTCGCCATGATGTCAAACTCTATTCCGGTGATAGTGCTCAAGTTGGCAATCATTATTACGGCGTCCTCGAAGCCACTGTCCGTAGCGCTTTAGCGGAAGCTGACAGTTACTTTGTTGATGACATGCCCAGACTTAACCTTAATTCTGCCCCGGAGATGGGTGGAACTGGCGATTTGTCCTTACATGAAGGTGAAATAGTTGACTTCTTAATTCGTAGCCTGCGAGCAATTCCCAAAACTGGAGAGAGGCACTTGGTCGGCTTTACTTCAAACGCCGCCAACTCACCCTCCTTTGTTGGTAAATTAACCACTGCGCTACAGGATCGTCCAGACATACAGATAAAAGCCACCGACGAAGCTTTGGAAAGTTACATTAAGCGAAAAGAGCCGGGTCGGGTTATTGTTTTTGGTCTGCCCGATGTTGTAGACCGATATCCGGATCGCATAGGTCAAACTCTGGTTGTAAAAGGCAAGGGCAAAATTGCGGAGTGGATGCAGGCAGCTCGCGGCAAGAATATTACCGAAGTCCTGGCTAGTGCTGATGAACTAAAAAAACTGATTGCGCAGACTGCTAAAACACAAATGGCCCGTCAGCAAGGAGTTGAAGATAAAGACATGAAAGCCTTTATGCAAGACCAAAGTATAGTTATAACAGGTACTGTACTCCTCGCCGGCACTGAGCTGTGGGAAATCCTGGCTTCACGGGGTTGGCAGGAGCAGATTGACGGCCTGGAAGGTATTGAGTTAATCAATCCAGTAGCTCTAGCCATG
Organism: uncultured Candidatus Saccharibacteria bacterium; assembly: GCA_964584265.1. Lineage (GTDB taxonomy): Bacteria > Patescibacteriota > Saccharimonadia > Saccharimonadales > CAYVSP01 > CAYVSP01. The sequence goes on along the minus strand of CAZOZI010000010.1, from coordinate 13,651 downwards.
GATCATCTTGGCAAACTTTCACTAACAGCGCAAGCATAGGTTACAATAGGAAATAAGTTATGTCTGAACCTGCACAAAAGCAAACCAATCAAGAAATGGACGTGGTAGAACGCATTTTCCACGCGCTTGATGCTGATTCGAAGGGGCACGTAACCAAAGGTGACTTTATTCAAGCCTTACATGACCGAGGCATCTTGGCTGACGACGTACGGATTCGCCAAACAACGCTGGGTCTTAAGCAATACAAAGACAATGGCCCTATTACTTATACGGATTTTCGAAAACTAGTCAGTCCTCACATTACTCTAATCGAAAAAGCCCTGACTGGTGGTTTGGTCATTCCTGACTTTAAAAATTTTGCTAGTTTTGTCACTAACTTATATAACCGCACTCTGCAGAATACGGAAGGCAAACCGTCTGATTACACTCCCGAGCTGTCTAATGTTGATGCTGATGCTTATGCGCTATCAGTTTGCACAGTTGATGGACAGCGTTTTAATATCGGCAACTATTCTAATAAATACCTTGCAAGAGAGACTGCTAACCCTATAAATTACGCCATTAGCCTGCAAGAGAGCGATGAAAAAACCGTTCATGAGCATGTTGGTCGCGCTCCAAAAGAAAAAGGTTTTGACTATTTAATGCTGAACCAAGACGGCTTACCACATAACCCGTTATCTGGGGCCGGGGCCTTGATGGTCTGCTCAATGATCAACGGTAAAACATCCCAGTCTCGTTTTGAATCCGTTCAGAAATTCTGGAAAGCCTTAGCTGGAGGTATGACACCAGGCATGAACGAGAAAGCTTTTGCCTCAGAAAAACGAATTGACGATAAAGACAGGGCACTAGCTTACTTTATGCAACAGAAGGGTCTTTTCCCAAAGGGAGCTGACGTTAATGAACATTTGGAGTTTCTATGGCGATGTTTCGCTATTGAAACTACTACCGAGGCGCAAGCGGTGATGGCCGCAACCCTAGCCAATGCAGGGGTTTGCCCAACCGACGGACAAGAGGTGTTATCGTCACCCACAGTTAAAAACTGTTTATCTATTATGTTGGCTGCTGGTATGCAAGACTATTCAAGTGAGTACGCCTTTTCAGTGGGCTTACCGGCAGTAAGTGGCACCTCAGGTGTGGTCATGATAGCTGTACCAGACGTGATGGGTATTACCATCTGGTCGCCACGAATCGATGGTAGTGGCAGCAGCTTGAAAGGTTTGGACTTTTCTAACAAATTGATTGAACGCTTTAACTTCCATATGTTTGACACTTCCTTGAAAAACATTAATAAAGTTGACCCTCGACTTAAGAAAAATGAAACTAAAATGCGCGGTGTAATGTCTGTAACATCGGCTGCCAGCATCGGTGATATCGACGAGCTACAGCGGCTCCATGCCGCCGGAGTTGACCTCAATGAAGGTGAATACGATAAGCGTACCGGCATACACTTAGCAGCTTCAGAAGGACATCTTGAGGCGGTTAGATTTTTCATCGAGAAGAATGTAGACATTAACCCCAAGGATCGTTGGGGCGGAACACCGTTGGCCGACGCCAAGCGTGAAGGCCACAAGGAAGTTCTGGAGTTGCTTAAGAAGCACGGTGGATCGGAGAAAGCATAACCCATGGCTACTAATAAACAACTCGAAGATTCTATGGCAGTCTGTTGGGCAGCCAGTCAAGGCGATGTCCATGAATTGCAACGCCTTTACACCAGCGGCGCCGACATGGCGGCGGCTGATTACGATGGTCGTACTGGTATACACCTAGCCGCCTCAGAAGGACAATTAGAAGCAGTCAAGTTCCTGCACGCCAAAGGAGTAGACATAAGCCCCAAAGACCGATGGGGCGGGACACCGTTAGTTGATGCTAAAAGAGGCAATTTTAAGAAAGTAATTGAATTTCTAGAATCGCGGGGTGCAAAATGAAAAAAACGCGCGTCTACGTATTAAATACTGGTGGAACCTTGGGTATGGTGGGCAACCCACTACGTGCTGCCAAGTCAGCGTCTGAGTTGATGGAAGGTATATCCGTACCCCCAGAAGTAGAGTTAACGCTTGAGGACTTCAAGATTCGCCAAGACTCTACCAATCTGCTTCACTCTGAGCGCATCATGATTGCACGGCAGCTAGCCACGAGGTATCAGGACTTTGATGCTTTTGTAGTCATGCATGGCACAGATAGCATGGCCGAAACAACTGCCGCATTTAATATGTTCTTCAAGACTTCTCTGCAAAAGCCGCTTTTAGTCATTGGCGCCCAAATGACCAAGGATGAGGTTGGCTCTGACGTTCATATGCAGCTATCTAATACGTTTCGAATTGCAGCTGCATTCCATCGCAACGATGTGGTAGGTGTTTATAACGTTTGTATTGGCGACGTCTGGGATGGCAGTCGGTTAAAAAAACGTGCTGAATCCAATTTCATGGCTTTCTATACGCCAGGCCGTAATCCAGTAGCACGAGTCTGGCCTCATATTCATTTTGAGGAAGGTTTGCGCTACAAAGATCCCGTACTGGCAGTTCAGAATCTTCGCTTAGATACCGAGCTCGAGAAAAAGGTAGGGACTATTCGGGTTTCCGCCGATACACCGCCTTGGATGCTTATGGATATGGTAGAGCGCGGACGACTCAAAGGAGTCATTCTAGAATGTAAAGGGGCGGGACAGATTCCAAATCGAGAATGGACCGATTATGAAACCGACACGACCTATTCTTGGATCGATGCTATTGCAGCCGCAACAAAAGCAGGTATTCATGTAGGTATACTATCGCCGTTTGAGGATGGACGGGTAATTCTTGATCGCTATGAACTTGGTGCGTTAGCTAAAGAGGCTGGCGCAATTAGTCTTGAGAGTTTAACCCCTGATATGGCTGACCTAAAGTTCCGCCATGCCATCGCATTATGGCCAGATGACGGCAAACGAATACAAGAGTTTATATCTACAAATATTGTCGGCGAACTTCTGACGGGCATTGAAGATAGAGAATAAACGTAGTAGATAACACCATAGTTTTGCACAAGTTTAACAGGTATGCTCTCGTAAGCTGTTACTACACGCAATAGAAATAGTGTCTACTTCGTGCTAGAATATGAATATACAAACATAATGTTGACTTTTGAAAACTAGTGTTATATAATTATACTAAATCGTAAGGATTAACGGATAGGGAAGAGCAGATCATGGCAGTAGCAACCGAAGTCAAAACGAAACTCAACATCGAGAAAATTGTCAACGATGTATTGGGTACGATTGAGCGTGAACGTGAACGTGAAATTGTAGCACGCCGCTATGGTTTGTTTGATCGTAAAGAGACTTTGGAGCAGATAGGGGAGTTACTAGGCATAACCCGCGAACGTGTCCGACAGCTGGAAAAGGCTGTAGTGTCACGACTAAAGACTTCTGCCGATAATGGTTTACCGCACATTAAAGATGTGCAGGTTGTTTTTGCCGAAGAACTACGTAGCCTTGGTAACGTAGCCCGCATAACTGATTTAGCGGCACACCTAACCAAAGAAAATGGCCGCCTAGACCAATCACGTGTTTCATTTCTAGCACAATTAAGCCCTAGTTTGGTTGTTATCGACGAAAACGACCATTTTTATCATGCAGTGGGTATAAAAGAAGTCCATAACGAAAAAGCAGTGCGTGACCAAGTCCAAAAAATCATCGATGCCATTAAGCAAATTGGCGAACCAACCGACATTGAAACCGTTGCCCAGAAGGTTGGCAGTAATGATTCTAAGCACGTCGAAGCGTTAGCTAGCATTTCTAAACAGCTAGCAAGCCTAAATGGACGCTGGGGACTAGTTAAATGGCCACTGGTTAATCCAAAGAATATCCGTGACAAGATTTACGTCATTCTCAAAGAACATGGCAAACACATGCACTTCAATGAAATCTCTGAGGCTATTAAGAAGTCTGAGTTTAAGCGTAAAGACGTAACCACACAGGCTATCCACAACGAACTTATTAAAGACAAGCGCTTTGTATTAATAGGACGGGGCATTTATGCACTCAAGGAGTGGGGCTATAAGAAGGGCACAGTGGCCGATGTTATATCTGAGGTGCTTAGAAAAGAAGGCGGGCCTCTGCACCGGGATGAAATCGTCAAGCGTGTGCTTAAAAGCCGCTACGTCAAAGAAACAACTATTCTATTGAACCTCCAAGGCAAGTCGCAATTCAAACGCGTCGCCAAAGCCACCTACGCCCTATCAGAGTAATAAGTTAAATATGATTCTTGATAGAGAAACGTTTCATACTGTTCTTGCGGAAGAGGCTCAAGCACACGATTCTCCTTTTGTTTCCAGAGAAGTAACCGGTCATGGACTTCATGAAGCGCTAAGTCGATATTACTATTTCGTGAGAGACACTGGTGAGTATGCAGCTGCCGGTTTACTTTGGCGTGTCATGGACGGTGATATGAGTTTGCCGCTTCGCCATGACCAAGTTATGGATACTGCTAAGCATGCATCACGCATACTGATGGGTCATGATGCTGATATGTTAGAGAAGTTTCTTGAAGACGAGTTGGCTCAAGCACATGTGTTTGGAGTAATTAGTGCCTGCCAAGAAGCTGCTGAGCACTCCAGCATTTCCGATTTCTAAATTTGAATTAACAAATCCACTAAACGTACAAATTGCGAACATGATAATAGATCTATGGAAAAGGAAGTGCTTAGTTCAGTTGTTAGTGGGTGGAACTCACCAAGCAGGGAGTAACAATAATTTCAAAAACAAAATTAAAATAAGAATGAAAATATATAGACAAAACAGTCAGCAGAGCACACAACCAAGCTATACAGTAAATGTCGCACAATGTATATTTTACGACTCTTTATATAGATTATAAGATGATTGCCAATACCCCCCTGTTAGGGGAGTAATAAAGCTCTCTTACCATATTGTCACTTATCACTGCACTACATTGCACTACTGTGCTTAGCCGAGTGCAATCCTCACATGTATTACTCAGTGCTTTAATGGTTGTTTATGTCGCAAAAGTTTTCACGCCTTTATAATAGTTTTCCACAACAAGACGTTTTCATTTATTTGCTTTTTGCTCGTTTCTGTTTCGTTACATATTCTTCCCTATGTTTGCCATATACTGCTCTATTTGACATTCCCTACTTTGTATATGTTTGTATAGTTTTTGTGAGATTTATCACTGACACTTACAAATGAACAAATTACGAACAATGCAGGGTAGAGCGTAGTAACGAGGCTAGTACTTTCGCCTGAATGGGTCTGCAAGCGCTTACCGAGAAGCTTGCTTCTCGGCTAAAAAACGCCCATGAATGGCGAAACTACGAGCAATCACTTATAGAACGCCTTCTCCTCTACCCTAACGTCTATATACTCATGTGGTGTAACATTATCAGATTCGAGTTTTTTCTTGGTGGCCAGAAAAGTGCCAATTTGCAGCCTGGCATCTTCAGTCATATTGCATTTAACAAAATAAGGCAGTCCAGCAAGGCGTATATCAATTTCATTAGGAATGGGTGGTAAAGAAAGCTCCTGAACAGTGATCTTTTGTGCCTTTAATTGCTGATTAGCCTCCGCAATGAAACCTACTTCAACAGCTAATAATGCGGCTTGGCCAACCTCAGGTTTTAGATTACTTTTGTCGATTACAAGCGGTAATGTTTTGAGCGCTGGGCTGGTTGCTTCTGCAGTTGAAGATACGACTTTGCCATTACCTGCAATAGCAAATAGTTTGTTGTTGGAAGACAGTACTACGGCTGGTTGCACAACTGTTAATTCAACCAAGGGTCTATGCCCAAGAAGCGGCAATGTAACCGCGACTTGATCAATCTCAGGAAATTGCGCTTTCATATGCCGTACAACAGTGCCTGTATCTATTGTTAATTTATTATGATTGAAAATTGAGCTATCCAAGGCTTCACGTGCTGCCTTTTGATAGGTTTCAACATTATGTATTGCCACAGTATGCTGGTTGTCTGCTAAGGATATGTGTGGGTTCGTATCGAGTCCTAGTATGTATAGAATGCTCAAAATGATTGCAACAAGCGCCATAAAGGACGGAATGTAGCGCCAGTGACGCAAGCGCGGCACTATTTTGCCACGACGTTCAGTTCTAGCCTGCTGAATATCACGCGGCGCACTATTGGCATAATAAGAAAAGATGCGTCGGCCAGTACCTGATGAGTTTGTGGATTGTCGCTGATCGCGATCTGCATTACCTTTATTACGCCTTAACTTCATTACTAAGCAGATCTATTAAATGTCTTGATAAGAAGATCTGCCACATTTTCGGCTGCATCAGGTGGCGCAAATGCATGTAGGGCTCTGCCGAGAGCAACACGACGTTCAGATGATTCTAGTAGTTCTTTGATGGCACTAAGCAAAACGTTAGAATCTTCCTCAATGTCTGCTTCGTTTACAACCTTTATGGCACCATGCGCTGCTAATTGTTCGGCGTTTTTAAGTTGATGGCCACCTGTAAGCAAGGGATTTGGTACGATAATGCAGGCTTTGGCTTGGGCTGAAAATTCAGCTAAGCTTGTAGCCCCTGCCCTGCTGATAATAACGTCAGCCGCCCCACTGAATCGATAGACATCATTAATAAAGCCCTTAACAATTATGTGGCTGAGCTGTGATTGATTGAGTAAAGTTTGATAGGTTTTTTGCATCACTTGTTCATGGTCGTGACCAACAATATGGATAAGGGCAAGGCGTGGATAGAGCTTAAGGAGTTGCGGCATCTGTTCAGCAATGGCTTGGTTTAAGCGGACTGCTCCCAAACCGCCACCAGTGGCGAGGATAACTTGATCATAGCTACTAAGCCCAAGTTCGGTTCTAAAAGATACTCGTTGCTCAGGCGTCACTAAACTAAAGTCCTCCCTTATAGGCACACCAACAAAAAAAGTCTTATTTTGTGGATAGCTGTAGAGTCCTTTGGGCATGCCAACGGCATGTGCAGCTGCATGTTTAGCAATAAGACGATTAGCTAAACTGGGCAGTGCATCTAAATCGAGTGTCACGTACGGAATATGGTAAAAGCGAGCCGCCCACCCTATCGGCACACCAACGTATGCGCCTTTAATAAACACCCCATCTGGCTTAAGCCTGTGTAACAAATGGAGGCTTTGTAGTGTGCCGATAAGCAAGCGAAAGAAATCGCGAACGTTTTTAGCTAGTGTTGCTATATCAAATAGTTGGCGCCAACCTTCGCCATGATAGCGCCGCCATTTACCGCCACTAATAAACTTAACCTCATCAATGTTCTTGTCATGAACTACGACATCATCGCTAAGCTTGTCACCCTTTTTGGCAACATAGACAATTTTTACATCTGGTTGTTTACGCTTGAGAGCTCTAGCGACTGCCAGGACTGGGGTGATATGCCCCCCTGAGCCGCCGCCGGTCAAAACGACTATCATCATTGCTCCCTCTTATTTGCGTATTCATGCGTTCAAGTGTGGTAAATCGTGAAATCTGGAATGCCAGGCCGACTGCGGCTGTCACAAAAATTAGGCTTGTTCCACCATAGCTTATAAACGGTAGGGTGATGCCTTTAAGCGGTAATAAGCCAATCATGGCCCCTATATTAATAAGTGTCTGCGTGCTCAGCCACGCCAAAATGCCGGTTACTATCAAACGGCTATAGTCATCAGGTGCTCGTTCGATAATACGCTTGAGTCGGGCGAAAAATGCTATAAACAGACCAAAAAGCACGCTTACGCCAATAAAGCCAAATTTTTCAGCATAGATCGCAAAAATAGAATCATTGGCAGCTTCTGGCTGATAACCGTAAGCTTGGACACTTTTTGCAAGACCCAAGCCTAGCAACCCGCCTGAGCCAACCGATATTAAAGATTGGCAAACCTGGTAACCAGAAGCCAAACAGTCTTTTTCTGGATGCAAAAAGGTTAAGATTCGCTGCCTGCGATAGCCGCTGGATGAAATTAACATGACAGTACCAATTAAAATAACGCCACCGATCATGGCGATGCGCCGGAGTGGCAGACCTGCTACATAAACCATTGCGGCCATTATTGCCACCATAACACCAGTTGAACCCAGATCGCTTTGCAACTTAGCAACCACAACACCAACAATTAGCAGCGCAATCAAAAGTGGCTGAAAACTGCGTTTTGGATCTTGCAATGTCCCTTCACGCAAGCGAGTTACTAAAAAGCCAGCCAGCCAGATAATAAAGGCGAATTTGATTAGCTCTACAGCTTGAAACGATAATCCACCAATTTGAATCCAGCGGTAAGCTCCGTTAACCTCCTGCCCTACCAGCCGAACGGCTAGCGCTGCTATAACTGAGGATATCAACAAGGGTTTCTCTAAGCGATGCCACAGCTCTAGTGGCAATTTAGCACATAAGCCAAAAGTCCCAATGCCAAGTACGACAGCAAATAGTTGCCTGTTAATGTAATAGTTATCGCCGACGTGGTTTTGGGCCGCTAAGCCTGGACCAATCGTATAGACAACAATCAGGCCAAGTGCCAAAAGTACTGTGCCGAGAATAAGCAACCAATAGTCAGGTCGATGACGCCGCTGTGGGGTGCGGCTTAGATATGATGGACGGCGCCTGATGCCAGCAAAACTCATACATACCTGCCTAGTATAAAGATCATAAGGCCAACCACAGCCATGACCTGACCTATGGTCCAAAAGCGCATTGTTACTTTAGTCTCTGGCCAGCCACTCGCTTCAAAATGATGATGAATTGGCGTAGATTTGAAGACTTTTTTGCCGTCACGTAATTTTTTGGAGGTAATTTGGATAATCACCGAGCCAGCTTCGGCCACGAACACTAAACCAATAATCGGTAGCAGCAGAACTGTATCAGTCAGCATAGCTACAACTCCAAGTGCCGTCCCAAGTGCAAATGACCCGACGTCACCCATAAAAAAGCGTGCTGGATAAATATTAAACCAGGTGTAACTCAGTAGCGCGCCAACAATGCTCATACAGAACGCACTTACACCGTAGCGACTCTCTAGAAAGGCAATCACCGCGTAGGCGCCAAAGGCAATTGCCGTCAGGCCACCCGCTAAACCATCAAGACCATCAGTCATGTTGACTGCGTTAGCCGACGCCACCACCACAAGCACGAACAGCGGAATTATGAGCCACCCAATATGCAATTGTCCGAACAGAGGAATCTGAATTGAGGCCACATCTAATTTTACGTAAAAAAACCAACCTCCAACTAAGGCAACCATAGTTGTAAGCAGTAGCTTAATCCGAGACGATAAACCAGCTATCCCTTGCCCCGTACCACGAATATTTATGATATCGTCTAGTAAGCCAACGGCACCTGCGCCTACAAAAGCGGCCAGCGGCAGCCATGTCTCGCCTCGACTTAGATTCGCTACCAGTGTCACAATTGCTACTGAGGCAACAAAAACAAGTCCGGCCATCGTAGGAATATGACGCTTGTGTTTCTCGGCATGCAAGCTATTGAAGACAACTGCAGTCTCGCCAGTAATTGCTTGCTCGCGTGCCCTCTTCCACCACTGTTTTTTATAAGCCAAGGTAGTATAGAGCGGCGTAATAAGCATGCTTAGTAAAAAGCTGGCAAAACCGAGTAGCAAGATTCTGGTGACTGTATCACTTTGGACAATGATGTTGATAGTTTGTGTCATACTTGTTGCAATCCTTTGTATTATACCGCTTTTAATGAGTTTTCGGAGTTACGCCATAGCTATCAATTAACATATTAGCAAGATTAACAAACAACGGTGCAGCTGCTTTAGAGCCGGCATAGCCACCAATCTTCGGCTCATTTACCCGAACCACAATAACGTATTGTGCTTTATCCCCACCAACAAAACCAATAAACATACCATTGTACTTGTTATCAAAATAGCCCCCAGCCGGATTGGCAATTTGGGCTGTACCGGTTTTACCACCAATCATATACTCACTGCGGAGCGATGGCATACCGTATAGTTGGTGATTCTTGGTGAATGTATATTCCATAAGCCCCCGTACAGTGTTGCTGGTTGTTTGACTCACTGCATTCTGACGAACAATATGAGGCTGTTTGGTGGTCGTCTTACCGTCACTATCAGTTGTTGCATCTACCAGACGTGGCTGGTAGTATGTACCGCCATTTACAATGCTAGCTAGAGCTCCCCCGATTTGCAGCGGTGTGGCCGTCATACCCTGCCCAAAGGCAGTATTGGCGTACTGAATATTTAGACCATAGCCCTTTAATGGATCAGGTATTATACCAGCAGCCTCGTAACCTTGTTCTATACCAGTCGGCTTACCAAATTGATAATGATTAACCATGTAATCATGCCAAGTGACGCGGGCTTTCTGATTAATCTGACCACCTCCCATTTGCATAAGCAACCACGTTGCGCCTGTATTAAGAGAAAGCTGCAGAATATCAGCTAAGCTACGCGTGCCTGCCCCACCATCTTCTTCAATATTGGTTATGGTGTGGTTATCAACCGTAAAATGGCTTGGGTCATAGTAAGTGCTATCTTTATTAACGGCTCCGCTACTAAGTGCAGCTGCCATAGTCAATGGTTTCATGGACGATCCAACTTCTAGCGGCGAGCTCACCGCGGCGTTTGTAAATACACTGGCGTCCGATACTTTATAAAATTCATTTGGATCATAGGTCGGATAATTTGCCATTGCTTTTATTGCACCACTGTAAGGATCCATAATGAGTGCACTGCCTGAAGTTGATTGGGCATGGTCTAAGCCAGCTTTTAAGATGTCTTCAAGCTGGCGTTGCAGTCCTAGATCAATAGTCAGCACTACCTGCTGGCCTGCCTTTGGCGACACTTCAATGTTATCCTTATTAGCCACTAGTGGCACACCTTCCGCATCAGTAATCGCTTTTAGTTGCCCTTCTGTGCCTTTCAAATCTTTATCTAGTGACTGTTCGACGCCGTACTTGCCTACACCATCATCATTCACAAACCCCAACAATTGTGAAGCCAAAGAACCCTGAGGGTATATTCTGTAAGGTTGTTCGCGGACGCCTATGCCTTTCAAATGCATTGCTGTTAGTTTATCTTTTTGCTCACTTGAAACTTTTTTTGCAAGCACACTATAACGCGTCGATTGTTCCATTGCTTTTTGATAATCAGCAGAGTTGCCACCAATGATGCCCGCCACACTCGTTGCTGTCGCACTAGAGTCTTTAATAAATTTGGGATCAGCAAATACGGTGTAGCGTATTTCATTAAGGACAATTGGTGTTACTTGATCGCCATTGTGCGCTGCAATGGTGCCGCGCACTGCAGGAATCTCGTATTGTTTGAGTTGGGCTTGTAAAGCAATCTGTCGATAATGATTATGCCTGATGATCTGTAGATAAAAGAGGCGCAACATAAATAGAGCACTCACCACTAATAAAAGCGCGTACCAGAATCGGACGCGCCCCATCATGTTAGATACGCTTGGTGCATTGTCGCCGTTCATGCGCCATGCAACTCCTATGAGTTTAATTTAGTTTTGGACTGTCGCTGCTGGTGACAATGACACCAGATTTTTAGCAACATCGCTGTTTTTTACCCGATCCAACGCCTGTAAACGAGCTGAAGTCACCTCGAGCTGATCGTGTTCCTGTTGCAATTTAGTGGTCTTCGTTTTGAGCTCATTAATACGATAGCCATAGGCATTCGTTTTAGTTACTTGTGTAAGGTAAAGTAATCCGAGCAGGCACGCTAAGATAACTAAAATTACACTGTTACTAACTGGGCCCAATTTCGCACCATTGGCACGAAAAGTGACGGCGTTCTGCCCCCGTTGATTAAAACGTTGGCGGCTGATGGACAAGGAACTTGAGTAGGTCATATGTTTTTGTTTATGTTTATTTTTGTGGTGCGGAAGCTTTTAAAACTCCCGCACCTTTTGAGCTTTTAGTCCACTTCTGAAGTGTTACAACACTCGCACGCGGACTTTATAGGCTCGGGAAGAACTTTTTACCTGAATTGGCATTTACTTCCCTTCCCTTTTTTTTATTTTCGCTGCGGCACGCAGCCGGGCGCTGCGTGCTCGCGGATTAGAAACTAATTCTTTTGGGCTAGCCGTAATAGGACGTTTGGTAAGGATCACCAGTTTTGCATCGAAACCAGGTTGACCCATCTGCTGGAAAATTCGTTTCACGATACGGTCTTCAAGACTATGAAAACTAATGACAACGAGACGACCACCAGGTTGCAGTAACTCAATCCAGATAGGCAGAGTTTCTTCTAATTGGCGGAGTTCGTCGTTCACCGCAATGCGTAGCGCCTGAAAAATACGGGTCGCTGGGTGCACACGGCTGTGGCCAGGCCACGCCTTAGCAGCAATGGCTGCTAGTTGACTCGTGCTTGTTATAGGCCTTGCCTCAACAATACTGCGAGCAATGCGCTGTGCCTTTGGCTCATCTCCGTAATCTTGGAATATATGCACCAAAGCTTTGGCAGGAAAAGTATTTACTATTTCTGCAGCTGTTAGCGTTTGGTCTTGATCCATGCGCATATCAAGTGGCGCATCGCTATTAAACGAAAATCCTCGGCTAGAAATATTAAGGTGCGGTGACGAAACGCCCAAATCCGCTAATATCATGTCGTATTGGTTACCAGCAACTGCTAGCTGTTTACTGGCACTGAGAAAATCGCTATGGATTATTTCAGTGTCATTTGTGTTAAAGCGTTTATGCAGTTCATTGATAGCAAATGTATCTCTATCAATGAGCGTGGCATTGCCTTGTGAGGCTTCCAATATTGCTCGCGCGTGTCCACCGTATCCAGCTGTTGCATCAAGGTATGATTCACCTTTCTGCGGCGCCAGGTATTCGAGGACTTCACGAATAAGTACTGGTACATGTTTTTGGTTTTGAACCGTCACTTTTGTTTTTGTTTTGGTGATTTTTTGTTTTTGTCGACGACCCATTTTGAGAGTCGTATGAACAAGGTCACCTAATTAGCAGCCAACTTTTTGTTTTTTTGGGGTTTTTGTTTTTGTTATCCAGTTCCTTTAAATGGAGCTGGATGAGTCTTATCCGTGTATGTGAGAGAAATCTTGAGGGTAAGATTGTTAACCAATCTTAGGACTTCTTCCACTGGCTAAGACCGAGTTTGAGAGACTTATGTGTGAGGTGGAGTTTTGGGAGGTGTTTTTTTGGCTAAAGAACGAAGGTTTTTAAAGTGGTTACCTTTAATCCACTTGTTGACTGCCAATTAACTGACTTTGTTCGATCTAGATTTAATTGTTAATGTGCGTGGTGCCAAGTACCTAAGAGGCTTGCAAGCGCCAGTAACGCCCTGCTCGCACTGCACTAACCTCACGGTCAATGCCAGCAAATTCCAGTAGTCCAGGCTCAATCGTGATGCGGCCTTGTTTGCCATCTAGCGCGCTCTCAACTTTGCCGTTGCGGAATTGCACATTTAAATCAGCCGTATGCTCATCAAGGATACTTCCTTGTAGCTGCGGCTCGACTTGCTCATCCCAAATTGCTTTGGGATACATATGCAAATACTTCTGGAAGCCACGGGTGATCACTACTCCGCTTTCAAACTCATTTCGAAGCTCAGTCGGTATGGTTAACCGACGCTTGTCATCGAGTCTCCGCTGGAAATAATCTACCGTAGCCATTGCTCTCTTTAATTTACTTGGGTTGTTTTTTTGTTTTTTAGTGGCGGGCTTACCCACGTGTACCCACTG
>CAZOZI010000009.1:0-25639 GCA_964584265.1 uncultured Candidatus Saccharibacteria bacterium | reverse complement strand
ACGCTAAGAGTAAAATCTTACAGGCCACCGCTACCCTAACGGCTGGCACCCAAGCCATCAAGATCCACCCCGACAAACATGCGACCGTCCAACCCGAACTGCTAGCAACTGCCAAACAACGCACCAAAGATCTAAAAGAACTACTAGCAACCAACCCTCATTCTGCCAGAGAAGCCTTACTGGATGACCAATCCATCGCCGACCTAACAAGCCAGGGCGTACCGGTAGAGCAGAAGGTGACATTAAAGGGGAAGTACGGCTTTACTCATGTCGACCACTTTGCTGATAAGACAGAGCAAAATATTAATCAAATCATCACCTCTGATAACAAAACCTATGACTTATTTAGTGAAACGACGCTTCCAGTTACCAGACCGGGTACAACTATTTCAGTAACTGGCTATGCTTTAGACAATAGTGTTATCTTAGATAAGTCTCAGAGCTTATCGACTACAACCAGAACAACCACTTCACAGACTAGTACTTCTGTGTTGGGCGCCAACACTACTCCAAGTATTGGGCAAATGAATGTGGCAGTCATTGCGGCTAATTTCTCTGACAGTACCAATACTGTAGACATGAATGCTATCCGCAATGTTTTCCAGAGTAGTTCAGGAAACAATGTAATCAGTTATTTTGATGAGACTTCCTATCATCAACTATCAGTTGTACCGTCTTTCTTTGGCCCGTATCATCTTAGTTCATCCACCAATGCTGGTTGCGATGGCTTAGATGCAACTATTACTGATCTAGAGAATGCAGCAAACGCTGACGTTGATTTTACACATTTTAGCCGCCTTATACTTGTGTTTAATTGTCCTAGTACTTTCGGATCGGCCGTAAGTGTTCAAACAAGATCAACACCTGACGGTCCAGTGGTCACGGGCTTAATTGGTTTAGATCCAACCTCAGCCTATAACGGTCAGGTAGTTACTCATGAATTGAGTCATAATCTGGGAACTGGTCTCGATCATGGTGGCTTTTATCAGTGTAGCCCAAATGTTTTCACACCTCCGACTGTTTATGATCCAGCCTGTCAGTCAGTAAATTACGGTGATAAATTTGACATTCTTGGCTCGCCGGCTGGGAGTAATTGGGGACATCTTAGTGCATTTCATAAAGCTGGAGCTGGTTGGTTTAATAGTACGCAATTTCCTACTGTGCCTGCCGGAACCACTACCTACACACTCACTCCTTACGAAAAGACCAATACCACCGGCCAGCCGCTGGCTCTAAATATACCTAGAGGCACGACAGGCGATTCGATTACTGTGGAATACCGCCAACAAATTGGCTACGACAACTGGATAGATGCTATAGGTGCTTGTAATGGCTGTAGTATTACTAAAGGTGCAACAATTCATTACAATCATTCTGTTGGTGGTGCTGATGCACAGCTTTTAGACAATTCCCCCGGCTCAATAAATGATTTTTATGGTAATTACTATAACGTTGGTGATTCGGTTGACGGTTCACTGCTACCCGGCCATACCTTTACTGATCCAGAGTACGGCATTAGCATAACTACTGTTTCGGCTGACAGCAATGGTTTAACAGTAAAGGTAACTGTACCCTCGACAACTTGTAGTCGTAACTTTCCTACTATGAGTACACCGACACCTTCTAGCCAGACCGTAGCAGCTGGTCAGCCAGCAACTTATAGCTTTACCCTCACCAACAGAGATAGCACCGGTTGTGCAGATCAAACCTTTCGTTATAGTCCGCCGATTAATCAGCTAAACGTTGTAGCCGTACCAGATATTGTAAAGCTAGCACCTGGGGCTTCTGCCAACATCCAACTAACAATAAAAGCACCAAATTATGTGCCAGATGGCAGCTATGGATTAAACGGGTTTGACGGTTCAGGTCAAATTTTTTCAAACTCGATAGGTATCACTGGGGTAAGCGTACCAGGAGTTCAGTTTATCCTCAGCTCTGCAGCAGATATTCAACCCCCTACTGCCCCCACTAATTTAACTGCTTCAGCATTAGGCTCTAGTGCAGTACAACTATCCTGGCAACCAGCGACTGATAATACCCGTGTTATCGCATATAAAATTGTGCGCAACGGGGTACTTATCAAGACCGTCGACGCAAGCGATACCATATTTGTTGACAACAACGTCTATCCTAGTACGAGCTATAGCTACAGTGTGAATGCTATTGATCAAAAAAATAACGCATCCTCTGCTATCTCTGCTTCAGCTACAACCCCGGCCAAACTTGACTTCCAGGGACCAACCGATCCGATAGGCAGCGCGACCGCAACCGATCACAGCGTTACTATTAGCTGGCAGCCGAGCCAAGATAATCATGGAGTGGCCTATTACATTGTTTCAGGGGTTA
This sequence comes from uncultured Candidatus Saccharibacteria bacterium, assembly GCA_964584265.1. Classification (GTDB taxonomy): domain Bacteria; phylum Patescibacteriota; class Saccharimonadia; order Saccharimonadales; family CAYVSP01; genus CAYVSP01. The sequence continues at coordinate 23,293 of CAZOZI010000009.1, read as the reverse complement.
TTGCAGGCACAGTAGTTCCTGCCAGTAAACGTTCAATAACCTACACTGGCTTAAGCAGTAAAACGTTGCAGGCTGCTAGGGTGGCAGCATATGATGGCGATGGTAATCAGTCACATTCGGCTGAATTTAATGTATACACTTCTGCCCAAGGCACCGTAGGACCAACTCAACCTCAAAACTTGTATACCAGCAGTTCTACCTACGCTAAGCGTGTGCTTAATTGGACCTCCAGCACTGATGATAAGGGTGCACCCAGCTATATCATTTACCGCGACAATTTAAAGATCGGTGAATCAACTACAAATAGCTTCACTGACACAGAGAATACAGACGGCAGATTAGAATTCATGGTACAGGCAGTCGATAGTGACGGTAACCTCTCGGCCCCTACGCCTAGAATTTGGCTTAGTGGCGGCTATAGTAATAATAGTGATAATACAGCGCCAACAGCTAGTGTTAGTTCGCCAGGTAATGGTTCAACGGTAAGTGGGACCATTCTGCTACAAACTAATACATCGGATAACAATAAGGTTGATCATGTTGTCTATTATCTTGACGGTCATGACATATCCGGCTGGGTTACAAGCCCATACACACTTAGTTTTGACACCACCACCATGTCAAACGGTACTCACTACTTATATGTTGTGGCGCAGGATGCAGCTGCCAACAGTGGTTCCACCGGCCCCATCAACTTCACTATCCAGAATGGCCCAGCAGTAGATACCACCCCTCCAACTGTCTCCCTGACTTCACCCACCAATGGCTCCACTGTCTCTGGTAGCGTAGCTCTATCAGCTAATGCCACCGACAACACCGGCGGTTCTGGAGTCTCCCGGGTAGACTTCAGCGTCGATGGTTCTGTAGTAGCTACTGACACTTCAAGTCCATACACGGCTACTTGGGACAGTACCAAGACTCCTAATGGTTCCCACACAGTCACTGCCACCGCCTATGACCAAGCAGGAAATATTAACACTGACCAAGTCTCTGTCACCTCAACCAACGCTGACTCTGAAGCTCCTTCTACACCAGGTAACCTAAGAGGTTCAGGATCCAGTACCACGTCTATCAACATCTCTTGGGACGCCTCCACAGACAACGTTGGTGTAACTAAATACTCCATTAGTAGAAACGGTGCCCCACTAGCTGAAGTAACTAGCCCAACCACTACCTACAATGACACTGGCTTACTACCAGGTACTAACTACACCTACACAGTCACCGCGTTTGACGCCGCTGGTAACCCCTCCTCACCAGCTGGACCGGTCAGTGTCACCACCTTACCACCAGCTCCTGACACCATTGCACCAACTGCACCAAGTAACCTCACCGGCGGCGTAGTCTCTGCCACCCAGGTCAACCTGTCCTGGACGGCTAGTACAGATAACGTTGGTGTTGCTAAATATGACATCTACCGTAGTGACAACACTAGGGCTCCTAAGGCTTCTGTGTCTGGTACGACCACCAGCTTTGGTGACATAACTACTCTAGGTGGTAAGTCCTACTCCTACTACATCTATGCCTACGACTCAGCTAGTAACAAGAGTGTTACTTCCAACAAGATTAGCGTCACCACACCAGCTGTCTCTGCGACCTTAGGCTCTCTAACTGGTCGAGTAGTTGACGGCAACGGTAAAGCTCTAACTAGCGGCTCTGTCTACTACTACCTAGGTACTAGCAAGAAGAGCTACAACCTCAATAGCAATGGTAACTACACCATTAGTGGTATTGTCCCCAATACATATACCTTTACTTACATCTGCACCGGCTGTAACACTGAAACAGTCAGCAATATCCAGATCCTAGCTGCCCAGAACCTCAACCGCCCTGACCAAGTCCTGCATAAACTAGGTTCCATCTCCGGCCTGGTAACCGACGCCGCTACCAACAAAGCCCTATCTAACGTCATCATTGGCTACAGCCTGAACGGCGTTGCCAAGACTCTCAAGACCAGTAACCACACTCCCACTAACTACGCCCTCACTGGCCTCCCAGCTGGCTCCTACACCATTACTTACACCCTAAGTGGCTACGTTACCCAAACCAAGACCATAACCATCAGCCTAGATCAATTCATTACCCAAGACATAAGTATGAGCAAATAGGGGAAGGGCACACTAAACATATGAATCCAGACCAACCAACTAACATACCAGTAACTGAAGCTAAGTCTAACACTGAAGCTCATGTATCCAATGACTCCCCCAAGAAGCCTGGCTTCCACCTCCCCAAGCTAAAGAAACACCACTTTGGTCTTGGCATCCTAATCCTCATAGTCCTCGTAGCCGGCCTCCTGCTGTTCAACAAACACCGTACCCACCCAGCCGTAGCTACAACTGGCGGTAATGTCTCCATTACTCCCACTGGCTTCTTCCCCCAAGAGATACACATCAAGAAGAACCAGACCATCACCTGGACTAATAACGATGCCTCTAAAGCCCACCAAGTCAAAGCTGATCCATACCCAACTGGCGATAGCCTACCCAACCTAGACAGTGGCCCCCTCAACAACACAGATAGCTATACCTACACCTATGAGAAGACTGGTACCTACACCTACCATGACCAACAAGACCCATACAAGCTACAAGGCAAGGTGGTGGTGGAGTAGCTGCAAGGCGTGCCAACTGTTCGACTGTATCTAAAAAGAAAATTGATTAGATAAGTATATAGTGTCGAAGACAAAACTAATGATTAGTTACTCATCTATTATGACATTAAGTATTTATTAGTTAATGTTAGCTAAAGTTTTCTAACTTGTACCTATATACATGTAATGTATATGTATTAGAGAGTAAAACAAATGAAAAAAACAGGTACAAATCAGATTTGAAAATATCTCATCGTTAAGATACTTTCATAAACCATTACAAATAGCTTTCTATATACGTAGTATATATAAAAGGTGCGAAAAACTTTTCTAGATAACAGATGTAAATGAAAAAGATAATAGAGAATCGCGGTTAACTACTATCTCATTGCGAAAATGACTTAATTTGTGACCTGTATAATACAAACATGGGTAAGAAAAAGTTCCTGGATATTATTAAACTCGCGGCGCAGCCTTTGCCAAAAGGAGCTGAAAAATCATTTGATGACGGTGATTATAACGAAAGGCAAACTCTCCGAAGTATGAACCAAGATAATAAGGCGAAACTGAATGGTAAGTCCCATCCAAAGAACGCTTCACCTGGCCGAAAAAGCCCTCGACGTGGTTCGTCGTAACCCCATCCTTAACAAATTCTTTAGCAATGTGCCTAATTGACTCCAATTGGTAACTTGCCTTAATGCGTAGATGCTTATATATTTTGCTTTCGTCGGTGTGAATTAATGAGCCGGGGTTTACATTGGCTTTTAGAAACGGTATAGCGTGTTCTGCATTGGCACGAGGCACCACGCTGGTGCGTACATGACCGTCAACTTCGAGTGCGGCCATAACTGGAGTTTTACGGTCTTTAAGGCTGTTTTGTTTGCGTTTGCCACCAACAAATGTCTCGTCAACTTCTACCGGGGTACCTAAAAAACCAAGTTTACCGCTTTCATGCATGAGCACACGGATCATCTTAGCCATTCGGTGTGCAGTTTTGTAGCTGACACGCACTTGTCTTTCGATCTCTTTGGCAGAAACACCGTTCTTAGACACTGAGAATAGATACAGAGCGTGAAACCAGTCAGTTAGCGATGTAGTGGTCTTTTCAAAGATTGTGCCTGCCAATGGGTATATGTGATTACCGCATTCCTTACAGGCAAAGGACATACGTTTTTTGACACGATAGTACTTAGGGCTAACCACTCCGCACTTCGGGCAAGCTTTAAGTCCACCATAACGAGTGTCAAAGAGAAATTGTAAGCAAGTATCATCATCTGGGAACTGTGCTCTCATGTCTTTGATGGTGTATCTCATTCCGCAGCCTTTATACATATTACTTGCTTACAAGACTATTATAACACCTAAGATAGTGTACATACTGTTGTAATATAGTTGGTATGTGGACAACTCAAATTTAACTATTCTGATACCAGAGGTTACTTGTTCTGGCTACATAGTTGCGGGATTACTTGTGGCGCACTGTTTCGCTTCTCTTACGCATGAAATCTCTTCTCGCAGATAAAAAAATAACCATGAAAAGATTTACCGCCACAAAACTAGCAGGGTAAATCGCATTTAATAGCGTGAAGCTTTGTAAAGCAAGCAAAGATAGCGCAAGAGATATAGCATAGAGGAAGTACAGAATGACTGTTTCTTGCTCTGGGTGCCTGATTGACTTGCGAAACGTAGGGAAAAAGCCACCGACTACATCTATTGAAGCTATTAATATGACAGAGAGTAGAGGTCTATTTGTGACAAACCAAAGCAATAAAGCAATTGCCGCAAACAATAAACTTAACCAATCAACTGCTAGGATATGTTTTTCGCCATATTTCAGAGCTAATATAAATATATAGAAAGTAACAATGGCTGCAAGACACATTAGCCATGCACCTGGTCCTGCGTTATGAGTTATCTGAATAGCAAAAGCAATAGCCGAGAGCGTAGACCATACTAACCAAGAAAATGCGTGCGGTTTCGTTTTACCGGCATAGGTATCTTTTATATATGGAATATAGCCAATGACACCAATGGTTAAAGAGAGAAAACCTAAAACTTCTTTCATAATATGTTTGGCGGAGGGAGTGGGATTTGAACCCACGAGAGGATTGCTCCCCAACCGCCTTTCCAAGGCGGCGCCATAGGCCACTAGGCGACCCCTCCACGTCAGAAACGACGGTCAGCTTCCGCAGAGCTTGCCAGTTAGCTCTGCTACACCTTCTAGTCATTTCTTCCTCTCAGTTTTCCAAACAGTCGAGGTGAATGAATCACCTCCTTGGTTTGAAAAACTGGTTTAGTAAAACGTCTCAAGGAACATTATAGCGAATATTATTAGTGCTTTGGGAAGAGCAGCCGGAGCATCGAATTTATTTCGTGCCCCGCGCGATGAGAAACCTGCGCCGGAGGTCCTATGCCATAAGGTATGGGCCGCGCGGAGGTGTCTCATGATCAATAAATACTACATTACGTGGTTGCCGAAATTGCAAAAACAAGGGTAAACTAGGCACACATGTCGCTCATAGAACTAAAAGACGTCAGTAAACTGTACGGCTTCGGCGATGCCACGACCGTTGCTCTTGATGAAGTTAATCTTGTGATTGAAAAAGGCGAGTTTGTGGCTGTTATGGGGCCGAGCGGATCCGGTAAAACCACGCTCATGAATATTATCGGGTTGCTTGACCGCCCGACACACGGCAACTATGAATTAAACGGCAGATTTGTAGCACGTTTAGGGGCCAACAAAAGAGCGCGTGAGCGGCGGGACCGGATTGGCTTTGTGTTTCAATATGCCAGTCTCATACCGCGTTTGAGTGTGCTCGAAAATGTGGCGCTACCCCTGGCGTACAAAGGTACATCGTTAGCCCGTCGCCTTAGGCAGGCCAGTAACTTGTTAGAACAAGTCGGGTTACTTGATCGCGAGTATTTTAAGCCAAAACAATTGAGTGGCGGCCAGGCCCAGCGCGTGGCCATTGCCCGAGCACTTATCAATGACCCGAGTCTTATAATTGCCGATGAGCCAACCGGCAATCTGGATAGCGCTTCAAGCTTGCTAGTCATGGAGCTGCTTAGTGAGATACACCAAACTGGCAATACCATTTTGATGGTTACTCATAATCCCGAACTGACTCGATATGCAAACCGTGTGGTATATATGCGTGATGGCGAAATTGTACATGATGAACAAACTGCGATTGGCGAAGTTCCTCGCCGCGCGCGTCGATTGATTTTTAGCTTGCCCAAAAAGACTGATGAAGATAATTTAGCGGGTGTATCAGAACTGATGAAGGCTATCCCTAAGAGTGGTGATGAGCCACTAAAGCCTAAGGGCCACCGCAGCCTGAAACGTAAAAAAAGAACCAAACATACTCACGCTGCCAGAAAGAACCAACATGCTAAACGATAATATCAGAATTGCCATGGCTTCGCTGAAAAGCACACGCTGGCGCAGCGCGCTGACATTAGTAGGCATTATTGTCGGGGTGGTTTCAGTAATAACAATAGTCAGTCTAGGTGAAGGCCTAAAACAGCAGGTAAAGCGCCAGGTACAAACCTTTGGTGAAGGTTTCATTACCATCCAACCCGGGCAAACCGTTGTGCGTGATGGGGATGGCCGTATTACGAAAGCTAATCTATTACCAAGTCTGAGTAGCAGTTCATTGAATGAGCAAGATGTAGCGCAGGTTAGGCAAACTAATGGTGTTAAACTTACGGCTCCCATTGGGCTTGCATCAGGTATCATTCAAACTGACGACCAGCAGATGCCTAACGCGACCATTATTGCTACCGGCCCGGACTTGCCCGATGTTCTCAACCACAAAATATTATTCGGTGGCTTTTTTGGTAATGATGAAGATTCTAAAAACATTGCCATTATCGGCAAAACACTGGCTCAAACTCTTTTTGGCGAGAATGTGCCAATTGGACGAAGTTTTAGATTGCGCGGACAGAGTTTTCTGGTGCGCGGTGTTTTTGAAGAGCTGCCACCTACGCCACTACTATTAACCATTGATCTTAATAGAGCCGTATTTATGCCGTACGGGGCGGCTAAGAACCTGCTTGGTATAAGCCCGCCAATCAACCAGATATTCGTAAAGCCAAAAGACCCAAAACAGGTTGATGAGGTAGTTGCCAATCTAACGGCCAACCTTTTAGCCGCGCACTCCGGTCAACAAGACTTTACTATTTTAAAACCTAGCGAACAAATAACAGCTGCCGGAGATTTATTGGGTGTTATTACAGAGGTAGTTACGGTTATAGCTGGCGTGTCATTGATCATGGGTGGGATTGGTATTATGAATATTATGCTGGTGGCAGTGACAGAGCGTACCCGTGAAATTGGTATACGAAAAGCCATTGGTGCCACGAACCAACAGATTCTTAATCAATTTATAATAGAAGCGGGTCTTTTGAGCCTGGGCGGGGCGCTTATTGGTGTAACCGTAGCTTTTATTGTTGACTTTTGTATCCGACTTTCTACTTCATTAGAGCCGGTTGTACCCTTATGGATTATTGGCATTAGTATTGGCGTCGCAGTAGCGGTTGGGGTACTTTTTGGCACAGTTCCAGCGCTCAAAGCAGCTCGCAAGGATCCGATTGAAGCGCTACGCTACGAATAGAAAAGCCAAATGCTCGACTCTTGAATTTATTCGTCTAATATAATTCTTTCTCAATGACTGATAAACGATCAGGCCACAGTCTATCATCCTCTTCAAGCCACCATCTGAAACCATCAACATCAACCAGGGGGCGCTTATATCTTTGAGCTTTTTTAACTACCACCACAATGCACCTCCTTATTACCCTATTAAGCTTAAAGTAAGTGATCGTAAACCACTACGAGAAATCTCGCTGCTTAATAAAAACTCCTGAACTTAAATTCAGGAGTTAAAAAAGACACCACGAGTAACTTAATCTGCTTCTTCCTCGCTATCTTCATCGTCTTCATGTTCGGTCTGATCGTCTCGGCTAGACTGATCTGTAATAAGATCGTCCATGCTTATATCTTCATCTCGCTTTGTCATGTCTAATCTACCTCCAGATTTTAAATTGTTGACATGAGTATGCGGCTGTTTTTTTGCGCGTGCAGCGAAAAATATCGCTTTAATTTAATATCCACCACCGCTACTGCTACGGATGAATAGATACCATATCAATAGATAAATTAGTCCGCCGACAACTACATAGAGTAGAACCCACTGCCAAAGCGGCCGTTTGCCATAACCTTTTGGCGGTGTTTGTGTTGGTGTTTTTTGTTGATCCATAAAAGCTCCTTATGCTTACCTGACAAGTATTATACGCTTCTTAATATTAGATTGAGCGATAGAATTGTTCTATGAATGTGCTAATCGCTTGGAATATATAGATCTTATAATAACCAACACAAGGCTAAATGGTATTACCAGTAAACCGACTGGTATACTTATAAGCTTAGCAAGCAAGACGGTAACCAATAGTGTTGCCACCAACCAAGACAGAAACGATCTAGCGCTAATTTTGATACGGGCATACTCTGCTCCTAGGTAATAGTATGGGAAAACGACAATGACCAGGAAGGTGCTGGAAAGTAGGCCGAATATGAGCACCACGGTTAATCCTTGCCAGAAAGGACTAGTGATAGCTAGAGGAATCAGGGCAACAACCGCAGTCATACTAGTAGCAAATAATGGACGAAAACGTGCTTCGAGAGCAGCCACAGCGGCGTCTATTGGGGCTAATCCTTGCCGGCGTGCTTGATTGGCATAGTCGGTAAGCAGAATGGTATTTTTGATACTAAGACCAACCAAAGCAAACCAGCCTAGCATAGCAAAGAAACTAATCGCATTGTTGGTAATGTCAAGTCCAAGCATAACGCCAAAAATGCTAAATGGGATAGCCATAAAAATAAGTAATGGCTGCAGGAATGAACGAAATTGGATGGCTAGCAAGACAAATATTACAGCCAGCAAAATAGGAAAGGCCAAAGCAAGTGTTTTGAAAGAATCCTGGTTTTCGGATTCTTGGCCAATATCAAAACTAATAGCCCCTTCCTTTAGGCCATATGTTGTAAGTTTATGAGCATTGAATTCCTTCTTAACAGCGTCTTGGGCCAAGGTTACAAGTGTAGTGGTGTCGTTGCCATCAAAGTCGGCTGTGACGGTAATAATTGGTTTACCATTGGAGCGAGAATACTGATCGGGACTAGATATATTTACATTATGCATATGAGCGACCTTACCGCTTGGTCGTTTAAGCTCTGTTGTCGAAAGATATGCTGCCATATCATTGGCAAGCTTAAAAGCGGCTTCGCGATTTTCGGCGTTAATCTGCACCGTAAATGCAGCGCTCGGTGGCCCCAAGTCAATTTGAGCTATTGCTACCTTTGCCTCTTTGAAATCTTTGTTAAAACGATCTTGGAGCTGTTGCACCAACTGAGGGGATGTTACGGAGCGCTTATTATAAGAGATAATTTGAACTTGTTCTGTTCCACCTTGAGCAGTACCTGTGCTGTAATAGGAGCTCTGAACAAAATTGGAGCCGATCACCTCTGCAGCTAGTTTGTCAGCGTCATCAGCAATTTTTTCAGCCTGTCCAATCGACGTATTTGGCGGTAGCAAAAGGTTTAAACCAATTCCGTTGGTGTCCTTGGTGGGGGAGAATATGTTGAAGACGACATCTTTAGCAATAAATAAACCGGCTGCAAAGAAAGCAAAGCCAATTACAGCGGCTATTAATATAATGCCTACTAGTTTCTTTCGAGAGTGTCTGGCCCACAGCATCGGGCGTGCAATAAAAGCAGCCAATCTAGCTTCAAAGCCAGCAGCAACTTCTTTTACGCCTTGTTTACCGAGTTGTTTTTTGCCAAGGAGTAAGAATCTACTAAAGAAAGGAATAAAGATCAAGGCGACAAATAAACTGATGATAAGTGCGGATATAAGAGTAATGGGGATAGCTTTAATAAATTCACCTAGAATGCCTCCTACAAACAGCAGTGGTGCGAAACTAAGAGCGGCAGTTAATGTTGCGGCTACCATTGCCCGACTAATCTTACGCGTCGCCTCAAGCACGATTTTACGCCGGTCTTTCTGGTGCACACGCGCGGCGTCAATTGCTTCGACCATAATGATGGTATCGTCTACGATTAAAGCCAATCCTAGAATCAATGCAAACAGCGTAATTACGTTGAGTGTGTAGCCAATAAGATACAAAAGCCCAAGTGTAGTAAGCAGTACAGTTATCATTGAAAGTACGGTTATAAATGAAGCACGAATGGCAATCACTATAGAGCCGATAATCAACACCGCAATCAAACCTTCGAGCAGTACGCGCTGTAGTTCGCTTAAGTTGTCTTTGATGTTCGGTGCAAAGCTAGCGCTAATGTTGGCTTGGTAACCTTGGAATTGAGGCTGTTGCTGCAGTTCATCAAGTGTCTTTTGAATATCTTTATCAAGCTTGATGACGTCAGCTCCTTTTTGTGAAGCGACACCTATAACGACTGAGTTATAGAATTTAGTTGTATCGTCTTCCCGTTTGCCATATCGGTCGAAACTGTGCTGCACTGAGACTACTTGCCCGCTCACCGGGTCTTGGGCCTGTTCAAACGGATCTTTTACAAAAACTGATTTAGTGTGGGCTATATGCTTGTCATTCAACCATTGAGCTGCTTCTTTAGCCTTGGCAGCTAGCTGTGCAGTATCACCGCTGCCATCCGATTTAACGAAGGATATAGCTACATCTATCTGCTGAATATCGCCACCAGTAGCGCCGAAGTATGGAACGTTATACTGCGTTTGGGCCGACGGCGGAATAATGTGCGCATCATTTACGGCACTTTTAAGTTTATCCGTGGCGGCGTGGGCATCCGTCCCGTCTTTGTACTGAATGTTTACCATAAAGAAATTACCAGCACTTTGAGTTAGGACAGTTTTAACTTCAGGCTGTTTGAGGGCAGTATCGGAAATAGGTTTCATAACATCACTATCAACTTTGGCTGGGTCATTCACTATGTAGGTGCCGCTTACGACTGCAAAAGGAATGTTAACGCTTGGGAAGCCCTCTCTTTTCAGTAGTGTGGTGTAACTGAGTAGTCCAAACACAATCAAAGTGAGCCAAAGCAAACCAGTTAGAAGCGGACGATCAAAAAAGGCGATCGTAAATTTAGGTAAAAGTTTGTCGCGCGGTGCTTTGACTTTTTTGGTGCGGAGTCGCTTGAACATACAAATCTCTTAACTTACTTAGGTTCATCCTAGCAGATTATGGTTCGATTAAGAAAGTATCTTAATCTATAGAGGTTTTATTTTTTAGAATTTCGTTTTAAAACCATCATATTGTTTATGAGCCAGCCCATGTGATAACCACTGGCCATAATGATTTTTAGATATTCTTCGTCTGTTGTATCCCGGTGAAAATCCAGAGCACCGAATAGCTTCTCCCAGTACTCTTTGGGTTGGCAGTTGATGTGTCCAACCCCACCCTGGCCGGGTTGAGCAGCTGAAAAAATAACTACGTTTGAGCACTCTGATATGTGTTTTATGGCTTTTTTTGCTCCTTTGGCCGGTATGTGCTCCAAAACTTCCAAACAAATTGTTAAATCGGCTTTTTTACCAACCGGTTGTTTTGTAATGTCGCGCATCAAAATATTTTTAGGTGGAACTTGCAAAACTTCATTGGCAATCGCATCAATGGCATTGTCTACTCCTGTAATTCGAATGCCGCGTTCCATGAACGGTTTAAGGTACAGCCCTGTTGCACAGCCAACGTCAATAATCGACTTAGGTCGGTACTTCCAGATAAGCAAATCAGCTAGCCGCCTGGCTTGCTCACCTTCCTCGTCGTTTATCTGTGTAAAGTAATCTACATCGTAGTCGCTCATCTTAATTAAGTATATCTTAAGCCTGAAGACGGGATTTATTTTGCGCCCTTTGGCTTACTTCATATTGCTCGGCTTCTTGATAGAAGACTGCAGACTGAAGTAATATGAGTTTATGGTCACGGAAAAAATATCCGAAGGTGTGGTGCATAAATTGCCCGCAGATCTCAGGAATGCGCTCGTATCTTCTCCTAAAGCACGTACCGCTTGGGAAGATATTACACCACTAGCCCGCAACGAATGGATTTGCTGGACTGTCACTGTCAAAAAGGCTGAGACCAGAAAAGAGCATGTTAAAAGAGTGCAGTCAGAGCTTATAGAAGGAAAGCGGCGGCCGTGTTGCTGGGCTGGCTGCTGGCATCGCACAAAAAACGGCAAAGCCTGATGCTCCTAGTGGTTGAAGTTAGAAATTTGATAAATCAGATAGTGTAACTGGTTTGATGCCTGATCTATGGAACTGTAGTGTCCCTGCCAGAACTGCTAGTAGCGCAGCGTCCCCGACAGTTTTACCATCTTGAATAAAAGCAACCAATGCTGCCATAGTTTGATCGCCACTGCCGGTTTCATCTTTATCGTCATGTGCTCCTACATCTGGGATAGGTATATGTTTCTGCTCGCCATTCGTAAACAAATATGCGCCGTTCGCCCCTACTGTAATCAGGACATTTTCAATTCCTTGTGCGTGCAGTTTTTGCGCAGCCTGTTTAGCAGTTCCAAAGTCTTTAACCTCAACGCCTGTTAGCATTTTTGCCTCATGCTCGTTAGGCTTTATTAGATAAATGCCCGACTCAACTATTCTTGTTACATCAGTGCCAGCTGCTATACCGCCGGGGTCAAATAGGACTTTTATATCATGCTTGTTTGCCAGCTCAACAGCTCGTACAACAGTGTCTAACGGGCATTCAAGTGTTAGTGCCAACACTCCTTTGTTCTTGCCAACTTCCGCGAAGAGTGGAGCAGCATTGTCAATGTCTGAAACACTAAAATCGTCGCTTATACCGGGCAATACAAATATCTCATTGTTCCCGTGAATATCAACCGGTATCAAAGCAATACCAGGCAATTTTTTGGTAGTATGGTAGTCTTCAATAACTACGTAATCTGTGTTTACGCTAGCTATAGTTAATGCATCAATCGGGAACTTCCAAAGTCCATAAGGATCACGAACCGTTCTGCCCACCATAGCAACGCTGCCTTTCGGTGCAAGATGGGCAATCATATCAGCTATGTTGCGTGACTTGCCGCCAGGCCCAATTAGCAATTCTTTGCCGTAAACATGCTCTCCTGCCTTTGGGAATTGTTTTATGCCCGTGGCAACCAAATCCGTATTCAACGAACCAATAACAATAGTTTTCATTTTATAATCTTACCCCAAAACGAAAAACAGTGGCAAATGACGCTGTTAATCTTTGTTCTTGGTAGTTATGCTTTCGCTATCCAACTAACAGCACTGGAATTTTGGGCATCTATTCTGGCTCTGAATAGGTAGCGTGCCAAGCGCCTTCTGCTCTAGCAACTAGCACACCTAGTCTCTTCAAAGGTCCTTTTTTATTGTTGGGGAACCAGTTGATCTCACCGCTGTCCCACATAGCGTGGCCTGCCAGACTCTCACATATTCTTCCGGCCAGAACTGCAAAATGAGCCTGACGCTGATCGTCTTCTAGTCCTTTTTCAGTGACTTGGCCAACAGTTATACCGGGCTCACTACTTTGAGGTGGAACGCAAAGGCCACTTGATGTTATAAACCATCCTTTTGATGGTAGATCTTCTGTATCAATCTCTACCTTCAGAGCCATATAAGTTGCTAAGCGCGCATAACTCACAGCAGAATCCACATCTGCGTGATGAGGATATCTGTCTCCATACACTTCCGGACCAACAGTTTTGGCAACCTGCTCTTCAAGGTACTCAAATGAACTTGAAGGACATTGCCGGTCTATAAAAATTTGGGCGAAAGCCATTTACGTAAAATACCACATTAGCAGTCATTAGTCAAATGTCGGTCTCCTTAAATGGTAAACTAACAACATGAAAAAATTTAAACACTATTTGTGGCTCAGTCAGGTAAATTTATTCGGCTGGCTACTACTCTGTAGTTTTATCGCATCAAGTGTAGTTTTCAACAATGGCGGTGTAAGCAATTACGGTAATCATTACGGAACTGTTGTACCTTACACGATTGCATTTTTAGCGAACATTATCTATATATACTTGGCTGCTGAATCGCTTATGCTCATGGGACGGCAATTCAAATACCTTGCTCGTTACCTGAGCATACTTAGTGCAATTACATTGGTGGTTTTTGTTAGCACATTTCCACGTCGTTTCGGCGTCATCTTTTCAGATATCCATGACAATATAAGCATTGCCCTATTAAGTTACGAATTACTGTTGGCTATCTGGCTTTTAATAAAGAGACCCGTCATTGACACCTTTGTCTACATACTAATTATGGTCGCGGGTTCGACGGTGGCTCTACTTTCAGCCGTGCATACCGTCCATTTTATGTTCATCGGGCAGATGGTCGGCGCTCTAGGCTTCGCACTACTGTTAGTGCTGATTTTTCCGAAAGTAATCAGTGCCGAACTGGAGAAGCGGCCATAACGCTTATGCTTGGCTCCCTGCAGTGATGGGGTTAGAACTTTGTCACTAAAGACTAGTCAGCAAGTCCCAAGTAACAACTTCAAGAGACGGAACAACTCGGCTCGCTAAACTAAAATCATGGCTATTTGTAAATCGATTAGGAACAGCTACAGACTTCATACCTGCCGCAGCGGCTGCTTCTATGCCACTTTCGGCATCTTCTAAAACTATACAATTCACTGGATCAACATTTAACCGGCGGGCTGCCTCCACGAAAATATCTGGTTCGGGTTTACCTCGTTTCACTTCTTCACCCGAAATCAATGAATCAAAGTGTCCATTAATCCCAAGTGTTGAAACAACTAGAACTATATTTTCGGCTGAAGACGAAGAAGCAATTGCCTTTTTCGTTGGCATTTCGTCAAGATGTTTGAGTAGCTGCTGGAGTCCTGGTTGAGGTGTTATATTCTCAGCAAGTAAATCTCTGTAGCACAATCTTTTCCTTGCAATTAGCTCATCCATAGGAGCTTCAAACTCATACTCTGCTTGAAGTTTTAACCAGTTATCTACGGCTGTAATGCCGATGGTTTGCACAACTCCAAGCTCATTTAAACGTGGCTCAACACCATACTCTCGCAAAATGGCTTCAAATGAAAGTGACTGGATGGGCTCACTGTCTATCATCAGCCCGTCCATATCAAACAAAACAGCCTGTAGCATAAGCCAATCGTATGCTTCCTGCCTAAAGGCCGCAAGCATGAGCGAAACAAAAATGCACTACTCACATAGTGCTTATGCTTGGCTCTCTGTGATGATGCAAGTAAGAACTAGCGCATTTTGTTCTTTTGCAAATACTTAGTAGCTCCAGTTACCACGAGCAACAATCCTATGAAGGACAGCCCAAGAAATATACGGGTTAGAGTTGAAGATCCGCCTGTTCTGCAGATCAGTGAATTTTGGCCTTCAAAAGTGGTAATGCACCGAGCGGTATCATGCACGGCATTGCTTAAAATAACGAAACCACCGGGTAATATAAGTAAAATAATCCCTATTAAAATCAGCCTTGATGCCTCTTTCATACTATTAACTATAACAAAAGAGACTAAATCACTCTCTCAAAGTGCTTATACTTGGCTCTAAAACTATTTGGCTAATCCCAAAACGATTAATCGAGAAAGTCTGTCTGCAATTTAGAAGAAGCTTAGCAGCAGCCTGGGCCGGTGGAGTAGATTTGTTTCATAACCTCAGGATACATGATGTACAGCTAACTATCAACCTGGCTCTTCCGTAATTCCACGGTAATGTAAGTTAGAACTATAGCAGCTATGATTCGTTAAACTCAGTACTAAATAAGTTGAGCGTATAGCGTCCAACTGTATCTGAGAGATTTAGGCCAGTATGTACAACAGACCCATCAGGCACGAACGTATCAAACCCTTGCCCGATGGGCAGTGGCTGGTCTGGGTCTATATCGCCCACTCTCTCCCTAATAATCACCACATCACCGGGATGAGTACGAAATGTAAAATCTTCACTACCAGATATTGTCAGGCTTGGCTGGGCATGCCAAAGCGTCTCAGCTGTTTGAACGGCAAAACCAAAGCCGCGAACACCCTGTGAGTCTTGGTGTTGTGCGAACCATTTGCCTCTAGGCGTTCTATTTAGCAAGGCATTAGTAAGCGGATGCGGAGCAGTGCCATACACGTCGGAAAGTGGCTTGTGGTTATACAAAGAAGCATTTAGACCCTCAAGCTGCCCAATTGCTTTGTTTGTTGGCACAGAAAATATGCTAGTACTGTCTATTGGAATCTGAAGCGGCTTCCGGCGCAAGAAAGCCGGCAGGCTTTCCGGCTGTCCAATTGTTTTATCAATCAATTTGCGTATGGCTCGTATTGGGGCATGGGCAGTAAGAATAGCTCGCACGTTTCTACGAATTGCCGCTGCCTCCCTATCCTCAAACAATTTGACAACAGCTATTCTATCCGTGGCTAGGACAGCAATCGCTTCATCGGTTAATTGACCGAAGCGAACATCGTCTCTTAAAGGTGGCAGGTCTTCGGGTGATTTTATAAAAGATTCTTTTGACATCTCAAGACAATACAACAAAGATGGCTATAAGTCAAATATGGCTCCGGAGGCCGGACAGCGCTTCCCTCGCTGTGCTCGTCGCTTCTTCGTTCGCTAACGCTCACATACGCCGAACCTGCGGTTCGAATTTCAACATCTAAAATCCATATAAAAAGCCGGACATAAATGCCCGACTCTTTATATGGCTTCGTCTAGCTGACTTGCTTAGAACTAAACTGTAGCTAGAATCATAGCAAAACTAACCGCTACAAAACCTTTTTCGGGTTCTTCAATCAATTTCTCTCGGCTTGTTTCGGTATAGCCTGCGTGGGCATAAAGCTTCAGAGCTCCATCTTGTACACTAAGAGTTCTGAATATGTTACTTTGTCCCGGTAATTGAGACATTAACGCTAGCTACATTGACACTTCCGTGAGCCGCAAAGACGTGGAACGTGACTTTGTGGGTATTTTCAAATCCAGCGGCAAAGGCACTGTTGCTGCAAAGCTCCATGTTGTACTCCGGCAGTCTATAAATGTTTTTGTGTCCCCCAAGATTTTCAATCTCCACCATTTCGCCTCGATTCATAGGATTTTCATTCTTGCCGTTTTTTTGCCTAAAGTTGACGTTAATGCAGACCAGATCGACGTTTTTATATTTAGGCATAGACAAATTTACTACTACATCATTGCCAGTTGAAGGTGCTCGGCAGTATCTCCCTGGTGGACATTTAGCCTCGCTGGTGTTTGCAGCAATTTTGCCATGAAATGAAGTTATAGTTGTCTGGCTGGCTGCAAAAACTTGGCCACCCGGCCCAAGTACAGTTATAGTCAAGCCAACTAGACAAGCAAATAACGCAGATCGCATCAAACTAGTAAAAATCAATTTTGATGTCTTTCTGGGTGTATGGGCTGATCTAAATATACCGCTATCCATAGACTCCTCTATTAAGAATACAATACTACAAAAGTCAACTCATGTCAAAGAAAGCACTCTTGTTTTGGGTCACAAATTAAGGTTTTAATAACGTCATATTTTGATAGACTGTCTGACCTTTGTAAATTGTTATCTTTGTGGATTGTGTAACATAACCAGTGGCTGAGACCACCATGGTGTAGGTGCCTCTCAAACCATCAACAATGTCATAATCACCTAATGCATTAGTACGTGTTACATCTGGCTTATCTCTTACATTTAGCTTGACTAAGGCAGACGGTATCGCTTTGCCATAAACGTCAGTAATTTTTCCACGTATTAGTCCATATGCTTCTACATCGCCCGTAATATTTACGGTTGCGTACATCGTTATGGCGCTGGCGCTGTTCGAAGCCGGTGAAAAATTATTACTAGTATCAAAAGCTCTAATGTAGTAGGTATATTTTGTTAATGCTTGTAAATCTTGCTGATACGTACTGGAAGCATCAGGCGCGTCAAGCCCGCCAACTTTCGTATTTTTCCCTGCAGAATAAACTTCATATCCTTTTAATGTCTGGTCTTGGGTGGTGCTTGCGGGATTCCAAGAAAGAGTAAGCATGCCATCTCTAGATCCTTGCATAACACTCAGATTAAGGGGAGTAGCCGGCGGGGTTTTGTCTTGATTGGCTACCGTAACCCGAATAGTGGTCGCTGTTACATTGCCTGCTGCATCATATGCACGAGCACCCAGGTAATGCCAGCCTTCGCTATATACAGGCACTCCATTTACAGAAGCAGTTGTATCCCAGATGTATTTATAGGTCGAGTTTGCTGTAGGAATAGTCACGGTTTGCTTGACAGCATTGTCTATTAGGAACTCAACCTTGGTGATACCGACGTTGTCCGAAGCTTTTGCAGCGACTAATTGGTTGTTACCTTTGACTAACGTTGGCTGTGATGACTCGTAAATTGGGCTAGTTAGGCTAATAGTTGGTACCTTTTGATCCTTAGTGTTTGTGGCCACGGGACTGGTACTTTGAGAAATGGTATTGGAAGTCGATGTGTTACCAGCAGTATCTATAACTCTAAGATAATATGAATAGAGGGTTCCGGTGTTGAGTTTATCGTCTACAAATTCACTCGCGTTTGACGGTAATGTGTCAACCTTAACACCATTACGATAGACGTCGATCTGTTTGACGGAATAATTGTCTGTTGGCGGAGTGAAATGTAGTTTTAGAGTATTTGCATAGACGGTATTCGGAACTACCGCAAGATTATTAATTGTTGATGGAGGTGTAATGTCTGTAAATACATCGGCAACTCCACAACTAGAAAAATTCTGGGTTATAGAAGCATCGGCAGCCGCGACAAGATATGTAACTCTAGTATTTGTAGGCATACGTGTGTCTTGAAATGTGGTGGTGTTACCGTCAACCATGCCGATACGACCTACGTCGGTAGTGGAGCATGAACTATAGAAGATATTATAGTGATCTATCATCTTTAAAGTGCTGGCACTTTTATAATTGTCCGCAGAAGGCGTCCAGGAGACAGTAGTTGTTTTGTTTACAGGGTTAAAAACTGCTTTTACATCGCCCGGCTGGGAAGGTGCAATAAGATCTGCTGTAGTAAATGTATTGGCAGCAAGTTCAGACATCGGTGATTTATTACCAGAAGCGTCAACTGCTTGAATATAAGCGTCAAAAGGGAGCTTGGGATCAAGATTGGCCACCCGATAAGTTGGCTTTGCCGATCTGGGTACTTGGCCAACGACAGTTAAGTTTTGACCTTGAGCATTAGCTACAAGTATGTCGTAATGGTCCACTCCAACATTGTCACTTGATGGGTCCCAATATAGGACAAGTGTTGTCGGTGTGCAGTCTGAAGCTGGAGTGCAGACATAATTGGTTGTATTGCTAGGATCAGTGTCTACCCATGAGGAATGAACATTTTTGGGTTTCCTGGGAGGTGTCGTATCGTCGAGTGCGAAACTTTTTACAAGGAAAAATGTGCCTACAACAGCAAAACCAAGCATAAAAAACAATAGACGTTTTTGATTGATTGTTGTTGCTTTCAGCTTGCCTATAAATTTCATTACAGCTTTAGATTTAAGTTTAGGTTTTTGGTTACGTCGCTTCACAAATTAAAGTTTATGCTTTAATTATTTACTATATTTATTCGTTGTGTCAAGTATAAAAACTGTCTAAATGGCTCTCGGTGGTAATGGAAGTTAGAGCTGGTTTAATTGTGGCGGAAACGGAATAGTGCCATCTATAATTACGTCCGCTTTAAACTGTGGGTCATACTTTTCGATATAGTCATCTTCTAGCGGTTGCCACACTTCTGACCATGTTTTTATAACTGTTTCTTTTGGTAAATGCTCTCTTGCAACACCACGTTTTAGACAAAGCTCTCTCGGAGCTTCGATCCATATCTTCAAGTCCCAATCAAGCTCAAATCTAAAACTGTAACAACGTTCCAGACACAATCCTTTTTCTATTGTGATTGCTCGCTCGCTGATTGGCGGGTTTGCCTCCCAGTCATAAGGCCTGTAGACAATCTTGTTACCAGTTTGCAGAGGCTTAATAACTTCTTTGATAAATCTTCCATCGTTAAAACTGCCCCAAACTAGCTTGTCGTTCGAAGGCTCAAAATAATCATCACCATTAAAAAAGATAAAGTCAGGTAGCAGCTTAGAAAGATCCTTTGCAAATGCAGTTTTACCTGCTCCAGCTCTACCATCAATAGCAACTGTATAGAATTGTCCGTTTTTAGGAGGGTCTGCTTTGAATGCTTTGAACATGAACATAGCTTAACAAAAAACACCTCGTTTAAAGTGCTTATGCTTGACTCCGCCTTCCGCTAAACAGCGGATGACATACTCAGAACTAAGTACTACGGGCAGATTATGGAATTGGCCAAAACTCAACAACATGAAGTCAAATCATGCTAAGCAGACTAGCCTGTTCAGTTCGGTCTATTTCGTCCTCGTGCTCAATTTCGCGCACTTTCCTAACAGTTAAACCCCAGAACTCAGCTTTTTTATCTGTTGGCTTTTTGAAAAAAGGTGATGCAATATCACCATCTTGAACGTCAATTACTGCATAAACTCCATCCAAATAAAGGCTCCGAGGTACAGCAACCTTCTCACGGCCTTCGTGTCTATAAGCTTGTGGGCCCAGAACGCTTAATACCATTTCATCACCTACTGCCGGTGCATTACCGCGTCCGGCATGATATTCATCTGACCCAAAAAGCAATGCACCTGTACCCTCAGTCCTAAACAGTATGGGTTTTTCTGAGTATACTTCGGGGCTTGGTGTTCCAGTGTCAACGTTTATCATAATAAGCCTCTTATTTACGATACAGTAATACTGAACTCACAAATTTGCAAGCATGAGCAATTAATCTATTTTGGTGGCTCAATTAAGCCTTCCAGCCATAAACCAGCTATTGCAGTATGTATTCGGGGTGTTCTTACTGTTGCTGATGGTAGTAAGTTAGGTAGTATAGTCGCCTGTTGATTTTTAATTGTTATGGGACGTACATAACGCCGGCTGGCTGTTTCAGATACTGTGAAACCTGAGCCTCTAAAAGCCAGCACCTTCTTAGGTGCTTCTGAAAGAAGTAAAAATCCATCGTTAAATGAATCAGGGTCATATGCCGGTTCTCTTAATTGAAATTCCCAGCTTTTGCCAATGGCCTCAAACCAACCTGAAGCGTGTGCACAGACTGTTAATAATTCAGCTTCGCTTGTTTTCATGCCAAGTTTTTGTGCAAGTCTAATTTTATTGTTATTAACTGCTTTGATAGTAGTCTTATATACCTCTGCTATTTCACCCCGGTTAAGCCCTAGAGCAAGCATTGCAAATATTCCTTTTTGCCCATCAGTAAATGTGCTTGCACTATCAATAACTTCATTCATTGGTGGCAAACCCGGTGCGCCATCAATAAAAGCCAGGGGTTCTCTTTCAGTTACCTTTTCTTTAATGCTCATAATTCTTCTAACTACTGGAGTAGGGTAAAGTTTTAAATCTGAATCTGCAAGCACAACCAAAATAAAAAGAACCCATTTTTCAGAGGTCATCACGCTTATGCTTGGCTCCCGTTAGCTGATATACTTAGAACTAAGTACTATCAATCGGTTATACAGTTTGACTATCAGAAATAAAATCAATTACTTCTTGCTTAACACTTTCATAAAATGCTTTGTCTTTTGGGTGTGAGAGTAGTTCTGTTACGTCTTCTGGGTTAACCCATACTGCTTCAGGGTTTTCTGGGTCTTCGGGTTGTAGCTCTAGCTCGGGAGTAGTACATAAATAAAAGGTAATTGTCTTGTGCTCGTTTTTATCTTCACCACCATCTTTTGCGATGGCAAAGCGTTGGTAAGTACCTAGTTTCTTTACAAAATTAACTTTAGTAATCCCAGACTCTTCCTTAAATTCCCGAAGGGCCGTTGTCTTGTCATCTTCTCCCTTTTCGACGGTGCCTTTTATTAGTGACCAGGAAGTTCCATGTTGGCTGACTACCAAAACCTGGCCTTTGGTACTTATTACCACTCCTCCAACACTTCTGCTTTCTTTCATAGCTACATCATAACAAACTGTTTAGGCGGGAAGATTTGGTTCAATGGTCTCGCTAGGCTGCTCAGCTTCGATTGGCACCCACTGCACAACAGTAGAAGCCCTATCTTCGCTTATTCTTAATTCAATCCTTTTCTCCGCAATACCACTAACGTCAATTACGGTTCCTTCTGGAATCATAGTTCTTTCAGCTATGTAGAGTGCTTTACCAAATGCTCGTTCAAGGCTTTCGGTATAACCAATAACTGCTGGCTTACCAATTTCTCGAATAACATAGGTCGCCTTCTCTATTTCTGCAAGTTCTTCGGGCGTAGGTTCTGTGCCCCAAGGTGTATAGCCAGAGTCGACATCAAGATTTAATCCCATGAGACTATTGTATATTTCGGAACTCTTGGTAAGCAAGCACGAGCGATATAAAATGCCTTGTTTTTCAGAGGCCATTACGCTTATGCTTGGCTCCCTCGAGCTGACGTACTCAGAACTAAGTACTATCAATCGGTTTTACGTGTTAGTACAAGAGTTTTACCTCTTTGGGAACTATAACCCCAAAGACCTCCCACTAATCTCATTCCTGCCTGCCATTCTTCTTCCTTGTTTTCGAATATTTCTAGACCAAACCCAGATAATAGCGCTCGTTCTGACCTGTTTGAACTTGTATTACGAGCCTTCTTTACTAATCCTCGTATTTCCTCTAAGCTAATATATTCTTCAATCCCGCCGACTACGACTGGCCAAAAATGAGCTTTCCCACCCCTCTTAAGGACTCGATTAGTTTCTGCTAACATTGTAGGTATCTCTTCTGCGGTTATGCCATAAGGCACGCTTGAGGATGCAATTATGCGGTCAAAAACTTTATCTCTAAATGGAAGTGATTGGGCTTTGCCGGCAACAGCTTTCCCATAGGGTAAAAGAGGCCAATCCTGGATTTCTCTATACAGTCGCGCGAGTACATTTTTGAAATCGGGCTGTGCGGCTATCATTTCTCTAAGTAAAGCTGGTGTAGCATTATCAAAGGCCTCTGTTATGTTGCCTTCAACATCTGAATCCAAGTCATTAAAGAGTTGCCGAATTACGTAATCATCATTATGAGGTAAATTGGGGTCTAGACTAACGACAGATACATTATTCTTTTCCAGGTCTTGCGCTAATTGCTGATTAAAACCACTACCTAAATCCAGTACTGTTTCTCCGGCCAAGCAATCAATCTCTAGGCCTAGTGCAGAGAAGATAAACTCAGTGCTCCTACGGCTTGTGACTACATTCCTATGGTCAGTAAAACCTAAACGTTCACTCATAAGTTAACTTATACATCAACAAGTGATGTTTGCAAGCATGAGCAAAATCCTTATTATCTAAGTTCTCTATCCCTACGACACCTATCTGAAAGAGCCCTAAAGCCGAGCATATCTGCTTTCATAATTGTACAAGCAGCTTCAAGCTGTTCATCTAAAGTAGTAGCTAGCTCAAGTTCGTGTAAACCAATAGTCCTGTTAGACTGCGAATCGGTCCAAGCTCTTTCTATACCACCAGCTAATGCATCAATGTCGCATTCAACACTTCCTATAAAATCTGCTCCCGTAAAAAACAATGAACGTATCATTGCTTCATCATAACAAAAGCTCGAGTTACACAGAGGTCATTACGCTTATGCTTGGCTCCGGAGGCCGGACTCGAACCGGCAACATTCTCGTTAACAGCGAGACGCT
>CAZOZI010000008.1:0-35753 GCA_964584265.1 uncultured Candidatus Saccharibacteria bacterium | reverse complement strand
GGGCTTAGCTCAGTTGGTTAGAGCGTCGGGTTGTGGTCCCGAAGGTCGTGGGTTCGATCCCCATAGCTCGCCCCAAATAATTAGACCCCTAATACAAGGTTAGATTCCTCTCAGACGAGCTATATATTTACTGATACGCTTGGGTTAGTTGGGAGGTACTATGAAATTGAAGCTTCGTGAGTTTAAACGATATAGAAAAGAGCGTAAACAGATTAGGGAAGCGCTTAGTTTGCACAACAGCAACTTCTGGTAATTTGAGATAACAACAAGCTTGTCTGGTTTACGTTATGGAACCGCCCAGTAAGGGCGGTTTTTATTGATATACTAAACGCAAATGGCTGGAGAGACACATGCTGAAAAAAATTAGGCATTTTTTTAAAGAATACCGCGAGCTAGGTCTGGTTATATTGGCAAGTATTATTGGACTGATACTTGATGTAAGCGGCCACGATTCAGCTGCACATTTGGTATTAGGCATCAGCGCGTTGTTGGCAACTATTCCGCTTATCTGGGATATGCTCCAAACACTGCGAAGTGGTGGATATGGCATTGATATTTTGGCCGCAACTGCAATCATTACCTCCGTTATTTTGCACGAGTATTGGGCAGCGATGATAATTGTGCTCATGCTCACTGGCGGTGAAGCCATAGAAGATTATGCACAGACACGGGCTAAGACTGAGTTAAGTGCGCTGCTGCAGCATAAACCAAAGAAGGCGCGTTTGTTAAAAGGTAAAAAAATTGTTGAGGTCAGCGTTGAGGCAATTCACACAGGCGATAAACTCATTATCAGGCCCGGCGAATTAGTACCAGTTGACGCGGTCATTCTAGAAGGTACTGCCAGCTTTGACGAATCTAGTTTGACAGGCGAAAGTTTGCCAGTCGATAAAGTAGTCGGGGATGAACTTTTAAGCGGCTCAATTAACGTTGATAGTGTTGTTACGGTAAAAGCTCTTCGCCCAGAGGCTGAGAGCCAATATGAACAAATCGTTAAGTTAGTCCGCTCGGCCACCTCGAGCCAATCGCCTTTTGTACGCCTAGCTGATCGATATAGTATCCCTTTCACCATAATTGCATTTGTCATTGCCGGCGGTGCCTGGTTGTTGTCTGGTCAAGCTATCCGTTTTCTAGAGGTCCTAGTGGTAGCAACGCCATGCCCATTAATCTTGGCGGCACCGATTGCACTTATAAGCGGTATGAGTCGGGCTGCTAAGCATGGGGTTATCGTTAAAACCGGCTCAGCTTTGGAGCAACTAGCCGAAGTTAGCACAATTGGGTTTGATAAAACTGGCACCCTTACTAAGGGCGAACCGGCCGTTGATAATATAATGCCCCTTAATAATTTCACCAAAGATGAGATTCTGGTCTTGGCCGCTTCATTGGAACAAAATTCTAATCACATTTTAGCCCAGGCCGTCCTCAATGAAGCCGCTAAACGTAAGCTCAAATTAAGCAAAGTAAAACACGTACGAGAGGAAGCTGGATTAGGTCTGATGGGACACTTCCGGGGTCACGAGGTGATGGTAGGTCGCTCTAGCATGCTTGAAAAGCAAGGTGTTCAGCTGCCAGCACGCTTGCAAGTTAAGCAGACAGCTGCTTACGTTGTAGTTGATAACAGCTTGGCTGGGATTATTACGTTTGTTGATCCTACCCGCCAGGAAAGTAAGCAAACTTTGCAAGAGCTTAAAGAACTGGGCATAAAACATTTCTTAATGGTAACTGGAGATAATGAAGCGACAGCAAAAATGGTGGCTCGCGAGTTGGGTATTAGTCAAGTTGTAGCCAACTGTTTACCGGCTGACAAATTACGCACCGTGGAAACTATTAAAGAAAGACCTGTGGCTTTTGTGGGTGACGGTGTTAACGATGCGCCAGTGTTAACAGTTGCAGATGTCGGAATTGCGTTAGGCGCACGTGGCTCAACTGCGGCAAGCGAATCGGCCGATATTGTCATCTTGCAAGATGATATTAGTCGTGTGGCCGTCGCTACGAAAATTGCCAAACGAACATTCTTTATCGCAAAGCAAAGTATATTCGTGGGTATTTTCATTAGCATAGGACTCATGCTTATTTTTGCGACGGGTAGATTTAAACCAGTTTCTGGCGCTATCATTCAAGAACTGGTCGATATTATCGTTATATTTAATGCCCTTAGAGCTCATGGCCCCTGGTCAAAAAAAGGCGACGAACGCTTAACTAAGCAAGCCCAGAACTACAGCTACTAAAACCGGAACTGAAACATTGTCCAGGCCCAAAATACTCACATTTTCAACTATCGTAGCTAGAATCGGTAACCACAAAACAACGGATGCTGCAGAATGCAAGCCAGCCGGTGCTATAAACACAACCCACGATAGGATTGCGACGGATAACAACAAGAACGTAAGCGTGCCTTGAACGGTGCGTTTTTCGCCAAAAACAGTATAGTGACCTCTCAAATGTACACGAGCTCCGACCAGCCCGGCCAATCCGTCAGCTAAGCTCATATGCAGGATGGCCGCAGCAAAAACCCATTTATTAACGCTCATTAGCGCCGTCAGGCCAATACCAAGTGCAAACAAAATCTCCCCCGCGCCGCGTCGATCAACGCTATGGATAGATCTAAAGAGATTGAGCTGTCTTGAAAATGTAATAACCAACAGCAACGCTAAGCTAAGGACTTGCACGAGCCTCAAGCTCATAAAAAATGGCCAGGTTGCTACAAATGTTCCAGTGACTATATGGACAAATTTACGATTGGTTTCACCTTTTAGCCATTTTCTATGCCTTGCATATTCTGCAACAACCAAAATAAGTAAAATAATTGAAACAGCAAATAGTGTGCGAATCATCAGAAGTATTGTAGCCGTTTATTTGTTACAATTACACACGTTTTAGCGGGGATTGGCGCAGCTCGGTAGCGCGCACCGTTCGGGACGGTGAGGTCGCCAGTTCAAATCTGGCATCCCCGACCACGTCGGAGCAAGCGATTAGCTTGCGACGACGAAGCACTTTCTGACTAATTTGCTTCGTGTCTTCAGCTTCACGCTGCTCCTCCTTTTCCGTTTTGCGAATCCTATCGCAAAACGGTTTAAAGACGTAAGCTTCCAACTCTTATCTGTTATAATTACGAAGTTCAACACAGGTTTGCAAACCAAGGAACTGTTTGTAAAACTGAGAGGAGGTGCAGCTCATAGCTGGCCTGCCAAGTCGTCAAACTTGTTTTGCGGCGCCGGCTGGCAAGTTAATCAGCTTGCGCCGACGACGGGGTGTGGCGCAGTTGGCTAGCGCGCCGCGTTTGGGACGCGGAGGTCGAAGGTTCGAGTCCTTTCACCCCGACCATTTTGAGAGCTTATTATCATGAAAAAACCTGAGAACCCTGAATTAGCAGTCGATTATGATACCTTGCTTCTTCTAGGTATAGCTGCTAATGAGGCTATAGTTGCAATTAATAGCTTGCAAGGGGTGGTCCACTCAACTGCTATGCTAGAAATGGGCGAAGAAGAAAAGTCTGGGATCATATTTAACGGAAAACCAAGCAGACGAATTTGTATCTATATAAACTACGCCGGCCCTTATCCCTATTTTAATACTGTATTTAACGGTTACCCTGAAGTAGAAGGGGATAATAATTTTGTAGCAGTTACCAATGCTCTTTGGGATTTGGAGCCCCCGTATTCAGGTTATTTAGTTCATACGACAGGCAATCTAAACCCTGATGGAAGTTATGATCCTGCCAATAATCTATTTGCTCATGGTCCACTGCTAGAAAAGGGTAAAGATCCGATTCAGCATCCAGATTATGCAAAAGCTGTTGATAGTTCTTTTGCGCGAGATCCATTGACAGCCGATTTAGCAGATGAGCTAATGAATATACTAAGCATACCGAAATTGCTTTTTGATAGAATCGCAAAAGGAGAGTAGATTCTTCACTAAACACTCAGAATATTGTATAATTTCACTAATTATGAAGTATGCGTCCATCTTCTTTACGATTTTGGTTATTTGGATTGCGACTATTTTAATGGCGCTAACACGCTCAAACGCGAATGAAATTTTTGAGTTGTTTTTGGCAGTTATTGCCTCAACTTTAGCGCTCTTTTTAATAGGTTTCGGCAGAAAATAGAGCCTTATGAGCAAGCCCTCACTTCAGGTATCGTTTTTGTTAAGTGAGATGAGTGTGATTGATGCCGAACCAGTTATCAGACGAGGAAGCGTACTTACAAAGTACGCTAACGAATGGCATGACTGGTATAGGCCAAGCACACCTATCGAAGCTGAAAAGGAAACCTGAGGTGAGGGCAAGATCTATCGCCGCTATTAAGCGTCATCGGACTGCTCGGCTTGCTAGCCTAGCCACTAAAGCCTACTACCTGCATCGACAAAAACGCACAGAAGACGTAGCCCGTTTAATATGCGAGGAGTTTGTCAAACTTGGCGGTGTATATATTAAATTTTTGCAAGGCGTGTTACTTAGAAGCGATCAAATGAAGAAGTGGCAAAATCCAGAACGCTTGAAAATCTTTGAAAATCTGGACACCGAACCAATTGATATTATGCAAGTGCTACAACACGAGCTGAAACCGCATCAATTAAAACAGATTCTTAGCATTCAACCTCAGCCCTTTGCGGCCGGTAGTTTTGGCCAAGTTTATTATGGCCAACACGCCAATGGCAAAGCCATTATCGTCAAGGTCCTAAGGCCTATGGTGCGTGAGACCCTGCGTTATGATTTACGCTTGCTCAAGCGCTTCAGCAAGACTTTCGTTAACAGGCTCTATCGTAATATGGACATAAAAATTGATACCGCCATTGATGAATTTTGCAATGCCACGCTGCGCGAAACTGACTATGTAGAGGAGGCTCATTTTGCGGCTGAGCTATATGAAATTTATAAAAACCACCCGAAGTTCATCATCCCAGAAACTTTTCTGGACCTATGCACAACAAATATTATTGTCCAGGAATATGTACCTGGTATCTCAGCAGCCCAGCTAATGAAACTTCAAGAACAAGGTGTTGACCCGAAAGCCTATATAGAGGAAACGCTTGGTTCTGACATTGATATACAACTGGAGATCTTGGGCGTCGAGTCAATCACTGGTGTTTTTACACTTGAACGCATTCAGGGCGACCCACACCCAGGGAATGTGCGTTTTTTGACTGACAACCGAGTCGGTCTAATTGACTTCGGTATTTCGGCCCATACACCGACCAATAAAGCAGCCTTTTTTGGACTAGTTGAGCAATGGAATAAGCTATACAGCGGTAATCAAACGGTTGCTAATTTGTTTGAGCAGTTCATTCGTTTTTTTGTTAGCGATTTATATAGAGCATTGAGAAAGCTAGCTACTTTGCAACAGAGTTCCAGCGCCGGGGCAGACTTTAACCATGAAATAGGTAAAGTTGCCCAAGAGACATTTAGCAAGGTGCTCGGCACCGATGATATTACGCCGTTAATTGAAAACGGCAGTATTGTGGCGATTATTAATAACGTCGTTAACAAAGAAAATCGGTTTGGCCTGGTTGTCAAACTTGAAGCAACTGAAATTTTGCGTGCCGCTCAAACATACTTAGGCCTTGTAGAGACGTTTGGCAGACGCAACGAGGTATTGCCAAGAGTTTTCCGCGAAGTTACTGTGCGGGTTGAGGCAGCTTATCCAGCGATACGACATCAGCAAGACGATAGTTTATCATTTGGCGAAGCACTAGATATTGTTAGCACCTGGTTAGAGCGAGTGGCCGAACGCGACCCGGCCCTCTTTTCACAACTCATAAGTCGGATTAAACTAAGTAGTAAATAATGATTGAAGGAGCCTGAGCGATGATAAAAGAATTCATGCTTTTTATTAAATATCCTTACACAGCAGGTGTTATTGCCACTATTTGGCTCGGCAGTGCCGCACTCATGGCTATTAGTGAGGGTATTCCAGGTATTCGTATCGTGATGATAGATATGGTTGCCAGCGTTATTATTGCTGGTGTTGGTTTCACTGGTAAGCGCGAAATTTAGCTAATTCTACCCGCTAGTCTAAACGCTTCAAATGCTACCAGGGCAGCTATTTTAGCGTCATGCAGTGGGTGGTGCTGTATATAGCCATCACTGCCAATAAGCTTTTGGGCCAATTTACTTTTGCTAGCCAGTGGGTTTTGCCCAACCTGGATTAGTAGCGAAGCTAAATCTAAAATCGGAAAAGGATGTTGCCAATAGCGTTCTTCTAAATCGGCTTCCTGGCATTGGAGTAAAAAGCGATACTCAACTGGATAGCCATTATTTACCAGTACATAATCCGATCTTGGTTCGTGGGTTATGTACCATTTCCAAAAAGCTTCCCGCATAGTTTCAAAGTTATCGTGCGTAATTGACATATCCTCAATTGCGGGTAGGACGTTGGCCTTAACCCATGGGTCAATTTCATCTTTCAGAGGACATCTAGCACTCAATTCATCATAGACTTTTCCTGTACCATCAATTACCAATGCGCCAATCGCAAAAGCTTGGCCGTGCAGACCGTTTGTTTCCAAGTCAAAACTTAGCAACTTGGTTTTGCTGCTTAATGGGGGATGTTTTGATAACTTCACTTGTGAACTTTCTGTTCGATAATGTCTAGTATTTCAGGAAACTTTTTCCATTTTGGGTTATTAGCAATAGAAAAATGTTGTCCTCCTTCGACGACAATCATTTCACCATCAAGTTTTAACTGCAGGTCTTTTGCTTGTTCAATAGGACACCATGGATCATTACTACCATGAACAAAAATGAATTGTTTGGCTTTAGATTTAATCTTTTGAAAATCAAATGGATCTTTAAAAAGTCCTCTCAGTTGTTCCCAGTCAGGCTCTTCGGCCAAGACTTTAGAAAAGGAACCGACCAAAATTGCAGTATTAATCTTAATACCTCCAGGCAAGCTTTGCAGCAAGCCCAGTATAGTAACCGCGCCGGATGAATGACCAATAATTACATTATTCTCAAAATCCCAGTTTTGACTCAGTAAAAGTTTTAGATATTTTCGTAAATTAGGCTTATCTGAGCCGGGCAAATCAGGAACCCAAACTTCATAACCTAGCTTCCCTAACTCATCTTTTAACCAAGGAAACCAATTGTGTGTATGATTTGCGTCTGTGCCATGTAAAATAACTGCTTTCATAATTCTAAAGTTCTCATAACAACCGGCTTAATTTTTTTATATAGCCATTCATAGCCCGCATCGTTGGGGTGAATTCCATCCTGCCATCCAAGTTTGCCATCTGCATCTGCATTGAGGAGCTCATCAAAAAGCGGAATAAACTGAATGCCTAAACTTGCTGCTGTTACTCCTAAAATTTTTTCAAAAGTTGCTATACGGTCATTTGGAAAGTAAACCTTTCTGTGTTTCTCTTTGTCTTTTACTATTGGCATAACTTTAGTCTGATCCATCGGTCGCATTCCCAGACAAAGAACAGCGTCGCTCGATTTTTTTACAAGTTCAAGAAAGTCGGTTGCCTCCTGCCTGTATTCTTCTGGAGTAGAAACAAAGTTATCCGGTTCGTCTATGGCTTTGGCATTGTTGGCGCCAATTTGCACTATAGAAAAGGTAAGCCGGCCCGGCTTACTCATAGTCTTTAGTTCAATCTTGGTTCGCTCAACAAGGTCTTTTACTACAGCGCCGGGGACTGCTAGATTATAGACCTCGTGCATTTCACCAATACCGTTGGGTCCATACATTTTTTGGTGCAAATCAGCCTTGAGTAGCTCCACCCAGCCGCCTTTGGTACCTCCAACTCCATATATAGAGCTAGCACCAATACAGAATATCTGAACACGTCTCATGGCTCTATTGTAGCTGATATTCCCAGCCTGGCTGCCAGACAAATTTTTCGGCTACACATTCCTCCATTGATCTTTCGGTGGCCAAATGTTCCAAACCATAATGGGTAGCGCGGTGGCCAATAACCATGACAGTTTGATTGTCAAAGCTACTCTTTAGCCATTCAAAAAAATCAGCAATACGATCTAAGCATTGTTCATAACTTTCGCCGTTCGGAAAAGGCTCTTTTACCCTTTTCACTCTTTCTTCTTCTATTAAGCTACTTGGCTTAAGCGTAAAATCACCGTAGTCACATTCTCGTAGTTTTTTGTCTACATATATTGGAATATTAAGTTCTTGTGCCGTGGGAATGGCGCTTTTTACAGCTCGTTGCAAATCAGAACAAAAAATGGCGCTAATTTTTCGTTCGCGAGATCGCTCAACCAACTCTTTAGCTTGTTGCAAGCCCTTTTCAGATAAATCTACGTCGTTCCAACCCGAAGCCCTTTTTGCTTCATTATCAAAAGTTGTACTGTGTGGTTCAAACCAAATGTTTACCATGACTATTTAGCGAATTCGGTGGCACGGGTTTCGCGGATGACATTGACCTTGATGGTTCCAGGATATTGCATAGTAGACTCAATCTTAGTGGCGATATCACGTGCTAGCTTAATAGCACTCAAATCGTCAATTTCTTTTGGCCGCACAAATACACGAACTTCACGGCCAGCACTGATGGCGTAAGATTTTTCAATGCCCTCAAAACTGTTGGCCACATTTTCTAATTCCTTCATGCGCTCCACAAAATTCTCGGCACTAATATTTCGGGCACCAGGGCGAGAGGCACTAATGGCATCGACTACCCGTACAATCAGCGCTTCTGTAGTGGTTGCTTCCATGTCATCATGATGTGCCTCAGCAGCATGGGCCACTTCTTCAGGAACACCATACTTACGGGCCATCTCGCCTGTAATATGGTGGTGCTTACCCTCCATTTTGTGTGTCAAGGCTTTGCCAAGATCATGAATTAGAGCAGCGTACTTAGCTACCTTTACATCTGCACCAAGTTCTTCGGCAATCATGCCGGCAATATGCGCCATTTCAGTGCTGTGCTTGAGAACATTTTGACCATAGCTGGTACGATACTTGAGCTCACCAAGATATTGCAAAATTTCTTTAGGGATTCCAATGATGCCGACTTCGCGCGCAGCGTCTTCAGCCGCACGAACAACATCTTTTTGAACTTGGGCCTGAGCTTTAGCAACGACTTCTTCAATGCGGCCCGGATGGACACGGCCATCTTTGAGTAGCATTTCCAAAGCTTGGCGAGCTACTTCACGCCGCACTGGATCAAATGAACTCAAAATAATCATGCCAGGTGTGTCATCAACCATAATGTCTACTCCGGTAGCACGCTGCAGAGATTGAATATTACGACCTTCTTTGCCGATAATACGGCCTTTCATTTCTTCATCTTCAAGTTTGACGGCGGTAACAGTGCGCTCGGCTGTGACTTCACTGGACATTCGTTCCATTGCTTGAGTGATAACCAGTGCCGCTTTTTCCTCAGCGTTTTCTTGAGCTTCATTTTGCAGCTTACTTATAAGCCCTAGTAGATCGTTTTTGATATCACGTTCGGTCATTTTGAGCAGCTTATCAGCGGCTTCAACCTTTGTAAGCTTAGCAATTTTTTCTAGCTTTTCTTGTTGCTTGCCACGAATGTCACGGATTTCCTGCTTTAAGCCCTCAACTTCATCTTCACTTTTACGCAAAGATTCGGAGCGCTTATCAATGTCATCAAGTTTTTTGTCGAGCGTTTCTTCACGATCAATTAGACGCTGCTCGATTTCTTTGACTTCCTTACGGCGAGCTTGTTCTTCTTTGCGCGCATCTTCGGCTAGTTTTGCTGCTTCTTCGCGGGCTTCACTAATTTGTTTTTCAGACTCTTTTTTTGCTTTGGCAAGTTCTTTTGCGGCCGCGTCTTTAGTCGTACCAAGACGTTTCTTGGTTACAGCTGTACTAGCGCCAAAACCAGCGACAACACCAACAATAGCCAAAACTATGGTAATTGGTTCCATATACTCTCCTTATGTGTACTGCAGAAAGTTATTCCTTAGCGATCACTATCACTTCGTTAGCTTCGGATAATCGTTCTGAATAAATTGAAACTTACAAAATGGATTTTGTCCCAAAAACCCTGCTCCTTACCATTCGTCACCGACGAATCGGTGCGTGGGTCGTGAAAAATCCTATCTAAATAATACGTCTATGAGAAGATTTGCACAATACTATCGTTTTGGAAGCGTTATATGTACAGGACTGCCGTATTCGGGTAATACCACATGTTCATTCTTGCCGCTCTTAAGATCACTGATGCCTAATCTTTGCCAATCTGCGCTAGTTGTACCAACAATTGGCACTTCTAGGCTGGCCGCCAACGCATTGGCTACGCTCAGACCAATACGAAGCCCAGTAAAACTGCCCGGCCCTTTATAACAAACAATTCCTTTTATATCAGTCCAGTCTTTCTTTTGCGATTTTAATAACTTTTCAATTTTTGAATGAATAGTTTCAGATAGTTGCCGATGAGCCTGCCACTTTTCGTATGCAATTCTTCGCGCCGTACTGGCCTGCTCAGCAGCAGAGCTACTGACTCTGTCAGTACTTTTGGCGGATTGCTGTGTTGCAGGCTGCGCTGCTCGTTCATCGTATTGCTTATACGTCTCACTCCGCTGCTCGTCTGCGCCTTGCACTCCATCCAAACGCGAAGATTGCAGTGAATCAATTTCAAACAATCCAATTTCGGCTTCGGGTTTATCTGTACGAATAGTTAAAATAATCATAGTTTCTCCAATAAATAGGCAAGTGACATAGGATAGGTAATAGTTATGTGGCGTTTGTTTTCGCCACTGGCTTTCATAGTTATTGTAAGTCGCTCGGCAGGCAAGACGTGTTGCACTACCTCTCCCCACTCAACCACAACAATGGCTTTTGGATCGTCCAACACATCATGCAATTCATGTGCAACTACGCCCGGATCGCTCAATCGGTAAAAATCAAGGTGATATAGCGTAAGTTTTGGTGATGCATACTCGTTGCTAATCTTAAATGTCGGGCTTGAGACGTGATTTTTGCTGCCCATGCCACGAGCCAAACCACGCACTAAGGTTGTTTTGCCGCCCCCAAGATCACTCACCAGTTCTATGACTTCACGCCCCTTTAGCGCCCGTCCTAGTTGCTCGCCGAGTTGCTCGGTATTTTCGGAGCTGGTAGAGTCGATTTGCAATGTCTTGACGGTACTCATATGCTCCGTATAGTAGCGCGGCGGCGCCAATGCCAGCAAGTATGTTGGGGTGCAAAGCCGGAACTTGGTCGGTCACGCCAGAACCTTGGGACGACTGTGCACCGCCAACCAAGCCAGTTTTAGATGACTTTGCAGTACTCTTTTTAGCTGTTGGCTTAGTAGTTTTGGCGGTTGTCTTTTTAGCTGTAGTTTTGGCAGTATCCGTTGGAGGCAGACCAAACACATTGGCGGCGGCAGGCGTAGGTGTGGTTGTCCACTGCCATATATCGTTGAAGAGAGCCCACGCTTCGCCCTCCGGCGCGTCGCTATATGCAGTAGTTTCACTCAAAGTAATCCCGGCTGGATCGAGCAAACGAGCGCGACCACCACTGTTGGCAAGTGTAAGTGGTGTATCGCCACTGGTAAACGTTTTGTAACTGTGAGGTTCTAGAGTCTCATCAGGAATGGTGTAGCTATAACTATAATTTGAGCCGGTCTGGATAGTAAAACCATGCAAGTCAATCGGTTCGTCACCATAGTTATAAATCTCAACGAACTCATCATTGGTGTCAGTCGCCGGTGATGCGGGATTAGGCAGCAACTCGGTAATTTGCAAAGTTGTCGGCGTCGCCGAAGTAATCTGGTTGTTACTTACGTCAGTAGGATTATCAATTTGATCCTGGTCAGTGGTACTTGAATCAGGAGCAGGGTTATCAGACTCATCATCGTGCGCCGGTTGTTGCCACATTGCCTTAGGTGTAATGCCGTTCATGGGCACAAATGGCAAAAGCAAATTTTGTGAGTCCGTATAACTGCCCTGGCTATCAACCGGCCGCTGCAAACTACCTCCAGCCGGCGGGGTTACCATTAATCCTGGCAGTAAAGGAATACCATTACTCCAGCCGATATGGTCATGTTCACTGACAGTTGTACCGTTTACGCTCACTAATCGCACGCCGCCAGCAGTATCAGCAAAATGTGAACTGCTATAACTTTGATCCGGGTCATTGCTACCTGGCGTGTACGCAACACCACCGTTGCTGCTACTCAAAAGATAATAATCATGTGCAGCAACTGTGCCGGTTAAACTAATACTCCCGCTCGGACTAGTTGCGTCCCAGCTAAAGCCAGTTTGAGTCACTTTGGTGGAACTGAAGTATTGTATCTTCCAAGAGTTAACAGGATCAGCTAAGTTAATATCACTATCGGTATTATTGTAAATCTCAACGAATTCCTCACCAGACGCCGTTGCGCTGCTGGTTTGTAATTCCGTAATAAAAACATCAGATGGCACAGCCACAGCTTTAGCGGAGACTGGCCAGAGCAAGAACAGAGCGCATAACAGATATACGAATCCTCTAACCCTCTTCATATATTTTATTGTAATCACACCCATATATTAATTGCAACTATAAGCGGAATGTGTTATAGATATAATTCTTATGGTTGGTTAGTTTTGTTAAAAATTCTTAGGTTATACTAAAAGATATGTTGCAGTTAAGCGGAGCACTTATTAATCGGCCGGTCATGAGCCTGCGCACCGGTGGGCAGGTAGCTACTACGCTTAGTGCCATTATTAACCCTAATAATCTCAAAATGGAGGGCCTGTATTGCCAAGACCGTTTTGAGAAAAGACGTTTAGTACTATTATATAAAGACATCCGAGATTATGTGAGGCAGGGCTTAGTAGTAAATGACCACGATGTGCTGAGTGAGCCTGCCGATTTGGTTCGTCTAAAAGACATCATGGCTATTAATTTTGAGCTCATTGGGAAACCTGTCGTTACCAGCACTAAAGACAAAGTGGGCAAGGTAAGTGATTATGCTACGGAGGTCGAGACCATGTATGTTCAAAAATTGTATGTATCTCAGTCTTTGCTAAAAAGTTTCAGCGGTGGTTCACTTAGTATTGATCGCAGCCAGATAGTTGAGATAACCGACCGTAAGATCGTTATCCAAGAATTACTCAAACCTCAAAAAGGTACTGCCCCAGCGGCGGCACCTGTTCTATCCTAGTCCTCGTCCAGTACTGTCTTTATATCGTCATAATTGTAGCCTTGGCGCGCTAAGTATTGCATAAACTTAAGTTTGTCTGGATAGCGAGCACGTTTGCGTTCTATCAGTTCGCGCAGGACTTCTCGTTCAGCGGTTTTATCATCCTTAAGTACCTCATCAACAATTTCATCAGCAATATGTTTTTGGCGTAGTTCTTGACGAAGGCGGCGTAGGGAAGTGGCTTTGAGTAAACGGCGATTTTCAACCCACATACGGGCAAAGCTACGATCATCAACCAAACCCACTTTACTTAACTTGTTAAGTATTAAATCGGCAGTGGGGGAGTCATAATTTTTGCGTTTTAAGTAATCACGAAGTTCACCTTCACTGCGAGGGCGGCGGGCAAGTAGGGCAAGGGTACGATTGTAGGCCTTATCAATCTGAGCTTCCTCCTTAAGCTTCCCCACCGCTTCCCTATCTAGTTCTTGATTTACTCGAAGGCCACTGTTAATAAGCCCGAGTTCGCTCAAGCCAAAGGCAAATTTATCGTCAATAAAAATCGAATAGCGGTCTTTTTGTTTTTCTTGCTGTTTAATGGCCGTTATTTTCATTTGCTTTTACGACCTGCCAGTAATCCTATTAAGAACTTATGAGAGCTATTGTAGGCAATAACCAAGATTCATTAAGATTTGGGTAAGCAAATGCCCTCTCTACTTGATGATGTAGAACTGGATCATGCTGCTTAGCAGCTTCTAGCACATCGTCATGGGCTAGAATGCGCAAAGGCTCACCTCCAGCCGTAAGATCAATTACATCTCCTATACCTTTAACTCTAGTAAGGTCACTTTTTCTGAAAGACATTTTGGTACATTCAACTGTCATTCCACCCAATCTAATAAGTTGGATGCGATCCATAACATTGATTTCTCTATAGTCAAGATTTGCAGCATTTATTTGAGAGCTAACGGCAGGTAAAGAATCAGCCCAATCAGGGTTGATCACAGCGCTTATAGTACGTAGATTGCTCTCTAGCTTATACATGCGTTATTCCTCCTTAGCGGCGGCTTCAGTAACTTTCTTGGCAATTTCGTCTAAGACTTTGGGGTTTTTGGTCAAATACTCTTTGGCAGCTTCCCTGCCCTGAGATATTTTTTCTCCCTTATACGCAAACCAGGCGCCGGACTTTTCAACTATGCCGCGTTCAACAGCTAGATCAAGCACATCGCCGCTCTTGCTAATGCCAACGTTATACATAATATCGAACTCAGCTTGGCGGAAGGGTGGCGCAATTTTGTTCTTGACCACTTTTACTCGAGTACGATTCCCAACCACCTCTTCGCCTTGCTTAATCTGGGCAATGCGGCGAATATCCATGCGCACGCTCGCGTAGAACTTCAGGGCATTTCCACCAGTAGTCGTTTCTGGATTACCAAACATAATGCCGATTTTCATCCTAATTTGATTAATGAAAATGACGGTGGTTTTAGAACGAGAAATGACACCTGTTAGTTTACGCAAAGCCTGGCTCATTAGCCGTGCCTGCAAACCCGGTAAGCTATCGCCCATTTCACCTTCAATTTCAGCCCGTGGTACTAACGCAGCGACTGAATCAACAACTACTATGTCAACCGCATTAGAGCGTACCAACGTCTCAGTAATTTCGAGTGCCTGCTCGCCATTGTCTGGTTGGCTCAAGAGCAAGTTCTCAACATCAACGCCAATACGTTTAGCATAGGCTGGATCCAGAGCATGTTCGGCGTCGATGAAAGCAGCCGTGCCGCCCGACTTTTGAATTTCCGCAATAATATGCAGCGTTACAGTAGTTTTTCCGGAACTTTCGGGACCATAAAT
Organism: uncultured Candidatus Saccharibacteria bacterium; assembly: GCA_964584265.1. Classification (GTDB taxonomy): domain Bacteria; phylum Patescibacteriota; class Saccharimonadia; order Saccharimonadales; family CAYVSP01; genus CAYVSP01. Next base: position 20,858 of record CAZOZI010000008.1, on the reverse strand, counting down.
CTCCACCACCCGCCCACGCGGTATGCCACCACCAAGCGCTAAATCGAGACTAAGCGCACCAGTTGGAACGGTTTCCACGTTAGTTTTGTGCGCGTCACCGAGCTTCATAATGGAACCTTTGCCAAACTGTTTTTCAATAGTCTCAAGAGCGAGCCCTAACGCCTTGGTTTTGCCTTCTTTTTGAGTGGTTTTTTCTTCTTTGTCTGCCATAGCAGCCCTCCTTGCAATAGTCTTATACTACTCTGGTTTGACCAGTATAACGAAATTTTCACCAATAACCATGAGCTTTGCATCACAGCTATTTACTCTATGTAATGCTTATGGCTTTCCTATATAATGAAGTGAGCATTTTACCGTAATAATTTCGGGAACTAAAAATGAAGACTGGTGGGCGAAATCGACAAAACAAAATGAAGCGGACTACAAGTTACGTCGGGATAAGTTTTGTTCAATTACAACTAGCAAGAATATTCTTTCATAGAGGCATGAAGAAAGAAGGCTTTTGATGCGTGCAGCAGATGCTCTGGTAGAGAAGTTATTGCTTGATGCTCAAAAGATCACCGAAGACAAACTACCAGGATTACGTGAGCAAGCAGTTGCTGAGAAAAAGCCAATCCAGGATCTGGTGATTAAGAGCAACCTTATATCTGAGAGAGATCTGACAAAGTTGTATGCTCAAGAAATTGATGTCCCTTTTGTGGAACTCAACAGTAAAGAAATTAAACGTGAGGTGTTACATCTTATCCCCGAAAAGGTAGCCCGTGAGTATAAGGTGGCAGTTTTTGATGTTGATAAAGACGGCACCAAACTGCTGGCCATGGAAGACCCGGATGATGTCCAAGCGATTGCTTTCCTAAAGAAACAGCTGGGCGAAAATATCAAAGTCTACGTCACAACCAGCAGCATGATCCAAGCCACCCTCGAGCAATATCGTGGCAATATTAGTTCTGAACTAACCAAAGTCATAAGCCCTGACGAACATGAAGAGCAAGAAGAAGAAATCAGCGAAGAGGACCTGGCCGAAGATTCGCCAATTGCCCAAACCGTAAATCTTTTAATTGAATACGCCGTCAAGTCTGGTGCCAGCGATGTGCATATTGAGCCACGTGAAGAATATGTGCTGGTGCGCTATCGAGTGGACGGTATCTTGCGCGAAGCCAACAAACTGCCTAAAAAAGTACTGGGAGCGTTGGTGTCTCGTATCAAGATTTTGTCTAATTTAAAAATAGATGAGCGTCGAGCTCCACAAGATGGCCGTTTTAAGGTTGAGATCGCTGGTCAGCTATATGCATTGCGCGTTTCTACCTTACCGGTTGTCGATGGCGAAAAAGTAGTGATGCGAATTCTAAACGAGTCTTCCAAAGCACCAACGCTCGAAGAACTTGGCTACTGGGGAACGGCTCTAAGTAGCATTAACAAAGCCATTGTGCAGCCACATGGCATGATTCTAATCACTGGTCCAACCGGCTCCGGCAAATCAACCAGCTTATTTAGTATTTTGAGCATTCTCAATAGTCCTATGATAAATATTTCCACTATAGAAGATCCGGTAGAATACCGCGTAATTGGCACTAATCAAACGCAAGTAAACCCAGTAGCAGGCATGACTTTTGCTCATGGCCTTAGGGCACTACTGCGCCAAGATCCAAATATAATTATGGTTGGAGAGATTCGTGATAGCGAAACGGCTGGACTAGGAGTCCAAGCTGCGCTGACCGGCCACTTAGTCTTTAGTACACTACATACCAACAATGCCGCAACCTGTTTACCGCGTTTGCTCGATATGGGTATTGAGCCATTCTTGATTGCCAGCACAGTGAGAGCCGTAGTTGGACAACGATTGGTGAGGAAACTCTGTATCGAATGTCGTGAAGCTGTTAATCCAGACGAAGCCACGCTGAAACAAATAGCTGAGCTTTTTCAGACCGATCAGCCCGAAGTCATGAAGCAAATCCATCAACTGGAAATCCAAGCTCTGGAAGCTGGCATTGGTAAAATCAATCCTTCAAAAACGAACACTCAATCAACAGCTGAATTCAGTACTACTGAATCTAGCATTGTCCGGCTTTGGCGGGCACATGACGATGGCTGCGAGAACTGCGGTCACAGTGGCTATAAAGGCCGCATGGGTATATATGAGGTGCTCGCCAATTCACCAAGTGTGCAGAAACTAATCGTCAGTAACGGCACGAGCGAGGTGATCCAAGACCAAGCTACAAAGGAAGGCATGGTTACTATGCAGGTAGATGGTTTTGTGAAGGCCTTGCGTGCTCAGACTTCAATTGAAGAAATATTAAGAGTAACGAGCGAAAAATGAGATTTGCTTACACGGGGCTAAAAGAAGGGAAAAGCGTAACTGGTGTTTCTGAGGCAGCTAATAAAGAAGCACTTATTTCCAGTTTGAATCATCAAGGCATACGGCCACTAGTCATCAAAATTGACACCGGTAAAAAAGGCTTTTTGTCTAAGCTTAAGCTTGGTAAAAAAGTCAAGTTGAGAGATTTAGTACTTTTTACTAGACAATTATCCACCATGATTTCTGCCGGTGTACCACTAACTCGTGCCTTATCAACCCTACAGGCTCAAACCGACAATAAATACTTCAAGACAGTAGTGGCAAATATTACTAAGGATGTAGAAGCCGGCATGCCTCTAGGCAATGCGTTCATGAAATATCCAAATGTTTTTTCAGAAGTGTATGTCAACATGGTGAAAGCCGGTGAAGCTGGTGGAATTTTAGATGAGATTCTAAAACGCCTAGCATCGCAAGTAGAGCAAGATTCTAGTATGCGCAAGAAAATTAAAAGCGCCATGATGTATCCGACAGTTATCCTCTGTATCACAGTTATTGCCTTTTTTGGCATCATGATTTTTGTCATACCCAAAATTAGCAAAATCCTCAAAGATTTAGGTGGCGAACATGCCACTCTGCCTATCTACACAAGAGTATTACTAAGTATTAGTGGTTTTGTGCAACATAACCTTATTCTGCTGATAGTTGTAGTCAGTATATCGATATTCGTGATACGACGATTTATCAGAAGCCCTAAGGGCAAATTAAAGTTTCATGGCTTGTTACTCCGTACTCCAGTAGTCAAAAATATTATTGTAAAAGTGGCAGTGGCACGTTTTGCGCGTACTTTTGCTTCATTAATGTCTGCTGGTGTGGGAGTACTGGATGCATTAGAAGTTACGGGTGGAGCAATCGGTAATAAAGTCATCGAAGCCGAACTGGCTGAAGCTTCTAAGGCCGTCAGAAATGGTCAACAGTTGAGCGAACCGTTATCTCAAGGTACACATTTCCCGCCAATTGTCAGCCAAATGCTGGCGATTGGCGAAGAAACAGGTCAGATTGACACCATTTTGGTAAAAGTGGCAGATTTCTATGAAGAAGAGGTGGCAGTTACTATTGACGGACTGAGCTCAATTATTGAACCGCTAATGATAGTAGTGCTTGGTACAATTGTCGGCTTTATCGCTGCCAGTGTAATGGGCCCGATTGCTTCATTAAGTAAAAATATCGGGAATAAATAGTAATGAGGTTTAGAAAAAATCAAAAAGGCTTTACGATCGTGGAAGTTGCGCTGGCTTGTGTGATTTTCCCTCTACTGGTTGTGGGATTATCGAACGCTTATGACAGCGTGCGACACTCATATACTATAGCCAGGCAATTTAATGAAATTTATGCAGTATTAAGTGCCTGTCCGGAAATAGACAGGGCGCTGGATTATGACTCATTATCAGGCACCACCAATTGTTATCCAAACAATAGCTTCCAGGCTGAGGGTGGTGGTGGCGGCACCATTACTTACACCCCTACGGTAACGGTCACAGCCACCAGTTCATTGTCGCCAAGCGACCCGCTTTCTTTAATTCCCGACTCCAAAGTCGTTAACGTAAGTGTGAGTGCACCAAATAGCACCGCTCCACCCCTCGAGGTCCGTATGTTAGTAACACGTAACGGCATTGGCCAGTTATGAAGAATCAAGAAGGGTTTACGTTACCAGAATTATTGGTCGTTACGGTCATTACAGGTTTTTTTATTGGTCTCATTGTCTTCTTTACAGTTAGTTATTGGCGGTATAGCTATTTACTTGAGGCAGATCTAGATAGTTTTATTACTAGACTAAATGCCGGTGATGTACTACGTGAATCGGTGGGAACTTCTGCTGGTCTGATCATGCAAAATGGCATAAACGACCCTCATCCTAATAATCCAGATTCCGGAAATGCAAATTACTGGGAAATTATACATGCAATTCCTGGCACTAAGAGTATGCCAGCTGCAGGCGACACGACTCCCTTACTTTACTACCGGCGATTAAGCTTTAATAGTGACGGTAATATTATTATGAATGGCCTGCAGCCTTATGAAGACGAGTATGTTCTATACCTTGACGGTTCATCAAAACAATTAATGTTACGCTCATTGGCTAATCCTAACGCCTCGGACAACCGCTTAACCACCTCTTGCCCACCAAGTATTGCCTCGTCATCCTGTCCAGCCGACCGCATTATTGCTACTGATATAGCATCGGTCGGCTTACGTTATTTTTCACGCAGTGGCAATCCGATTGATTGGACTTCTATTACGGACCCCTTGACCGCCCAATATATTGGTCCCGATTTTACAGTTGTTGAAGTTGTAGAATTTACACTGAATATTAGCAAAAAGCCACTGTTCCAGAAAACTAACGCTACCGTAAATAGCACTATAATTCGTATTGCACTAAGGAATGACTAATGGAAAATAGAATGAAGAAAAATTCGGAACAAGGCTCCATTATTGTTTCAATATTAATTATTACGATTTTGCTGACCACCTTTGTGTATGGATTGATTGTGCTGGCCAATAGTAACTTAGTCAGAAGCCGTGGCCGGGTGCTTCTTTTAGAAGCTCAGTACGCCGCTGAGTCGGGCGTTGATGCTGCTATTGGTAAGCTCAATGCTGATAGCAGCTATAGTGGTTCGGGCAGCGAAGTACAGGTCTTAGATCACAACACCAGTGGCAACTCCTATAAGGCTACATACACCGTTACCGTAAGTAATGGGTCAGATAATAATGAGCGCATTATTAATGCTACTGGTTTTATATACGCGCCGCGCACAGCATCCTCGTCATCGTTCTCTAGACACATTGAAGTAACCGCCAAGCGCAACTCAACAAGTAGTAGCACCAGCATGCTCAGCCGTAACCTTCTAGAAGTTGCCTCCAGCGTTAAAGACCTTCAGGCTAAAGATATTTATCTCAACGGCTACATTAATATGAATAAGAGTTCTAATAATTTAATTGCAGAAAATATAACTGTAGCGGGTAAAAATACGGGGGTTGGTAACTGTTCAATTGGCGGAACAGGTAGTTTAACAAAACCTTCCTCCTTTTTGTCGCCGGGGCAAACCAAAACTAACATTACGACTGCTTTTAACAACTGCATTACCCCGCCCGGCAATGCAACTAACGCAGACTTTAGCGTGCTAGCTAACCAGACAAGTGTTGCTAAAGTTAATTCAACTTTTATTCCTTGGGCACAATATATGGATAATTCATATAAAGACGCCGCCGGTGGCTGCAATGACTGGACAAGTGGATCTTCACCCAGAAATATACCTAGTACTGGTAACAGCAAGAAAACTCATTACCCGGACAGTGGCAGTAATATTACTAGCAACTGTGGCACGAACGGCGACCTAAGTTTAGGCAGCTTGCAATATAACATTAAAGACCATGTGCATATCCGTGCTAACCTCTGCTCAGCTTCACCTTGTAGCCCAACATTCTATAATCCCGATCCAGGGGCGGCTGGTATCAAGTTTGTATTTATCGAGGGCACTATCAATTTCGATCATGTTATTACTGCAGCCGGCAGTGGGCCCATTGTACTCGTTGTGTACGGTGCAGACCCTGCCTCACTTGCTGGCGCCTGCCCATTTGGTGGTGGTGTATATCTGGGTAATGGCCAAACTAATGCACCAGCACTTTACCTACTCGGCAGTAATGGCGTTTGTATTGATAAATCAAAATTCAGTGCCATTCCGGCTCTGGGCGGTTTCTCAGGTAAGAATCTATACATAGCTACTAACTCCGGCTCCCCGCACGATCTTCATCTAGATTCTAGCTTTCCGGTTTCGGCTATTCCGATTGATCTAGCCTGGCGCGCTATTCGCTACCGGAGGCTCTAGATTAGATAACACCTATAAAATATGCTATAGTAGCGTCACTAACGATTGCTTTGATGGGCAGCATGAATAACAGATATTTTTACAAAGACAAACCGATTTTTGGCCTAGATATTGGCTATCACAGTATCAAAGTGATGCAGATAGATCAAGCCAATAAGCATGAGCGAGTAAATGGCTATGGCGTAGTTGATTTTGACCCAAGAGCAATTGAATATGGCACTGTGGTAGAAATGGAGACAGTGGCTAAGGCAATTCATCAATTATTTAAAACCGGTATTACAGGCAATATAACAACCCGTCGAGTAGCCTTTTCAATCCCAGCCGTTCATACCTTTAACCGTAACATGACATTACCTAAACTGGAGACTAAAGACTTGGCTGAGGCAGTACGGCTCGAGGCCGAACAGTATATACCTATGCCAATTGATCAGCTCTACACCGATTACCAGATTACGAGCAAAAACGATAAAGAAATTGATCTACTTATGGTGGCAGTGCCAAAAAAACTAGTTGACTCATATTTAGCACTTAGCAAAGTTCTAGGTCTTGAAGTCGTCAGTATGGAAACAACCATTGGCGCTTCAAGTCGTCTATTTGTACAAGCTGAGCGGAGTGATGTTCCAACGGTACTGATTGATTTTGGCTCAATAGCCGCAGACATCACCGTATATTACAAAGCCTTGATTGTAACGAGCACTGTACCTTGCGGTGGTGATAACTTTACGGATTTGATTGCTAAGAAACTAAAATTAAGCCTAGATGAAGCCCAAACCGTGAAAACGAAGTATGGGCTGGGCGCTAGTAAGAAGCAGGACCAGATTAATGGTGCCATAACCCCCTTGCTTAGCCAGTTGATTAAAGAAATCCGTCGCATGATTCGCTACTATGAAGAACGCTCTGGGTCAAAAACCAAAATCGGTCAAATTGTTACTATGGGTGGTGGTGCAAATATGCCTGGTCTTAGTGAATACATAACAAGTAGCTTGCGTCTACCGGTGCGTATGTGCGACCCTTGGCATAATCTGGATTTTAGCGGTCTGACGCCCCCTAGTGCCGTCGAAAAAAATATCTACGTAACGGCGGCCGGTTTGGCTCTTATGAACCCAGGGGAGATTTTTGCCTCATGATTAACTTATTGCCATCAGCTATGAAACAAGATATTTTGTATGCCCGCCGTAATACTAAATTGTTACATTGGTCAATCGCTATCCTTGCCGTGATCATAGGTATGGCTATTATTGTTGGTTTTGGGTCATTGTATCTTAGGCAATCTACCAAAAACTACGATGCTCAATTAAAAGACACTACGGCTCAGTTAAAGTTGCAAAAGCTTGATGAAACCCAAAAGCGGGTACAAGAAATTAGCGGCAACCTAAAACTGATGGTGCAGGTGCTCTCTCGCGAGGTTTTATTTTCAAAGTTGGTACAACAAATCGGCGCAGCCATGCCGGAGAATACAGTGCTTACTAATCTGCAAATCAATAAATTACAAGGCGGTTTAGATCTAAGTGCCCAGGCGGTTGACTATAAAACCGCGACCCAAATCCAGGTTAATCTGCAAGATCCGACCAATAAAATATTCGCCAAAGCCGATATTTTAAGCATTACCTGCAGTGGTAATGGCACCGGCACACTCAATAGCAAGTACCCGTGCCTAGTGCAGGTTAAAGCCCTGTTTGCAACCAATAATCCATTCCTGTTCATCAACGCCAGTGGGAGCAAACCATGAATACAAAACGTGTGTTTTTTGTAATGATTGGGTTTGTGGTATTACTGAGTGGTTTAATGGTCGGCGGTCTGGTTATGAGCAATAAAGTTTTACAAAAACAAGCTGATAAATTACTGGATCTTAAGCTTCAAAACCAAGTTCTTGACCAAGAACAAGCTTCGCTGACACAAGCTAATAAAGATATCCAAAAGTACGCTGACCTGGAAAAAGTTGCTAAAACTATTGTACCTCAAGACAAGGATCAAGCTCGTGCCGTGCGTGAAATTGTCAGCCTGGCAAGTGCAAATTCAATCACATTAAAAACAGTTAGTTTTCCTACCTCTACGCTTGGTCAATCTTCTCCCCTTCCAAAGAGCGGCAGTGACAGCAGTACAAAAGTAGTTACTCCACCGCTGACACAAGTCAAACCCGTGCAAGGGATAAGCGGCGTGTATAGCATGGACATAACCGTTCAATCTGACGACACTAAACCAGTGTCATACCGAAATTTTTTGAGTTTTCTTGAAGGCCTTGAGAAGAATCGGCGTACAGCCCAAGTAACCAATATTACGATTCAGCCCAACACTCAAAAACCGGACGCTCTTGGTTTTACAATAACTTTAAGTCTCTATATAAAGCCATGAAAAAGACTCCTTCTATCAAAGACATCCCTAAAAAACTAAGGTCTATATTACAGAAATTGCGGCCCTTCGTAGTATTGATATTTATATTGATAGTTGCGGTGTTGTACGGTTTCTTAGTTTTCCGAGTCAAAACACTGGCCAATAAAGAGCCAAGTGATGATTCCGTACAAGATAAGCTACAAACAGTTCAAAGACCACGGATTGATACAAGTACTCTTAATAAAATTCAACAATTACAAGATAACAGCGTTGATGTGCAAGCTCTGTTCAAGCAGGCACGCGATAATCCTTTTCAAGAGTAGGGCGTAAGCGGCGGGGTTTGAGGTGGTGAACTAGGCGTCGGTGGCAAATTAAGACGGTTGTTGGTACGCATCGCGCGTGACGGGTCGGCCTCAACGTATTTTTGGCGTGCGTCTAATAAAACTTTGCAATGATAGTTAGGCTTCGGGCAGTAACTAAAAACAAAGTTATTTTGTTCACCAGCGGTTTCAACCACCATTCTGCCAAAGTTAAACATAGTCGCAAAGACACCGCGTTGAAAAGATGAAACGTCTTCAATATTGGCCATGGACAATTCTGAGACTTGCCTTGTAAACAACCCCTTTTGCAAAACTTGTACTACATTCTTGTTGGTGATAATTAGATAACTCTGCCTGTACACAAAACTGGCCAGAAAGAGAACAAGTAGCGTAACACCGATTGATAATATTGTGATTATGCCCATAGCAGAGTAAAGCACTGAGCGATTATCGTCTGTGATAAATTGTGGCAGCACTGCATACATCAAACCAAGCGCAATCGTTAAAGCTATACCGGTTTGAACATAAAGCAATATAATACCGAACGGGTGTTTGCGTATCTCAGTAACTTTAGTTTCACCGTCACCCATACTTTCAATGGAATTAGCTGTGCTATCAGTAGAAGCTGGCGGTTGTGAATCCATAGTAGATTTATTATACCTTAGGCCTAGAGTAATTTACTCTGGCTCTTAGCACTGCGTTTTTTACCTAAGTGCGTATAGGCTTTTGTTGTGACTTTACGGCCACGCGGCGTGCGCTCAAGCAATCCTATTTGCATAAGGTATGGCTCAAAGTAATCTTCGATGGTGCTGCGTTCATCGGCAAGCAGTGCCGCTAGTGTTTCCACGCCAACTGGTCCTCCGTCGTGATTATCAATAATGGCACCCAATAGACGCCGATCGACATTATCCAAGCCCAATTCATCAATCTGTAGCATGTCCATAGCCGCCAACGCCGTTTGTTCATCAATAATACCGTCGCCATTGACATCAGCATAATCTCTTACTCTTTTTAGCATGCGGTTGGCAATTCTAGGTGTCAGGCGTGAGCGAGTGGCAATAAGACTAATCGATTTTGGGTTAATACGACTTTTTAAAATGCTGGCTGAACGTTTAATAATAGCTTCAATTTCAATTGGAGCATAAAAATCGAGTCGATAAAGGTGACCAAACCGGTCGCGCAGTGGCGCCGCTATAGCACCCGCCCGCGTAGTAGCACCAATTAAGGTGAACTTGGGCACATCAAGTCTTAAACTGCGCGCACTAGGACCTTTACCCAACATAATATCTATCGCAAAGTCTTCCATGGCCGAATACAATACTTCTTCTACTTGGCGGCTCAAACGATGAATTTCATCAATAAACAATATATCGCCGTCTTGCAGATTGGTTAACATACTAGCGAGGTCGGCCGCGCGGCCAATTGCAGGGCCGCTTGTAACTCTTAAGTTTGTGTTCATTTCACGCGCTATGACATTAGCAAGTGTTGTTTTACCCAAGCCTGGTGGACCATGTAGCAAGATATGCTCGAGCGGCTCGCCACGTTTTTTAGATGCTTTGATAGCTAAAAGTAAATTCTGTTTGATGCGATCTTGTCCTACATAACCACTAAAATCATGCGGTCGCAGTGTTTGCTCTAGCTCTTTTTCTTGGCTATCTTTAGGTTCTTCTGCCGGATTTGTGATGCGTTCTATCATGCTTTAGCCTTTAGTGCCTGCTTGACGCGCTCTTCTGTCGGCAGACTATCATCAATACCATGTAAAGCTTCAAGCGCATCTGTGATGTTATAACCTAATGCAATCAGCGCTTGAGCAGCTTCATCTTTTTTGACGCTGGCCGTGCTTTTCAGGAGTGATTCAATAGTATCCTTACCCGTAAGCCCGACCTTATCTTTAAGATCCACTACTACTCGCTCAGCCACGCGTTTGCCTACGCCTGGTGCAACCTGCAAAAATTTAGCATTGCCATCAGCAATGGCGTTTCGAACTTCATCAACCGAACCAATACTAAGCATATTAAGAGCCATCCGTGGTCCAACCCCGTTTACATTCAGTAATAGTTCAAATAATAACTTTGTTTCTAGCTCGCTAAAACCAAATAAATCATGGCTATTTTCCCGAATATGTTCGTAGACGTACAGTTTAGCCTTTTCACCGCTTTTAATCTGGCCGTAGTCCTCAGCCGTGCAATACAAACCATAGCCAACACCATTAACATTTACAACTACTAGCCCTTGAAGCTTTTCATCAACCATTCCACTAAGTATTGCAATCATTAACTATTATTATCTCATAATCGTCGCATGACAGATAGCACACGCTAAAGCGTCAGCACAATCATCAGGTGTTGGCACCTCTTTAAGTTCAAGTACGACTCGTACCATTTCTTGGATTTGTCTTTTATCAGCTCTACCATAACCAGTTAACGTTTGTTTAATTTGTAGGGGTGTGTATTCATGAATTTCCAATCCGGCTTGTTTGCCACAAAGCAGTACAACTCCGCGGGCTTGAGCCACAGTCATTGCTGTAGTAACATTTTGAGCAAAGAACAGTTTCTCAACAGCCATTATTTTTGGCTTTGCGCTTGCAATAATATCGGTTAGTTCATCAAATATAGTTTGCAAGCGTATTGCATCATCTTCTTTTACTGGTGTTCGAATTACGCCGCCGTCTACTAAATGTGGTTTGTTTTTAGCATCAATCTCAATAATGCCAAAGCCAAGGATACCGGTGCCAGGATCAATGCCGAGGATACGCATGCCTTTAGGTTAGCAAATCTTCGGGAATATCAAAGTTCGTGTGAGTAGTAGTAACATCATCAATGTCTTCCAGCGCTTCCATCAGACGAATTATTTTGCCAGCAGTTTCTTTATCTTTAACCTCAAGTGTATTTTTAGGAACGTATGATAGTTCGGCCTCATTTATTGTTAGCCCAGCTTGCTGTATATAGTCGCGCGCTTGGGCAAGTTGCTTTGGATCAGTGTAAATAATTGACTCATCGCCTTCTTCCTGGACATCGTCTGCTCCCGCTTCAATAGCAGCTTCAAGCAGCTTCTCTCCAGTTTGAGTAACATGAATTATGCCTTTTCGCTCAAACTGAAATGCCACTGCACCTTTTTCAGCCAAGTTGCCACCGTGCTTACTAAAGGCCAAGCGCACTTCCGGTAGCGTACGATTTATGTTGTCCGTTGCACATTCCACCAGAATGGCAACTCCACCAGGACCGTAGCCTTCGTACATAATTTCCTGAATGGTTTCTCCGCCAAGCTTACCGCTCCCGCGATCAATAGAACGCTCAATGTTAGCTGTTGGCATGTTGGCAGCTTTGGCCCTGTCAATTGCCAGTCGCAATGCAAAGTTCATGTCTGGATCGGCACCGCCCCTGGCCGCAATAGCAATTGCATTACCAAGTTTGGTAAATATTGCTCCGCGGGCCGCGTCTTTGGCGCCCTTTTGCCGTTTGATTGTTGACCACTTACTATGTCCACTCATCCTCGACCTTTGTGCCATGCTCGCCTATTTTACAGCGGAGCCGAAAACTCCGCGAGCATTCTTGGCGCATTGCGGCGTCAGAAACTACGCTACTCATTCACCGTACTAATTGTACGCTTTACTGCGTTGCACGTTTCTTCCTTGCACTGCATCCAAGCACAAAGGCGAGGAGACACTTTAAGCATCTTTGTACTCTGTTATTTTACTATTTTTAGCTATTTTATGCCACAAGATTAAACAGAGCAAAACTATGATGCTGTAAATCACCAACATTTCTTGAACTCGCAAAGAGCGGGCTATAAGGGCGTGGGATACTCGGCTCAGCGCAGTTGCAATATCAAGCATATACGTTAGCAACAGACGCGCTGGCCAGGCTAACCAACCAGCTACACTTGGTAGAAACATACCGCTTATGCCAGCAATAAGTGAGACTAACATGGCAAGTGGCACAAATGGTACCACCAACAAATTCGCTAGAATACCAACAACTGAGATTTGCCCAAAAATATACATAATTAGTGGCGCTGTCATAAGTTGAGCCGATAAACTTTCTAGAAGTAACATTGTGAGCGGACGAGGTGCTTTGTTTGGATACAGCCGTTTGGCAAGTAGTGGCGCAATAACGAGCACGCCAAAAAAAGCTAGAAATGATAGGTACCAACCAATATCTGACCAAAGGTACAGAGGATTCCATCCGGCTGTTAAAGCTGCCGTAAAACTTATAAGCAGTATAGGCTTAATGTTGCGCCCGTAATACCAAGCTCCTAGGCTCAATACACTAACAATAGCAGCGCGCACAATTGAGGCACTTAGGCCAGTTACAAGTAAGAACAAACCAATTAACAATAAAGAAAACATAGTACTTTGATATTTGGATCTTTTACCCACCAAACGTCGGGTAGCTATGGCTAGAATCGTCAAGTTATAGCCCGATACAGCAACTAAATGTGTAAGCCCAACCATTGATAGTCTTGTATTAACGCTATCGGGTATTGTGCTGCGTTGGCCAATTAATAAGCCTAGCGCAAATGAAGCTAGTGGTTCGGGCAGTGCTGACTCCATACCAGCACTAAAGTTACGGCGCACACTGTCTATGCGTGAAGAACTATGTCCTTGCACTGCTATATCGGCAAAGCTAATACTGGCTTGGCGGCTGCCGCGTGTCTTATACAATTTGCCTTCAACCTGCACCCGATCCCCGCGATAAACCATATTCACACCAAAGCCGGCGATTTTGATTTTACCAAGTAAATTAGTTTGCGCCGGTTTGATTACTTTAACATCGCTAAGATCAAAGGTGATTTGTGATTTATCACCATAAACAGCGTCGTTATCTGCAATGCCGCTTACTACAACTTTCTGATTATAAAGTGGCTTATAAACGGCTAATTGTTGCATAATCACCGACCCGCGCCACCAACCAATGCTCAGAGCCAGCAAGACTAGCGTTAGTGGCAGTATGCGCCGATGATGAATTGCAATAATATTACCAATTAGCGCGAGCCAGACCCAACTACTATCAAGGCTGATAAGCCGTGCCAAGCCCAACCCGACCAAAAACGCCAGCATTGCTGTGGTAATGATGGTCGTGCGTCTAAACCGCCATTTCCCCATAGTTTGCTTATAGCAGTAAATTTCTCTATAAACAAAAGCGTAAATGTTGGAGGGTCCAGCGAGGCAGCGCACATTCGCCTTCGGCGAACACTTTTCCGCGCAGGCTTTCTCGGAGCAAGCTCCTGCGAGAGCCTTTGCTCCACCGAACTCGCGACTTGCATATTTTCTTTTAGAAAATTTGCGTCGCGGGACCAAGACTTGCAGAACAGCCACGCAAAAACCCGACCGCAGGGGTCGGGTCTTGGCGTGGAGGGCCCAGCGAGGCTCGAACTCGCGACACGCGGCTTAAAAGGCCGCTGCTCTACCAACTGAGCTATGGGCCCGCGTCAGCGTGTGATGTTGTGCTGCTATAAGCTGCCGACAAAACAAGTTTGCTCGTCAACTATGAACAGCACAACAAGCCGCTTCCTTTCAGTTTTCCAAACAGTCGATTAAGCAAAGCTTATTCCTTGGTTTGGAAAACTGTAGAAAAACTGACTTTGGACAGGGTGATTATACGGTATTACCTCTGTTCGAGCAAATAACTAAAATCGTCTATCTGTTTTACTTTTTTACTTTTAACCGTATGATTAAACCATAAACCAAGGGGACTAAAATGGAACCAGTCAATACTGAACAAACACCACAACCTGCTAATAATCAAACCGTATCAGATAACTGGCCTGGCGCTTATGGAGTTTACAAAACTTCCAAGCAAGCAGTTAAGATGAATCTTGAGACACTGGTGTTGATAGGACTTCTAAATATTATAGTTGGTAGTAGCCTAGGATTTGTATTCAGGCGAGGTGGTAATTTTCTTGGTTTGGTTTTAGGCAGCTATACAACTGCAGCACTGGTAATAGTATTTCTGGCTAGCGTTCGTGGTAAAAAAATTTCAATTAAAGAAGCCTTGTCTGACGCTCTATCATTCTGGCTCAAAATGATTGGGTTAGAACTGCTTATAATGTTTAGTCTTATTGGCAGCTTTCTTCTATTCATTGTTCCCTTCTTTTTCGTCCTACCCAGGTTATTGATGGCAGAATATTTCTTAATTGATAAAGATATGGATGTTCTGGAAGCTTATAAAGCCAGTTGGCATGCCACAAAGGGCCACTCAGGCAAAGTGTGGGGAATTATTGGTGCCAGTATTTCTATGGCATTATTAGCGCTTACTATCATAGGTATACCTTTTGCGGTCTACTTTTTGATAATGTATAGCGCCGCTTTCGCCGTACTCTACCTGTTTATTGCTAAGCATACCACCCAAACAAAAGCAGTTCCTTCGTAAATTCAAAACTTCTTGCTGTTTAGTGTTTCTTACTATGGGGGCTTTTGTGGTTCGTGATCCAGGCAACCAGTAAACTTGCTATGCCGGCCCCAGCTATAGCTACATCTTGTATGTTTCTAATGTTGGGGCCAAATGGTGAATTATAGACAGAGGCCTGAAAACTAGTTGATAGAAGTGGTAACGTTAGAAGAGCTAATACAACTCCTGTTGCCACAATTGGTATAAAGTGCAGCACTACCTTGGTTTTACTCAAACTGTGACGGCCGAACATTAGCGTCAGTACTACGGGCAAAAATAGTAGGCCCAGTTTTGCGGCCATCGAAGCGTTTGCGCCCCTGTAAAAAGAGGACAATGCAACACTTGAGTCATCACCTAAATGTCTAACTAATAGATCGCCAACTGCAACGCTAGTGAACAAAATTATGCTATTTACTCGCCATAAAAGCGCCGCAACAATAGGCACAGCTGCAATAGCACTAAGAGCTATCAATGGAAGCATAAGCATATCATAGCTAAAAGCTCACGCTATCACCAGTCTGTAGCTTAAGCCCATGAGCAGTCCCGGCGTTTACTTCAAGTACATATTGGGTGTTTTCACTAGGACAAAACGTCTGGGGATAGGTGTTGGGTAGAACATTTTGTTTGATGTCTACGATTTTTTTCTCTTGATTAATCCATAGCATATCAAGCGCAAAATGCGTGTCTTTCATCCAGAAGCAATATTTACCTTGTGACTTGAAGCGAAATAACATAGCCTCATTTGGCGCTAAGGTTATTCTGCCACTTAATCCTTTAGCTTGCTGTGCAGTCGTATCTGCTGTTTCAGCATGGTAAAGCTGCCCCCGAAGGCGCACTGGTACTACATGGGTCTTTGGCACAAACAGCAAAATTCCTACCAAGACAATTGCCGTTAGACTGCCCAATCCATATATAGCCCACTTCCCCCGCTTAGTCATGTAGGTTATTTTGGCAGACTAAATTCTTTTTTAACAGCTGCAACTATTGCTTGGTTCTTTGGACTCAGATCGCCTTTGGTCATAATCTTGCCGAATTTGATGATCTTGAGTACGCGTTTACCAGGACCAACTATGCTGCCTGCATTATGTCGACTTAGAATGAGCATTGTATCTTCGCCTTGAAGTGAATCTATAGAGTAAGCTTCTTTAACAAAATTAAGGCGCCCATTTTTATACCTGTACACGCCCGGCTTAATGTATTTTTTGAAGACAAATTCCTCTTCAAGAGGATTATTAACAATCATAAGTGAAACAGGTTTTTTATAGCGTCCGTTGCTAGGCAAGGCTTCTAAATCAGTCACTTCATATGTAATGTTGCCTAGTTCTAGAGCATGAAGCAACATAAAGGGAATTTTGTTTTCCAGCAGTTGCATGTCACTTATAAGATGTGAGTAACCAGTAAGCCGGGCGTTAATTTCTATAGCGTAGACTTCGTTATCTGGTGACACAACCAGGTCAATCCCAAAAATACCTTGATAACCATGGCTGGACAGCTCAGATCCCACAATGGCAGCCATTTCGTTAGCTTGATGCTGAACAATTTCAGGATATTCAGTGCCAAGCTCGCCACCACACCACCGTGTGCCGCCTTCCACCTTTGGATTGCATAAATACTGGCTATTTAATAGTTGTCTTTGTATCCCACCACTAAATACTCCGTACTTAGTAATGCAAACTTGGATGCTTGAGGTTTCGCCTGGTACAAATTTAGAGACAACAACTGAACGACCCCGGGAAAACTTTTTCAAGGCACGTACCGCATCAGTAAAGTCATCGTAATTATGCACAATATAGGTACCTTTTGAGCCGGCTGATTCTTCATCTTGCAATACAAACCCGCCAAACTCTTCACGTAAATCTTTATAAGCGGCCGCTTTATCCAATTCGCTGATGTATTTAATCTCATACTCCGGCATACGAATAAGGTCTGCGAACTCATCGCGGAAATAGCGTTTATTCTCGTAGGCATGTGCGATTGTTGGCGAATTCATAAGATAGACCAAAGGATTAGTCTTGTAGGGAGGATCTAGGGGCGAATAAAGTACGTACTTGCGTTTAGGATCTGTTTTCACCAAATCAACAAATTTTTTAGATCTAATTGTGCGCTGGTCATCAGCATCATCAGGTAGTTTCAAAGAAACAGCTGCGTGTTTCACGGGCACTTCAGCTAGCCAATCTTGTTGTTGAGGCGTTACAGCTTGAAAATCATCAAAAAGCTTATCATAAAGTAAGAAATTATAAGTATCGTTACTCACAGCACCAATAGGAAGTGAGCGATTATATTGAATAGATAGTTGTTTAGTCATTACCACCCCCTTATAGATTAAAGTCGATAAATACCCGCAAATTATACATTATTTTCTCTTTTTTGCAATAGGCTTTTCTCTTGGCGCTTTTTTAGAATAGTATCGAGGATAAGTGGAGCAAGCTCTCGTGGTTTGCCAGTAGTTGGATAATAGTGTCCCCGAAAGCCGGGCGCTGCATTTACCTCTATAAAGTTAGTATGCACTTCATCGGGGTGTTGGCTAATATCGGAAGACAGTACATCGACTGCACACATATCCAGACGCAGGAGCGAAGCAAGATCTACAGCTTTTTTTATAACCGCAGGATGAACTATTTCAGTTACATCACTGGCCTCTCCACCCTTGCTCAAGTTGGCAACACCACCAACGCTTAGTTTCTCGCCTTGTTTTAAAACGCTGTCGGCAGTATACGTGTGTAATTGTTTGATTATCGCTTGCTTATTAACATCAACTGGTTTGACTTTACTGTCAGCGCGTTCAAGTAAAGCGGTAACTTTATTGTCTAGCAATTCATCAATTGTATGTATGCCATCACCTAGCAAAGAAAGTGGTGATCGTTCAATGGCGGCAATCAGCTCGCCGGCTAGTATAAACAAACGGTGGTCACTGCCTTCACAGAACTCTTGTACTATTACAGCGCGGCTTTTTATATTATGCCCACGCGCATATTCTATTGCACGCTGCAACCCTCTTCCGTCAGTAACATTAGTAGAAACCCCGTTGCCAAAAGCACCGTCCATAGGTTTTACAACCACACGCCCGGCACTTTTTAAAAGCGATAGTCCTTTTTCATATGTTTCATTTTCTTCTATCACCAAAGTCTGGGGTACTAAAAAGCCTGTTTTTTTGGCAAGCGTTGCAGCAGAACTTTTTAAGTCTGATAGTCTAGCGCCAATGGCACTGTTTAGTTCAGTTATATTATTGCTAATAAGTATTGGTTGCTCATCAGGCGGATGGAGCGCAATAACATTACGACGACGATCAATCCATTCAAATGACCAACCTTTTGCTTGAGCAGCTTCTATATAACATTTGATAGTAATAGTCATTACAATTTATAAGTCGTTACTTTGCTTATGAGTATCTTGGCGGTAAGAATATTATCGATGGGCTTGTTGCACCCGTACGTACACTATCACAATAATAGTAATAAGTATGATAAGCAGTCCGAGTAACATAGGAATAAAACCACTTTCATCCGGTTTTTTCATTTGAATCTATTATATAGCTTACGGTTAAGCAGCGCTATGTTTAAACATTCAAGCAGACTAAGCAACAGAAAAACTAGACAAAGTATTTTTATAATGATATAATATGACTGTTAAAGAAGTTTTAAGGAGTTAGATTGTGAAGTTTAAGGCAAAGATTTTAGCGTTAGCGCTTATCAGTCCGCTTCTATTTGCGGCACCTGTATTTGCTAAGAGTTCGTCTTACCCGATTGCGGCCGGTGGATCTTGTAATCGATTTCATGGTTTTACTGCTCCTGTGCAGGGTGAAGTCAGTGTAAAAACTGTCGGTAAAGCTGGAACAAAAACTACATATGAGGTAAAGGTCAAGGCACAAAGCCTCACTCCTGGCAAAACATTGCAGGTTTGGTTTGGTGACCTATACATTAACAGAAATGGGCGTATTGTCGGTTGTGGTGCGTTGCAGGCAGCCTCTGCTAAGGTTGATAAGGCCGGTAAATTTAATGCGCACGGTAAAGTAACCGAAGGCACTAACTCTCAGCCAAAACAAGTCTTTATTGTTACAAGCTTCAATGGAGCTGGATTAGTAAGCGATTTGCTTTATCTATAAAGATATAAAACTTATTTAAATAACTTAGGAATCAACAGATCAACTTTTGTTGTTTTGTTATTTGTAATAGTCACTGTTCTAGTTTGCTTTTCAAAAATTCCGAGTTCGTAAGTAATAGTATAAGTTCCGGCTGGAATATTGTTTATAGCATATAGCCCATCAGGCTTTGGTGGCTTATATGTTTGATCTGTTCCATCGTGCAACTTAAATCTTATAACTGGTCGAAGTCCCATATACGAGTGTTCATCCAGTAATGTACCAACCAAGTTTCCAGTATTAGCAGTCTGCGCATCAGTGGTGACACTCAATGTTTGTTTTGCTGAAGTTTTAAGAGATGTATCTGCTGCCCGAACTTGATAAGTGTGCTTGCTGCCTGCTTCGAGGTCAGTGTCGACAAATGACGTACCCATCTGTCGTATTGAAACCCACCTGTCGTCTTTGAAGACATCATATCCTTCAATTCCTCGGTCATCAGTACTATCGCTCCAGGTGAGTTTTACCTCCTGTGGCGTTATTTTCGTTATCTTAAAGTTAGCTGGCACGCTCGGAAAGGCGTGATCGTTAAAGCCGTCACCTCCTGATCCAATATACCCAGTGGTGACCTGCTTGGTATTTGAGAGTGGTGAATAGTTGCGGGCCGCATCAAAAGCCACTATCTGATAGTTATAAACAGAGTTAGTACTCCGGTCACTATCAAATGATGTGGCAGTACTGCCAACAAGTTGCGCAATCGGTATATTGTTCTCGAGTACATAATAGCCATTGACGCCAATGTCATCAGTCGAAACAGTCCACGCCAAGTGCACATGTGTGAGAGTAGTCATTTTCGTGTCAGTTAAAGTCGGGGCAGACGGTGGTGAACAATCGATATTACAACTATGAACCTTGATTTGTTGTGTACCTGGGGCATTCCCAGCTGCATCATAGGCAGCAACCATAATAATATGGTCGCCATTGTCGTTGTCAGTCGTTACCCATTTAAAACTATAACTGGATGCACCACCTGGTTTAGTTGATTTTTTTTGCCCATCTACGTAGAATTCAACTTTTGTAACTGCCTTGTTGTCACTCGCAGTTGCGGTTGTGAAGATGGTGCCTTTTACAGTTTGATTTGCGGTTGGCGCGGAAACCGTCACCGTGGGCGACTGATTATCTGAAGTCGTGCCAGTGGTTGTTATTACTGCTGCATGAGTCAACGTAATGTCAGAGACATTATAATTGTTGTCAACTCCCAAGATTGCATACGTATGTGTTGTTCCAGGCTGTAAACCACCATCGTAATACGTGCCCTCACCCGGATTTTGCGTGCCAACTTCAATGCCGTCACGAATTATTTTTATGCTCTTCAAACCTACATTGTCGACGGGATCTGTCCAAGCCAATGAAATAGCAGTGCTAGTTGGTTGACCGCCAGCACGTGTATTGCTAGCGATGCCAGGTCTTTGGACATCCGTAGAAACTGTCGCGGGTAATGACGTACGTGATTCATTAGCCTCGTAGTATGGTCTCCATGTATCAACCGCAGAAACTGAATAC
>CAZOZI010000007.1:0-38844 GCA_964584265.1 uncultured Candidatus Saccharibacteria bacterium | reverse complement strand
AACCATCACTGCTAACCAGAACACCATTGTAGAGGGGAGTTTGGGGAGGTAGACTACTGAGTTTTGGGAAGACAATACTCAGGATGTATTTTACCCGAGCGAGATTGTAGACAGCCGTTCTGGTCGTAATATAAATCACCGCCACTTGGTGGATTAGTTACTGGTTTACTCTCTGGATGATTCCCACCAAGATTAGGCGCAGGACTGGAACCATGCCGATTAGCCACCATGATGCCAATCGCAACGCCAAACAACAACAGCACTACAACAACAATTAGGGCTACAGTCTTAGTTTTCATGTATTTTATTATAAATTATTGCAAGCTTTTCCAGTTGTTGTTCGGCCTCAGCGAGCTGTTGCTTACTTGCTTCAACTAAATTTCTTGGAGCTTTGTCAGCGTAGGCTTTGTTGCCCAGTCGATCCCTAAGTTGTTTGATGAGCTTCTCTTGCTCGGCTTGCTGATTCTCAAGCTCTTTTAGGTAGTTATGAATGGTTTTAAGATCGACATCAAGCCAGCAGTCGTGCTTGGTTTGTGAAAGCTTCAACCCAATACCTCTACCGACTGACACGCTCTTCAGACGCGTCAACTGTTTAACCAAATTAGCATGCTCATTCATAAACTCATTATTGGCGTACTGCAAAGTAAGTCCGGTAGCTTTGATCAGGCTTTTGATAGTCCGGACTTCTGTAACAATAGTGCGGATTTCTTCAAACTGAGTAGTTTGGCTGGCATTTCCCTGCTCGGTTTCCGGCCAAGTGCTAGTTATCAGTAAACCGTCTTTGCCAAGCTGCTGCCAAATGGCTTCTGTAACGAACGGGGCAAACGGGTGAGCCACCTTGAGAATGGTCTCAAGTCCATGACTCAGCACTTCCCTATTCACTTCCACCTTTGAGGCTTCAATGTACCAATCAGCAAACTCATCCCATAGCAAATGGTAAAGCGTATCGTAAGCTTCAGCGAAACGATATTTATCTAAATCTGAGCTAATCTTCTCTGTTGATTGTTGTAATTTAGTCAATATCCAATGATCGGCTATAGTCATTGGAGAAGGCTTTTCAGCTGACTGATTATCTCCAATTTTATCTTGGACAAAACGGGCCACATTCCAAAGTTTATTGCAAAAATTGCGGCCGCCTTCAATCTTAGCTTGGTCATAGCCACGATTGACGGCCGGCACGCGCCCGGCAATTAATCCCAGACGCATTGCGTCCGAACCAAACTTTTCTATTACCGGCAAAGGATCAATCACGTTGCCCAGTGACTTGCTCATTTTGGAGCCGTCCTCGGCCATTACATAGCCATGAATATAGACGTCCTTGAATGGCACTTGCTTGGTCACATAGAGGCCTAGCATAACCATGCGCGATACCCACGGGTAGAGAATTTCGCCGCCGGTTTCCATTAGGCTCAACGGATAGAAATGTTTGAAATCCGGATTGTCCGGATAGTCCAGCGTGGCATATGGCCACGAGCTGCTGGAAAACCAGGTATCGAATACGTCCGAATCGCGCCGGTAAGTCTTGCCTCTGACTTCAATGGTTTCTCGGTCAACACGGTCGTCATAGATCCAGTCGTCAGGCTCGTCAACATTTTGAAACGCCGGAATCGGAATGCCCCACGCAATTTGACGGCTGATGTTCCAGTCTTTAAGTCCCTCCAGATAATGTATTAACTGATCTCGCTTTGCAGCAGGATAAAAGCTAATTTCGCCATTCTTAAGGTGTTTTATGGCCTCTTTAGCGAGTGGTTGCATGTCAACAAACCACTGTTCACGAAGTAACGGCTGGATGACATTGCCGCATTTGTAACAGTGTCCCACGCTGTGGGTGATATCTTCGGTTTTAGCGAGAAAGCCTTGTTTTTCCAGGTCTGCCACAACTTTTTGCCGTGCTTCCTCAACACTTAATCCACGGTAAGCTTCACCTGCTTCGTGCGTCATCCTGCCTTCGTGATCTATAACTGAGATCATTGGCAAGTCATGGCGCTGTGCGGCATCATAGTCGTTTGGATCATGGGCCGGCGTAATCTTAACTGCGCCGGTGCCGAATTCACGGTCAACGAAACCATCAGCGATAATTGGAATTTCCCGGTTTGTCAGGGGTAGTTTGATGGTTTTACCTACAAATTTTTTATATCGTTCATCTTCGGGATGGACAGCCACAGCGGTGTCGCCTAACATGGTTTCGGGTCTTGTTGTGGCCACGACCACTTCCCCACTGCCATCGGTCAAAGGGTAGCGGATGTGCCACAAATGTCCTTTAACTTCACGATAGGTCACTTCAATATCAGCAAAGCCGGTGCCGTGGAAGGTGCAGAAATTAATCAGCCTCTCACCTCTGTAAATCAAGCCCTCATTCCACATCTTTTTAAAGGTGGCGTAGGCTCTATCAACAATTTTTTTATCTAGTGTAAAGGTGTATCTGCTCCAATCTGCGCTGGCACCAAGTTTACGAAACTGTGTTTCATAATTCTTTTTATTCTCTTCAACAAATCTCCATATCTTTTTATAAAGCTCTTCTCGGGTGAAATCGAAACGGCTCTTCCCTTCCTTGGCCAACAGCTTCTCATAAACGGCTTGGGTCTCAAAACCGGCATGGTCAGCCCCGGGCAGAAAAAGGGTGGCTTTGCCCCTCAATCTGTTATACCGAACAGCTATATCCTCAAGATCCAAAGTAATTGCCGTGCCGATATGAATGTTTGCATTGGCATTGGGTGGTGGCATCACCAGGCTGAAGTAGTCTTTACTACCCTTGCTGACTGGTTTAAAAGCACCCTTCTCTTCCCAGAGCTTATAGATAATGTCTTCATGCTCTGATGGTTTATAAGTTTTTGGCAATTTCATAGGTCAAAGTATAGACCAACAGAGAACAATTGACAAAATAATGTGACAGTGGTATTGTATACACCCGAAATTTGTTAAGCACGAAAGAGTTAGCAATGAGTCATCCAGACCAACTACCGCCTATTCCAGCAGATCAATTTGATGTTGCTCTGATGGGTATTGAAGAATTTATGGACAGTGGTGTGGTAGCAGCCCCTGCCCGGGCTGCTCTTCACCTGCTAATTAGTAAGACTATTGATGCCAAACCATCAGAAGAGCAAACAACTGACCCGTTTTATGGACTCCTGGACCCTTATATAGAAACCGCAGCCCGTTTAAGTGAAAAAGACCCAGATGACGTCATATCTGATCAAGAAAGAGAACTTTTGTCGCGTCTACGAGGAGCGATTGATGTTGGCAAAATGGCAACGGCTGCCGGAACAGTGGAAGAACGAGATAATGCACGAAAAACCTTCGGCGAAGTGTTTGTTCGTGCTCCGAAGGCTCCTAAGCAACGAATCCCACGTCCCGCCCGTCAACCGCGCCCAGAGCGCTACAAGTTTAGATAATACCTAAAACCCTGACTTTAACAGGGGTAGATTTCATGTGAAACTGAGAACTAATCTCAAGAGTTTTCACCTGAAAACCCTCTATATTAATGCTCAAATTAAAGACATCTGTTTTTCACAACTCCACGACACAGACCTGCTTGCGAACAGAGTTCGCAACTCCGCCAATGCTCTTGGCGCATTACTGCGTCACAAGCTCCAGTACTCATTCACCGTATTAGTTATACGGCTCATTCTGTGCTTCGCTCGTTCCTTGTACTGCATCCAAGCGTGAAAGTTGTGCTGCGTGTGCTACCTGCATGGATTTGCAGATCCTACCCCTACATGTTTGTTTTTGCATAACCAGTATAGCATGCAGAATAACAGAGGTACAATATTGACAAAATGCTTAAGGTTTGCTATAATAGAGTTGTAAATCAAAGATAAAACAAAAAATGTCAGATATAGATCCATCAATCAAAGAGCCCACACCTGGTGGCGTGCATAGCAATATGCGGTTTAGAGACGATTTAGAAAGTACTGATTCTGTGGAGCCTTATACTCGTGCGCCAGAAGTCTTAGCTGCAGATGCGCATGCTGCTGGTGAAGTTGCCGTAGACATTACAACCGAAACTGAGGATGTTCCCGAAGATGATACAACAACTGGAACAGTACATACCAATATGGGGCGTCCCAAAAGGACACTTGAAATGCACACAAGAGATCGCAACATAGATCCTGACCAGCCTTCACCCTACAGCTGGAATGAGTTTGCAGCCAATCCGGATAATCCACCAAGGCTTATGGAAGAATTAGCCAGATACTCGCGTGGTATCGGTGACGACACGGTTGTCACCGATGAAGATAGGATTTTACCAACACCTGACTCAGTGAGATCAAAAAGCGAGGAAGTTGAAAGTGCTTGGCTTAGACAACGTGCTGCGGCTCAAGAAGCCAGTAATCGCATAGAAGGTAGAGATATTGCACCAACCGCAGAAGAAAGCTTCGCGCGTCTAACAGATTCTAGCCTAGGTGCGCTAGTAAAAAAACATGGTGAGTTTAAAAATGTGCTTTCAGGGGAGGTGGCGGAAATGATGCTTCGCTATAGCCTCAAGCCAAAAATACGCGGAGCACACCGTTATGACACTAGTAAACACGGCATGATACCTAAGGAAAATGGCCTATCCTTTCCGATTGAAACAGGTGCCAATGTAGCAAAACTTATAGAAGAAAATCCCGATGGCAGATTTAAATTTTATCTTTCGCTAAATCTTGAGACGCCTGAACAGCAAGCACAGGCTCAAGAATTTATTGCAAAAGTGTGGGAGCAAGCAGCTGAGCAGGGGATTGCCATGCTTACCAAAACAGAATCCCATTCATACGATAGCTGCGATATCTATACCTGGAACCCAGAGGAAATGGCAGCAATCATTGCTGGGCTACATGACCAGTATCCTGACATCTGGCTAGAGAGCGAGCATCCACTACAAGGGCAGATTGCAGGCGTAGAACCTATGCACGTTGGTTTTGTACAAGAACCTATAATGGGTCTAGACGGAGATGCCCATAGTGCTCGTATGGCTCATGTGGGCGAATTTCTCGATGAAGCCCTGGCTAGTGGCGCAGAATTAACTCCGGGGTTATTTGCTGCTGCTTGTAAAGCCATAGGTGTAAAACCAGAGGCGCCGTGGCTAATTGATAGACGTCCAACGTTTAAGAGATGAATTTTTGAAAGACCAACCTTACATTGATAAATTTGGGGCGATTTCTAGAGAATAGGGGTCGGCGGTTGGTTGTTTGAGCATGGCTTTGTAGCAGCCGAGGGTGGCGATCATGGCACCGTTGTCGGTACATAGCTTGCGGTCGGTGTAAGAAATGGGGTAGGGGAGACGCTTAGATAACTGATCGCGTAAGGCAGAACTTGCCGCAACACCTCCCCCTATAACAACAGATTTAGGCTTAAACTCTTCGAAGGCCAGCACTGTCTTATCCACCACCGTTTCAATAGCAACCCGCTGGAAACTGGCGCACAAGTCCGCCTTCTGGGCTTCAGAGAGCCGCTCTGGCAGCTTTGAAGAGGGAAACGTGAAATCTTCACCGACTAACCCCTGTGCGGCCCTTAAAACAGCAGTTTTCACGCCGGAGAAGCTAAAATCATATTTTCCAGCAAGTCTTGCCTTCGGAAAGCTGTAGGCAAATGGGTCACCCTTTTTCGCGGCTTGCTCAATTGATGGACCGCCGGGGTAGGGGAGGCCGGTGATTTTGGCTACTTTATCAAAAGCTTCGCCGATTGCGTCATCACGCGTTTGACCGAGTAGTTTGTACTTAAAGTGGTCTTGCCACATCACTAACTGGGAATGCCCACCTGAGACAATAAGGCCCAACATTGGAAATTCGGGCGTTTTTTCAGGCAAATAATAATCGGGCAGGGGAGTCTCTGTTAAAAAATTGACGTATATATGACCCTCGACGTGGTTAATGCCGTACAACGGCCTTTTCTTGATAATTGCCAGCGTGCGAGCCGTTAGAACGCCAATTAAAAGAGAGCCACCAAGACCAGCACCGTGTGTTACGGCTACTGCGTCTATTTGGACCCAATCCGTTTTTGCTTGCTGCAGAGCTTGTTCAATAACGGGCATAATAGCCTCAATGTGCGAGCGGGCGGCTATCTCCGGCACCACACCGCCATAGGCCTTGTGCAAATCCATACTTGAGAGGACTACATTAGACAGTAAGCGCTTACCATCTTCAACCACAGCAGCAGCTGTTTCGTCACAGCTGGTTTCTATACCCAAAATGCGCATAGGATATAGGGTACAAGGTATGAATGGCAGCGTAAAGCTTGAGAGCAGGTCAGGAGGTCTGATCAGGTTTAGATTGTGCCCAGATTTCTTTCCAAAGGTTTTCGCCGTCGCGTTCTTGGGTAATTATCTTAACATCTGTATCATTAGCATAACCAGCGGCAATTTCTTCAACGCTGTGCACAATTTGTGCCCAACTTCCATCCGGCTGTACAATACTAAGCTGTACGCCATCCTTGAGTGCAGAACCGCTATAGCGGCCCATTAAGGTATACCCATTCTTTTCCAAATCTATCACTGCATCTCGGGACCATAAGAGTTCACCGATGTTTTTAGGCTCTGGTTCACGAACAGCATCAATCATCTACGGTTATTATGACAGTAACAGATATAATTGTCAAAAGTATTTGCACTCTTACTTTTGTCTGCTTAAGCAATCCCAAAACTAAAGTTGAATTTTTGCAAATTCATTGTAGAATAAATCGAGTAAAGATAAAGGTTGTTTTTACTACAAATTATTGCTTCAATTAATAGAGGATTAATCTCAAAAGCAGAAAGCGTGAAAAATGGAAGAATTTATTGAGCAACTCTTAAAAGATAAGGGCGTGCCGGAAGGTGTTGACCCGGAAGTGCGCAAACAATTAGCTGCCGACCTGGTAAGCCGGGCGACTGATTTTGTAAACCGACGTATGATAGATTCGCTGAGCGATGAGCAGCTTGCTGAATTTGAAAAAATCTTAGATGAGCAGCCGAACGACACCTCAGCTCTGCAAAACTTTATCGAAAAAAATGTAGCCGACAAAGAAAGCATAACTGCCGCGGCCTTATTAGAATTTCGTGCGCTCTACTTAGGTAAAGCTGCATAGGAAAACCCCATGGCAGAAACACTCGCTCCACCTGAACCGGCAGTAGAAGCAAAGACTGATGAACAGCTGAAAAAAGGCATGAAGATTCAGGTCGTTGATGTAACTGAAGGCAGAACGGCAAATTCCATAGACAGGGCAGATGAGTTTATTAATGAACAGACAACTGAGCGCGGTTTCCGGGGTCTGCTAAAGCGTATTTGGCACGGTAACATTGCACGCGACTATATAAGACTGCGCGAAATCGCTAAGAATAACGCCAAGATTGACCAAAATAATGATGTATGGGCCTTAGAAAAAGGCACTAAAGAAGAGCACGACCGTGCTATGGCACCCGTAGTTAAACGGTTCACTAATGAAGCTGGTCTATTACATAGCGGAGAGGCCAACGAAGAACTGGCCAGTATAAACAATGGCGAGGCGTTGACCAATCAATTAAGTGCTCTCGTAAATGATTTTGCATCAGGTAGAATTGACGTCGATACGCTACAAGCCGAAAAAACCCGTTTGATAGAAGTTATTAGCAGCAACCTTAGAGTTGCAAGCGATAGTAAAAAAGGCTTGGTATTGATAGACAACGTTATAGAAGTCGCCATGGAAGCTCGTGCCGCGTTTGAACATGGCGTTGGTATTGACCGAATCGACGCTGCACTGAGTGCTAAGATCGGCGAAGCCCACGTGGGGGTGCGTACTGAGGCAAAGCGCGATGCTGCCGACCGCGTTTTGGAAAAACTGCAAAAAAATAAAGTTGGCTGTTTAGTTAATGACACAACACTAGCGGCTGGAGTTGGCTTGGCTATGTCAGCCGGTAAATTCGTATTTCGTAAGGCAGGTATGGCAGCAGCAGCTACCGTTGGCTTGGGCGTTGGGGCAGGTGTATTTGGTGGTTTACGCGAACGTTTGCGCATTAAACAGGAACGGCAACTCCATGGACGGCAAATGGCGGAGGGTGACGAAACTGCCGGGCCCGCTGCCGGTAGGCGACGCGAGCAATTAGAAGCGACGCGGTATGAAACAGCTGCAGCAAGCGATCTTATTACCGGCCTTCAAGAGCTCGATTTATTACTTGATGGTAGCGTTGACGCCCAACTACTGGCGCGCGCAGTTGCAGATTTAGGCCATGTTAGTACCAGAATAAAGATGTCGGATGATACAAACGCTGACTTTATCACATACGATGGCAAAACCGAGGTTGAACAACAACGTTTTGATCTAGATCTACTAACTTTTCAACTTAGAGTAAAACTGCAAACCATAGTTGATGGTGTTGATGATAGTGTTCGCCGTGCTGCAGGCCTCGTTTCAGGCAGTGTAGGCGAAACGATTGATGCCATGAGCAGCTGGACTGCAGACATTATGAAGGCCGAAGTATCTGACAAGGATAGAGTTTTCCAAAAGTTGCGACGTAACCGAACGTGGAAAATGGGTGCAATTTCATTTGCAAGCGGTATTGGCATTGGCTTGGCCGTCCAGGAAATGCACGCTCTGGTATCAAGTGAAATGCAGAGCGTGTTTGAACATGCTAAGTCAGGCAATGATCGCCGCACTGTAATGGCTGGTTTGCTGAGGCACGACAATTTGCCGACGCATCACATAGCTGAGGGGAACCTTGCACCTCAGGCCATAAACGAACATGCATCGGTCGTATTACCGTCTGGCTATCATATCGATAGCGCAAATGGAGTCCATAACTTAATTGGTCCCAATGGAAAGACGGTAATTGATCATGTAGGGTTTGACGAGCAAGGGCATTTTGATGCCCATACGCAAGCCGTGTTAGATAGCCACGGAATTCAGCACCATGATGTAATGGATACCTGGCAGACCACGCATACTGAAGTTACGCAGGTCCAACGCTCACCAGAGGACTTTATTAACGCTCACCCGGAACAATTTGCAGCTGTACACCGCGATCTGTGGTACGACAACAATACGCCTGCACCAAAGTTTGACCTTAATGAACTCAAGCTGCAGTGGGGCGGGGATAGCGGCACAGGCATAAACGCTAATGGTGACTACGTCTTCAACGTTCACCATATGATGGCGGGTGGCTCATTCCATGCCGATCAAGCTGCACACTTCCAGGAATTGATTGATTCAGGCCAGCTAAAAATGGGTATTTCAATGAGCCGCGGCACGCAGCACTGGGTTCAGCTAGTGTCAATTGACCATGATGGCAACGGTGTCATTGATCATAACTCGTTTGTCGGGCAGAGTGTGTTTGATGCTACCGGCGGACACGCCCATTTCAATGGCGGTTTTGCAGAAGTCATGCAAGTTTCTGGCACAAACCCTAATGGCGAAACAAGCGTTCGCACACTTGCCACGTTAGTCGGCGATAATCAACCAAAACCCGGCGTAGACACAATTACCCGACTTGTCCCAGAACTTCACGAACGGGTTACTAGCACTCTTGCCGTACCGATTGAAGCGCCTCTACCAACCGAAATTGCACCAGTTTTCCCATTTTATTGGCGCCGAGGGCTCGAAAAACTTAGTTATCCATCTGAAAGATCGCCCTACTACTACACTGACGCTAGAAGACGAGCCCCATATGGCTATGTTGATAGACCAATCCCATATATTGAGAGCGCCAAACGGGCTGCACGCGAATTGGCAGAGCGCAGAGAAGTATTACCATTTGCCCCAGAATTATTAACAGATCCAGATTTTGAACTCGATGCAACAGAAATTGCAGACCGTTACTTCGCTGGACAAACCAAGCAACAACAAAAAAAGATTGCCGGGTTAGTAAAACAGTTGGACCGCCAGCCAAAAGCCACGAATCCAAAAGTTGTTATAGCTATAGCAGCAGCAGCACATCAAGAGGGCGGTAGCGTATATAACACACTACAACAATATGTAAAACAAAAAGGTGTGACATCCGATGACTATGAAATCGTAGTTTATGCTAACTACCCTGAAGGTGCCAAAAAAGATAAAACTACATCTGAGATAGAGAGATTTCAGAAAGAACATCCCGAGGTTGTAGTTAGGTTTATTGAGCGTCAGCTACCAGATTCTGAAACAAAGCAACCATGGGTGCTTAATGGCGTAAGGAAAGATTTAACCGACGTTATTTTGCAAGACCTACGTACAAGAGGAGTAGACCTAAATAAAGTAATAATTGCGGAACAAGACGTGGATACTCACAGTGTGCATGAAGAATACGTCAAAACAGTAATTGAAAAAACTAGCGCACAGCCTGAAGTAGACAGCTTTCTAGGTAATATTGATTTTGCCAGTCCAGAAGAATATGCAGCATATCCAGAAATGCTTATATCAACTCGTTTTATGCAGATGCTAGACATTCATAATAGGGTAAGATACAAAGTAGTTGGCTTGTCTGGGGCAAACCACGCCTTTAGGCCGGCAATATACATGGCCACTGGCGGATATGATCCTACATCGATTTACGCCGAAGATAAACATCTTCAGAGATCCGTAAAACTAGCCCGCAAAGGCGCTACAACGCATACTCCAACAAGTTATCTTGGACGCAAAAGTACTATAGTGACATCAGGTCGCAGAGCCATCGAACACATGCTTAATGATAGCGGTGCACCAGTAAATCAATGGGAAGGTGGAGTTGGAGCAAGCGACAGCTTACGTGTAGCCCAACGGGATTTAACGCCACCGGATCTTAAAAGCAAAAAGAATCAGAAAAAACTCATTAAAACTGTAGAAAACATGATAAATGAAACTATGGATATATACCTATCAGAAGAAGAGCGTACACCGTCTTCACTTGCACCGTATGAGCTGAGCACAAGTTCTGGCGGCAGCGCAATGACCCATAGAGCAGTAAACCGTATGTTTCTAGCTCTTGGTATAAGATGCAGGTGGCTACCTAATGGCCAGATAGAAATTGTTGATGGATCAAGAATGATTGCTGGTCTTCAGAGACAGCAACTTACTATCTAGGAATTAGTTAAAGAAAGTTGAACATTTGCCTCGTTAATAATGTCGATCAAAGCGTCTGCCTTCTGACTTGAATCACTGATTGATGTTGCAAAATCAAGCGCTTTCTCGAGAAGTTCAGTAGAGTCGCTTACGCGAAATGCTGCAATTGCCAAGTCAAATTTTTTCTGTGGATCAACATCTTCCAGAGTACCCAAAATCGGCACCAAAGCATCCATTGCTTTAGATTTAATATCTAAAAACTTCTGATCATGCTCACTGACCTCTTTCGCTGGTTCTGTAACAGATGTTTGCTCTGATTTATTTGAATCGTCGTCCATCCCACCCTTTCGTTACTATTGATTAAAGCAAAGATCAATTATTATGTCGAGTTTAATGAATGACTTTCGTATACTGGTTTAATGGGCTTTAGAACGACAGTTAAGAAGTTTATTCCTAAAGGTTTATTTCCTCGGATTGAACCATATGGCCATCTAGCTGAAGCCGTGCTGTTTAACACTATCAATGGTTTCCCGGCACGCGGCATGAAAGTTATCGGTGTTACTGGGACCAATGGCAAAACCAGCACCTGTTTTTTGATTCATAGAATGCTGCAAGAAGCAGGCTACAAAGTTGGTTTGAACACGACAGTTGCTTATGGCGTTAACGAAAACATTAGACCACAAATGCACCACATGACTAACGTAACTGTTCCAGAACTAATGCAACGGCTTAAGTGGTTCAAATCGCAAAAAATCGACTGGTTAGTTTTGGAGACTACTAGCCACGCACTAGCCCAAAACCGCGTGTGGGGAGTGCCATATTCTATGGCCGTTATGACCAACATTACACATGAGCATCTTCAGGTCCACGGTAGCTTTGAACGCTACTTGGCTGCCAAGGTCAAATTATTTAAGATTACAAATCGTAATAAAAAAGGGCTCCAGACTGGGGTTATTAACGGCGATGATCCGAATGCCCCAGCCTTTGCAAAAACAATCAAACACACTGTTATCTACGGGCAAAAAGGGGGTGATTTGATAGCCAAGGATATCAAGCTCAAACCGAATGGTGTGAGCTACAAGGCCCTGATGAATGACGAGGAATTTCAAATCAACTGCAAGCTGCCCGGTAGCTTCAATGTCAGTAATTCGCTGGCGGCTATTGGAGTCGGGCATGTGCTTGGCCTCAGCAAAGAACAGATAGAGAAGGGGATAGCTGCGCTTGAAGCCGTGGAGGGCCGCATGACAAGAATTGACGAAGGCCAGGATTTTGACGTGATTGTAGACTATGCCCACTCGCCGGACAGCTTTGAGAAGCTGTTTTCTGATGTGCGTCCCATGGTAAAAGGCAAAATTATTGTTCTTTTCGGCAGTCTAGGCGGTGGCGACAAGGGCAAGCGTCCCTTGCAGGGCGAAATTGCCGGCAAATATGCAGATGAAGTAATTCTGGCTCAGGAAGACGATAGGCAGGAAGATCCGGACCAAATTATGAATGATATAGCTATTGGGGCAGAGAAAGCCGGCAAAGTGCGAGATAAAGACCTGTTTTTCATTCATGACAGAACCGAGGCAATTCAATTTGCTGTTAATCGGGCTAAAAAAGGTGACATGGTGCTACTACTGGGTAAAGGTCACGAAAAAACCCAAGAAGACGCCCAAGGCGAACATCCATGGGATGAAATAGAAATAGCTCACCAAGCCCTCCAGAGTCCTAAAAACTAGGTATATTGCAAAATACACAGAAATGTGTTAGAATCTAGCAGTTAGTTATGATTACGCCTCACCTTCCAGCTGACATTAAAGGTCAATATGTAAGCGATCACTTCTTTCATCAGGGTGATGCCAGCTTGGATATTGATCCAGTAGCCAATAAGGCTCAACGTGGAGACGGCACAATAGGTTTTCATAGTGGGTCTACGCTTTTTGATAATGAAGCTGTTCTCCCAGATGAAGCGACCGGTCAGGTTATTCGCGGGCCCATAACCATAAACGATGAAATTCTGGCTCTCGAAGGCATGCGGATTGTAAGCTCCAGAGAACGTCACCGACCAGACAGGAAGCTTGATGAGGCGGAACAATGGCTTCGTGATAATGATCCAAATTATGGAAAAAAATAATCAGAGAAGTTAAAATAATAGATGGTATGAGAGAACAATCACCCAAACAATATCAGATGGACCATTTAGGGCTAGCCGGCGAACCAGATCCAACATGGCAGAGCGCGGATCAGTATGACGGAGGTAGTCCTTTAGGTTTGCACGACACCTCACTATTTGACATGAACGAATCAGCGAGCGGTAGTTTATACGATGAGGCAACCGGAAATCCTTATGATAATTCAACTGGCAGAAAGGCTTCTCACCTACATGCCGTAAAAGACGCAGGTGACAATACGTCCCCGGATGTTGAAGGGTATGAAGCTCGAATGAACTTTGAACTGGATGAAGCTGAGTTTTACTTTGATCTTGCAGATAGGATGCGAACAGGCCATAGACCCATCCGATATAAATCTTCAGGCGCTGCCTAGCGCGTATTCCTATCCATATAGTTTGTATACCAGCTGTAGTTGGTGCCAAAGCTTGGCGATAATTTCTATTCAAGTTCTGCTGTTAAACTAGCTCCTTAACTCTAGAGTCAAACACTTCACGCCGCCACCAGATTTCTGGAACTCGCTTATTGGAGCTGGGTGTACTTTCATGCCTCGATTACTATAGGATCGTATTAGGTTGGTGGCTTTCTCAGGGACAACAATGTTCTTACCATCACTCATAGCGTTAAGGCCGTATACAATAGCATCTTCGTCCGAGACTTCAATAACGTTAGGCACCATTTCGTGAATTTTTTTGAGGGATTCTTTACTAAATGCTTTAGGCCACAAGGCCACCGTGTCATCACCTACAATTGTTAAGCAGGTATCAAGATGATAAAAACGATCGTCGACCAGATGGATATCGACGACTTTTTTACCGAAAAAATCCGATAATTCATTATGACTCTGCACATCGCTGCGGAATCCGTATCCACCAAATATAATGTCGTTCCACACCAGCGCATCACCCTCGCCTTCAAAGTCATGAACCGGCATTAGGATATTCTGGTAACCGGCTTGCTCAAACCACTTACGGAAATAATCTGTCTCGGGCTGGCGCTCGGGATAGCGAAAGCGTGGTAGAGCCACCTTGCTATCAATTACCAAGGCGCCGTTAGCCGTAAAAACCATGTCAGGTAATTTTTCAATCGGTTCAATGAGCTGTACGTCCCATCCCAGTGTCTCATTATAAGTTTTATAGAGTTTTTGCCATTGTTGCGCAGCCAGTTTAGTGTCTACATGATTATCAATATCCATCCAGGGGTTAATTTCGTACTCAATGTCAAAGTGAGTCGGGGCGCACATCAAGATAGTCTTGGACATAAGGATTATTTTAGCACCCCTAAAGCATGGATAAACCTTGCAAAAACTTAATTTTGTACTACAGTAAGGTTAATTTAATACTGCTTATGGAACGCATCAATCCAGACAATCATCCAAATCTAGGTGTACCCGCTTTTTATCCTGCCTATTCTCGCATTGGCGAACAAGTTACCGTGCCTGTGGGTTCTGAGTTCGTGGTGAACGGACTTGTCGAAGAATTAGCAGCCAGCCGAAACCGGTTTTTCTTTCATCCAGGGCTCTTTGATGAGCTAAGGCTCGAGCAATATATGCTGCAAAGCAGTAGCTTCCAGGAACGCCCAGACTGGCGGATTGGACGCGAAGCATCAGTACAAGGGGTATATTTTGGCGAGCTAAACCTTACCATTGATACTGGGCATAGCTTTACTTTTGATGTAGCATGCAAGCCATATTTAATTGCCCGCCGGGCAGCGGCACATGAATATGCTAGTTTTGAGCATATACGCAAGCTTGGATTCATTGAAACACTTCAACCTGCTGGTTTTTGGGTAGATGACTCAGGTAATGTGACTCTGCTAACTCATATGGAGCACGATGTTAGAAGTCTCGATAACGTGGACTGGCGTCGCAGAGGAGAAGATCCTCTTTCTACTCATCTAGATCTATTTACGGCTTTAGAAAAAGCGGCCTTTACGCTTGGCCGATATCATAAAAATGGATTTATTCATCAAGACGCACAAGTACAAAATATGGCAGTAGGTGAACACGGGCTAAAGGCAGTGGACTTAACAACCCTTAGACAGGTCCATGATCCACATCACCCCGAAGATTATGAGCGCTTATTCAGAGGAATGCATAAGGACTTGAAAGATCTGGTTGGGTCAGTATATGAATTAGGATTTTTGAGAGGTGATGATGAAGGGGATAGAGGCAGAGTGCTAAGAACTGCATTGCTTACTCCATATAAAAGCATGGTGCTCCATCCTTCTAGTGGTATAGATCCGGAATTGACTGCCATGCTCGAAGCAAGTTGTGACGACATACTAACTGCTGTTTAGTTAACATCGATAAAATAGCTTGACACACCTCTGGCGGTTTATGTACTATAACTGCTGATAGTTAGCACTCTCATGCTTAAAGTGCTAACGCAATCTGAAAGTTAAGAGGAGGAGCGTTGATGGCTATTAATATTCAACCACTGGCCGACCATGTGGTCGCCCAAGCCGAAGAGGCACAGACCAAAACTACAAGCGGGCTGTATCTACCTGATAACGCCCAAGAAAAGCCCAAAGTGGCCAAAGTATTGGCCGTTGGCAAGAATGTAACTCAGGTTAAAACTGGCGATCGTATTATTTATAAGAGTTATAGCACCACTGATGTGAAACTAGGCACCGATGAGTACATTTTGATTAAAGAAGAAGATATTCTAGCAACCGTTAAATAGGAGAACCTTTAGATGGCAAAGAAAGTATTTTATGATGATGACGCACGCCGCCGCGTACTTGGCGGGGCAAAAGTTTTATATGATGCTGTAAAGACTACGATGGGGCCAAAAGGCCGCAACGTGGTTCTGAGCAAAGCCTACGGCAGTCCAACCGTTACCCACGACGGTGTAACCGTAGCCAAAGACGTTGATTTGGCTGATGTTGATGACGAGACCTTAGGATATAAAGTTGGCGCCGAGCTTATCAAACAAGCGGCCAGCAAAATGAATGATGTAGCTGGCGATGGCACCACTACAGTAACGGTTCTGACCTATCATATTTTGAGCGAAGCTAACCGGCTGATTGCGGCTGGCCACAACCCGATGCAGCTTAGAAAAGGCCTGGAAACAGCATCGCATGATGTTTTGGGCAAATTGAGCAATCACTCCGAAGATATTAAGAGCAACAAACAGCGCGTGGCGGAAGTTGCCACCATTAGCGCTGGCGATCCGGAAATTGGCAATTTGATTGCTGATGTCATCGATAAAGTCGGCAAAGACGGCGTAGTTACAGTCGAAGAGGGGCAGGGACTGGCGCTAGAAAGTGAAGTGGTTGAAGGCTTCACCTTTGATAGGGGCTTTGTGAGCCCTTACATGGTAACCGATGCGGCTCGCATGGAAGCCGTTGCTGACAAGCCGTCAGTTGTAATTACAGATAAGAAAATCAGTTCCATTCAGGATTTCTTGCCGTTATTGGAAAAATTGGCCCAAGCAGGCAAAAAAGATCTGGTACTTATTGCTGAAGAAGTGGAAGGCGAAGCGCTTGGCACGTTTGTGCTGAACAAACTCAAAGGCGTGTTTAATACTATTGCCGTTAAGGCACCGGCCTTTGGCGATCGACGCAAAGAAATCTTAGAAGATATTGCCATTTTGACCGGCGGCCAAGTCATTACCGAAGAACGGGGCATGACGTTTGAAAACGTTGAGCTTGACGTTGTCGGTACTGCTCGCAAAGTCATCGTCGACAAAGACAACACAACAATTATCGAAGGTGGTGGCTCTGCAAGTGAGGTCAAATCACGCATTGCGCAAATCAACATTCAGGTGCAAGCCGCAACCAGTGAATATGATAAAGAAAATCTCGAAAAGCGTCGGGCTGCACTATCTGGAAAAGTAGCCGTCATTAAGGTCGGTGGAGCGACTGAGACTGAAATTGAAGAGAAAAAATTCCGTGTAGACGACGCCGTGCACGCTGTCAAAGCTGCTTTGGATGAGGGTATTGTGCCCGGCGGCGGGGTAACACTGATTAATCTGACTGTAGCCGTTAAAACTGCCGGAACCGATTCGGCTGCCGCTGGCGCTCAGTTGCTCGTTAGCGCATTGGAGCAACCTTTCCGAATCCTGCTAGAAAATGCTGGACTCAATGCTGATGAGTGGCTGCCTAAAGTCAAGAGTGCCAAAGCCGGCCAAGGTGTTGACGTAAATGATGCAAGCAAATTGGTTGATCTAAAAGCTAAAGGCATTGTTGATCCAACCCGAGTTACCAAAGAAGCTATTCAAAATGCGGTAAGTGTGGCTGGTACTGCCATGACCATGGGTGCGTTAGTAGCCGACGTCCCAGAGAAAAAAGACGCGCCAGCCGGTGGTGGCATGGACCCATCCATGATGGGCATGTAAAGCCGCTAGCTCGACAATTGCCAAAAGACGATTTCTCTACTATAATATGCCAAAAGATCGGTGGGAGGAGGAATCTTTATGTGGCCCTTTCGTCGTAAGCAAACAGAAGACAAGAAAGTTCCTGAAGAAGTTCAGGAATATTACCAAGCCGAAAAACGTGAACGCGTTGGTCTAGCTTGGATACTTTCCATAGTAACCCTGGCTGCCACGATGCTTATTGTACTTGGCTTATTCTTTGGTGGTCGCTGGACGTATCGAAAACTAACTCACAAAAATAAGCCGGTTGCTACAGTTCAAAAACCACAATCTGTGCCGTCTACGACAAATTCAGGCAATACATCTCCCAACAATTCAGGCTCCTCGAACTCAACTAACAACTCCACTGCGCCATCTACACCAGCCACACCTGCGCCGAATACGGCAACGCAACCAACAGCTAATGGCTCATCTACTACAAACGCCGGTGGCAAATCATCTAGCGCTACACCTAATACCGGCCCAGGCAGCACAGCAACTTTCTTTGTGATTGCCGCTGCACTTGGCTTTGGATTCAATGAGCTAAGATTGCACCGACGATTACGGCAGGATCCTTAATTAGTCCTTATTGTCTGATTGTTGGGTAAAATAGTTGATTTCGTTAATAACGTCGAGCAAAGCCTGGGCGCGACTTTTCTCGTTAGTAATCGCTTGAGCAGCTTCATAGGCTGTTTTGACCAGCGTTTTATTATCGGCCGCCTGTATCATCATCATGGTAGTCTTGAATTTTTCTTCTGGCGTTTGGTCTAGATGCCCAACTAATGGTGAAAGTTGCTGCAATGCTTGTTGTTTGATACTGAGCAGATCTTCGTCGGCATTATTGTCAGATGGCAGTGTAGCGTTCGTGCTGGAATCCTCTTTGGCTCCATTTAATGTGGGTGTGTTGTCCTGGGTCTGGGTGTCGTTACCACTTTGGTCATGAGTTCCCGCATCCAAATCACCATCTGGGGTAGGAGTGATCACCGCATTATCATTTGATTGATTATCATCAGCTTGGTCTTGATCGTTGTCGTGGCCAAACATTCCACCCTCCTATAACGTATTTCGTATATAGTATATGTGATGGCAACCGCAACACAAAACATGCCTCCTACCCAGTGCCTAAGCGGCCAGAAACCTCTATCCCTCACTCGATATATCTACAGATATGTCTCGCTCCGTCTAGAAATTTCTGATCCGCTAAGACTTCTGGCTAA
The DNA here is from genome assembly GCA_964584265.1 of uncultured Candidatus Saccharibacteria bacterium. GTDB lineage: Bacteria > Patescibacteriota > Saccharimonadia > Saccharimonadales > CAYVSP01 > CAYVSP01. The sequence continues at coordinate 20,184 of CAZOZI010000007.1, read as the reverse complement.
AAGACAGATTTTGCATTACGCTTGCCATATGGAGTGTAAAACATAAACGCTTTGGAGGAGAGGTTTTGCTAGACGATCTTAACGTTATCAAACAGCGTGATCCACAGGATGCTCTAGGCATTATAGCCGGCCAGTGGCAACAGTTGGAACAAGTTTATAACTTACAGATTACACCGCAGCACGTAAGCAATATTGTATTTTCTGGCATGGGGGGATCAGCCCTGGCTGCCTTAGTTAGTGTAACGTGGCCGGGTTATAAGGTGCCCTTTGAAATCTGCCGCGGCTATCAAGTACCAGCCTACGTAGGACCAGAGACGCTATTCATAGCATCAAGTTACTCTGGTAATACTGAAGAGACTCTGGCAGCACTAGAGCAAGCCGAAGAGCGAGGGGCCCAAATTGTAGTAATTGCCTCTGGTGGCAAACTTCTAGAAATAGCCCGAGCAAAAAGCTATCCGTTTGAGCAAATCCCCCAAGCCAGTCAGCCACGCTTTGCAGTGCTTTATAGCCTTAAAGCCTACGTAACTGTATTAGAAAAGGCTGGTTTGGTAGTGACTGAAACCGCCGAACAAGCTTTACACCAAGCAGCAAGCTACTTAAAGACAGCCAGCCAAAGTTGGCTACCAACTATACCTACGCCTAGTAACTATGCCAAACAAATAGCACAAGAACTTATGGGTAAATCCGTCATAATTTATAGTGGCCCACTGCTATTCCCAGCTGCATACAAATGGAAAATTAATATAAATGAAAACGCCAAAAATCTGGCTTGGTGCAACCAGTATCCTGAATTTAATCATAATGAATTTATTGGCTGGGATAGCCATCCAATTCAGAAACCTTTTGCGGTTGTAGAACTGCGTTCTCAACTAGAACATGAACGTATTCAAAAACGTTTTGCAGTTTCCCAAAGACTGCTATCTGGGAAACGACCTAAGCCCTTCGTGATTGAGCCACAAGGTGAAGACCTGCTTCAGCAGTTACTTTGGAGTATTACGCTGGGCGATTTTGTGAGTATTTATTTGGCTATTTTAAATGGCGTCAATCCGACACCAGTCGATCTGGTGGAAAAATTAAAAAATGAGCTCAATAAATAAACATGCACAATCAGATCCACACTTCTGATGATGTAAAGCAGCTGGGTACTATTTTGACGGTTTGGGCACACCCGGATGATGAGACGTTTTGCGCAGGAGGTATAATCGCGGCGGCCATTAATAATGGCCAAAAAGTAATCTGTATAACTGCCACACGCGGGGAAGCTGGAGTGCAAGATGAGACACGTTGGCCAGCTGCTAAACTGGCTGATATTCGTGAGCATGAGATGGAAGCAGCTCTTAAGGTTTTAGGTATTACTAATCACTATTGGCTTGATTACCATGATGGTGATTGCTACAAAATTTCAGATGAAGAAGGCAGCGCTAAAATTAAGGAATTTATAGAGACTCATCAACCAGATACGATTTTGACGTTTGGCCCTGAGGGCTTAACCGGCCATCCTGACCATCAAGCAGTTTCGCGGTGGGTTAGCCTTGCAACCAAAGGTACAAAAGTAAAGGTCTATCACAAAGTCGAAGACGAAGAGCTTTTTAGGAAGTACATGGAGCCAATGCATAAGCAGTTCAACATTTATTTCAATATTGATAGACCACCTGTTCGGCCTGCCGCTAGTTGTGACATTGCCTTTTCGCTTACACCAGAATTGATGGAGCAGAAACGAACCGCTCTAAAAGAAATGCCGTCCCAAACTGAGGCCATGTTAAAACATACTCCTAAAGATTCTATGGAAGCAGCGGTGGCCATGGAATGTTTCGTGCAAGCACCATAGATCAATTTGCTTATGCTTTGGTTCGGCTGATATTTCGTTTATAGTGCATCTTTAACGATGGGAAAAGTTTTTACTTCTCAGGAGATAGTTGAAGGTCGTGTGCCTCAAGAGGGTGCCCACACTGAAGCAGGACACTTTCTGCTTGATACAATGTGGCTGCGCTATCTTGAGCAGTTTGATGATGCAGAATATAGTGCAGCTTTTACAGCCTTTGATGGATCAATGATCTATGGTTCTGTAGCTCAAGATTCTGCTAATCGGCGCAGTGACCTTGATGTACTCGTAACATATTCAGTGGATGTCGGTGCGCCAGACATAGTTATAGAAGGCTATCGTTCTTTATTCCAGGAGGTAGAGAATATATGGCATGTACCAATAGAATCTAATATTTGGCACATTGGATCATTCATGAATGGAGTGCATACCATCGATGCTGCTTTCTTGGAACACTTACAAAGTGTTGAAAAATCATGGCTGGTTGGTAATCCCCTTGAGTTTCTAACAATAAAAGAACCGGACTACACTGATATTTTTAATCGTTACTATGCGCATAAAGTACGAAGTTTTACAAAGGCTCTAAGTGATACCACAGACATTGTTAACCCCCATCATCTACAAAGAGCTTTAGAGTTACCTGCAGCTCTAGGCCGAAAAGCATTATCAACACTTGCACAAATTGATGGCACTGTTACTTCACCGGGAAATCTCACCAAAAATAAGGTCAATCAACAGGTAGCTGCTTTAACAGCTGAATGGCCGCGTATAACAGAACTTCTTGAGGACTTAAGAACAATAGATGATGAGTACTCGGCTTTGCTGGAAAAAACAGTAGAAGGCCATTATGCACCTGATGAGTATGAAAGAAGAGTCAACGCACTCTATCGTCCGGCTCTAGCTGGGGCTCTACGACTGACAAGTGCATTAGGAGATTTTGTTGTAACCCAACTGAAAACTAAATAGGGCGTTCTTTGAAGCCCAGCCTGTAAGCAATAAAACCAGCGACTATATGCATCACAAACCACACTACAATGATGCTGACGTATTGATATGTGGCTAGATGAACAACTAATGTGCTAGCGGCCAAACCGCCAATAATATAATCTAGTTGATCAAAGGGGAACCAACTCCGACCGTCTGGCACACCAACTTGGCGCTTCAAAAAGCTTTCAATAGCATCCCCCATCAGCGCACCAAAACCCATAAGCATGCCAGCACTTGTTGAAAGAATGAGCGGCTGCCAACTATATGCTAAGGATAAACTAATTATCCAGGCATTCTGGGTAAAAGCGATGCCGCCGGCCACAAGTACACCGCAAACCACACCACGCCATGTCTTGTTATCGCCAAAAATGCGACGCCCGCGAAAGCTTTTACCGAAGTCTAGAGGTGTATTCCATCGCCTAAGCAATGGAAATTGACTGGCGAACACTGGCGCAGCATTAGCTAGTCCAGCTGGCAAGAAAAACCAAAGTGCAAAAATAATGTTATTAATCACACGCGTAACCTTAATTTATGTCCGATACGGTGTAACTTGGGATAAAACAAGCTGCGCAAATGAGGCCGTTTAGTACTAAGGTGCGCTGTTGATAATAGCTGCAGCAGTGTGTCGCGGGTTGGAATTTCTTCAAGCAGGGTTATACCACTACCTAAACCCCGATAGCCATGTGCATCACTGCTGGCAGTCCGTAATTTGTGGTGTAGTTTTGCCCAAGCGGCTGCTCGCGGTCCGCGGTTTTGTAGCCAGGCACGACCATTGTGTACCTCGACTATATCAACATAATCAGAAATTTCTTCTAATGCTTTAGTGCTCAATCCATGACGAACGGTTTCAAACGGGTGGGGGATATAGACAAAGGCGCCTTGAGCCTTAATTGCCTTAACGGTTGCTAGAGGAGTTAAGTTTGCAAGCACGGGTTTTTTCAAAAACAGGCCAACAATCTCACCGACCGAAGTCATAATTTCTTCGCCAACTATAACGCGGCTTTCTCCTAATGCCTGCTGCAAAGCCACAGCATTATCAATGCGGTTATGATCAGTTACTGCAACACAATCAATAAGTCCTTCTCTTAGGGCTTTGTCGTATTGATCCTGAGTTAGGCCACCGTCGGGTGAAGCTTTGGAGTGGGTGTGAAAATCAACGCGGTACATAAAAGGCCTATCACGTTCTTAATTTTTCTCTGATTCTTATGAGGCGGTCAATAGCCGTTAGGCTGGATAATATAGCAATAGCAGCAACCGCTATTGGCAGAAGAGCAGAAAAGATGAGGCCAACGATAAGTACAAACATCCGCACCTCAAAGCGCATCAAGCCATCCTCAAACATATGGTTAATGGTCTGAATATCTTTGGCGCCTGCACTCATAGCGACTTCACCTTTTGCTTTAATGTAACTAACACACAGGCTGGCTCCACAAGCTGCCACAGCCCAAACGGCAGCAAAAGGATTTTGAATTGACACAAAGTAGTAGGCGATTGCGCTGTAGAGCAAAACTTCTTTAAATCGATCACTAGTAGCATCAAAAAGCATACCAAAGCTGGTCTCTCTATCTTGCAAACGCGCAAGTTGCCCGTCCAGGGCGTCAGTCAGCCCAAAAACTATTAATAATAAGCCGCCAAGGAACAGATGACTAGTTACAATCAACCAGGCGATAAAAACGTGGGCTAACAAACCAATTGCTGTAACAGTGTTTGGGGTCAGTTTACCGCGGCTGGCACTATTGAGGAATTTCGCCACCGGGTGGAGCAACCTACGCACCACCCTTCGAACGCTGTCCAGAACTTCCATCATTGTCATAATTATATAGAACTCCTTAGATAACTCTAGTATCATCTGATAACAAACCCATTCAAAAATACGTTTGACGGGGTGAAGTTATATAATGACTAACATGAAATTGTCTGAGGTGCAGAAGCAATTATTGCTGGCCTTCACATTAGCTACCTTAATAAACTTGGGTTTTTTCACGGTCCGTGTCATCTCGGCGGGGACATTGCGCTATGCTTTTTTATTCTGGAACTTGCTTCTGGCTTGGCTGCCGCTGCTATTTGCCTGGTTACTCAAAGAGAGCTTGAAGAAACAACCTTGGCGAAGCCCCAAACCAATCATTTACGCAGCTCTTTGGTTAGGTTTTCTACCTAATAGCTTCTATATGGTCAGCGACCTTATACATCTGCAAAGTACCGGAGAAGTTAGCTTACTTTACGATTCGGTAATGTTTTTCTCTTTTATTTTCACCAGCTTCGCCTTGGGCTTTACCAGTTTGTTTATAGTTCAACGTGAGCTGCACGAGAAACTGAAACTTAAGAGCACGCACGCAATTATGGCTGGTATATTATTTCTTTGCAGCTTTGCAATCTACTTGGGCCGCGACTTTCGCCTCAATTCTTGGGATGTACTTGTTAATCCAGCCGGGCTTCTGTTTGATGTGTCTGACCAATTTGTAAATCCGGCCGCCCACCCGCAATTAATCACCACTACACTGATGTTTTTTGCTTTACTTATTGGCATGTACGCCGTTATTTGGCAGGTAATACGTGCTCTTGAAGCACACTGGCGCTAGACCAGAACTGATATACTTGAGCTTAAATGAGGCAAGAAATAGAACTGGCCATACAAGAGGCGTGCAAAAAATTATTCAACGTCGATGAAACAATTGAGATTACACGGCCACCTGAACAATTTGGCGATTATGCAACGAATGCTGCTCTTCAAATAGCTTCAAAAGTTGATCAAAAACCGCAGGAGGTTGCCAAAATCTTAGTTAAACAGCTACAAGGTATACTTGCCAAAGATGTGAGCGAGATATCAGTAGCTGGCCCAGGATTTATCAACTTCAAGCTATCCGATCAAATGCTAGTGGACGAACTCTCTAGGATTGACAAACTATATGGCAAAAACCAGCTTTATAAGGGTAAAACTGTGGTTGCCGAATACTCCGATCCCAATCCTTTTAAGGTGCTACATGCCGGACATTTGTATACAAGCGTTGTCGGCGATGCAATTGCCAGATTGTTTGAGGCTGCCGGCGGCAAAGTACACAGGGTTAATTATGGTGGTGATGTGGGGCTGCATGTTGCCAAAACCATGTGGGGCATGCTGCACAAATTAAGAAGTGCTGACAAAGAAAGCTTAAAAAAGATTGAGGTTTCGAAACGTGCTGATTGGTTGGCACAAGCTTATATAGCAGGTAACGAAGCATATGAAAAAGAGTTGCCAGCGAAGAAAGAACGTGGATTCTTTAGGCTCGAAGGTGACCTACCCAAGCTTGATATTTTATTACTCAATCATCTTATTTACGATTACTGGGGAGAGAAACAATTTGCCAACGATTCCCATCAATTTAAAACAGCATTTGGTAGCGCTGAGCTTATACCCACTAGCAAAATATACATACTGTACGAAATAGGCAGACAATGGAGCTATGATTATTTTAATCAGTTTTATAACCGTCTTGGCTTGCGGTTTGAGAAATATTACCCTGAGAGTGAAGTGGCTGAATTGGGGCTTAAAACTGTAAAAGATCAGCTAAGTAAAGGCGTATTTGAAGAGTCGGAAGGCGCCATTATTTTCCCGGGTGATAAGCATGATCTTCACACTCGCGTCTTCATTAATTCAGAGGGATTACCAACCTATGAAGCTAAGGAAGTGGGCTTGATTCTTAAGAAACAAGCTGATTATCACTTTGATATTTCTATTATTATTACCGCTAATGAAATTGCCCAGTACATGCAAGTTGTATTAAAAGCTCTTGAGCAATTTCAGCCTGAGCTGGTAAAAAAAACTATTCATTTGACACATGGTATTGTGAAGCTCAAAGGCGGCGTTAAAATGAGCTCTCGCAAGGGCAATATACTTAGAGCAGTTGATGTGCTTGAGGTGGCTGAAAGCGCAAACCATAAAGTATCCGGTAAAGAACAGCCAGCAATAGTATTAGGGGCGGTCAAGTACGCGTTTCTCAAGCAGGGTCTGGGAGGAGATATTGTCTATGATCCAGAGGAGTCGGTAGCAATTACTGGCGATAGTGGCCCATATCTTCAATATGCTCATGCTCGTGCCAGAAGCATTTTACATAAAGCTACTAAGAAAACCTCTTTATCGCCTGATGCTTCACTTAATCCAGCCGAGCGCAGCTTACTACGTAAAATGACTGAGTTCCCAGAAGTTGTCAGTGGTGCGGTAGAAGAACTAGCTCCACACCATGTCTGCACATACCTATACGAATTGGCCCAGTCGTTCAATCGATTCTACGAAGGCAACCGTGTAATCGGCGATAAAAGGGAAGAATTGCGTCTGAAACTTGTGCAGTCATATGCCCTAGTGCTTGAGAATGGTCTTGAACTGCTCAACATCCAAGCCCCGGAGAAAATGTAATTATGAATACAGAGGAAGCTATTAAAAGCTGCAATATTGGCCATGCTTGAGACAGCTCATAAACTTATTCGGCGGGTGGGAAAACGCCTAGGGCTTAGCCAGGCCGACATTGATTATTTGCTCAAAACTGATGCTGAGCATGAATTTGAAATAGAATTGAGTAAAGGCACGAAACACAAGGCCTATAGAATCCAGCACAGTAATGCACTAGGACCATACAAGGGTGGTATCCGCTTTCATCCAGATGTAGATATAGACGAGGTGCGTGCTCTAGCAACCCTTATGTCGCTCAAAACAGCGGCCGTTGGTTTACCATTGGGCGGCGCCAAAGGCGGTGTGGTTGTTAATCCCAAAGAAATGGACAAATCTGAGCTGGAAGAACTCTCTCGTAAGTACGTAGAACATCTGCACCCGCATATCGGGCCCGATACAGATGTGCCAGCACCAGATGTCAACACCAACGCAACCATTATTGATTGGATGGTTGATGAATATGAAAAACAGACAGGCGACGCTAGCCATGCGTCATTCACAGGAAAATCAATCCCAAAGGGCGGTAGCCTGGGCCGCGATGCGGCGACTGGCCGTGGTGGCGTAATTGTACTCAGAGAACTTCTCAAACACATGGGCAGGAGAGACGAAGTTATTACTATGGGCGTACAGGGTTTTGGCAATGTTGGTTCGTTTTTTAGTCTGGTCGCCGAAAAAGAGCAATCCAATTGGCGCTTAATTGCAGCAACGGACTCCAGTGGTGGTCCACACAAAGCTATAGGACTAAGCGCAAGCGACGTGGACGGTTATAAAAAGCAGATTGGACCCCTCAATGATTATCAAACAACTGATAGCGAGACTATCTCAAACGAAGAACTACTATCAATTGATAGTGATGTATTGGTGTTAGCAGCTCTAGGCGACGAAATCACGAAGGACAACATGAAGGCGGTAAAAGCGAAAATGGTTTTGGAACTAGCTAATGGCCCAATCAGCGAAGAGGCCTACGAGTATCTAACCGGCCGTGGGGTTATTGTTATACCCGATATATTAGCCAATGCTGGCGGAGTTATTGTAAGCTATTTGGAATGGCTACAGAATAAAAATAACGAGCAATGGAGCGAAAATAGAGTTAATGAGGAGCTTGAAAAATATCTAGTGAAAGCCACCAAAGAAGTTTATGACTATGCTCAAAAAGAAGACATTTCGCTTAAAGAAGCGGCAATAAGCCTTGCCATTCGTCGTATACTAAAAGCCAAGGGAGACAGCAATGGATGAGGAAGAAACTAAAAGGGTGGTGAGAAGAGAAATAACTGTTAGTATCCCAACCGTAAAAGTTCCTAACTGGTTGCAGGGGTTCGTAAATTTTATCCGTGAGCAAGGCGTGGTTGGACTAGCCGTGGCTTTTATTCTAGGTGTTGCCGCCAAAGGTGTTATAGACTCCATTGTTAACAATATTGTTAACCCGGTTGTCGGCATGCTGTACGGTGGTGGTGCTTTGAGTGACAAATATTGGTGTTTGCAGAGTAACGGATTAGAGTGTACGAACAAACTGGGTTACGGTGCGGTATTAAACCAAATTATTAATTTCATTATTGTCGCGGCAGTCGTTTACTTTATCCTTAAATTGCTCAAACTGGATAAATTAGATAAGTCAAAAAACCAAAAGTCCAGCAGCCAAAAATCTGCAAAGCAAGAGGAATAGAACTATTGCTTCAATCTAGCATAAGCATATAATTAAGCTTAGTAATAAAACGGAGGATACCAAAATGGTGGTAGTAAAAGTATTAAAGCGCAAAGATGCGTCTTCATTAATAGTGGGCGTTGTTGTGGCAATGTTTGTGGTGCAGTTTGTAGCTCAAGTCACACAGGAACTAGCCGGCAGAGTTGCTCTATGGCAATGGGGCAGTATGGCTCCAGCTTATGGTGCACCTGGCGGTGGCTATAAAGTAACTTATGTGCAGCCTTTAGTTGGTTTGATCTTAGAACTTCTGGCGCTAGAAATTTTGTGTTGGATATATATTGGCCTGCATAGCCTTTTCATGGGTGGCAAAAAGTAATAGGAGATCTGGATGGCGGTAAAACCCGCACTGAATCCGAAACTCTCTGAAGAGCAGAAGGATGTACTTTTCAATAAAGCGACCGAGGCGCCGTTTACTGGCACGTTTTTGCATAACAAAGACTCTGGTATGTACACCTGTGCTAACTGTGGCGCCGAACTGTTCGATAGCAAAACCAAGTTTGACTCAGGCTCTGGTTGGCCAAGCTTTTACGATGTAGCTAGTAAAGGGTCGGTCAAGTTAACCGAGGATAAATCGCACGGCATTCATAGAGTAGAAGTAACTTGCAGCAATTGCGGCGGACATCTAGGTCATCTTTTCAATGATGCATCGGATCAGCCAACTGGGATGCGCTTCTGCATCAACTCTTGTGCCTTAGACTTTGCACCACAGCCCAAGAAGCAAGCGAACAAGTAGCTTGTTCTTGAGCTGTTCTTGGCACATTTTGTGATTTTTCACTGCGCTGCGCATTCACCGTACCACTTGTACGACTCCTTTGCGCTGCTCATGAAGAAATCCCAAACTGCACACAAATGCAAAGCTAAGATTCGCTAGACTTTAGGCCAAAAACTAAGATTTGGTTTTTTCTTTGTTCGATTTCAAAGCTTGGCGTATGGAGGCTACGGCGCGGTCGACTTCGAAGTCGCGTACGATGACCATAATGTCGTTTAAGGTCGTTATTATTTCAATAACTGAAATTTCCTGCCAAGCTAAAATGCGCAATGGATACTGCAGCACGCCAGTGGTTTCAATCTGAGCATGGGTACGCTGCAAGGTAATGCCAACTAAATTATCAATTTTCTTAGTAACTCGTTCTTCTTTTAGTAGTTTGGCGAGGTCAGTTCGCAAGCTGTTGCTGGTAATAAGGGTGGTTTCATTCAATCCTTGCGTAAATACAAACACTGCTGTGTGTTCATCAACGATACGCTGCGCCAATTTAGATAGTTTGGCCAGCAGGGTAGGTGAGTTCTTTACAGTCAACTCAAACAAATCACTACGCAACCCAAGATTAGCTAAATAATCAGCCGGATTAACAGTGTAATATGGTTTGATTGATTTCTGGTAACGTTGCAGTGCCATAAAAACCGCTTCATTAGTTACATTTTTAATGAGCTCATTTTCAATCCGTGGCTTTAATTGGCGTGAAAGAGCAGACAAATTGATGATGTCATCTGTCAAAGCCTCTCTTAAATAAGGGCTTTGATTGATAATTTCTTCTATTTTCTGGGGGATAGATATCATAAATATGTTTAATTCTAAACACATTATAGCAAATCTGAACAATTATGCAAGTATTTTTACAATTTGCAACAATGATGTTTTACTACTGTTCGTTATGGATAATGGTAGAGGTAATTTATACCCGAACGCCCCTAACAGTTTGTCGCTGTCATCAGCGGAAACCAACGGGGGTCAACTTGTAATTGCTGCAGAAACAAGGCGTCCGTTCATGAGAATAGCCAAGAAATTGGCGCCTGTTCTTATGCGGGCTAGTCTCATTGGTAGCGGGCTTTACGCTGCACATGAGGCATTTGTACCGCACGATGTAGCCGTGGTTGAGCAAATATCAGATCATGTGGCAACCACAGTCGTTACGCCATCCACAGAAGCTGATATTCATGAGACGAGCAAGTTTGACGAAGCCAGAGATTGGTTTAATTCGTTTGATACTGGAGAGCAAGCCGCGCTGATAGCAGCCGGTGTTTTCTCGCTGTTTCCTATGCTGGCAGCGGCTAAAGCGGCTAAAACGTTTCATCAAACTCCGGGCAGCTTTGCAGATCGTCGTTCAGCAAGCATTGATGAATTTATTGATAGTCCTCATGCTAAACGAACTGTTCTAACAGGCATGGCTGCGTTAGCAACGTTTTCTACCATGTCATTTGGAGAAAGTCGGTTTGACACCGGTCTGTACTATCCAATAGGTACGGTCTTTGCAGCGTTACTGCCTGTCTGGCGTGAACTAGATAAGATGAAGGAAAAAAGATCGGCAGCAATACTCGGCTTTTTAGGTCCTGGTATTATGGGTGCCTATTTTGGCACAGCCATCGCGGCTGACTTAGCGCTGCGCGGACAGCAAGAAGCAATGTTGAGCAAGCTGGAGTGGCCACCACACGTAATAGCATTGGCTGGCCTAGGAGCCTTAACGATAAATGCGTTCAATAAAGCTCGCCACGGTAGTCGTACACACGAACGCGACATTATTTATATGCTCGGTGATACCAGTGAAGGCCTGAAAGCATTCTTCCTGGAGTTTGAATTAAATAACTTGCCAGAAGCGGTCTCGAAGATGATCGACAAAATTGGCAAAAACTTGGTTGGAGAGGACATATTAGAACCTGATGGTCTGCTTGACCAAGCGTTGGAAGAACTTAGGCAAAACCGCCAAGGCATCAGTGAAGAGAGGCGTCGAGATGAAAATGCCAAACGACTGGCTAGAAATAAGGATAAAGCGCGCCGGCTTGATAGACAGAGCGCTGAGCACGGGCATCAACCACAATCGCTAGAAAGATTACTTGATGAGAATTATTCGCTGCCGTTTGACCTGAGTGTTGACGATCTGGGCATACTGGTGCGCAAAGATCTCCAAGTCTATTTAGATAAAAGACGCCAAATGGTGCAGGATGCACGTCGTGATTTGGGTCTACCACCGGAAGCGGAAGCGCCGGTATGGATTGAAACTGCTAGCCACGATGATGCTTCTGAGTCTGCGGAAATTCGCATTCCCAGTTCAGCACGTCGGAAACGCCGACGGCCTAAGCACAAGAAATGATTACTATGAAGATACAACGATTAATCAATAAACAGATGCTTCAAAAGATTAACAGCTTCTTTGAACATCCCAATACCGTCTGGGCCTATATGGTTCAGGGTTTCATTACCGTATTGATTTTTAGCTCGGTAATAATAACTCTGCTTGAATTATTTAGTGATGGCCTCTACCAACGGCACACAGGGCAATTCCATGTTCTCAACTTGATAATACTGGTTGCATTTACCATCGAGTATTTGTTGAGATTCATCTCAGCACCGAAAAAGTGGGCATTTGTTAAGAAGCCAAGGAACATAATTGATCTACTAGCTGTACTGCCGAACTACGTTGAATTGCTTTTGCAAGTTTTTATACCTACCCAGGAAATCAGGTTGTTAAGGCTATTGCGTCTAAGTCGTCTGCTCAGGATTTTGAAATTATTTGAATATAGTCGCTTTATCAAAAAATTTTTCGTCTTCAAAGACTCCATTTTAGAAGTCATTTTCCCCATACTTTTAATATTTGGTATTTTGAAAGGTGTTATCTGGGTACTCGAAATGCACCATCTATGGTTTATCGCACCAGACCTAACCAATTTACTCGGCACTATGGGTTCGGCTTTGGGTATTATTTTGTCCCAAAAAATTGCGGTATCCTACAACAAATTTCTGAACATCGAAGAGACAATTACCAATATTTATGGCAAGCTAACAGCACTGGCGACAATACTCAATCACCGCAAAGCGAGTATAGGCAAAAAAGTCGTTGCACAATGGGCGGGTGTTTTTCTAGAAATATTGAAGAATCCTCAAGCAAATAACTACTTAATATTAACTGCCGACAAAAAACTATACGGTGCTATCGTGAAAATAGAACCTAACCCGGCAGAACTGACGACGCTTTATGGGGATATTAGTAAAGACGCTAGCTATGTATTAAGCAAAAAAACTCGCATTACTCCCAGAGTCTATGATGTGCTACTTCACCAAGTGACCATACTCTACATAATTCTGCTCGCTTTTCTGTTACCAGGCTTAGTAGGTTTGGTAGCTGTTTTAGTTGCTACCTTCATGCTCTATGGAATGTACGAACTTACCGAGGATATGGATTCAATTTTAGGAGGCAAGCATAGCCTGATAAATGTCAACATCGAGGAACTCGAGTCTTTGACAGTCAATAATAATGAAGGAGTTAGTCATGGTTAAGACACGCAAACCAATCACACGTTTACCCAAGGTATTGATTCTGTTTTGTGGCGGAACCATCGTCATGGAAAAGACCAAAGAAGGTATTTTGGATATGGCAAGCAAACAGCGGGCCATCAGAAATTTGCTTAGGATTGAACCCAATATCAGCGATATTGCAGACATTACTATTGAATATATAGATAATATCGATAGCACCAACATAACCTCTAAACACTGGGATAGAATTTCTAAAATTATCGATAAAAAATACGATAACTATGATGGGTTCGTTATAACACACGGCACGAACACAATGGCTTATACATCCAGTGCTTTGTCGTTCACGTTGCAAAATTTGGGCAAGCCGGTTGTTCTCACCGGTTCGCAAATTCCTGGAGATCAAATAGAAACTGACGCAAGGCGCAATTTCGTCAACGCTATTAGGCTAGCGACGCTCAATATTTCAGGTGTGATGATTGTATTCGATGAAGAAATTATTTTAGGAGCACGTGCCTCAAAGGTTTCAGAATCGAGACTCGATGCATTTGAAACAATTAATTGGGATGACCTGGGCGAAATCCGTTTGAACATACGTTTGTCTGATGATCATCAACCTAGACATGATAGGCCGCTTGATCTGCAAACTGGCTTTGATGACAATATTGCAGTCATCACGCTCTTTCCGCAAATGAATCCGACTGCACTGGAGGCGAGCCTACACGAAGGTATTAGTGGTGTAATCTTGCGTAGTTATGGAGCTGGCGGCATATCGTACGCCTACTTGAATATTTTAGAGCACCTCAAAAAAAGAAAAATACCAGTGGTCGTAAGTACACAATGTATGGAAGGAGCTACATTGATGCACATGGATGATGTAGGCACTAAGGCACTTAAAGCTGGCGTAATACAAGCACATGATATGTCTATTGAATGCACTATTGTCAAATTTATGTGGGCAATTAAACATGTACCGTATGAATCCGTTAAAGAGGTTATGAACCGCAACTTTGTTGGTGAAATTAATACCGAAGGAAAGATATATTAACAAACCGCAGTTTTCGACCCTCTATCTTGCTACAATGATATGCAATGGCGAGTGACGTATTTCCGACCAAACTATTATGGGTTGATCTCGAGATGACAGGCTTGGAGCCCAAGCAGGACGTTATATTGGAAGTGGCGGCTGAAATAACTGACTTTGATCTTAAAACACTGGAATCTTATGAAACCAGCGTGCAGCAAAAGCGTGAAACTGTGGTTACGCGCATGCAGGCTAATACTTGGTGGAAAGATTTTCCAGCCAACCGCGATGGTTTTCTTAAAAGCATTGAGGAAGGGAAGCCGCTCAAAGATGTAGAAAACGAACTACTACAACTGGTGAACAAGCATTTTGGTGATGAATTGGCAGTACTAGCTGGCAACTCAATTTATAACGACCGTTTGTTTATCAAACAATGGATGCCAGCACTGGATCTGAAGCTGCATTACCGTATGCTCGACGTCAGCGCCTGGAAAGTCTTCATGCAAGGCAAATTCGGGGTGGTTTATGAAAAGAAAGAAGTACACCGTGCTTTCGATGATATTCAAGCCTCAATTGCTGAGCTTCAACACTATCTAGACTGGTTTAATAAGAACTCTGCGCCACCGCGGCCTGCTGCCTAGCCAAGCCAGACACAAACTGCCGCGGCTTTTGGCGCATTACGGCGTCAGCTTCCTGTGAGCCTCGCTCATCGTATGTCTGTATACGACTCGCTCGGTTCTCGTTGCTTCCTTGTACTGCATCCAAATGCAGAGTCCTATCATGAATAGTGCATAACTGCGGTTGACAAAAACGAACCATAGGATAAATATAGAAAACAAGCAAACTAAGCTTAGGAAAAAGGAAAAAGAAATGGGACTAAATGGAATTGAACTGCCTCCTGACGATGAGCAGAGCAGGCAACATATATCAGCTGACAAAACAGCATCTGAGATTTACGGGACTGCAACTGATTTAGGGGTTGTTGTGGTAGGTGAAAATGGTAGAATTTTCCCTGCAAGGCGGATAGAAGTTCCTCAAGAGGCACGCCGATTAGTTGCTAAGGCCTCGGCCATGATTGAACCAGTAACATTCCACCCTGACATCCATTCATAGAGCTGATATGCTGGTCGTTATGGACCACAAAATGGCTGAAGAATATATCCTGAGTATGCCGAATGCGCGCTTGGATTATCCGTTTGGCGAGGATGTGGCGGTTTATAAAGCTGGAGACAAAATGTTTGCTTTGATTGCTGAAAAGAAAAGGCCGGTTAGAATAAGCCTAAAATGCGATCCGCAGCTTGCCCAACTACTACGCAAAAAATATGAAACAGTTATGGAAGGCTATCATCTGAATAAAAAACACTGGAACACCATTGTACTGAGTGGTCAGCTGCCGTGGGGAGAAGTTCAGGCGCTCATTCGCCATAGCTATGATTTGGTGACAAAAACTGATTCTGAAATACCAGAATTTTCTTAAAGATTTTTCACAGCTACTTCGTAGCTTCTGTGACTATCTTTCTTTGGTTGCTAGTATTGGTAGCAAAGAAACAACCGGCGACTTCCGGTTCTTGATGAGCTCATTGTCTAGGCGTGCAACGCTCCGGAGGACTCACATTCGTTCAAACATCTCCTTCGCTTTTGTTGTACGCTAGACATTCGCTTAATCAGAAACCTCCAGAGCCGGTAAGTTCAGGCTCTGAAAAACTGAATGTAAGTAATCAGGCAAGGCTAAATCGCTGCGGTAAAGATAGTTGAGCTCGCTTCCTTAAAAGAAAAAGAACGAGACCGACTGTAAAGGAGTCCTTTACCGCACAGCCTTACCTGGTATATGCGAACAGTCATGTTTTTTTGTTGCCTGAGAGCTTTTGTGCTACTTTTTCGGCAAAAAGTAGCAAGACATTGCTTCTTGGAAAGAAGATAATTTGAGTTCTTTGAAAAAGAACTTTAGCTGCTCTTACTTGAGTCTATCAATAACCCAGCTGCCGCGTAGTCATTGGTAAGCGTTAACCTGAGCTGCTGGCCACTTGTTTCGCTAAAAGCAGCCTTAAGAAGTTTTTGGTAATCGCTCAGGCTACTGAGCATAATCTGAGAAAAAGCCTCGTCATAGCGATTATCAGTAGCTGCCGTTGCTAAAGTGGCGTCGGTTTTGCTGTTTTTTGCGACGCCTAGAATCTTAGCATTTGTTTTCTGACCCTGCTTTTTAAGCTGGGCGATTATATCTTTCTGCGACGATTCCATACTAAGCTGCGTTGTAATTGCCAAAGACCGCGCCTGAAGCGAAGAAGCTTTGGTACTAGCAAGCGTACTCACCCTTATTAATTCTTCTTGGGTTTGGGCAATCTGTAGTAATGTCTGTGTCTTGCTTTTACCACCGGATAGTAAATTAACAAGTAGTACGGTCAATATTAGCAACACAGCGGCGCCAATCGCCAGAAATATGATGCGCTGTTTTTTAGAACTGCCGGCACCCGGGATTATAGAGCGCTTAGGAGCCTGGTTATGGTTCAGGATAAAATCGTAATTAGACGGTGGTGAAGGAGATGATGAAGCTGGAGGCATAAGCATTATTCTAGCAGGGAACAGAGAATAGAAAAACAGATAACCATAAGTATATTGACAAAATAGCAATAATTTGCTAATATATGATCAAGATTTGTAAACACCCAAATCAAAAGGAAAGAAAATAAAATGACAGAAACGGCAAGCTCAGTCGAACCCAAAGCTACAAGCGAAACACAAGACCGCAAAAAACGAGCTCTTGGTAATCTCGCTCTAGGTTCAAGCCCCGAAAACAAGGAAGTCACACAACAGCCAGTTGATGTCAAAACACTCATTGCTGACGTAATAGCGCGTGCTGAAACTAGTGGAGATGCCGATAGTGGTGAATGGTTTCGATTTGGAGAAGACGGCAAAACTGTTAGGAGAATTGTTACTCTTGGTTCAGGCCAAAGAATTATAGAAACAGCTCATACTGCTGCCACAAGAGAACATGATAGCTACGGGAAGGAGACTTGGGGGGAAGGCGTAAGTTTTGAAACCGAAACACAGGTGCCAACTGAAGGGTATTATAAAACTACTGACCGTCTTCGAGTCGAATACTTGCCAAGTGGTGCACTAGTTGAAGTGCCTTATGATATCGGTATAGGCGGTAACGAGGGTAGAGTCAAAGATATGATTGATGTACCAGCCAGTGATCCACGTACCCAACAGTCAAGAGATAATTTACACGCGGCTTTACAAGCAGCTTAGTAGTTTAAATAGCCAATTCCATCGCTACCTTAAGCATAACTATGTACCCCTAAGCTATTACCTATATACTAGTTTTATGGATGCGGTAGATGATATAAAGCAACGCCTCGCTATTGAAGATGTGGTTGGCGAATATCTGGAGTTAAAACGCTCGGGGCACAACTTCAAGGGCTTAAGCCCATTTACCAGTGAAAAGACTGCTAGCTTTATGGTGAGCCCGGAAAAACAAATTTGGCACGATTTTAGTAGTGGCAAGGGTGGTAACATGTTCAGCTTTGTCATGGAAATGGAAGGACTGGACTTTAAGACTGCACTTGAGCTCTTGGCTCGTAAAGCAAACATTGACTTGAGCCAATATCAACGCGGAGACGGTAATAGCAAGCAAAAAGAGCGTCTCTATCAAGTGCTCGAGCTGGCAGCTAAGTTTTACCAGGTTCACTTCAGTAAGAGCCGCACGACGTTAGAGTATGTTTTAAAAAACAGGGGTTACAGTAAAGAAACGGCTCTAAAATTCCGCTTGGGCTATTCGCCAAATACGGGCAGTGCACTGAACACATTTTTGAGACAAAAAGGTTTTAGTGAAACCGAACTTAAGCAATCCGGTTTGGTTTCGCAAAGGTATAACCAAACGAGCGATATGTTCCGAGGACGGCTCATGGTGCCGCTAATGGACCCTGTTGGACGCGTTATTGGATTCACTGCGAGGCTGCTTGAAGATGACCCCAAAGCACCTAAGTATATAAATACACCTCAGACGCTACTATATGATAAAAGCCGCCACATTTTTGGTTTGCATTTAGCCAAGGAGGGGATTCGTAAGTCCAACTACGCGGTAGTGGTTGAAGGTAATCTTGATGTTATTGCCAGCCATCAAGCTGGGGTGAGCCAAACTGTCGCCACAGCCGGTACAGCTTTAACCGAGTTTCACCTCAAGGGTTTGCGGCGTTTTACTGATGATGTACGTTTATGTTTTGACCAAGATGAGGCCGGCATTGCAGCCACTGAGCGTGCCATCCCGATTGCTGCCAAAGTCGATGTTAATTTGAGCATTATTGATCTGACTAGCGGCAAAGATCCAGATGAGCTCATTAAGCAAGATACGTCAAAATGGAAAGCTGCCATTGAAAAGCCAACTTATGTAATTGACTGGCTGATTGAGCAGTATAAAACTCGGCTGGATCTCAACAGTGCCCCTGGCAAACGGGCCTTTAGTGATGTGCTTCTCAAAACCATCCGGGCTCTACCTGATAGTGTTGAACAAGATCACTACATTACCGAAATTGCCCGCATTATTGGGGTGAGTAAGGTCGCGCTGGAAACAAAATTGTCCCGAACTGCCCGAAGTAATACGAGCCAGCCCCGCAAACGCACTCAGCCGCTACAGACTACTCACCAAGCGGCCGACCTCATAAAAACACAAAACCATCTTCTTGCCATATGTTTACTCAGAGCCGACTTTCGTGACAACTTAAGTACTATTGAGCCCAACATGCTTATTGATGAACCAGCCCAAGTGTTAAATGAATATTTAAAAACTCATAAAACGGCAACTCCGGAACAGGCAAGTGCTTACTTTACGCAAATGTCACATGAGAGCGAAAAGCAGGCCACATCGTGGCGAAACTTAGAGGATTATGTTAAAATGTTAGGAGTAATATTCGAAGAATTATATCAGGACCTCGAGACACTAGAGCTTCGTTATGAAGCCACTCGCCTGAAGGCCCGATTGATTAGTAAATACGTGAACTCACAAAAACAACGCTTAGCTGCAGCCATGCAAGGGGCTCATTCGCCTGATGTTGATAAGCTGCTTACAGAAGCTAAAGCACTCGATAAATTATTACACAATGCAACCAAGGAGATAGATGATGGCAAATGATCCAGTCGCTGATGATACGCATGATGCCCATGCTTTAGAAACCGCTAAACAAGAGTTGTTCGATAAGGCTAAAAAAGATGGTAAGATCGACCAACGTGAGATCTTTAAGAGTATCCCGGACACTCCGGAAAATGTTGATATTTTAGATGCTCTGTACACGGAATTAGCAGACGCCAGTTTGCAGATTGTCGGTGCTAATGAGCCGGAGTCTGATGAATGGGGTACAGATGACTCTGAAGAGATTGTAGTTGAAGAGCAGGTTTATCTAGACGATATTGCTGACGACTCAGTGCGTTTATACTTGCGTGAAATCGGTAAAATACCACTGTTATCTGCCGAAGAAGAGCTCGCTCTGGCCAAAAAAGTTGTCGCTGGTAACAAGGGTGCTAAAGACAAGATGGCTGAGGCTAACATGCGTCTGGTGGTATCCATTGCAAAACGCTACGTGGGCCGTGGCTTGGACCTGCTGGATCTAATTCAAGAAGGCAATACAGGACTGCTTAGAGCAGTTGAGAAGTTTGATCCAGACAAAGGCTTCAAGTTTTCGACCTATGCAACGTGGTGGATTCGCCAAGCTATTACGCGTGCTATTGCTGATCAAGCCCGCACTATTCGTATTCCTGTCCATATGGTGGAAACAATCAACAAATTACTTCGCACCCAACGCCGTTTGACTCAAGAGTTGAACCGCGAGCCAACCAATGAAGAAATCGCCCAGGCTATGGAAATTGACGTTGATAAAGTCGAGCACATCATGAAAATTAAGCAGGATATTTCCAGTCTTGACGCGAGCGTGCGCGACGACGAAGAAGACTCAGTACTTGGTGACTTTATAGTTGACGAAGATAC
>CAZOZI010000006.1:14060-42805 GCA_964584265.1 uncultured Candidatus Saccharibacteria bacterium | reverse complement strand
TACTTGGGTTGTTTTTTTGTTTTTTAGTGGCGGGCTTACCCACGTGTACCCACTGACATGAGTGTACAACCCACGGTTACCCACAGCAAGTCTTTTATTATAAAAACTACCTGTTTTCACAGATAGTTATCCACAGTTTTACAATCTTTTACTCAAAAACACAATATGTGGTGTCCGTAGCTACAGAGTAAGCACTAGAACTTATTTGCCGTGACTGAATGCCAGTTGCTCAGTCGTAACCATGTCAGTAAATTGTGCTTCGCTAACAAACTGAGGAACAGCAACAGGACCACCGTGACCATTAATATCACCAAGTACTCTGCCCTTGCTATCGACAGTTACATGCCAGCTATCAGCAGGACCACCGTCAGTTGCCCCTGCAGGATAGTAAAATATTTCGTATAAACTCTTGTGGTTTATAATGGCTTCACGCTCTAGTTCAGATAGGTTAACCCAGAAGGTTCTATCTAGTAGTGTGGTCGGTTTGCTACCAATGTCGCCTTGTTCTACAAAACCAATCCAGAAATCACCATTCCCTTCTTTGTCTTCATATTTGACTGCTCGATCAACCCTAAGTACATTACCTTCAGGAACCACGCCGGCCACTGTGTCAGGGCCATCCGATGCATTATGATCTACCAGCTCGGGCGCGGTCCGGTATTTAACGCCTCCGTGAAAAGCAATGACATTATTATAAGCCTCTTCTATTTTATCCAGTGATGTCTGTTCAATCTTGTCGTAATGGCGCTGAGCTTTGCCATCACTATGCTGTCCTGCAACTAAAAGAGCCGCTGTTAGTCCGCTAGCCACAAGTACAGCACCAGCACGATTTGTTATGTGTCGACGCCTAAGATATTCATCTTCACTCAAACCAAGCTGCTTAATGTTGCTGCGGTCGCGTTCAGTGAGATTATCATGAGTTTTTTTCATACAGACATATTATAGCAAAGCTTATGCTTTTTGTCAATTACGTTACGGTTCTAGTTCTTTTGCCACTCTTCAAGCTTGCCGGCAAGCCATTTGGCACTTGGACGTATCTTTCGTGTCATGCCATGTTCTCGATCAACTTCAACTAAACCAAACTTTGGCCAGTAACCATAAGCCCACTCAAAGTTATCAAGCAAGCTCCAATGGAAATAGCCCCGTAGGTCTACGCCTTCACTGAGTGCCCGTTCCATGGCCACAATAGTTTCTTCTATCCACCAACGCCGGTATTCATCGTTTTGATCCGCTACACCGTTCTCAGTCACAAAAACGGGCTTCTTATAGCGAACCCAGGTCCTTAGCAATAAAGGGTATAAACCCTCCGGCTCCATGTACCAGCCCATGTCATTTATTGGTACATTGGGGTTCTCTCTTTTAAGTAGTCCAGTGTAGTAATCAGTAAAATAGTAATTAATACCAATGAAGTCTTGTTGCTTACGTATACGACGTAAAAACCACCAATTCCAAAAATAACGCATCCACTTGGTAGACAGTTCATCAAACAAATTATGCGGACGTTTAGCTTGAATATTTGCTAATTGTGCCGCAATCCCGACCTGTAAACTCGCTTTTTTATTTTTTAGAATTCTGTAGGCACGCTTATGTGCCTTAACAAGGTTCCAATATACTATCGCAAAACTGAGTGGGCTTTTTTCTTGCGGTGGCCACTCACCTTTTAAATAGCCAAAGGTCGCATACACATTTGGCTCATTGATAGTGATTATATAGTTTAGGTTGTCGCTAAACTCGTCGGCAATTTTTTGCACAAAGCGCTCAAAATATGCAATGTTGGCTCTTTTTTTAAAGCCACCTTTGTCGCTAAACCAGGTGGGCATGGTCCAGTGCCAGATATTCAGCAGTGGCTCAATGCCTCGTTTACGCAGCTCACTAATGTAATCATGATAGTGAGCGATGGCTTCTTCATTCCAGTTACCTTCTTCGGGTTCGAGACGTGCCCATTCAATGCCAAAGCGAAAGGCATTAAGATTCAACTGCTTAATTAAACCAAAGTCTTCTTTGTATCTTTTGTAATGTTCGACCCCTTTGCCTGATACGTAGTTGCTAGGATGTTCGGCTTGCTTTTTTATGTCTTGCCAGACCGGCAAATGCCCCCAGCGTTGGTGCGCAGTCAATGCTAATTCTTTAGCGTGAGCAAGTTCCCATACTGCCCAGTCGTTGGCAATCTGTCCTTCAACCTGGTAAGCAGCTGTACTGGCGCCCCAGAAGAAGTGTTTGGGGAATATAGTGATGTTCGTTTTTTCGTTCACTACCAGAATTATATCAGGCTTGGCTACTACTTGTTGCTTTACTCAAAATATTGTGTTATATTCTGCCGCATGGCTCTCTCTACCCCCGCACATTTGGACACTGCCCAGATGTGCGAAATCATTGGTGGAATTAATACTGAACTTAAATGTGCATTAATTGGCAGTCTGCCTTTTGGGCAAGCCAGATCAGCAGACGAAGTTTTTGATAGCATACAGGCACATGACGGATTCTCTTTAACTAATCCGCCCTATAAACCAAATAAGATTCGACGAGACTTGGGACGAATGCCGGATTTATTACGTGATGTTGCAGTTGATCCCGAAGATGAGACTCATTGGTTTACGAAAAATCGTGTAGGCCATTTTGCCACAGCAATGGCCGGTGGATTAGCTACAATATCTCAGGCGACCAATATACCTACCCGCAAACTGACTAGTGAGAGGCTGGTTAAAGAATCGCCTGACGGCCAAGTGGTTGATGCAATTCAAAATCGCCTTAATGTGCTCTACGTTTTAACTGTCGCAACCACGCCAGCCAATAGATGGGTCCCAATTGGCAAACTAAATGAGGCTGCACTTGAACTAGGCTCAACTAATAGGTCTGTCCATGTAAATCTGGGAAGCTTAGTAAAAGGAGGCATTGTAGCAGTCAAAGAGAGTCAAAGAGGTAGAAAATTTCGCTTTGCAGCCGGTGACGACTGCACCAGGCCAGAAGAAGCCGTAGCGTCTTACTTAGAAATGTTCGCTAAATTTGCTTGTGGAGATTCGGATGCAATAGAACAAGGCCATACACAAATCATGGATATATTAGATAATAATAAGGTGCTACCATATATAATTCAGCGTTCTTTTGCTTCTACGGGTCACAGCGGCAAACGTTAGTGGTTATTCAGCGGTACTCTGGGTTTTCAAAGTCGAATCGGGCGCCGGCGTCCCATTTAATACGTTGGTTACCGTGGGCTGGTATGCCACCGTTGTCTTTGAGCATCTTAGCTATATGCATAAGATTCCAAGTCATAAATGTTAAGTTGCGCTGTGTGAAATCATTATCAACGCCCACGATTGTGCCATCTTTTAGCTTGTCACCATAACTTGGACCAGGGCCAGCCTCGCCTATCCAGCCAGCGTCAGCTTGTGGGGGAATAACGTAACCAAGGTGCTGCAAACTATAGAGCACGTTCATAGCACAGTGTTTAATGCCGTCTTCATTCCCCGTTATTAAACAGCCTCCGGTTTTGCCGTAGTAAGCATACTGTCCTGCTTTATTGAGCATACTCGAACAAGCATAGAGGCGCTCGATAATTTTTTTCATTTCACTGCTGTTATCACCTAACCAAATTGGGCCACAAAGTACCAAAATGTCGGCACCCATTACTTTCTTGTAAAGCTCAGGCCATTCATCTGTTTTCCATCCGTGCTCGCGCATGTCAGGCCAAACACCAACAGCAATATCGTGGTCAATAGCTCGAATAGCTTCCACCGTTACACCGCGTTTTTTCATAATGTTCATGCTACTTTTTAGTAGCGTTTCAGTATGGCTTTTTTCTGGCGATTTGCTTAGTGTGCAGTTAATGAATAAAGCTTTAAGATTAGAAAAATCCCAGTCTTTGTCAGTCATTCTTATCCCCCATTCTTACATTTGCTTGTTTCTATGATAGCACTACTGAAGATTGCTTGGATCCCAGAAGGTCCTATCGCCATCACTCAGATTGTTGATTGCTCCCATATCGGAAGTTGATAGTTCAAAGTCAAAGATCTGCATGTTCTCTTTGATATGTTCTGGGTCTCTTGACTTAGGCAATGGCACTGTACCGTGTTGGATTGCCCAGCGCAGCATTATCTGTCCATTGGATTTATCGTATTTCTGCGCAATTTTAGTTATAACAACGTCATGCATACGTGTACCGCGGGCCAATGGGCTGTAGGCCTCAACGATAATGTTATGTGCCTTACAGAACTCCAGTAATTCAAGCTGATCTTTATATATGAAAGGATGAAATTCAACCTGGTTCACTGCTGGGATAGTTTTGCTTTGTTTTAGCAATTCCTTTAAATGTCGAACTGTAAAGTTAGAAACGCCGATGGCCTTGGCTCGACCACTCTTGTAAATTTCTTCCAAAGCGCGCCAGCTCTCGGCACGTTTGCCAACTACCGGCCAGTGAATGAGGTACAAATCTACATAGTCTAGGCCGAGCTTGTTAAGTGACTCATCAAAAGCCTTGGGCGCCGAGTCATATCCTTGATCGCCATTCCACAGTTTTGTCGTTACAAAAATATCTTCGCGCGGCACATCACTCTCGGCAATAGCTTGCCCCACGCCCTTCTCGTTGCCATAAATTTTAGCAGTGTCAATGAGACGATAACCGGTTTCTAGAGCAGCAGAAACGGCTTTTTTGGCGCGACTGTTTAAGCGAATCTTCCAGGTTCCAAAACCAACTGAAGGTATACAGTGCTTATTGTTAAGCTCCAAAGAATACAAAGGTTCGGTCCTTGTCTAGACTACATTCCCTCTACAACGTTCAAGATATTGCCGCTTGGGTCTTTAAACCAAATCGCTTTTTCCTTCCCCATTACATGCACATCACCTTCCATGGTGACGCCTGGCAGAGAATCATAGTGTTCTAAAGTAACACCCTTTGCCTTTAGATCAGCCGCAATTGACGACACATCATCAACATTCCAAGCAACCGCAGTTGCTTGATTGGTACCAGCAAAACTAGACTCATATACAAACACCATGCCGCTGCCGCTTTTGTATAGAACTCCGCCGTCGGCTGTTTCTTTTGCAACACTCAATCCTAATGTTTCTTCATAAAATTTTCTGGCTGGTGCCAAATCTTTTACTGCTAACACCGCTGAAACGTCTTTATCTCCCAACATCACACACCTCCTTTATTGCTAAAAATTATTTACAGTTTTGGTTTCTATTTTCAGTATACGCTAACTAGCGCTTTTTACGGTCATGATAAGCTAATTCCCCGCGATGATTATCCAGCCGCTCAATATAGTTTTCAAATTTGTTGAACAAGTTTGAGTAATAGCGATTCGGGGTTAGTAATTTTTTTAGTCGCTTCTTCCCTTCCAGGTATTCTACTAGTGTATAAAAATCTCCATCGCCTGAAACGATAATTGCTTTTTCATAATTGCTCATCTCTTTCATGGCCCATAGCACCAAGTCAGCATCCACGTTACCCTTTGTATGCTTATCTTCATTTTCTTTTTTCTCAGTTTTCTCAACTTGGGGTTTGCTCATGTCAAACGTTGGCTTGAGCACTACCATATACCCGGCCTCATGCATCTGTTGATACAAACTTTCAAATTCGGGCACATAGCCAATGAACATATAAGCCTTGCTGACACCGTAGGTATCATTAAGCCATTGGCGAAACTTGCGCCAATCCATCTTCCAGCCTAGTTTTTGTACACCAAGATTTAGATTTTGACTGTCTATGAACGCAAAAACGCGCTCTGGTCTATCATGTGCCATTTAGTACCTCAAACTTTCTATACCGAATTCATTAATACGTATGCCGTCAGGCAGTTGGCAGGCATACACAATGGCATCAGCCACTACAGCAGGATCCATTGCTTTGCTCATATCGCGCTCATTCTTAGCTTTTGCAAAAATTGCCGTGGCCATTGCGCCCGGGTAGAACCCATCAACGGCAATGCCATAAGGCTTTAATTCTATCTGCATGGCTTTGGTAAAACCGGTCAGGCCCCATTTGCTGGTGGCATAAGCAGATCTTTCAGCTTTGGCATACAAGCCACCCTGCGAACTAATATTGATAATACGTCCGCTACGTCGTTTCTTCATAACAGCAATTACTGCTTGTGTGCAATAAATCGGCCCTAGCGTATTTATTTCCAGGACTCGTTTAATTCGCGATGGATCGTTTGTTTCAAGCTCCCCCTGAATCCAAATACCAGCGTTATTTATTAATATGTCAATCGGAGCAGTTTTTTCGGCTTGATCAATTGCAGCTTTGACTGCTTGTGCAACCGAGACATCAGCCACAACAAAGTGACAGTCGAGCTCACGTGCAGCAGCTTCTGTGCTGTCCTTATTATCAGCCAAAATCGTAACTGTAAAACCGGCTTCCTTCAGTTTTTTGGCCGTTACCTTGCCAAGCCCTTCGGATCCACCGGTAATTAGTACATGTTTCATCTCATTAATATAGCTTCTCGCCAGGATTGTCTTCTTTATCAGTAAGCCTGGACAATCTTGGGTTTAGCATATAATTATCATTAATCACTCTAATTATCATAACACCACTTGTTGCTTCCTATAGATAAGCAACACTTCAACAAGGTTCGCAAGCGCTAAATAGACTGGGAATAACAAAATTGCAAATGTAAGCTCTCGTGCGGCAATTATATTCAGAAGTGGCGCTACTACTCCTAGTATAAAAAACAAAGCAGTTTCACTTTTCGGGTTTTTCCAGGTTTTTTCAAGGGTAGGTGTGAAAGCAATAGCATCAGTTAGCACTGTCATATATAGAGCAAGTAGTGCACTGCCTGTGGTTATCCATACAATCAGGCTCATGCCAAGCAAAACATAGCATGCTAGGTCTAGTTTCTTCAGACCACCAACACCAAATTTAAGAGCAAGCCAAAGAATTCCCACCGTTCCAATAAGTTCACCAACTGTAACTGCTATTGTCCATACACTTCCAACCGAACGCTGTTGAAGTAGAGCAAGAGCCAATAAGACAGTAAACATTATGCGCGCGGATCTTGCTGGTACTGCTTTACCCTTAATAATATCCTTCGCGTATGGAATGTATGAATAAAGAATAAGGCAGCCAGCAAAAATAGATAATGCTTCTTTCACGTTATTATAATCATAACAGCTCTGGCTATTTACGCGGCGGCGGATAACTCTTGAGCTTTACTTACGCAGCTTTCAATAGCGTCAATTACGAAATGGCTGTCAACTGGAAATTGTAGCAACTTACCGGCAAGACGCTGAATGGGTTGAGCCAGTTCTGTTCTGGCATCACCGGCTAGTATTACAGCTATTTCACCAAAGGCGGCCCGCTGGGCGTCGTTTTGTGCACCTACTGGATCGTAACCCCGCCGCACAATCAAGCGAGCCGCGCTAATTTGCCACGGCTTCATACTATCCATCAACTTACCAACCACCAAACGGTAGTAACCCAAATGGCCAGCCTCATCACGCATAATTGGTCGGATCATTGTACTAGCCAGTCCAGTCTCACCAAGCTCCAGCAGTATGGCTTCCAATCGTTGGTAGCCAATCGATGTAAGTTTTTCGTGCATGGCGCCGATACCGTGGTAGACCAGCTCAAAAATCTCATGCCCCTGACCCCACATTCGACCAACAGTACCGGCCAAACGGTACTGGAATGGCGAGTGCTCTTGAACAACTACTGGTTTTTCAATGCCTAAAGTCTCATTGAGTCGCTCAAAGGCTTCACCATGCAGTGTTTCATCGGGCGTCCAGCCATTTTCTACAAACCGATCCACATAACCGTCCGGGCTGTTCGGCAGAAGTGTATGGATATCCATGGCAGCTACTTCCATTTCGACGCGCTGAAAGTATTGAAACGGCCGCGTTAATCTTTGGCGCAAGACTTCGGGATTTTTGACGGTAAAGTCAATATTATCAATATCAAGACGAGGTTTTTCGCTTAACACCTGTATTCTGTACTCAACATCTGGCGTCATGGTACTTATATTATATACTAAATTCGCGCACAAACCATGGATGTTGTCCAACAGCGCTTTGATGTCATTGCTTTTTTCGCTTTACCCGCTTTAAATACTCTTTGTAGGTCATGTAGCTTTTTGTGTCTTTGACTTGGTCCACAAACAACACACCATTTAAATGATCAACTTCATGTTGTATAACTTGGGCAGGCAAACCTTCATAAGTTTTGTCGTGTTGTTTTGCCTTTTCATCGAAGAATTTTAGTCTCACTTTTTTATACCTTGGGACTTTGGCAAACAGTCCATTTTTATCAATACCTGAACTTATACAGCCTTCCCTCATTGGAACTTTACGACCAAACGTCTGGGTAATTTCTGGGTTAATTATTACAAGGTCAAACTTGGTTACTTTTGGTCGGTGTTTAGTCGGTCGAACACAAATAACAGCGAGTGCTAGACTCTGACCCACTTGCGGTGCTGCTAAACCAACCCCCAGTTTTTTACTTATGAGCGTATGTCGCATATCCTTAATCAGCTGCTGGACTTTTTGGGATTTAATTTTTTCAATATCAACACGTTTAGCTTTTTCACGAAGAATGGGATTACCAAATTGTGTGTGGCTGAGTTCTCTCATCTTATTGGTATGATAACAAATCCTGTTTGTTTTGCATTTACTTTTTTGTTCTTTCATTATAGAATAATCTAACTGCAAAGTTGCTTATGAGTTCACAAGAAGCGAGTAAACCAGAGTTCTATTTTGACATGGGCGAGGGTCGGTTAGTGGTGGGTCAAATCGCCATTGAGGCCTGCATAGAAGCCGGTGCTGATCCTCTTGATCTTGTTCCACTTGACGCATTGCTAACCGCAAAGGCACGATTGGTTTCTGCAAAGGATTTCCCTACTATGCCATATGATGAATGGGAGGCAACGATGGATATTCCTTTTGCTCAGTGGTTACATAATCTTACGATGGTAAGTGAAAATCAAAGACCTATTTCTGAAGAGATTGTTACAAGGACAGGTTACCTAGGTCTTAGTCCACGACTAAATTACTTTAAATCACGAGAGCGTGGGTTTAGTGGCTTATATGCAGATGCAAAGATCGAAGGTGTTAGGACGAGGGATTTGTTTAAAACATGGACCAAAGACGATTTCGTGAAATATGTTAATAAGTTAGCACGCAAGAAAGGCGACAAACCCACCTACGAAGACCTTTTAGCTGCCGCAACCAAAGTTGGCAACCCTCATCCAGCTATTATAAGCCGTAGATTCGGTAACGTGCTCACACTCTTTGAGCTAGCCGGTTACCCAGACATAAAAAGTTGGTCACGAGAAGATTTTATTGACTGGGGGGTACGTTTTATGGAAGCAAATGATGGGCGTGTACCTACAGCTCCGTCTATGGCTCAGTTATCCAAAAAACATAGAGGTCCTCACTACTCCACCATATATGATAGTGATGAGTTTAGTAGTTTATTAGATTATCAAACTGAGGTAATGAAAGCATTCGAAGCAAAAATACAGTCTGAGATACTCCTAAGGGATAAATTACTTGAAGAGCTCCGGGACGCTATTGATGATCCGAGTCTGACGAACTTATTGATGGATGCACAAAGCGAAGACGAAGCACTAGCAATATTTGCCAGATATAAAGTTGCATCACTCGCTGTCGATGATCGAAGATCTAGAGAACTTACGTTTTGCCGTAATTCCAACCCAA
The DNA here is from genome assembly GCA_964584265.1 of uncultured Candidatus Saccharibacteria bacterium. Taxonomy (GTDB): domain Bacteria; phylum Patescibacteriota; class Saccharimonadia; order Saccharimonadales; family CAYVSP01; genus CAYVSP01. The sequence continues at coordinate 33,160 of CAZOZI010000006.1, read as the reverse complement.
ATAGATTTGTCAGTAATCTTCTACGCATAAACAGCGGCCTGAGTGCAGCAAAGATAGAGATACTCGCCTCTAGACAGGGTGTATTTGATTTTATATGGCCAATGGATAATTATAAACAAGAGCTTTGTGTAGCAGCCTGAGTTCTTTTAGTAGTAACGGGTGCCCCTGAATCGGCCTGCTGCCTTCACCTCATTGAAACAACTAGGAATTATAGAAGTTCTTTATCTTTTTGATAGCTAGCATGTTTTTAATACCACCGGCTATGTGTCCCAGATATTTGTTTTCAATATATTGCATATCTAGCTCGGCTTTTTCGAAAGCTAGCTTGGTTTCTCTGGTGATTGGATAATTTAAAATCCGGTCGCGCTTGGCTATATGCAATAATACCTTTTTAGCCTTTAGCCCATTAGCATTCACAATTGGATCGAAACTTGCAACGCGAATACGCAACTCTTCAAGGGTGACTCCTTGCTTTCTTAAGCTCTTACGTGTTCGCTTGGTGCGCGGCGAGGCCCAAATATTCGCGGCCACATCACCATATGGAAAATTCAGAATAATATGATGAATGTCTGGAGATTCCTGGACAAGTTTCTGTGCAAAGACCGTTCCCATGCTGTAGCCATAGGCATAGAAATGCTTCCCTCCCTTACTCTTTAATACTTTTAGACGTTCATGTGCTTCTTTAATAACCTCTTCAAAAAGTTTTTGCCATTCATTTAATTTAGCATCGTGCACTATTCTGCCCGGGTAGTCATAAATGACGACTGAGTAGCCTGCTTTATTCAGTCGTCTTATAAAAAGTCGATAATGCCAAATCTTGGTCAGCATGCCGGTGAATACAAAAACAACCTTGTCGGAATCAACCAAATTTTCCTGAAAGCGAAAATTCTTCTTTGCTTCAATCATAGATCATGCAAAAGTTCAGAAATCTCGACACGCTTTTGTTCGGTAGTGTCTCGGTCACGAAGGGTAACTGTATCGTTTTCGAGCGTATCAAAATCAATAGTTACACAATGTGGTGTACCAATCTCATCCTGTCGGCGATAACGTTTACCAATATTGCCATTGTCATCAAATTCACAGACCATTGTTTTACTTAGTTCTTCAAAGACTTCCTTAGCTTTCTTCACCAGCTCCGGCTTGTTTTTGAGCAGCGGAAATACGGCAACTTTAATGGGAGCCAGCGCTGCTGGCAGTTTTAGTACAGTACGTTTTTCGCCGTTAACTTCATCCTCTGCATAGGCATTCGTTAGTAGAGCTAAGAGCATACGCCCTACTCCGACTGATGATTCGATGACATACGGAGTGTAAGTTTTGCCAGTAGCATCATCAAAATATGATAAATCTTTGCCGCTGGCCTTGGCGTGATTCGATAGGTCATAATCCGTCCGGTTGTGTGTGCCCCAAAGTTCTTTGTCACCAAATGGAAATTTGAAGTAGATATCGTGCGCAGCAGCAGCGTAATGAGCACGTTCGTTTTCGTCATGTTCGTGCCAGCTCAAATTTTTCTCATCAATACCAAGTTTTTTAGTTAGAAAGTCCCAAGCAAAGTTGCGCCAGCGTTCGTACTGCTGTTTTTGCTGATTCGGCTGGATGAAATACTGCATCTCCATTTGCTCGAGCTCGCGCACACGAAAAATGAAATCACGTGGGCTGATTTCATTACGAAAGGCCTTCCCCGCCTGAGCAATGCCAAATGGAATTTTGCTGCGCGTAGTTTCGCGCACGTTTTCAAAGTTTGTAAAAATGGAGCCGGCTGTCTCAGGTCGCAGGTACGCAACCGAAGAATCATCTTCAATTGGACCGACCCATGTCTTCATCATCATATTGTAAAAACGTGGCTCGGTTAGAGTTTTTTTGCCACAATTCGGGCAGGCTTTGTCTTTGAGTAGTTTGGCTAATTCTTTAAGATTAGTTGAATCAACACCTGCTAGATGATCAGCCCGATGTCTCATACCACAATTTTTGCAGTCAACTAGCGGGTCAGTGAATCCTGACACATGACCTGATGCTTCCCAGAGTTTAGGATTTTGAATGATAGCACCGTCAACACCGTAAATCTCTGGATTTCGGTGCACCATTTCCTGCCACCATAAGTTCTTAATATTATTGGCAAGCTCAACCCCGTATGGACCATAGTCCCAAAAGCCGGCTAATCCACCATAAATTTCACTTGCTTGGAATACAAAGCCACGGCGCTTACATAGGCTAACAATATCTTCCAGACTTACTTTACTCATTAAAACTGATTATATCCGAACAAACTGTGTAAGCATAGCATTGACTAGTTGGCTGCAAGCTGGCAGCACCTCTTCAGCATCCTTAATATTTTGTAAGCGCAGCGGATCAGGTGTGTTAAATAAAAATCGTAAAAGCTTTATATGCTTGGCCCCGTAATCGCCTTGTTCGTTTGGCGAAAACACCATGTGCTCTACATCTAATGAATAATGACTATCTGCTGTTAATTTATTGCCTTGAGTATCGGTAATGAGATTAGGTTGATGGCCACCAAGTTTAAGTAGTTGGGCATTAAACCACGAATCTAGAAGTTCTCTATCAAGCTTAATATCATCTAGCCCCGCCAGCGCATGTTCAAGCAATGCGAAATATTCTTCGCTGGTGGCATCCTCGGTTGCTTTGTGTAATTTCTTTAGTAGTTCATAACCCAGCATCGTGCGCCTGATGTCGCTAACAATTTGATCATGGTGTTTAATCAGCCTAGTGGAAATAAGCGTGTCTATTTCTTTCTTGCCTTCAATGTAAGTAATATGACTAACGCTAAAAAGTTCAATACCACCCGCTAGTTTGGAGCGCTCTCTACGCACACCTTTGGCCATTAGCCTACGTTTGCCATGATCTGGTGTAATCACAGTTAGAATCCGGTCAGCTTCGCCAAAATTGGTTCGGGTTAAAACAATCGCCTTAGTAACTATTTGATTCATGCAACTTTTGTAACTAAAAGCTGTTCGACTCTCTGCAGTAATTGCGCAAGCGTCGTGTATGGCTTATACAGTACGATATCTACACCAAGCCTTTTTAATAAGTCCTGACTAAATGACATTCCCACAACATTGGTATGTAAGATAATTGGAACATCCTGCCAATCCGGATAGCTACGGAATTCGTACAGAAATTCAATGCCATTATGACGAGCCAACTGCAACTCCAAAATAATAACGTCTGGAGCAAATGTATCAGCTTTTTTAATGGCACTCTGGGCATCATGAAGCCACGCCACGTTGTAACCGTTTCTCTTAAGGGCTTGCCTGTAAATAGCACCGAGTTGCATATCCGGTTCTAGAAGTAGAATCTTCGGGGGGTTCATTCAACCAAACTCAGCTGATGGCTAGGTAGCAAGGTCGCTGCCAAGCCGCTTAATTTATTATGATGAGCCACTCGCAGGCGAGAAGCCATGGCATGCAAGAGTGAATCTGCTACAAAAATACCAGTCGCTGGATGAGCTGAGACTGTGTTGAGGGGTTGCTGTGTGTGACCATAGAGACCACGAGCGCGGCGGAACATATCGGCCGTAAGTCCTTCGGCCCCTCCAAAAATACCAGCCACAATGCCTTTTTTACCACGGTGAGCTCCAAGTAATACAATTGGTTTTTTATTCTGTTGGGCTTCTGCTTCAATCATGTCATGACCGATACTTACCAGCGCAGCTTCTAGACCATCACGATGAGCCATAACCGGTTCATAGCGACCGCTAACATGTAACTCTAAACGAACATTGTAATCATTGGCTAGCTTACTCAGTGCTTCAGCCGTATCATGCAATACCGAGGCCACCGAAACAGGTTCCAAAGCGACTCTTTGACCAGCGTGCAACCGGGTGCTAAGAATATAATTGTCAATTAAACGAAGTGCATTGTCTGCCGTCAGCTCAATGGCCGCCATATGCTGTTTGGTAACGCGCGACATTTGCACCAGTTCGGCGCGGCGCGCAATCTGAAGCAAGGGTATTTTAAGTTGCTCAGCCAGCGCCAGCAATAATCTCTCGTCTGTTCCTGGTTTACGCACTTCTACCCTCCAATACTGTACATAATTATACAACTCGAAAGTATTGCCGATAGTGTACTATTTACTATCCTCAGCATTATTGTAGTTGTTGCGCTTGGATGCAGTGCAAGGAAGCAACCCGGTTATGAGCGAGTCGTACAAGTGGTACGGTGAGCGAATAACTCTGGGCAGCTGACACCGCAATGCGCCAAGAAGCCAGTAGAGTTCCAGGCTCTGCTTGGAAGCAGGCTGGCTGACACAACAGCTATGGCACGAAGGTTAGATTGGCGAGAATAATATTGTTAAAGTCACCTTGGAATTGATCCGACTCGGTCCAAATTTTGATGGTTTTATCTCTCAATGGTAGGACTACCATGTGGCCTTTCTTTTTTGCATCAAAGCTTCCATCCACACGTGCCCCATTAATTGATGTAACTTTTGGTGCTTTATAAGGCGTAACGTGAGTTGTGCCATTTTTAATAAGAGTATCGAACTGTTTAAGAACCTGGTCATAAGGGGTTGCCAAAATTTGGACACGCAGCGCAAAGTTAGTATCTGATTGCAGGCCCGGTACAAAACTAGGATGGAAATAGCCATTGAGCACAACGCCCCCTGTGTTTGTCTCATCAACGGTAGCGCTCCAGGTTTTTGGATATTGAATTGTCAATTTTCCATAGGCTTCAGGACCGGCGTAGGTTCGGAGTGGGTTCTTCTCCTTCTGCACAAACTCAGCATCTTTTTTGACGTCCTCTTTTTGAACAGCAATTACTGCTGCATCGGCTGATTTTTTATCAGAATTATCTTTATAGTCTTGTCGGCTCATGAAAGCCCACACGCCAAAGCCTGCAGCCGATATAAACAAGACAACAAAAATACCTAAAGCAATCAGAAGCCCGACTGAGCCTGCCTGATTTGTTTTTCTCATAACGCTAATGGTAGCGAAGTTAGAGCTCATCGTAAAGCGTTTTTTGTAACGAAACAGGTCTCTGGGTAGATTCAAAACGGCATCAAGTGAACAAAACGTATTAGTAAATACGTTTCGGAACGGTATGTCGTTTTGAATTACCGAGGAGTTGTTGCAGTAGAAAAAGTGTTTTGCGATGAGCTCTTTGGATACATGTAAAGGTATAAACCGGCTTGCTTGGCTATAGGCTTTTTCTTGGGGATGCTAAAAGCAAAGCTTACTAGTTTGACTGGGCGTTCGTATTGTTGAGTAATTTTTTTATCCAATTTAACCATATACTTATTGAGCAAAAACACGAATATACCATCTGTTCTTGGCCACTGTTGAGTCCAATAATTACCCCATATAATCTTAACCTGCTTCCGATAGCGCAATGTGCTAAACCATGAAAAAACAACAAGAAGCGGATTTAACTCATAGCCAACCGAATTGAGACCGCGCTTTGCTGCCGCTTTCAATACCCGTCCATCACCGCTGCCAAGTTCAAGAAGCGTTTGACCAGGACGAAGATCAAGCAAATCCAAGGCTGCTTCTTTCTGTTTTTTAAGTGTTGGTAAGTAAGGTGCGCCAAAGAATAATACAAAGCCAAACAACAAGACAGCTAAACAAAACGATAAGATTAACAAACTCATTTTTCGAACTGCAATTTAATCTTTTTAACTCTGTTTTGCGCAGTTCTTAGCTGCTTTTCCAGTTCTTTAATCAGGCTTGTCCCCTGTTCATATAATTTGACAGCTTCTTCTATGTCAATATTTTCTTCCTGCAACTGCGCCATAATAGTGTCAAGTTGCTGACTCATTTCTTGATAGGAAAGTGATTTTTTTGCTGGCATAATGTTTTATTGTAGATCAATTTTGTCCACGATGGTATCTACCCTCGCATCGCTCAGCGACAATGATAGCCTTTGATTAAGCTTAAGAGCTCTGCCGGTCCTGATAATCTTCCCGGCTGACCGCACAATAGCGTAGCCTCGTTTTAAAGCTGTTTGTGGATTAAAAGCTTCAAGCAATTGCTTCATAGCTATAAATGATTCTTCTTCTTTCGCAAACAAGTGTTTAATTTGATCACTAAAGGTCCGATATAAACCATCAGCGGCAGTTTGGAGCATAGTTAAGCTCGCCTCCGTGGCTTGTAGAAGTTGAACGCGAGCGTGTAATAACTGTTCTTGCACATGTTTTTTGTCGGGCACCAAAAGTTCAGCCGCATTGCTAGGTGTACTGGCTCTCTGGTCAGCCGCTAATTCAGCTAAACTTGTGTCAACTTCATGACCAATTGCTACCATTGTTGGCACGCGGCTACTAGCTACAGCTCGAGTAACTTGTTCTGTATTAAAAACAGCTAAATCTTCAGAGTTCCCCCCACCACGTGTAAGCACAACAACATCAACTGGTTCATGGTAAGTCTCAAAATAACTCAGCGCAGCTACAATTTGCGTCACCGCCAGATCACCTTGCACTCGCACATCAATCAGATGAATCTCTACCCCGCCCCATCGTGCATTTAGAACTTTTATAAAATCATGATAAGCAGCTGATTCACTAGAGGTTATTAGTCCAATTCGCCGCGGCGGATATGGCAATGATCGCTTACGCGATTCATCAAATAAGCCTTCGGCTGCCAGCTTGGCTCCCAGCAAGTGAGAAGCTTTTTTTATACTCCCTTCGCCAATTGGCTGAATTGTCTGAATGTTTACGCTAAAGCCATATTGCGGATGCAGGCGCGGAGCTCCTCGAACCCGCAAGAGCATGCCATCTTCTAATGGTCCAGGCAGGTTATAAACAGTACCAAAAAGTTTTATAGTGGACGCTTCATCTTTCAGATCAAAATATACCCAGCGATTTTTGCTGATGCGAAAATTAGCTAACTCTCCAGAAATAATTACATTTGGATATGCAAATTCCAGTGTCTGGTTTAAGACAGCCACAAAATCCGAAACCGACCAAACCTGCTCTTGCATGCACTTACTTTAACATTGTGGCCAAAAGCTGCGGTAATTAGACTGCTTGATTAATTTCAATAGGTTTTTCATGCAGCGCCTTTTGGTAGAAGTAGTAGCCTGGAGGCAGCTGGATAGACATATTTATCACGCGATACATAACCGTAACCGGCAAACTCAAAGCTGCTGGTACACCACCAGCGGCGAGAATCGCGGTCATCAAGGCTTCGTAAATACCAACACCACCCGGCAAGACAGATACAAAACCGGCAAAGTTTGCGACCGCATAAGCAATAATAATGGCTCCGGGATTCACCCACTGGCCAAACGCCACGTAAACCGTATATATAGTTAAAATTTCGGATATATTGGCAATCAAAGAATACAATAAAGGACGTTTTAGGACGGATAAATCATTCCTAAGTAGCATGTAATTTTCATGTAATTCGTTGAAAAGAATTTGCACACTCTTTAAATTAAGAGTTTCTGGGCGATTTGGTCGAAAAATGTGAATCACCCTATTAATTAAGCGAGCAATAAACGTAAAAAAACTATTAATACGTTTTTGGCTGCCAATAATAAAGGCAATACCAAGCGTAGCTACAATTAATAGAGTTACCAATGAGCCAGCAACCAACATGAGTAAATTACTAGCCTGCCCGCCAATTGCTAACAGCAACAAACCTACAAATAAGAGAATCTGGAACGAGATAAACATCATAACAAACTTCATGAGCTGTACTAGGGTAGCTTTGGAGGCTGGTACACCTGCTCCGCTTTTCATGCGCACGCTAAAATATGAAAAGCCCGAAAGCCCTGCGCTTGGGAAAACGTTATTTACAAAATTGAGCTCTAGAGCCATGCGATATAGTGGACGATAGCGAATACGCTCTTTTACGCTCCAAAATAAGCCCTGGTATACCTTGGCCTGAGCATGATAATCCAGCATCTGGAAAGGAATCATCAAGAATAGGATGTAAGCATTGACGTTTGCTAGATTCTTAAATGTGTCATAAATCTGGTCTCTAATAAAGTAAGCCGTTACACCAAGTGCAACCAGTGTAAAAATGTTGAGCGCGAGCTTCCAGCGCCAACGTTTTAGCTTTTCTGTCATTTGTGACCATTATATCATTTGCTATAGACCCTTACCTCTAAAACCTATAACCTTATATCATCATGATTAAGAGCTTGTGCATACTGGGCCGACAGCCGGCTTTAGGTTTGGCTGAACTCGAAAGTTTATATGGTGCCGATAAGTTGCAGACCCTGGGTGACCATGCGGCCCTATTGGAAGTTGATCCTTGCTTGCTGGCATTTGATAGACTCGGTGGTTCGATTAAGTTTTGTAAATTACTGACGGTCCTAGATACAACCAGCTGGAAAGATATTGAAAAGTTCTTGTTGCGTGTTTCCCCTGACCATTCTGAGCGCATGATAGAAGGTAAAATGCAGCTTGGGTTAAGTGTGATTGGCTTTGATGTTAGCTTAAAACAAATAGAGGCAACTGGTCTGAATCTTAAAAAAGCCATTCGCAAAACTGGCCGCAACGTGCGGTTGATCCCTAATAAATCCCTTGAACTTAACAGCGCGCAAGTGCTACACAATAAACTAACTGGACCGACTGGTTGGGAGATAATTTTAATCGGTGATGGTAGCAAAACTTATATTGCCCAGACGGTCAAAGTTCAAGACATTGAAGCCTACGCGGCTCGTGACCAAGCTCGACCTAAACGTGATGCACGTGTGGGTATGCTCCCGCCAAAACTGGCTCAAATCATCATCAATTTGGCAACGGGAACATTACCAGATGAGGCGCGCCAATCTGTCTGTGAAATTCCGCCAGACCAGCCAATTCCTAAAACATACCTGGAAAACATTACCATACTCGATCCTTTCTGTGGCACAGGTGTTATACCTCAGGAGGCAGCCCTCATGGGCTATGGTATTTACAGTTCGGACATTGACTCACGAATGATTGACTTCACTACCAAAAACTTGCAGTGGCTTGAACAAAAAACCAAGCAGCATATTCAAGGTGCAACTGAAATAGCTGATGCTACTTCACATACATGGCAAGAAGTTTCTTTTCATATTATTGCGACCGAAACATACCTCGGTAGAGCCTTCTCTGCACTGCCCGAATCAGAGATGCTGCGTCAAGTTGTTAGCGACGTAAATACTATCCATAAAAAGTTTTTGGAGAATGTCTCTAAACAGACAAAGACAGGATTTAGAATGTGCTTAGCTATACCAGCCTGGAAAACTAAAGATGGATTTAAACACTTACCTATTCTTGACCATTTAACAGATATGGGATATACTCGAGCAAGTTTTGTTCACGCTAAAAACGAGGATTTGATTTATCACCGCGAAGGTCAAGTCGTCGGACGCGAACTAGTAATATTAATCAGGAAGTAAAATGTCACACGTTAAAGCAGGCGGCACAGCCAAAAACGTCCATGATTCTCCCGGCCAGAGACTCGGGGTTAAGTTATTTGGCGGCCAAAAAGTTAAGACAGGCCAGGTTATTGTGCGCCAGGTGGGCATGACCAAACGTGGCGGCAAAGGCACCTTTGTATCGCGAAACTTCACCATCCACGCTACTAAAGATGGCATAGTCCAATTCAAAACACGTAAAGTCCGTAAATTTTCCGGGAAAAGCGTCCCGCGCACCGAAGTTACTGTCGAATAAAATGTATTAAGGGATGACTACTTGTTTGTCGGCATATTGGCTAGACCAGACATAAGGTTCAGCTTGAAGAGAGTCTAACAGTTTTTGAGCACTTGTCATTGCAGTCTCATCTAATTCATAACGGCTCAAGCCAGTAAGCGTCATAACCTCGGTACCATTTTTAGACTTTGTATCCTTAACTTCTACCCGTCCATCAGCCATTAGGTCAACTTTGCAATGTTCACCTGATATAGTATTGTCTTCAATGCCGAAAGCAGTTTTAACTTTTTCGAGGCCTAGACTCATCTCTTTCCAGGGAACAACGACACCGTTAGGACCAGGAGCTGAAGCAGCACTAGGCACAATACGCAGTAAAGTGTGTGCAGAGTTGTTACGGTGGCCTCCAGTAGTTTGGCCTTGCTTACCAATTGGCAAAACACTCAGAGTAGTCTCTTCAACACTGTTATCGCGACCAAGCACACTGCTTATACCAAGGACTGAATCACCAATAAATATTAAATGAGTTAAAATGTCTTGTTTGAAATCTGGCAGATCACGCGCAACCAGTGGTTCACATGGCACAGAACCTTTGTACACTTCGGCTTTGCCTTTACCTAGGCTCTCTCTTGAAGCTTTTCGTCTTCCAAGTGCATCAGCCAACATATTTACGTTGCTTTCTGTGAATGCTTCTGGCAAAGAACTGGTTACAGGGTCCAGCAATCTACCGCTAGCAACCCGACCAAAACGACGCAATAGTCTTTCTCGCTTGGTTATCTTCTTCTCTGAATCTGGTTTTGGAGCTTCGTTACTCATAAATGGTTTAGATCAATATTATTATAGTAGCATAAGCTTTATAGAATGTCAATTTAGTTTAATTCCTATAATAAGCGGCGGCGTGCAAGGTTCGAGTCTACAGAGCTGCTGCGTCGTAGTTTGTTGCGGGCGGCTTCCCTTTCACGTTGGCTTTCAATAATTTCCTTCAGCCGTGCGGCAGGAATTGACGGTTCTCTTGGGTCATTTCTCAGTGCAACCAAACGTAATTGTGGTCCTTGGCCACTATCTGGTCTATGCTGCTCATCTAGCCAGTAATTAAAACTATGGTCATCGCTTTCGCTTGCAGTCATCAAAACAGCCTTATATATACGACGCTTACCAGTAAGGAGGTATGGTTCTTCGCCTTCGAAACTCACAGCACCCAGCGGCGTAAGCTGCTGGCGTAACAACTTCTGATGTTTTTTGTCGTCAGGTACTTTTGTAGGCCCACCGTAAATTTCTGGGAATGGTTCTAATGCAAGCGGGACGCTTAGTAAAGCTGGATGTGTTATCAGATGTAGCACTTCAGCTCGGTTTTGGGCAATCATAATACCTTTAGCCTCTATTTCAGCTACAGCTTTGAGCTCATCAACATCTAACTCACCAAAGTCTGGTTCATAGTTACCGGTCTCGGACATAGGCGCTATTATAGCATAATAGTCAATAATAATCAATCTACGCTTCTGCTTTTTACAGACCTAGATGATGCCTGATACGCTCTATAACGTCAGCAATAACAACCTGACTTTTGACTAAATAGTCATCGACTCCTAGAGAATGAGCTCGTTCTTTATCACTTTCCTGGCTCAATGCGGTGAGCATAATAATCTTCATATTGGCTGTTTCTGGAGTATTACGCAAAATATCAAGCACATCAAAACCACTAACCTTTGGCATCATGACATCTAGCAGTATAAGGTCTGGGCGATAAGCTAAAGCAGTAGCTAGAGCATCTTCACCATTTGGTACACGCTTAGTCGCAAAGCCTTCAGCTTCAAGCCTTATCTTATAAACACTGGCCAATGCGTCGTCATCTTCGACTAGCAAAATTTTTTTTGGCGCTGGTATAGGATTACTAGACGCAGGCAGTACTGGTGTATTATCCATTGTGTTCATGCTAACACTCCTAACTCAGCCCATCAAGCTTTTGCTTGCTCTAGACAGGCTTCGACAAAGCCCTTGAACATAGGATGTGGGCGATTAGGGCGCGATTTGAATTCTGGATGAAATTGGCTTGCAAGTAGAAATGGATGATCAATTCCTTCTATAACCTCGACGAGATTATTATCAGGATTAATACCGCTGGCGCGTATGCCCCATGATTCGTATTTACCACGATAAGCGTTATTGCACTCTCCACGGTGGCGGTGACGTTCGACAATCTTTGTTGCTCCGTACACCTTGGCGGCAAGACTACCTTTTTCTATAACACAATCATAATTACCAAGTCGCATGGTGCCGCCGGTTTGGATCTTACCCTTTTGATCTTGCATGGTATTAATGACCAGGTTTTCGGAATTTGGATTTAACTCAAAAGACGTGGCATCGGCAATACCGTGGTTGCGCGCGGCAGCAGTAACGCCCATTTGTAAACCAAGACAAAGGCCAAGATATGGTTTCTTTTGTTTAAGGGCAAACTGAGCGGCCTTAATCTTACCTTCTAGGCCGCGCTGGCCAAAACCACCAGGCACTACAATACCATCAAAGTCTTCAAGCACCGGGCTAATATCAGCATCTGATGCGTCAAACTGAGCAGCATCAATCCAGTTGATGTTGATATCGGTATTATGGTGCCAAGCAGCCGACTTTAATGCTTCAAAAACTGACATGTACGTATCCGTGTTGTCCATGTACTTTGCAACAAAGCCTATATTAATGCTGCGCGGATGTTTGGCGGTAGCTCTCTCCACAACTGCACGCCACTCATTTAAATGAGGTTTTGAGACTTTAAGCCCAAGCCGCTTGGCTATAACATTGGCAATACCTGTATCCTCAAGGGTTAGAGGGACAGCGTAAATACTCGATGCGTTCGGCAGCATAGCAATGGCTTCCGGCGCCACGCCTGAAAATAAGCTCAGTTTTGTACGAACCCGCTCATTGGCTGGCTTTTCGCTTCTAGCAACCAATACATCAGGCGAAATACCTAGTCCTCTTAAATCACGTACAGAATTCTGGGCTGGTTTGGTTTTAGTTTCCTGGCTGGTACCTAGATATGGCAAATACACAACATGAATGTAGATACAATTTTCAAGCCCAACACGCACCCCAAGTTCACGTATAGCCTCAATAAATGAGAGTGATTCATAATCGCCAACCGTGCCACCGATTTCAACAATATGGACATCGTAACCTTCACCGGCTTTAATAATCCAATCCTGGATGGCTGCAGTTAAATGAGGGATAATTTGAACGTCATCGCCATCAAATTTACCAGCACGTTCATCTTGAATAAGCTTTAGAAGCACACGACCGCTCATCAGGCTACTGGCCGTAGTCATTTCCTCATCCACAAAGCGCTCGTAGTGACCAAGGTCGAGATCTGTTTCGGCACCATCTTTGGTAACAAAACACTCGCCATGTTCACGAGGATTGAGTAGTCCCGCATCGACATTTAGATATGGGTCACATTTTTGAAGGTTAACTTTGAGCCCACGGGCTTTTAAGAGGTTGCCGATTGAGGCGGCGGTGATACCCTTTCCGAGTCCGGATAATACACCACCAGTCACAAATACATACTTCGTAGGCTTTCGCATCACACTCGCCTGCCTTCTTGCAGAGCAAGCTGCTCCGCGAGTGTTTTTGGTGCATAGCTGTGTCGACTGTTGCGGTGCTCATTCAACGTACCAGTTGTACACTTCATTCCGCTCCTCCCCGTCTCCTTGCTTTGCAACCAAATGCAAAACCTTACGGTCGTCGACCTTCTTGGCACTACGCTCCCCTTATTTGTTCGTTACTATCCTACCTTAAGCCCTTGTGCTTGGCAAGAAGGAAATGGAGAACCCTATCTTAGAATTGCCTGTGCGGCATCAAGCTGTGGGTCACGATTGTTTTTGATGTCATCATCGCTTCTATCAACCTTTTGATCCGGCTCAATACCTTGCTTGTCGATATTGCGTCCGCCGGGCGTAAACCAGCGTGCCACAGTAACTTTAAGTTCACTGCCATCGCTAAACGTTATTATTTGCTGAACGCTGCCCTTGCCAAAACTCTTAATGCCAACCAGCTTTGCTGCTGTATTATCTTTAAGCGCGCCAGCCGTAATTTCACTGGCGCTGGCACTGCCATCGTCAATCAGTACAACTGTCGGTATACCTTGAAGAGACGGACTACCACTGGCTTGGTAGGTGTTCACTATTTCATTATCACGCCTCTCAGTCAGCACCGTTTTACCCTGTGGTAACCATAGGCTTGAAACACTGACCGCGGCATTCAAAAGCCCGCCAGGGTCGCTTCTCAGATCAAGTACAACACCTTTAACTCCTGCTTTCTTAAAATCCTCAGCAGCTTTGCGACTCAGTGAAGCAGTATCATCACCAAATCTACTTATCTTTAAATAACCTATATTGCCGTCTAAAATTTTCGAGGTAACACTTGGAATGGTAATGGTGTCGCGAGTAATAATTATGTTCAATTGCTGTGAGTTGTTACGAACAATTTTTAAGGTAACCTGGGTACCTTTTTGACCACGAATTTTATTAACCGCCTGACTTAAACTCATATCTGCCGTACTTTTACCATCAATTTCTGCAACAATATCCTTAGGCTTCAGACCTGCCTTTTCGGCCGGAAAACCAGCCAGCGGAGCAATAATTACGATGTTATTGTTGCTATCTTTACCTAATTCGGCGCCAATGCCCGTAAACGAACCACTCAGCTCATTACTGAAGTCTTTTGCTTGATCCGGATTGAAATATTCAGTGTAGGGATCGCCACTAGAGGTCGCCAAGCCTTCTTTAAGCCCATCCAGCAATTTATTAACGTCTAGTTGACCGTCAAAGTTAGCTTTTAGCGAATCATAAACTTTCTCAACGCTTGTGTAATTAAGATCTGCCGGTAAATTTTTTGAAACTGGCCGGTTATGAAAGAATCGGTCTGTCCCAATATTAATATGCCCATTACCAACACCAACCCCGAGCGTAAATATCAGTAACACAACAAAAAGTTTTGTAGCTATTTTTGGCCATCGTCTAGGACGACTAATAACCTTCGCCTCCTCTGTTTGTTCAGACATACCTGCCTATTATATCGTAAGCGGTTTGATTTAGGATGTATTTCAAGGGAAGTGGATGAAAACTAAGCCGGTCGTGTAACGCCAGCCTTCGCTATATTGCCCAGTTAATTGGGAATTATACTGAGAAATGTAGATGGAGCCATTACCAACTGCTTCAACATACATGGCATGGCCATAAGGGCCGGAATTACTAATAGCCACGTCACCGACACGAGGGCTTCCATCCACTGGGATACCGGCCGCTCGGGCATCATCATCCCACTGATTGGCATTGCCTTCACCACCCCAGTTTGGCATGTAACGACCGCTGTTCCAAACTTTCCAAGCGGTAAAGCTGACGCATTCGCGGTTATACATACCCCAATTATCGATCATGCTATCTTGCGGCGCATTTGCCCAAACAGCTGGGTAACCACCATTATTAGGATCCCCTCGCATATCACCAATGTTGTAGCGGGAGTTCTCAATGGCCTGCTGACGACGCAACTCAGATATCTGACCATAATTGGCTCTTATCTGTGCATTTAAGGTAGCTTGCTGGCCTTCGTTAAGTGACAGCAGATAGTTTTGTTGATCTTGCTGGGCAGCCAGCTGCGCATTCATAATACGTTGATCAGCCAAAAGTTTCTCAATCTCTTCTTTTTGGGCTGCCAATTGATGTTTTAACTCAGAAATCTTTTGAACAGTTGTCTTAATCTTATCCGACACTGTGTTACGGTATTCTTGTTTGTCGACAAAATCACTTAAATCTTTAGCCGCTGCCAGCATTTCGAGTGTTGATATTTGGCCTTCCAGATACATTGTCTTGATATTTTCACCTAGGATAGTTTTCTGACGAGCTAATTCGGCCTCAGCCGCACTAATTTGACGCTGTAAATCATCGCTCTTGGCTTGATTAGCCTGAATCTGAGCTTGTAAGGTGTTAATTTGTTGCTGTAATTTGGAAATCGTGTCACTTAAAGAAGCAGCTTCAGCTCCCAGCTGAGCTTTTTGAGATGCTTTATTACCATTATCTGCTCTAAGGGCATTGATCTGATCGTCAAAACGATCGGCTTGCACCAATGGCGTACTTATTAAGCTCAATCCAAAAACAGCCGTCATAAATATAACGGGTACAACAGATAGTCTGGTTAGGATTTTTTTAGCTTTCACTTTTGGTTTTATTAGTTGCTTAACTATCATACCACGCCCTTCAAGTTATTGCAATTATTGTTACATCATTTTTTAATCATAGTGTTTGGAGCACTACGCCCTGAGATAATTGGTCGTAATTCCAACACCCTAAACTATTTACATTAGACTAAGGTTCGCCCTCCGTTCGTTAATAAAAGATATATTTATTTTGTACTCTTGAATTTGAGATACCGCCTTGTGGCTAGGATAGAAGAGACGGCACCGATGAGTATACCAATGCCCATTTGGACTGTCAAAATTATCCAAAAAAACTGACTAAAATAGTCACTGGCATAGCCGATATCAAGTAAGCCTAGGCTAGTTGCTTCAAAAGCCGAGGAGGCAATTCTAAATAAGCTGCCAACCAAAATAACTGAAAGAATTGAGGCTATAACACCATACAACATTGTCTCTACTACAAATGGACCCCTAATATATGAGGTGCTTGCACCCAACAAACGCATAATGGTTAACTCTTCACGACGGTTAAAAATAGCCATTTGAATAGTGTTAAATATGATAAGCGTTGAGATTATAGTAAAAACTATCACTCCAGCCAGTGCAGTTTCGCGCAAAAAGCGTGTCGCCTGAGTAATCTTATCAATGGCCTCTTTACGGTCTCCTGAATATGAAGTTTCATCAGATTGATAGCGCTTTACTTCTGGTTGTTCTAAATAATCACGAATCTCGTTTATCTTATTCGGATCTTTGGGTTTTATTTGAACAGTAGCCGGCAGTGGGTTTTCGGTCTCAGAGATAGCCGCCAGTAAATCTGGGTTATTTTTATTTTGCGCCTGGTAGCTTTTAAGTGCCTCGTCTTTAGAAATATAGTCGACTGATTTAACGTTGTTAAGGTGTTTTATATCAGTTAACAATTTATCACGTTGCTGGGTTGTGACGGTATCTTTCAAATAGACCGAGACATCAATTCTATCGGTAATTTGTGCAATGGTATGACTAAACGTAGCATTGGAAATTACCAAAAAAAGTACAATTGTCAGCGTTACAAGCATCATAGCCATAGCAGCAATGGCCAACCAAGTGTTTCGGATAAAGTTAAGCAGGCCCGTCGTAAAAATGCGCTCAAGCGTAATAATGCGGCGCCTCATGCCAACTGGTTTCACGCTTTGTACCCTCCTCTGGCTTTGTCGCTAGTGATTTTACCGTCTTTAATCGTAATTACGCGGCGCTGTAAACGGTTAACAATGTCCTGGTTATGTGTCGTTAAGAGCACCGTTGTGCCATATTTATTGATTTTCTCGAGCACTTTAATAACGTCCCAAGCATGTTTTGGATCTAGGTTACCGGTTGGTTCATCTGCTATCAAGATCCGCGGTTGGCGCACTACTGCTCTGGCGATAGCAACGCGTTGACGCTCGCCACCAGAAAGTTCCAGTGGCATACGCTTTTCTTTACCAACCAAGCCAACTATGTCTAATACCTTTGGAACGGTGTGATGAATCTCCCGGTTTGCGTAACCGACAAGCTCAAGCGCAAAGGCCACATTCTCAAACACGTTTTTATTTGGTAGCAACTTAAAATCCTGAAAGACTACACCAATTTTGCGCCTCAAGAATGGAATTTCTCTATCTTTTAACTTGTCGTAATCAATGCCGCCGACAATGATTTTGCCACTGGTTGGTCTCTCCTCACGTGTCAGCAGTTTAAGCAGTGTTGATTTGCCCGCACCGCTTTGACCAACTACTATCACAAATTCTTTTGGCTCAACGTGCAAGCTTACTCGGTCAAGCGCCGGATTATTTGCACGAATATATGTCTTTGTTACCCTATCCAATAAAATCATTCGTTATCATTATATCAAGGAATAAATGCAGATTATACCAAAAACCCCTTATGATTATGTAATCATAAGGGGCGTAGAAACGTAAACTTATTCTACATTTGGCCAGGAGCTGGTGTTTGACCTGGAGTTTCTCCAACTTCTTCAGGCTCTTGGCCTGGGACTGGATCACTTGCCGGTGGAACTCCAGGGTTTGCTGGAGGCGGCGTGACTGGCCCACCCGGCGTCACTGGATCCGTAGGAACGGCTGGAGGCGTTGTATTAGGCTGTTCGTCCATAATGCTTCCTCTTTATATTGATAAAGACCACTTAACCTTAACAACTATGCTTCGGCTTGTCAAATTCTGCAGTCATCTTAGATTTATTCACCCATCGTAAATTCTAAATAGGCATTAATAAAGGGATTAATACTCCCATTAAGTACTGCTTCTGTGTCAGTAGTCTCGTATTTTGTGCGTAAATCTTTAACCTGCTTATAAGGGTGAAGTACGTATGAGCGGATTTGGTTCCCCCACTCGGCTGATTGGTTAGGTCCTTTGAGCTGGTTTATATGCTCTTGATGTTGTTCAAGACGCAAAACCGCCAGTCGAGAACGTAGTATAGTCATAGCGGTTTCTTTATTCTGAAGCTGCGAACGTTCGTTTTGAATGGTAACGATTATATTTGTTGGCAGGTGTGTTACTCGTACCGCCGAATCAGTCGTGTTGACTGATTGGCCGCCATGGCCGCCACTCCTAAAAACGTCAATTTTGAGGTCTTTCTCGTCTATAGCTAGTTCCTGTGGTGCATCTATTACAGGTAATGCATCAACTTTAGCGAAACTAGTTTGCCGAAGATGGTCAGCATTAAAGGGACTTAGTCGTACCAGGCGATGCACACCCTGCTCACCTTTCAATTTACCGTACACGAAATTACCGGTGATTCTTAAAGTGACGCTCTTTAAGCCAGCTTCATCACCAGTGTTTTGCTCAAGTGTCTTGACATTGAAGCCGTTACTCTCGGCCCAGCGCGTATACATTCTGTATAATATTTGTGTCCAATCCTGGGCATCCGTACCACCTGCCCCAGCATAGATTGTCAGAATGCTATCATGGTCGTCATATGGACCATTGAACTTAAGTTCTGATTTTAGCTCATTAAACGTTTGCTGAGACTTTGTTAATTGTGTACTCAAATCATCTTTTAGGCTGCTATCTTTTAATGCAATCATATCCTGAATATCACTGACTAATTGTTCCAGCTCACGCCAGGGTAAAATGCGTGCTTCAAGCTTACTAATCTGTTTCATAACTTCTTGAGCTGCTTGATTATCGCGCCAAAAATCAGCTGCCTGGGAAACAATAATAAGCTTTTTTAGTTCTTCTTCTAGCTTATCTAAATTCAAGCGCGCCAGTGCTTTATCAACGTCTACTCTAAGCTCGGCTGCTTTTTTTTGCAATTCTTGCATGATTGCAATTATATCAGGGTAATGACTCTATGCTTTCCAAAGTGGTTTCAGTTGGCGATGTA
>CAZOZI010000006.1:0-13960 GCA_964584265.1 uncultured Candidatus Saccharibacteria bacterium | reverse complement strand
GCTCGGGCGTTTTTTGGTAGTACCTGGGCGCCAAACCACCAATTGCTGGTTTGCTCTGTTAAGCCATAGCCTGAGCTCATACTATATACAAGCCCCCGCTCACGAGCTGTACCCAAAATCCGCGAATACAGTGTCTCAGTTAACATAGCGTTAATGAGGCTTAAGGCATCCGTTTCCGGATCACTCAAACGACGTAGCAGAAATGTATCAATATAGAAATAAAGATTATCGATAGTTTCGTTTTGAATGTGCAAGGGGTCTTCCAGTTGGCGTGGACGCTCCAGCGGCAGAGCTGTTCGGCCTTTGCCTTCTGGTAGTTCGAGGTTGGCAAAGAGTTGTGTAATCAAACGGCGTCGTTCAGGCGGTAAGTTACCGGCTATAACAAAACGCAAATTGCTCGTGGTATGGGTGCTATGGTAGTGCTCCCGCACATCATCCACATTCACGTTGTCCATTAGAGCAAAACGGTGTTGATCGGTCATAATTTTAAAACCATATGCCTGCCGCAAGGCTAGACTGAGATGACGAAAATGATTGTTGGAACGAGCCATCAATTCCTCACGAACATTACCAAACTCAGCTTCAAACTCTTCATCGAGGAATAGTGGCTTGGTAACAGCGGTTAGCAGTAAGCCAAGCACACGATCCCACTCAAAGTCCGCACACTCAGCTTCGTAACTGATATCGTATGTGCTCGTGCTGGCATTACTATAAGCACCGTTTTTCTCAAATTCTGCTTGGAATAAGCGAGCTTTTGGGATAAGCTCATTTGCTCCTAATAGTAAATGTTCCATAAGATGCGGAGTCTCCCATTTCGAGGTTTTGACAAGGTATTCACCAGCTCGAAAGTTTACATCAAACGTCATAACACTGGCATCTTGAACATTAATAAGCAGGCCTTTGGTGCCATTTTTGAGTTCAACTTCGAATACTTTATGTTTCATATTATCTATCTTATGTTATGTCCCAGTTATTTCGAATAAGCGCCCAAGCTTCAGTATCTATGTCAATTGCAACAGTATTAATTTATTTTCTCCTTTTAGCCTTCTTCTTATTCTGGCGTTGTTTTTTGCGGTCTTTCCTATGCTTATCATGGGCTCGTTGCTTAGCTTCAACTTGCATGGGTGCCGGCGTAAAATCAGCTTCTTGGTACTCATCAGCTTGGACAACGATATCGGCGTTGTCGACCGACTTACGCGCAGCACGGGTCAGTTCAGTTTCGATTGGTTGTTCAAGCTCGCTCTCATCGACTGGTTGAGCATGGAAGAGTGCCCGTACTACATCATGGCGCAATGTATTCTGCAGTTCATCAAACAAGAATTGCCCTTGGCGGCGATATTCAACTAACGGATCACGCTGCCCTACGCTTATCCAGTGGATACCTTCACGCAGGTGATCCATGTTCTCAAGATGTTGCATCCAGAGATTATCTAAAACTTGTAAGAAAATATCGCGCTCTATTTTTCGCAGAATCTCAGAACTAAAAGCGATTTCCCTTGCATCATATAGTTCGTTAGCCTCGCTTAGTAAAACCGCACCGAATGTATTAGTATCACTATCAAATAAACGATCAAGCGTCGGTTCATCAAACGGGAAGACTTCCTTAACAACCTCGTCGTACTCATTGCTCATGGCTTGCGGGGAGCTTGCCAAAACGCGCGCTTCTTCCTCAATGTATAATTTAACGCGCTTTTTGATATCAGCTTGCAACAGAATCTCGCGGCGCATAGCATAGATGGCCCGCCGGTGGCGGTTCATAACATCGTCATATTGCACGACATTCTTGCGTGCATCAAAGTTATAGCCTTCTACTTTTTTCTGAGCGGCTTCCAAACTTTTACTAATCATGCGGTTCTCAATCGGCGTTTCGTCATCCACTTTTAACCTATCCATAATGGAACCAATGCGTTCACCACCAAAGATACGCATAAGGTCATCGTCAGTGCTAACAAAAAATTGACTAGCACCTGGGTCGCCTTGGCGTCCAGCACGTCCACGCAACTGGTTATCAATGCGGCGTGATTCATGACGCTCACTGCCCACAACAAATAATCCACCTAAATCTTTAACACCATCCCCTAACACAATATCGGTACCACGACCAGCGATATTGGTAGCCAACGTTACTGAGCCTTTTTCGCCAGCGTGAGTGATAATACCAGCTTCGCGTTCATTATTTTTAGCATTAAGAGTTTCGTGCTTAACACCAGACTTATTGAGCATTTGACTTAAAACTTCATTCTTCTCAACTGATACGGTGCCCAGCAAGACTGGTTGGCCTTTTTGTTGCAACATCTTAACCTCGCGTACAATTGCGCGGAATTTGCCTTCTTCACTTCTGTAAATGCGGTCAGCCCGGTCAGCCCGAACTACTTTTTGATTAGATGGTACTTCTACCACTTCAAGTTTATAAATTTGGTGGAACTCTTCTTCTTCGGTTTTGGCTGTCCCAGTCATGCCGGCTAGTTTGTCATACAAGCGGAAATAGTTTTGGAAAGAAATGGTGGCCAGTGTCATAGACTCTTCCTGTACTTCAACACCTTCTTTGGCTTCTATGGCTTGGTGTAAACCTTCGTTATAACGACGACCCTTCAATAATCTACCAGTAAACTCATCAACGATTACTACTTCGCCGTCCTTACTGACAACGTAATCTTTATCACGCTTGAAAAGAGCGTGTGCTTTAAGGGCCTGGTCGAGATGATAGATGGTGCGTATGTTCTCTGTAGCGTAAAGATTATCAATACTAAGTGTCTTTTCCATCAGATCAATACCGGCCTCAGTTAAAACAACCGAGCGCCGTTTTTCATCTTTTTCATAATGTTCATCCTCTTTAAGATTTCGCACCACTTTAGAAAATTGTGCGTAAGCACTGCCGCTAGTCACGGCTGGCGCCGAGATAATAAGTGGTGTACGAGCCTCGTCAATGAGAATCGAGTCAACTTCGTCGACAATGGCATAGTGCTGATCACGCTGCCGCAGTTGGTCAACTTCGCGAACCATATTGTCACGTAAATAATCAAAGCCAAACTCATTGTTTGTGCCATAGGTTATATCAGCGTTATAGGCTTCTTGGCGGCTAGACGGTTTTAGATGATGGAATCTTGGGTCTTGGTGGTGAGTATTACTAAAGTTTGGATCGTAGAGGTATGACTCGTCAGCAATAATTACACCTGTACTAAGGCCCAAAAAATGATAAATTTGCCCCATCCACCCGGCATCACGTTGCGCCAAATAATCATTAACGGTAATTAAATGTGCACCCTTTCCGGTTAAGGCATTAAGATACATTGGCAATGTAGCCACTAGCGTTTTGCCTTCACCCGTTTTCATTTCAGCCACATTACCTTCATGCATTACCATGCCACCAATTAATTGCACATCAAAATGGCGCTGCTTGAGAGTGCGGGTGGCCGTTTCTCTGACCAAGGCAAAAGCATCAGGTAGAATCTTATCTAGTGATTCTTTAGCTAGTCTTTTTTTAAGTATGTCAGTTTGAGCTTTGAGCTTAGTATCTGACATTTTTTTATAGAAATTTGCCCGTGCATTAACGTCGCCAACGCGCCGTTTGAGCCGCTTTAACGTCTTGGCCTGGGGGTCACCCAGTACACGCTTCAATATTTTTCGCAAAGTCCCTCTCCTCTTCTGCAATTGTCAGCTACATAGGTCAAAGTAACGAGAACTATTGTACCCCAAGAGCACAGCTGCTCGCCACGTAATTTTTACTATTTATGAAGAAAGTATTACCTGGATGGGCGGCGATGCAGCCGGGCCAGCATGCGGCGGTGTAAGTGTAGGCTGCTATGGGTTTCTTTGTACTTTTTGAGTAAATTTTTTAGTTTAGTTTCTACAATATCAACAGCTGCAAAAATGTTCATAGTTGATTCAGAAATAGTTATTGTGTCATGTGGTAATTTTAGGACTACTTCGCAAATATACTCTTTTCTGGTCTTAACTTTTGTTTCTTTCAGAAAAACCTCTGCGTGAGCACTTTCACGAGCAGCTCTGGGCAGATATCGATCTAGCTTTCCGATTTTTTTAGTAACGTATTCTTTCAGTTTTGGATCAGTCTTAAGATGGATTCCACTTATTTCTAGCTTATGAATCATATTTCAGACTTCCCTTTTAGGTAAGGCTTAAGTACCTCAGGGATCATCATATGCCCGTCGTGGGTCTGATTGTTTTCCATGATAGCGATTAAAGTGCGCGGCATAGCCAATGCTGTGGCATCATTTGTATGAACAAATTGAACCAATGGCAATTTATGTTCCAATTTCTCAGGATATGGACCTGTTTCTGTACTGAAATTTGACCTGTACCTTGTTTTCAAACTACGAGCTTGGAAATCTGTCATATAATCCGCTGTGTGGGTCTCACGGTACTCTTTTTGGCTTGGAATCCAAGCTTCTATGTCCACCCCTCTAGCGTTGGGCAAACCAATATCGGCAGTACATTTGTTGAGCACACGATAAGGCAAACCTAATTGCTGCATAAAATATTCCTGCAAGGCAATCAAAAACAGATGTTCTTGCAAGCCTGTGCCTGGCGTGCTAAAAACCTCCATCTCCAACTTGTCAAACTGGTGCATACGCATAATACCTTCAAGGTCTTTGCCATAACTACCAGCTTCACGTCTAAAACTGGTGCTGTAGCCGATATAGCGGATTGGCAACTCACTTTCAGCCAGGATTTCATCTTGGTACATATTGGCAATACTGTGCTCGGCACTGGCGTTTAGCCACAGCTCATCATCGGCTAATTTGTAGGTAGTTTCCTCCGCATTTAGCCGCTCAGTAGCTTCATAAGCTTCGGTTCGAACTAAAGCCGGTGGGATAACCGGGACGAATGGCTTGGCCACGATATCCAACTTGTTTTCGTGAATAATACGCTCCAGTATTTTTTCATCGCCCAGCGTTGTAAGCACAAATTGCACGAGCGCGAACTGCAACTCCACTAAGCCTCCTTTGAGGTAGGCAAAACGTGCACCAGCCACTTTGGCAGCTCGCTGCTTATCAATCAAATCTTTAGCAGTAGCCAGTTGCACATGACTTTTTGGTTCAAAATCAAACTCGTGCTTCGCGCCAACTTCTTTGGTTACAACATTATCGGCTTCACTCTTGCCGACCGGTACATCGTCAAGCGCCATGTTAGGTACCGATTTGAGAAGTGGAAAGTATTTCTTGTCAGTGCTCTCAAGCTCATGTTCCAGCTTTACTAGCTGCTCCTTGAGTTGGCGCCCCTCTGCAATGGCAGAAGCAGATGGTGAAGCTGAAGGGGATGACGATATAGACTCAGATTCAGATGGTGATGGACTTACAGAAGGGGAAACGCTCATTGATGAATGTTCATTGCGTTTTTGACGAAGCTCTTCAATTCGAGTAAGATAACCACGCCGCTCAACATCAAGCTTGAGTAGCTCATCAACATTGACCTTAACCTGTTTCTGGGCTGATTTTTCTTTGACTAGGTCGGGGTTTTCGCGAATAAACTGAATATCTAGCATATTTTTATTATAGCGCTTTGCTTAAGCTTTATTTTGGTCGATCTTTTTGATGAATTCAACCAGCGCTCGCGGGGTATAGTTAACTTTTAATAGGTAGCCATCTGTAAGTTCAGCCATTTTACGCCGCGTTGCGTCATCTTCACCAAAGTTGGTAAGCACTACAATACGGGCTTTGAACTTTGGTGAACGCTTAGGGTCTCTCAAGCTATACAAAATATCTTCTCCAGACATATTGGGTAGCATCAAATCCAGTAACAGGAGATCAAAATCATCTTTCTGAGCTACTTTAAAGCCTTCTGCTCCATCGTTGACTACGACCACATCGTAGCCTGCACGCTTTAGAACTAAGGCGTAGAGTTCAGCAATATGAGTTTCGTCCTCGATAAATAAGATTTTGCGTATCATATAATTATTACTTGCCTAAAGTGATTGTACCTTAGCGTGTAACTATTGTATAAGTTTTGTCTGCTTACTTTCTTGTAAATTTTTGAGAGTAAGTTCTGTGCGAGAGCGCGCGTACGTACAGTAATTGCAATCGCCACCCATAGCAGCTTGGCCAATCTCGGGCATGTCACCTTCTAAGCACTCTTTCATCTTTATTATAGTTGGCTCTACCCATTTGTCGCTACCGATGTACGGAATAATTTTGGTGGTGAACTCTACTTTGTTAAAAAACCCGTCTAAATCAAGTCTGCCATTGGCATAAACAAAGTAAGCTGTGTCACTAACTGTAAGCCCATTGGCGCGAAGTAACCACTGGTAAACCTCCATTTGACGTTTATAACTCATTTGCCAATCAGCGTCTAAACTGACTTCGCCTGCCTTGGCAGTGGCCTTATAATCAACGACAATTACATTTCCTTCTTTATCAGTCCAAATATCATCAATTGCGCCAAAAACATGCAAATTAGTAGGCACGTGTAAGGTAAATACCCCAGTGAAATTACGCCGCCATGTTTCTAGATCAGGATGTTGCATGGGTACTGCTTTAATTTCATATTCCACCATCCATGGGTGCGGTTCACCCTTACGACGATATACGTCAAACTCTTTTTTAAGCAGCTCATCAATAGCTTTATTTATTTGAAACGGTGGGCCATCGGGCCGTTTAATTTTCAGCCGTGCGTCTAGCCAGAAACAACGAGGACATTGTGTAAAAAGTTCTATCTTGGAGCGACTTATTTTATACGGTGTTTTTTGCCCAGGTTTGTAAGGCTGATTGCGCTGCTTCCAGTAGGTACTGCTTGCCATAGTTGCTCTATTGTATCAGTTTTATAAATACAGCCGCCCAGTCAAATTGAGCGAATAAGTTTTGAATAATCTATTTCTTCAAACCGACGATTAGTATTACGCCAAAAGCTAATTTGAGCGCAAAATTAATAACCACGTAATTACGTTCTACAATTTCGTAGCGATTCCAGCTTTTAAATCGGCGTAGTTGGTTGCACAGATTAACCCAAATAAGTACAAAACCAACCAGCAAGGCTGCATAAATGCTATATACATACCAGGGTTGTCTGACCATGCCGTAAACAGCACTACCAATTAAGCTAGTCAAGATTATTAACCAAGGTAAAAGCCCGGCAAACAAGCCAAAAACGTATGCTGACCAAACTGTTTTGCGGCCGGTTAAATTCTGTTTTTCAGCCAACCAGTTCATGCCGCACATCAAAACCACAAGACCTGCCATAAGCTTAAGAAACATTACATCTTGTACGCCACCGAGCATACCGGCAACTTCTGTCATGAGGCCTATGGTAATACCCATTTCAAGCCAACGCATTGGGCGGATGCGCGCCCGTATCGCTTTGTGGTACTGGTCATGCCAGCGGGTAATCAATAAGAGAGAAAAAAGCGCCGAGATAGCCATAATAATAACGACCGCCCCACGCAGTTCAACGCTCATTAGACTATGAATAGCTGGCGCGAATACCGTGGTTGATTGGCTGGCTAAAGCATCTTTGCCGACATGCCCAATCACAAATGGGTAGCTGGCATGTCCCATAAGGACCCCAGCAGCAACAGCTAAAGCCGCAAACACGACTGCCGAGGTAATGTGTAGCTTGTGGAGTTGTTCGTGCACCTGTGCTTTGGTTGCCATTGTTTAAACTATACCATGAATATTATTTGACCGGAGCATACGGAATGTGGCAAGCGCCCTGACCAGTTTTCTCGGTGAATTTCTGGTGGTATTCTTCAGCCGGATAAAATTCAGCAGCTTGAGTAATTTCAGTAACGATTGGTTTCTCGAAATTTGACTGCTGCTCTTTCTTCACCTTCTCAGCAATAGCTTTTTGTTTTTCGTCAAAATAAAAAATGGCCGAACGGTACTGATCGCCTACATCTGGACCTTGCCTGTTTAGTTGGGTTGGATCATGCATCCGGAAAAATTGCTTCAAGAGTGTTTCAAAGCTAACTAACTTAGTATCAAACTCAATTAAGGTTACTTCGGCGTGTCCGGTGGTGTGGCTGCAAACTTGCTCATAGGTGGGGCTCTTAGTATGGCCACCACTGTAGCCAACGGTTGTTTTTATAACACCCGGTACCTGGTCAAAGTAAAATTGCACTCCCCAGAAACAACCAGCCGCAAAAATTATTTTATCCATAACTCTATCTTACAGAATATAACTGCACTATAAACCATTGAAAAAATTGCCTATGGTTGTATAATATGCTCCTTATGAGAGTTGGTATAGAAAGAGCTCCAATAAGCGAATCGGCCTTGCCCCCTGGTGTAAATCCTCACAGCCGTATCGGAGATTCTTACACGACATTTACGGAGTTACTGAAGCATGAAGCTTGGGTTATTGACGAATTAGGCCTTGGTGATTGCGAGGATCAATTTAAAGTTACACCAGAAGCGTTGAAGGCTCGCCAGGATCAACTAGATTGGTCTAAAGATCAATCCTTTACTATAACCCGTGGCGTGCAACAGCTTAGCCGACTAGTGTCGGGCAATGTTAAGCAGACTGAAGCCGAATTTGCACGAAAACGCTTATTAGATATTGGCTGCGGCGCAGGACGCCTAGGAGTAGAATTGGCTAGAAGCGCCAAGACAAAAACCACTTTTTTTGATAAGGAAATCGGGGTTTTGCCGCATGTCAGACGCCGCGACGGTCAAATACTTGTTGGCGACGCCTCTGCTTTGCCTATCAAGGATGAAGCATATCCGAGAGTAGTCAGTGCCTTTTCCGCTCTATCCTGGGGGGTAACGCCTGTAGAGATGGCACTGTCGCTCTGCGAGGGCCTTCGTGTTACAGAAGTGCACGGCACTTTTTTTGCAATTCCACTTATACAAAATATCCTGCAAAGGAGAGAAAAAGCTAATCTACAAAAATTTGGCATTATCACCGATGAACAAGAAGACCCTGAAGCTATGAAAGTTTGGGCTTTAAATGATCATATTAAATTGTTCATACTTCGCACGCTGGCCGAGAAGGATTTTTGCTCAGTCTCTTGGTCAAGTTTTATCGGTGAGGGGCAATCAACTCAAGCCACTCTAGAGCATTACTCGGCTACTATAGATAAGCATCGTAGCATTCCCCAGGGTCTGCTTAACCAGTTCGTAGCATACGCTGAGGGTTTTATGGGTAAAGATGCAGATCTATTCAACGGTAGCATGTAACCTCTATGAGGTTAACTGCGTCCTCTACCTTGAAATGTACGGATTAGCTTTGATATAAAAGCGCCACAGTTGGTTTTTAGCCTCACGTATGCCGATTCGAGCGGAAACTCCAATGTCTTTTTGGGCGATTACTTTGATAGGTGGTAGAAGTTCTAGTGAAGATCTTCCGAGTTTTGCTCCAGAAAGTTTTGTATCTGTAATGCCAATAGCTTGAGCCAGCTTTGCTGGACCATTCGCAAGCTTCAGCAGTTTATCTGTAGCCCTGTTTTTTATCATAATCTCAATCCCATCCAATGGTTCGGCAGCCCGAAGCAAAACCGCCTCGCCCTTTCCACTTTCACCAACGACGATGTTGATGCAATAATGCATCCCATAAGTGAAATAGACATAAATTCTGCCACCTGCCTCAAACATTGGGGCCGTGCGTTTTGTAAGTCCGCGGAAACTGTGGCTGGCAGGATCGTCTTGGTTATAGGCTTCAGTCTCAACAATCTTAACGCGTATGTTGCCTGCTGGTGTACGGCGTAACAACTCACAACCCAACAGCTTTGGTGCTGCTTCAACAGCCGTCAATTTAAGCACATTCATTTCAAGCTTCAAATTTTAATCGTTTTATTAACCAGTCTCTTGGCAATATGCTCAAGAACCAGCCAGCGCGCGGACCAGCGTCTTTATTGATTAATACTTTATAGAGTGTGCTGAACAATTCCTTTGGTGTGAGCCCACTAGTTTCGCTTAATTCATAAATAGCCTTATGAAACCATTCACCATCAGTATTTTCGGGCGCTTTTTCTATTTTATCTGCAAGATCAGCTAAAAATTTCTTCTGTTCGTCACTGAGTTTTCCGGCTTGTACAGATTTCGCAAGCTCGAATTTAACCTCATCAGGTGCCAATTTCTGTAGCCACTCCTCTATATATTTAAGTTCGTTTTGGACGGTGTGTTGATTTTGCTCAACAACTTGCTTATAGCCAGTTCGACTTAGTATCTTTAAGGTTGCCGCAGTATCTTTAAGAGCAGTTTGGTAACTTGCTACGAGGTGCGAAAATGGAATTCGGCTAATTGTTGGATTCATGCCGCGAAGACTTATTTCTAAAAGCTGGGAGTTTGGTTCTTTTTCCATTAGCTCGGCGAATTCATCAATCAGCTGCGAAACACCATTTTGCGGATCAAAATAGAGACGCTTATTCGGTGGGTAACGTAGCATAAAGAAGCGCACAACTTCGGGCGGTAATACCTTTACAATATCTCTTGCATCTATGCCGGTTCCTCGACTGGCGCTCATTTTTTTAGGGTCTCCGGCCAGATTCACAAAATCGTATGGCACGGGCAACAAGCCCCTCGCCCCATAGACGTTTTTCAGTAAAGCTAAGCCCGTGTCGAAAGATCCACCCTTTGTTGAATGATCTCGTCCGGCAGGTTCTACGTTAACTTTGAGCAACCACCAACGGGCTGGCCAATCTATGCGCCAATCTAACTTTACATCACCTTTTTGATAGCTGATCTCTTGAGATTTCCCATCTTTATCAACATATGTAATGGTTTTTTTATGTAATGCTAAGCTCACAAAGCGGCGTTTTTTAAGATAACCGCCCTCGTTAACTTGTACTGGTGACCACTCATCCCCGAGCTTATGGCCGGAAATGGTTTCCAAAATGTTTCGCACGACGACTATATGTTCGAGCGCTTTTTCAATGGCCGGCACAAAAAAGCCTTCGCCGTATTTTGTGTGACTGCGCATCACTTGCATTTCAATCCCGAGTTGTTTTGCGCTAGAAGTAAAACCGCTCAAAAAGTAATCTGCAAATGACTGTTTAGAGCCATCTGGTGCAGGTACATTGCACAGCGGCTTGCCTAAATATTGGTCGTAATCACTTGCCACATTGGGTGGTATTTTTCTGAGGCCGTCGAGGTCATCAACAAAATGTACATGACGAGCTTGGCGACCGCGTTTACGTAGTTCAAGCAAGATGGCATCACAGGTAATTATTTCTCTAAGGTGCCCAAAATGATAGGTGCCAGACGGAGAGGCACCCGATTCAATTACAATCTCTCCTTTAGGATGACGTTTTTCAACTTCATCAGCAATTTTGTTCAACCACTGCATACTATTAACAGCTTAGCGAATTAAATGGGCAATAGCTAGATTTGTCTTATTGTCTCCAGCTCTTGAAAGTACGTGAGATAGCCAGTGTAGCCATATTTCTTTCTGGGGTCCCTTCTTTAGCGTCAATCATGTCAGCAAATGACTTTCCCTCACCTCTTGGAGCAAAATAATAAGCCACCGCCATATACTCATGAACTACGCCTTCATCTAAAACCGGCTTAAATGTTTTATTCCAAAAGTCTATAACCGCTTCACGAGGGGTTATAGAACCATCCTCTGCCACCTTAAATTGACCTTGCGGGAAAAGCTTATCGCCTTCTTCGCTAGTTATGGTAATTAGGTCATCGCGAGCAGTCAGTCCATTTCGTTCAAGTGCACTAAGTGCGTAGAGCGGACCAAACGCATAATTCCACGGACTTAATTCTGGTGAATCACTACTTTGAGTGCTCATTGATGTTAATTAATCTTAGTGATTTTGTAGATCGCAGTTTCGGATGCGTTTTTAATCTCAACCTTATCGCCGACTTTTTTGCCAAGCAAAGCTTTACCCAGTGGTGATTCATCAGAAATTTTGCCGTTTAAAGGGTCGGCCTCGACTGTTCCAACAACTTGGAATTGCTTGGTAGTGCTATTTTTTACTGTCACTAAAGAGCCAAGCTGCACTTTTGAGCCACCATTGGGTTTTTTGATGATATCAACGTTAAGTAAAATATGCTCAATTTCGGCAATTCGCCCTTCTGTACGCTCTTGTTCTTCGCGTGCTGAGATATATTCAGCATTTTCACTGAGGTCACCCTGAGCACGTGCAGCCTGCAAGCGTTCTGCAATCGGTGCACGCTGAGTTAATAACTGCTGTTGTTCAGTTTTTAATTCATCTACACCGGGTTGAGTTAGGTAAAAAAGTTTCTTCATCAGACTAAGAACTCCTAATTTAGGTACTATCTCACTTCGCTTAGTTAGTCCACATTATACCAGCTACTGCTTCTAGTCAACTAGAGCTTTTAAAAGCTGGCTATTATCAAGCATCTTTGCTTGTGCGTCAGTTCGAGCTTTTAATTCGTGTTTCCCGCTACCAACCGTCTTTTCACTTACTACCAGACGATACGGTATGCCCATCAGGTCAGCATCAGCAAATTTTTCGCCCGCGCTGGCTGATCGGTCATCATATAATACTGCAATGCCAGCCTCCGTCAATTGTTCGTAAAGTTTGTCAGCTGCTGATACCACATGTGATATATCCCCAAGACTTGCCAGGTAAACTTTTGCCGGTGCAACATTTTCTGGCCAGACAATGCCTTTATTGTTTCGATGGATCTCCACTATTGCTGCCATAGTCCGACCAATCCCAATTCCGTAACAACCCATGTAGTATTTCTGCCGCTTGCCAGCTTCATCAGTATACTCAGCACCCTTCATAAGGTTAGTATAGTGATGCCCAAGTTGAAAGATATTACCGACTTCTATACCTCGTTTTTCAATCAACTTTTGGCCATTTGGAGTGCTGTAGCCTTCTTTGGCCATCGCAATGTCGTAAAATTCTTTTGGCTCAGGATAATCACGGCCAAAGTTAACGTTAATTGAGTGGTAATTGGTATGGTTAGCGCCAACTTCAAAGTTTTTACGTCCTCTTAATGAATCATCAAGCACGACAACAACTTCTTTAGGCAAGTTCAAAAAACCTGCATAACCTACTTCTGCGCCTGTAACTTTTTTGACCGTTTCAGCACTTGCCAGCTGCAATGGCGCTCCGCCGACAACATGCTGAAGCTTAGTCTCATTAATATCATATATACCATTAAGCGCTGCTGCTACAACCCGGCCAGCGGTATCTTCAAATATAATTGTCTTGGTAGTTTTTTCGACGGGAATATTTAGATATTTAGCCAGTTGAGCTACGCCAATTATGGCTTTGCCTTCGACCTCTTTCATTGCTTCAAGCTTTTCATCACTATGCTCACGATGTTTCTTAAACTCAGCCACATCCTCATGGGCGATGTAACTACCATCTTCAGTCACAAAATAGCGGCTCTCACCTGCCTCACTTGGAACTACAAACTCATGACAATACTCGCCACCAATATAGCCATTATCAGCAGCTACCACATCAACATCTAAACCAAGCTCTTTAAAAATACCAACGTAAGCGTCCCACATCTGTTTATAGATTTTTTTGAATTGCTTTTCGGTGCTGAAGCTATAGGCATCCTTCATGATAAATTCACGAACTCTGAGTAAACCCCCACGGGCACGCATTTCATCGCGAAATTTCATCGAAAATTGGTATATATTAAACGGCAAGTCTTTGTAGCTAAGGTTAAATTTGCGCACCAAATCCACTGCCATTTCTTCTGCAGTACCACCTAGAGCGAATTCGGCATCGCGCCTGTCTTTAATTTTCATAAGCTCAAAGCCTGTCGTAGTAGTTCGGTTTGTTTCTTGCCAAAGCTCCAGGGGGTGTAATACTGGCATTGTTACCTCTTGCGCACCAGCTAGATCCATATACTTTCGGACAACTTCGGTAATTCGCTCATGAACCTTTTGACCTAATGGCAATAGATAATATCGTCCGGCTGTTGATTCGCGAATATAGCCAGCTTGCGTCAGTAAACGATGTGAAGGAATTTTATAATCGGCTCCTTCTGTTTTTGATGTTCTGCCAAAAAGTTTCGATACTCTCATGTCAATATATCTCCCTGTTAATTTGTCATAAAGAAAACAGCAAATT
>CAZOZI010000005.1:0-62533 GCA_964584265.1 uncultured Candidatus Saccharibacteria bacterium | reverse complement strand
TACTCTCATGTCAATATATCTCCCTGTTAATTTGTCATAAAGAAAACAGCAAATTGTAGAATATTACGGCCGGTTGGCCGGCATGAGTGGTTGCGGGAGATTCGTAAGTCCACACATCTTACTGCCATTCTACCATTAGCTAAGGTGAAATATAAATAAACTTAGGAAGGCAATGCCGTTTTTTAGCATATGCAGCATGATCGAGGCTGCTAAGCTGCCAGTCTTATCACGCAAGTAAATAAGTACTAGTGAGAGAATGAATGTATCGATTGCAGCGACCCAAAGTAGCGGCGCCCCACTGCCAATCTGTAAATGGGCAACAGCAAATAGAGCACTCGTTACTATAACGGCTTGTGCTTTTGGCCAGTGAGCCTTAAGACTGCCATACAAAAAGCCTCGTACTAAGAGCTCTTCAACAATTGGTGGGAGTAAAACTAAACTGATAAATACTAAAATAAGTGTGTGGCCACTGGCATTCTCAAAACCAAGCTGTTGTTTTTGGCCCAGGTTTAAATTGGGCACGAAGGCTTCGACAATAGATATACTGATGACGTAGAGCGGCAAGTACACCGCAAAACCAGTTAAAGCATAGCCAACGTCCCGAAATTTTGGTCGTAACAAGCCAAGTGCCCGAAAGTTCGTTTTATAGCGTTTGAGAAACTTATAGAGCAGCCAGACCGTAATCGCCTCAACTAATACTACAAATGCAAACTGGGCAACGACTGAATGGTCTAACCATTGGCTACTTTTGAAGTTTGACCAGCCTCTTAGGATTGGGTATAGATATATAAGCAACCCGGCGGCTAGCTGCGCCACCAGATAAATCACGATAGTTACGGCGATGCCGGTTGAAGCACTCCAACTAAAGGACTTTTTGGCCGGATGTATTTCTTGAGTCTCGTCCATTCAGAGAAATCGCCTAGCATCAACAATTGTTATTACTAGTAGCAAGATTAAAAGTACTGCAAAACCAGTGCCGTGTATCCATTCCTCTTTTCTTTTTGTAAGTGGTTTTCTAGCTGCCCGAAACAGTAATAAAACAAACAGTCTGCCGCCATCAAGTGCAGGTATAGGTAGTGCGTTCATAATTGCTAAAGTCAGCGAAATAATGGCAATAATCATCAGTACAAAACGAATCCCCAGCTCCGTGCTTGATTTTAAAATGTAAAACAAGCCAAGAGGTCCAGTTACCTGCTGCGTAGCCTCGCTTTGTCCGGCTTGGCGCGCTTCCTTATTACGTGTAAATAAACCAGCCAGCGTTGAGCCTAAGCCCTTAAGTGCCGTACCGATTCCTTTTATCGTCAGAACAGTAACTTGTCGCATAAAACCAACGGCTACAATCGGAGCTGACCATGTAAAACGCCTTACTTGTACACCACTTTCATTGCTGTCCACGGTTACTCCTAAATAACCCTTGCCGTTTGAGTTATTTCCTAACACTACTTGCTGGGTTATGTCTTGGCCATTGCGACGAAACTCAACGAGAGTTGATTGCAGTGCATGTGCTTTTGTGATGGTCTTCACCATATCAGGATCGTGAATTTCAGTGTCCGCAATGCTTAGTAGCAAGTCACCTTTTTGCAGACCGATCTGCTCAGCTGGTGAGTCTTTGACCACATCAACAACTTTAACTTCACCCTTGTGCTCAACTTCTTGGGTGACTTTAGCGTCCCTATCCACAGAAAATTGCCCCTTGATAATAGTTGGCATGCCACTTGCCGCTAGAAAAGTGAGTATTACAAACGCCGCAACCAAATTCATCCCGACGCCAGCCAGCATAATCTTGGTTTTTGCACTCAAACTGGCCGCCCCAAAACTGCCTGGCTCTCTATCGGCATCATGCTCGCCCTTAAGCTTTACAAAACCACCGAGAGGTAGCCAATTTAAGGTAAAAAGCGTACCGTTTTTAAGCTTTCTTTTCCACGCCATAGGAGGAAAGCCGATGCCGAACTCTTCAACTTCCACATCGTTACGCCGTGCCGCAATATAATGCCCAAGTTCATGTACTACAACAAGCGATACAAACAATAACAATCCCAGAATAAGCAATAAGACTGACATGTGATTCTATTTTAACAGACGCTTTAAACCGTTAATATTTCGGTCTCTTTGGCCTTGGCGGACGATTCAACATCGTTTTTGGCATTATCCATAGCTTCATCA
The DNA here is from genome assembly GCA_964584265.1 of uncultured Candidatus Saccharibacteria bacterium. Classification (GTDB taxonomy): domain Bacteria; phylum Patescibacteriota; class Saccharimonadia; order Saccharimonadales; family CAYVSP01; genus CAYVSP01. Next base: position 60,370 of record CAZOZI010000005.1, on the reverse strand, counting down.
ATCTGTTTCAGTGTTCTTGACCATTCATCTTCGCCGATATCCCTATCCTTTTTGGCCTGATCCAACTCTTTCTGGGCGTCGTGGCGAATATTGCGTAGGCTCACCATGCAATCTTCCACTTTGCCACCCAAAATTTTGACAAAATCTTTACGGCGCTCTTCGGTAAGTGGTGGAATTTGGATACGTACCACTCGCCCGTCATCCATTGGATTTAGCCCAAGGTTTTGATTGTTGCGAATAGCAGTTGAAATAGCCGGCAGATTGCTTGGATCAAACGGCGTAATCTGCAGCAATTGGGTCTCCGGCGTTGTGATACTACCAACCTGTATAAGTGGCATTTGCGTACCGTAGGCTTCTACTGTAACGCCGTCAAGCATGCTGGGGTGTGCACGGCCTGTTCTAAGTTTTTTGAGCTCTTCTTGAAAATGAGCAGCAGCATTTTGCAGCTTGATCTTGGTCTGTTCAACTAACTGATTTGGATTCATTTAATTCCCTCTAGTCTTCACGGTCTAGTATATTGCCTTCCGGCGGATTTACCAATCTGCCACACCCACCGGACGAATGACTTGAAACACAAATCTCTACAGCTTCCCACTCGCCTTCATTAAGCGGTGGTTTATCGGTATACCGAACATCGCTGCACACATCAAGAACGTTAGCATCTAAGCTCCCTGCCCACCACACCTGCACAACTTCTCTTGCAACACGAGCACACAACAAGACTCTAGACCCTTCCGCAGTCCTAAGTTCACATCCTTGACAAAGTAATCCTTCAAGCTCAGTATCCATGCTAAATAACTTCGCCAAGCGCCATTCGCTCAAAACGGCGCACTACGATATTTTCACCTAGCTTGGCATTGTGCTCTTTTACGTAATCACCTACGGTTTGATCGGGATTTTTAACGAAAGGTTGGTCCATTAGGCATTTCTCGCCAAAATATTTCTTTAGCATGCCATCAACAATTTGTAAGATCATGTTGTCTGGCTTACCTTGAGCTTTAACTTGTTCTTCGAACTCTTTTCTGCTTTTCTTGAGAATGTCAGAATCTACATCCTCAAATGATACAAACTCGGGCGCGCTGGCGGCAATATGCATAGCCAGATCTTTCACTAAGTTGGTGAACAGTTCATTGCGGGCTACAAAATCGGTTTCACAATTAACTTCTACTAATACACCAATGCGCCCGTCGTGGTTATAAGTACCTACTAATCCTGCTCGAGCTTCCCTTTCACCTCTTTTTTCTGCTTTTGTGAGACCTTTTTTGCGCATCTCTTCAAGAGCTTTATCAAAGTTGCCATTGGTATCTTCTAGAGCCTTCTTGGCATCGGTCAGACCAACACCTGTGAGATTTTTAAGTCTTTTAACGTCTTCAATGTTCGTAGCCATTTTAACCATCCAACTTTGCTTTTTCGACTTTGGGCTTCTCAACCACAGCTTTTTCGCTAGACCGTGGTTTCTCTTCCGCTTTAGGGGCGTTCTTGGCATGCACGGATTTACCAGCTTCAATCGCTGTACTCAAATAGTCAGCAATAAGTTGGATAGTCTTAATAGCATCATCGTTAGATGGAATCACATAGTCCACCATGCCAGGGTCAGCGTTAGTATCCACTACGCCAATCACTGGGACTTCCAATTTGCGCGCTTCACGCACCGGTATATGGTCATGCACAATGTCGAACACAAAGACGGCGCCAGGCTTGGCCGCCATGTGTTTTATGCCACCATATATGTGATTCATATGGTCAATTTCTTCCTGGAACCGCTGCAACTCAAGCTTATTGTGCTTAGCAGCTAGTGCGCCACTGTCCATTTTGGTTTCGAGATCTTTAAGGTGCTTAATACGTCCACCTATAGTAGCCTGATTGGTGAGCATGCCTCCCAACCAGCGTTCAGTTACGTAGGGCATGCTAGTAGCATCTGCTAAGGCTCTCACAATGTCCTTAGACTGGCGTTTTGTACCAACTAAGAGGACTTGTTTGCCCTCACCTACTGTTTTAGAAACGAATTCGAGGGCTGTTTCTAAGCCTTCGACGGTTTTAGTAAGGTCAATAATGTGACTGCCGTCTCGCTTGGAATGAATATACTGACGCATGCCAGGATGCCAGCGGCTAGTCTTGTGACCAAAATGTGCCCCTGCTTCTAATAACTTTTTAATATCTACCTCTGTAGATGTTGCCATAGATTCTCCTTGCTCTTTATTTGGGCACCCGAATGCTCCTACACAGTCACACTCAGGAGGAAATCTACCCAAACTGATTAATAGTAACTGCGCTAGTCTAACAGATTGACATATGATGTGCAACTTCGTATACTACTGCAGCTATGAAGAAAGATCTTCACCCAGATAACTATCGACCAGTCGTGTTTCAGGATTTAAACGACAACACGACGTTTTTGACGCGCTCTACCGTAGCAACCGAGGAAACTATTACACTAGACGGAGTGGAATATCCATTGGTACGCGTCCATATTTCTAGTGCTTCACACCCCTTCTTCACCGGCCAGGAAAAATTAGTTGATATAGAAGGCCGCGTCGATAAGTTTAAGGCTCGTTCTGCTGCTGCTGTAAAAAAACGCGAAGAAGCTGCCAGCCGCAAGCAAAAAACACGTGTTAAAAAGGATGAAAGAATAGAAGCTCAAAAAGTGGGCGCCGGTAAGCCTAAAGAAACCAAGCCAGCTGACGAATAACTAAGGATTGTTAAAAACATCAGAATCAAATGTAGTTCTGGTGTTTTTAAATATATACTGGAGTAAAACATGGATGGCAAAGAGCACGAATTACGCAAAGAACTCGAAGGCCTGCAAAGCAAAATGCGGGATCCTGCTATTTTTTCTTCTAAGGAATACCCAAAATTAGCTAGACGTCTCAGTCAGCTCGAAGAAACCCTAGCGCTCTATGATGAGCGTGCAAAACTTAAAACTGTCTACGGGGAAGCTAAAGAGCTTTCTATGGGCGGTGATGAACTAGCAGAACTGGCCCAACAGGAATTGGATGAAACAGACGCCAAGCTACAAGGTGTTGAAGCTAAACTGTTTGAGAAGCTTGCACCGCAGGATCCAAATAATGAGCGCGATTGTTTCATTGAAATCCGAGCTGCTGCCGGAGGTGATGAGTCAAGTCTCTTTGCCGGTGAACTGTACAGAATGTACGTTAGGTGGGCCGAAACACACAGCTATAAAGTTGAACTTATTAGCGAAAGCCCCAGCGAAGCCGGCGGTTTTAAAGAGATTATTTTTGCAGTTCATGGCGAAAATGCTTATAAGAACCTCAAATTTGAAGCAGGTGTGCACCGTGTGCAGCGAGTTCCGGTCACAGAATCACAGGGACGCATTCACACCAGTACGGCAACGGTCGCTGTCCTGCCCGAAGCCGAGGAATCGGATATTGAGATAAAGCCGGCAGATTTGAGAGTGGATGTGTACCGTTCGAGCGGACATGGCGGCCAGTCAGTCAATACCACCGATTCAGCTGTGCGGATTACTCACTTGCCCACCGGCATCGTGGTTGCCAACCAGGATGAGAAATCACAAATAAAAAACAAAGCTAAAGCAATGAGCGTTTTGAGAGCACGCTTGTTGCAAATGAAAATTGATGAAGAGGCTAAGCAGCTATCCGATGCCAAGCGTAAACTAATCGGCTCTGGTGACCGTTCGGAGAAAATTCGCACCTACAATTTTCCCCAAGATCGGATCACTGATCATCGCATAGGTTACACTCGCAGCAACCTACCAGGAGCTTTAAGCGGCGAAATCGACGACATTATTGAAAAGCTACTAGCCTACGAGCATGAGCTTTTGAGTCATGACAGTTGAAGTATGGCTTAAAAAAGCTACTCAAAAATTAGAACTGGCAGGCATTGGCACCGCCCGTTTAGATACATTGGTTTTGCTGGAAGACGAGCTTGGCAAAGATCGTGCTCACTTACTTGCCCACGCTGAGCTGGAACTCACGGTTGCACAAATAAATAGGTTAGACACTAAAATTGGCACTCGAGCTATGCATGTGCCAATTTCATACGTTCGCGGTCACACGGAGTTCTATGGACGTGACTTTTTAGTCAGCCCCGACGTTCTCGAGCCTAGATCAGAATCAGAGACAATGATTGACCTCTTAAAAGTGTTGAAAATTAAACAACCGTTTATATTGGGCGATGTTGGTGCCGGCTCGGGGGCACTGGGCATTACTGCCAAGATAGAGATACCTAAAATAACAGTAGAAATGCTTGAGCTTAGTCAGGCAGCTATCAAAATATGCAAATTAAATAAACAACGCTTAAAATGCGATATTTTGATTACAAAATCAAACCTTCTAAATGCAAGTAAGCTTAGTCATGACGTGTTAATGGCTAACCTACCTTATGTACCTGATTCTTATGAAATTAACCGTGCTGCACTCAATGAACCACGTATGGCCATATTTGGAGGGCCGGATGGGCTTGAATTGTACCGAAAGCTGTTTGACCAACTTAGGGATAAAAAACATGTTCAATACGTGCTTACCGAATCCCTACCCTTTCAGCATGATGAATTAGAATCTATTGCCAAGAAGTCCGACTACCTACAGAAATCTGAAGATGACTTTATACAGGTCTTCGAAAAGAACACTCTACCAACGTGAAAAACCGACATTTGCTTCATAGCGAGACTGAAGAGCTTTTCGTTCTGCTTTAAGTCTTTCTCGAGCTTCGTTTGTACCATCCCAACGCTCAGTCCAAAAATCTCCTTCACGTTTTATAGGAGTGTAGACATACAACTCATCATAATCTGTACCCTCAGGTATGATAGGCTCTAGGCTAACCAGCGCATCATCCAGCATTTCTTCTCCATCTCTACTTAATTGAGGATATTCGAAGCGAAAACTCAAACGCTCACGAGGCATGTCATACCAGTGCACTTCTACCAAATGGTTCTTGGCTCTTAATAATGAAGCCGCCCAAGTAACGCCTTCTTCTAATTTTTTATACCGTGGAATTGTCCATCCTAGAATACCCTCTCGGGGCTGAGGTTCCATAAAATGATCAGCGATTGGATACCTATCAGGATCATCAGGTCCTACAAACCGTAGCATTTCTTGATCATGGTTAGGAATGTTTCGCTCCATCGCCGGCGCATCAACGCTGATACTAGGTTGATACTCTTGAGTTTCTCTTCTGCCTAATGTGGCAAAAGGTTCTGTGAAATTGGTATCCGCTCTTGTTACGACACTATCCTGCTTGGCAGGGCGTAGAGCAGCTTTACTTACAAAACGATTTAAAAATCGCTTGGCACCATGCAACACACGATCTTCCCAGGAGCCAGGAAAATTATCAAAAAAGGAGCCGTCAACATGCTCATCTAGCTCAGCGAGCAATGGCTGGGCAATATCCGGTGGAATAACATACATACGATTATGTAGCCATAAAGAATGCTTAGCAGGATCATAATCTTCAGAACGTCCGGTTGCTGTTAACGTTACTGGATCAAAGGCAGTTACCAGTGGTTGGTATTCGACTTGTATGCTAGGACGCCATAAATCTCTTAGCCTCTGGACTTCCTCATCAGCAGCATAAGGCGCACGTACAGTATCTGTTTCATAGCTCACACATTAATTTTAGAGGTAAGCTTTCAGCAGCGCAAGCAATAGCAATTAGCTCGTCGGGGCAGCCTCCAACTTAACATTCACTGTCTGCTCTTTGCCATCGCGCACAATAGTTAGCGTTACTGTGTCACCGACGCTATGCGTACCTAACAGTGAGGTAAGACTCTGGTTTTCATCAACTGGTGTGCCATTAACTTTTGTGATTATATCTTTTTCTTTCAAGCCGGCTTTTTCAGCGGGGCTACCTGGTACGATGGCCGGTTGCCCATTACTGCTTGTGATATAGGCACCTCTTTTAGTACTCAGTCCCAATTGGCTGGCGATGTCATCCGTTAATGAAACATAACGTACGCCCAGATATGGTCTAACTAGCTTTCCGCTGCTCTCGACGCTTTTAATGAGACCATTTAAATCATTAATGGGTATAGCAAAGCCAATATTCTGCGCACTGCCGGCAACCGCCGTATTCATGCCTATTACTTCACCGTTGGAATTAACTAACGGACCACCGGAATTGCCTGGATTGATGGCAGCATCGGTCTGGAAAAGGTTTTGTAAGGTTTCGCTGGAAGTTTGATCACCTGCCTCAACGCTTCTGCCATAACCGGAAATTATTCCTGACGTAACAGTGTTTTGGAATTGGCCCAAGGCATTACCGATAGCCACTACCATATCACCGACCTGCATTTTGGCAGAGTCACCAAGTACCGCTGGAATCAGTGTTTTACCTTTCTTATCCTTTATCTGCAAGAACGCTACGTCTAATGGGTCGCTGTCATTGGTACGGCCAACTACCGTTACATTATCCAGTTTTGTACCGTCCGAAAGTGTAACGCTCACACTGCCAGTGCCAGCCGGCACGACATGACGATTAGTCATAATAAGTCCGTCGCTGTTGAGGATAATACCGGTACCGGCACTTTGTTGTTGAACCGACCTGGAAAAGCCAAACGCGTCGGTCTGTGAATTTTGGCCGGTTACATCTATTGATACCACGCTTGGGCCAACTTTTTTGGCTATACTACTGATTAGTTGGCTCTGGCTGTCAACTACTTCTTTTTGCACCTGGGTGTTGGAGCTCAGATTGGGGTGGTTACGACCTCCAAAATAGCCGCCAACGAAGCCAGCCGCTATGCTGATAAGTAGCATAAAAGCGACACCTAATGTCTTAGTTCTATCAGGCATAGATGTTTTGGTCTTTTTAATAGGATTTGAGTTTGGTTGTTCGGCCGTGTCCATTGCACCCCCTCTTTTCTTACATTCCTTAAATTGCTTTATCGCCCCAATCGGAAAAAGCGATAACTATAACAATCGCCGCAATCATCACAAAAATGAGCTGACGCCGCACTAAAATACTCAATCGATCAGTCTTTTCAAGGTAGTATAGCGTCCCTAGACCAAACCCAATCACACTAATAAGAAGTGTTGGCTGAGCCAGCACACCGTAAAAAAGCAGCCAATGGCTGAGCACCCAGACCAGCGCCGCAGCAAAATAACCCCATAAATAGGCCAGAAAACGGATCATTGGTTCGTCAAAAGCACTAAAGAAATGGCGGGCCGCTGAATAGGCTATCACCCAACTTAGGATAATTAACCCAAACGTTGAGATATCGCCCCACCGAAGAAAAAGTGCCATAAAACCAACCAGTTGTGCCAAGAGTGCCTGTAAAGAAATCATAAACGTGTTTGATCCAGGTTTTATTGATAACAACCATACTCCGTAGCTCGTTGCCCAAACAAGTTGCCACAATGCCGTGCCGCTATGTGCCATAAAAACTAGTATGGACACACTCACAATGAGATCAACCGCGTTGGCCCGGATATTGGCTGGCCAATGCCGGGGTTTTACGGCGAACATTCGCCATTTACTCAAAAGTATAACAATCAGTGCTAGTTGCACGACATTTATACGAACTAAAATAAAGAGGAGTGCCGGCAGCAAAGCATTGAGCCCAATATGCAAGATATGTGATATGCCACCTTTGGGTTTTATACTAGCTAGGGTGAAAGCCATCTAGAGATCCTCCTGTCGCAGGTTGTCAGTCTGAAAAAATTTACTGAGACGCATTAGCCACATCTTTACCATGTATTATATAGCTTTGCGTTACAAGGAACTACTTTTTCTATGTTAACTAAACAGGTTCGGCTTATCATATTATTTTGCGTCAGAGCCTAAAATAATGACAAAGTCTGCATTGTAATTTTTAGCTTCTGGATAAGCCGCTGTATCAGTAGTTGGTGTAACATTGAATTTTTGAGCAAGATAGTTACTAGTTACGGTTTTTTGAGCATTGAGGCTTACAACGGTAGTTGTCGCTTTTGTCGTGGTGTTGGCCACCGTTACAATAGTTACTCCTTTGGCAGCTAATTCATCAGCTTTCTTTTTGGCCAGTCCACTGACACCGCTACCATTTAAGACAACAGCTGTAGCACCATCACGTGCCACAGGATCATTACTAATTAGTCGTTTTACAAAAGCTTGAATCTGTGAATAGTCAAATAAGCCTGCCACCGGTCTAACAGCACTTACACCATTAATCGGTCCAGTAGTCACAAGATGTACGCTATCGTCAGCCAAACCAATAGATTTAATATTTTGGTTTTGGGTTTGCTTACCTAGATCATATAGCCGACGGATTTCGTTAGTCTTAAAATCGGTTTTGACATTGTTGCCAATAGCATCTAATAGACTACTAACTTTTGCAGGATTACTTAGAACGCCAACTGAAAAAGCCTTATCCTTAAGGGCAAGTAACATCTGCCGTTGATGTTCTGTACGATCAAAATCCCCTCGTGAAAAACCATAACAGACAGTATCGCAACGCGCTCGGGCCAGGTTAAGAGCTGTTTGCCCATCTAAGTGATGTGTGCCATTACTTAGTTTTAAGGGCCCGCCATCGGCCTTGGCAATGTTACCGTCATATAGACCTCTTGGATCATCAGTTTGAACTTTAAAATCAATCCCACCAACAGCATTTACGGCATCGCGAAAAGCAGTGTAGTTTATCTTTACATAGTAGTTAATATTAATGCCAAAGTCTTCGCCCACTACTTTTTCTAGTAGACCAAGGCCCCCATTAGGGTAGCCATCCTGCTTAAACTTCACTTGCTCGCCGCATTCATAAACTGCGTTAATCTTTCCTTGATTACCGAAAGAACACTGATTAGTATCATATTTTACCCATAAGTCGCGCGGTATGCTCATAAGAAAAGCACTGTGATTCACCGTATCCAGACTTATAATCATGATGGAATCAGTTAGCAAGGCGCCAGGGTGACCTGGATCATCTTCAGAGGTGCCGGTCAGCAGTATGTTAACTCTACCCGTGTCTTCACCTTTTAATTTTGTAGAATCAAAAAGCCCAAAAACGCTGCCTTGGAATATCTTGCCAGTATTGCGAAATACTTTCCACCCCAGAAAACCACTGACCAGAGCCACAACTATAAAGACGCCAAGCCCGCCGCGCAGAGCATAGCGTTTCCACGAGCGCTTTTTTTGTGCCCGTTTTGCTCCTGGCATAGGTGTTACACCGGGGGTAAATGGGTGACGTGGTCGATCCGCTAGAGCGGGTTGTTCTATAGTGCTACGCGGAGTTGAATGGAAGCCGTCGGAACGACGAAAATCATCAAGTGGCCGCTGCGGCACTTGTGCATCGGTTGTCCGAAAATTAATACTGCCAGCGTTACGAGATGTGTTTTGGCGAGGTCTAATAATACCGTCTAGCGGTGCTCGCTTATGTGACCGCTGAGGTTTCCTCAAATTATCCATAACAAGTATGTGCCAGTATACCTTGCTGAGGGCTTGAAAGTAAACCTAGAATTGAGCCTAAAGTGGTCTTTGTAAAGCATAATAAACATGTGCATAATGCATTAATCTAAGGTATAGTTAAGTACTTGATAACAGAGAGATATATGCAAGAAGAACCCAATACTGCCCTAAATGAATCGTCGTCAACGATCCCTGACAATAGACAGTCTACCCCCAATGCCGCATCCGGACCATTGCCGATTTTACCTGAATCGTCGCCTCAAACGTCTAATAGAGAAAATCTTAAGAGTATTCTTTCAACAGTTGCTATTTTAGTAGCTGCGCCAATTATTGCGTTAATGCTTACCGCTTTTGTGTTTCAATCTTATGAAGTTGATGGTCCAAGCATGGAAACAACGCTTGAGAACCACGACCGGTTAATTGTGGTCAAAACAGCTAGAACATGGTCAAGAATTACGCGCCATAACTACATTCCTAATCGTGGCGATGTTGTTGTGTTCGTAAAACATGGCTTATTCGATGAAAGCCAAGCTGACAAACAGCTAATCAAACGCGTCATTGGTTTGCCTGGTGAGCGCGTGGTTGTAAGCAATGGCATTCTCACCGTATACAACAAAGCGCATCCTGGAGGCTTTCAGCCGGATAAAACACTATCTTACGGCAGCGTTATTGTAACTACCCCGGGCGATGTTGACGTAACAGTGCCACCCGGCGAAGTTTTTCTTTGTGGTGACAATCGTCCTAATTCACTTGATTCACGTAGTTTTGGTACCGTTCCAGCTCATGATATTGTCGGTAAGCTCAGTGTTCGCATGTTGCCATTCAGCGAATTTAAGAAATTTTAAGTCTATACTTCGTTGAGTCGTTTAATCAACCCATCAAGGTCTGAATCGTTTTTGAAGTGAAGTTCAAGCCGTCCACCACGCGCCGTACGCTTCAATGATACTTTACGACCCAGCCTTTTGCCGAGGGTTTGGGTTTGGGGAGTTTCGTTACTTGTTTTGCTCTGTGCAGTTGCCGATGTCTTGGCTCCCTGTTTTAGTGCCACAACGTACTGTTCAGCCTGTCGGACAGACCAAGCCTGTCCTTCAATGAGCTCCAATAAACGTCGTTGATGAGCATCATCTCCTTTAAGGGCCAGGATTGCTCGGGCGTGTCCTTCACTAATCCGTCCTTCTTCAAGGGCTTTCTGAGCTCCCGGCGGCAGCTGTAAGAGACGAACAATGTTACTGATAGTTGTTTCGGCTTTACTAAGACGCTTCGCAATGTCGCTGTAGCTCAAGTTGAATTGCTCGTGTAATCGTGCGATTGACACAGCTTGCTCCAGCGGGGATAGATCAACTCGCTGCACATTTTCAATCAACGCAATCTCTAAACGCTCTTGTGCCTGATCGCTTCGCACAATAACAGGGACAGTTTTGAGCCCAATGTCTGAAGCAGCCCGGAAACGCCGTTCGCCCGCAATGATTTCATAGCGACCCCCCTCAAGCGGTCTGACTACGATAGGCTGTAAGATACCAAAACGCTTAATAGAACTAGCCAACTCTTGCAGTGCTACTGTATCAAATTGCTTCCTTGGTTGCTCAGTATTGGTCTGTATATTTTGCAGAGTCACCTTTTGGACCCGTTCTTCTTTGTCTAGTAGGACCGAGGGATCGAAATCCGTCGGCAACAATGCATCAAAACCCCTGCCTAGACCCGACTTAGGACGCGTACTCATAAGTAAGGTTATACCTTGCCCAGAAGCTCTTTGGCAAGCTGCTTATAGGCACGGGCACCTTTGCTCCATCGGTCGTGTTCCAAAATAGATTTGCCATGGCTGGGTGCTTCGGCTAAACGGATATTGCGTGGGACAACGGCCGTAAAGACCTTGTCACCAAAGTGTTTATTGACTTCAGCTTTAACTTGTTCTGCCAAAGTTGTGCGCGAATCGTACATTGTAAGTACCACACCAAGAAGTTCCAGGTTAGGGTTTGGGCCTCTTTGTACCCGTTGCATGACGCTCAACAATTGGCTAAGCCCTTCAAGAGCATAATATTCGGCCTGAACAGGAATAAGCACATAGTTAGCAGCTGTCAGAGCATTGACAGTTAGCAGACCAAGCGCCGGTGGGCAATCAATTAGAATAAAATCGTATACCGCTCCGCTTAAAACGCGTTTAAGATGAGTCTCTCGCTCCTCTAGTTGAGCAAGTTCCACTTCAGCAGCAGCCAGGTTAGCATTACTTGGCAGTATAAACACGTTCGTTAAGCTTGTTTCTTTTATTATTGAGGCTGTCTTAACGCTGCGAAACAGTCCATCATAAACTGTGCTATCAAGTGTTTGTTTATCTAAGCCCATACCGCTGGTTGCATTACCTTGCGGGTCAAAATCAACAACCAATACTGTTTTACCGGCTTTAGCTAGATAAGCTGCTAGGTTTATAGCAGTCGTGGTCTTACCGACTCCCCCCTTTTGATTTAAAACAGCAATAATGTGGCTCATTGTTTGTCTTGACCTCTTTTCCTACTATCAGCCTAGCATGCCACCTTTTATGGGTAAATAGTATGTGTATGTATAAGTGGCCATTTAGTACTAGTAATAAAGAGCTACTAGTATTATTGTGCGACGTTTTTTATTTAGGGTTTGGTATGTTGTTTTACTCATGTTTTTTTGTTGGTTTTTTGATTGACATAAACAGTTTGATGATTCATTCTATTAAGGAAAGTTTAAAATTTCGTTCGGCTTCAAAAAAATAGAAATATGCGGATAAGGAAGATGGCAAAAATTGTTGCTAGGCGAAGTAGTTCAGCTATTTTTATTGGTGTGTTTGCTGTCATCGGGATTATCTTCTTGGCATCAAGTTTTGCGCTAAATGCTGATACGAGCGCCCCGTCCACTCCTAAGAATTTCAGATGGCTCAATGGGTGTACGCAAGGCAGCGGTTTTGGCACTGACAGCGATACCACTGATCAACAAATATCTTTAGCTTGGGACGCTGCAACCGACAATGTTGGAGTCGATCATTATGATGTTTATATGGATGGCGGTCTTAGGGGTTCAGCGGCGGCAACGTCCTCACCTAAGTATGTTGATAAGAATAGTCCTACTAACAAAGCTCCTGGAGATTTATGGCCAAGTAGCACACATACTTATTATATTGAAGCAGTTGATGTGGCCGGCAACAAATCACCTGACGCGATTGCAATTGATAACCCGTGTACAGCTACGGCGGAAACAGGCGCAGTCATTATCACTGCCCACACAGACGCTGACCCGAGCGCACCAACTGCACCGACCGGCGTGGCTGCTACTTTCCATCACACCGTTTCTCAACCAATAACGGTTGATTTGACCTGGAATGCTTCAACGGATGATTTCTACGTTGATCACTATGACATCTACCGTGACCTTCATGTAATAGGACACGTTTCTGCGTCTCTCCCCTTGAAGTTTACTGATACAACTAATACTCATAGCGAAGCAGATAGTAAAGTTCTGAGCGAAAATACAACTGTGAAATATTTAGTTCAAGCTGTAGATGAAGTTAAACAAAGCTCTATTTCTTCCAACCAAGTGACGATCATTACCGACACTGCACCGCCAACAATGCCGAGTAACTTAGAGGTAATTACAGTATCCGATAGTTCCGTATCGCTTGGTGGTCATTATACAACTCTAGATGGTATCCAGCATACAGGCTGGCGACCTGCTACTGACAATTTTGGGGTCACAGGCTATAACATTTATCGCAATGGCAAATTAATTACCACACAATCTTACGCTAATGGTACAACTTACTACGATAGTGGTTTGACGCCTTGTGTAAGCTACAATTATCAAGTAAGTGCCGTTGATGCGAATTCCAATGAATCAGTTAAATCTAATGTTGTATCCGCAAAAACCACCGGCACATGCGATAAAACTCCTCCTGTTGCCCCAACAAATCTGGCAGCTGCGGCAAAATCGGCTAAACAAGTTGACTTAAGCTGGACGGCTGCGACAGATAACGTTGGTGTGACACAATATTATATTTATCGAAACAATGTATTGCTTGCTCGGCTCGGAGCAGTCACCAGTTACAGCGATACAACTACGCAAGGTAAAAGTCAGTACAGTTATTATGTAGTAGCTTACGATTCAGCTAAGAATGCTTCGCCTAATTCCAGCCCAGCAAATGTTACTACACCTTCGCCGGCCGATCCTACGCCTCCTTCTGCCCCCCAAAACCTTACACTTACGGCAGTAAGTGACGGTCAGATAAACCTAACCTGGGGTGCTGCTTCAGACAATGTTGGCGTTGTAGGTTATGCTATTTACCGTAACGGCACACTTCTTACGAAAGTATCGGCTCCAGCCACCAGCTTTGGTAACACTGGCCTGCCGGCAGCCAAACAATATAAATATTACGTAAAAGCCTATGATGCTTCGGATAACTTCTCTGTGGCATCAGCTACTCAAACAATAAGCACGCCGGCAACTACACGCCAGTCTCATATACAAGGATTTGTCACAGATAATGCTACTAGCAAAGGCATTAAAGCCAATGTTGTTATCACTCTAAACGGCAGCAAACACTACTTCCCGACCGATTCAACGGGATACTATGATGTTTCTTACGGAATAAATGGAACCTACAATGTCGTTTATACAGCTACGAATTATGCAATGCAGACATGGCAAATAAGTATCTCGACTGGGCTTTGGCTTAGAGAACCAAACGTAAAATTAATCCATCAATAAGGAAGCAATTATGGACCCTGACATACCCCAAACCTCACCACCAAAGACAGAACCACAACGCACTTCTAAAAAACGTTGGTTAATTTTACGCGGGTTTTTGGTTTTACTAGTTATCTTTGGCGGAGTACTTGTAATGCTAACTAGATCAAGAAATAATAAGCAAACTGCGCCATCAAGCGTCCAAACTCAAGCAGCCGGTTGCGTGAAAGAAACTTCTAACCTGACGCCTGCGCAAGTCAGCATCACTAAAGATGGCTTTGTACCAGCGGATATAGAAGTCAGTCGTTGCCAGCAAGTTACCTGGACCAATACGGATAGCGCTGCCCATGAGGTTGCAGCTGATCCTTATCCTTCGCACACAACCTACCCTGAACTTGTTAGCCCAGAGTTAGCTAAAAACGAAAGCTTTACATTAGTACCTGAAAAAACTGGCACGTTTACTTACCATGATGAGCTAAACCCCAGTAAGTTCCAGGCAACTATTACTGTTAAATAAAAAGACTAGCCAATTTTAGTAATCTTTAGTTCGCTCAAGTGTTGCCTGTGCCCGCGCACAGTGTGGACACGCTTTTTTGCTTTGTAACGAATAGAAACCACTTTGTCGTCTCTCATGTCAGGATTCGTAACTTCGGCTGTTACTTTAACACCTTCAACAAGCGGTTTGCCAACGCTAATATTTTCTCCATCTATAACCAGTAAAGGTTCAAAGGTAACCGTTTTACCAGGATTTTTAAGTGTTTCAACTTGCAAAGTGTCGCCAGATGATACAACGTACTGTTTAGAACCGGTAGTAATGACTGCTTTTTTCATGAGTTACCGACAGAGTCTACCAGAGATAGGGTGGGGTGTCAAAGGTGTTAGGAAGCTTTACTTAGGCCAATTGTAAGATTTTGGTTCTCGATTTTTACTTCTGCTTTATAGTTGCTGTTGCCTTCTCCAGTAAGATGAGTGGCTAATGTTTCTTGTTTGATAATATCTATATGCTCTCGGATGGCTTTTTCTAACTCTTTGTTGTCTGTTACAAGTACCAATAAAATACGGTCATCAACATTCAATCCAGCGGTTTTGCGAGCACTTTGCACCTGCCGCACCACTTCCCTCATTAACCCTTCTCGTTTAAGCTCTGAGGTAATCTTCGTATCGAGCTTGATTATCTCCTTATCGCTGGCTTCTGCGCTCGGTGATGGACTGGGTGAAACTGAGGGGGAGACTTCTTTAACATTTAGCTCTTCCTTTATGATTCCTAGCAATTCATCGTCAAATTCTGGTGCTTCTATAGAAGCAAGTGGCTGGCGTACCTTAATTCCGGCTTCGGCTCGTTGCGACAGGCCTTCGGTGATAACTCTCCTTACCACTGCCATCTTTTCAAGTACTTGCTCATTGACGTGGCCGACTTCTGGCCAATCTAGCAAATGTACACTTTCACCCATCTCCCCGCCTGTAAGTTTCAAGAAAATCTCTTCGGCCATAAATGGCGTAAACGGTGCTAATGCTTGACTTAGACGCACCAAAACGTAGTGTAGCGTTCGGTAAGCAGCTTGCTTATCAGTATCATCCCCAGATTTCCAAAAACGTCGCCGCGAGCGGCGTACATACCAGTTACTGGCATCATCGATAAATGGCAGAACTGGTTTGAGAGCGTTTGGAATATCATAAAGCTGCATGTTAGCGTCAATTTCTTCTATAAGCTGATGTACTCGGGAAACAATCCATTGATCTAACAGATTGCTTCCTTCTTCAATTGGATCCTCCAGTTTTCCATTCCAATGCCAGCCATCAACTTCAGCGTACATCGTAAAGAAATCATACATATTCCAGACCATAGATAATTTACGGTTGATGTCGGCAACATCTTTGTCTTTTAGAGCGAAATCTTCACCGTTTAACACGGGTGAACTAAGATACAGAAGACGCAGCGCATCAGCACTATACATGTCCACCAGTTCATTGGGATCAGTATAATTACCATAGCTCTTGCTCATCTTGCGACCGTCGTTGCCGACTATAGTACCCGTCACAATGACATTTTTAAAAGAGTTTTTGCCCATAAGACCGACTGAAACCCCGTGCAGATAATAAAACCAGGCTCTTACCTGTCCTACGTACTCAGCAATGAAGTCACCAGGGAAATTCTCTTCAAATTTTTCAGTATTTTCGAAGGGATAGTGGAATTGGGCAAATGGCATGCTGCCGGCTTCAAACCAAGAGTCCATTACTTTATCCACTCTCTTATATTTGACACCTTCTATTGTAAATGTAACATCATCTATCCATGGACGATGATAGTCTTCTAACTCCTTACCGGATAGTTCTTTAAGCTCAGCGTAGCTGCCGATAACTTTGATGTGCTCTTTGCCGTGCTTATCGATACCCTTCCAAACAGGCATAGCTGTTGCCCAAAAACGATCACGCGATAAGTTCCAATCTGGTGCACTCTCGACTGTTTTCTCAAAGCGCCCGTGCTTAATATGCTCTGGAAACCAATTTATATTGGCATTTTGCTCCAGCATTTCTTTGCGTTGTCCATCGATATCCATAAACCAACTAGGGTGAGCCCGATACATGAGCCTGGTGCCACAGCGATGGCAATGTGGATAGGAATGAGTTATATATTCTATCTTCCAGACAACGCCGCGCTCATGTAGTGCCTTGGCGATATCCTTATTAACATCCCAAACAAGCTGGCCTTTCCACTCACCTTCAGTGTAAAAACCCTCCTCATCTGTATCAAGAACTATCGGAACCTTGTTCTTTTTAGCAAGCTCATAGTCATCTTCACCGTATGCCGGTGATTCATGAGCAATGCCTGTACCTTCCTCTGTATGAACAAATGGTGCATGCCAGACTTTGTGAGCATTCTTGCCACGGTCGTTAAACAGTGGTTCATAATCTTTGCCGACGAGTTCCTCGCCTTTAAACGTCCGTACTACCTTGTAGTTAAGCTCTTGGTGCTTTTCATCTGTTAAGACTCGTTTGGCTAGGTCTTTCGCAATGATCATG
This sequence comes from uncultured Candidatus Saccharibacteria bacterium, assembly GCA_964584265.1. Lineage (GTDB taxonomy): Bacteria > Patescibacteriota > Saccharimonadia > Saccharimonadales > CAYVSP01 > CAYVSP01. Next base: position 43,300 of record CAZOZI010000005.1, on the reverse strand, counting down.
TGCTCACCATCAAGCTCGACTTCAATATAAGTAATATCTTTGTTTACCGCTATAGCAGTGTTGGATAACAGCGTCCAAGGTGTCGTCGTCCAAGCTAAGAGATATGTACTCTCGCCTTTGAGCTTAAACTTAACGTACACACTCGGATCCGTATCATCCTGATAGCTATTATCCATAGCCACTTCGGCTTTAGAGAGCGGTGTAGCATCGCGCGTACAATAAAGTAATACCTTTTCACCTTCGTAGATCTTACCGGCGTCATAAAGTTTCTTAAAAGCCCACCAGACGGATTCCATGTACTCTTTGTCCATGGTCTTGTAAGCGCCTCTAAAATTGACCCAGCGACCGATTCGGTCAATGGTATCTTCCCATTCACTACCAGTCTGTACCATGTTAGCCCGACAGGCCTTGATGTAATCTTCTAGGCTAATTTTAGTACCAATTTCTCTTCTATCTTTAATGCCAAGCTTTTTCTCGGTATAAATCTCTGCCGGCAAGCCATGACAGTCCCAGCCCCATACCCGCTCTACCCGCTTGCCTTTCATGGTCCAATAGCGAGGTACAGCGTCTTTAACCACAGAACTGAGCAGCGTACCATGATGTGGCACACCGGTAATAAATGGCGGCCCATCGTAAAACACGTAGGCATTGTCTTTGGGACGCATTTCAACAGACTTCTCAAAGGTTTTATTTTCCTTCCAGTGTCTAACGAGATCTTTCTCGTATTCGATTGGCTTGCGCCGTGTGCCTTGCTTGAATTTCACTTGTCTCCTTCTAAAACAAAAAGTCCCTCTAGCGTAGGAGCGTGAATCACGCGGTGCCATCCTACTTGGGACTTAATTACTGCTTTTACGGGCTTACCCGGTGAGTTCTACTTATCGACACTTGCGCCATGCCAGCCTGTTTTCAGCAGAGCTGAAACTCCGCTGGCATTCTTGGCGCACTACTTCGTCAGAAACTCCGTTGCTCGTTCAACGTACTAATCTGTACGCCTCATTCAGCTACTCGTTTCTTCCTTGTATCGCATCCAAGCGCAAGGCCGATAACGCAAAATGTCAATGTTCTTCCCACTCCTTCGCAGTTGATAGCTGCTTAAACGGATTAAACTAACTATAGCGTACTAGCGGTAGCCTCTGCAAGAAACATATTGCCACCACTACTAGCGTAAGCGGCTAGTTCGTCCATAAGCGGCAGTTGCGGCCCCATCCACATTTGGATAACTTTGCCATCATCTGCTAGAACAAGTAGTGCTGGATGTTGGTAAATTTCATATAGGCCGGCCAGATTTTGGCCTTCCCGACTGTCATAATCAAGTAGCTCTATGTGCCTAGAGGCATCGCGCCGTTCATATTCGTGTACAAATTCCTCAACACCTCGTGCAAATTCCGACTTTGGCCGATACAGCAGCACCACTCTCATACTTTTACTATACACCTCCTACTGAATTATATGATAGCTAAAGGTATAGGCGCTAGAGCCTGTTTTAGAGTCTGATAATGCATTGTAACTCTTAAGGTCAAAGGTATGGGTACCGACACCGTAGTAGTATTGCGGGAAGTTAGAGCTAGCGGGTACTGTCTCTGGGGTTAGTATAACTCTTGGCGCCGCGCCATAATCTGAGGCGAAAGTTACGGTCGCTAGAGTACCTGCCGTCACGCCAGTACCGGTGTTCACGGTTATTAAGCCCGATGTGTCGTTGCCACTGATAGTTACCGTACAGCCAGTGCCGCAGACCGCTGTATTGGCTGCAACTGTCGTTGAGCCTGAGGTGTTGGCGCCAATAATATGTCCACCGACAGTTAAGGCTTTGTTGAACGTTGCCGCACTCTTGACGGTAAGAGTTCCGGCAATAGCTGAACCGATTGTAATGTTTGTAGTAGAGCCAGCGGCTCCACCATCACCAATGTGTATGGTGAGTGTTGCTGCATTTTCAGTAACACCTGTTCCGATATTCAGAGTGTGACTCTTGGTAGACTGATCAAGTGTTACAATTCCTGTTTGAATAGTGCTGCCCATGGTCAGTGCCCCAGTTCCAGTGGTGGCGATGTTTACAGCTCCAGTACCACCGGATTGTAGCGTTATATCATTGCTTGTGGAGGTTGGCGATATAACCGGAGTGCCAGAAAAAGTTAAGGCATTGGCCGATAGGGTTTGATTATTAAAGGTTGAGCTTGTTATGGTTGCGCCAGCAAAGCTGTTTGTGGAAATAGTGGCGCCATTAATTGTATTTCCGGTAATACTGTTAGCCACCTGGAGACTGAAAAGTGAAGCACCACCGGAAGTATTTACTGAAGCAATCGGGCTACCACAACCTGACGTGCTACAAAATTCCAACAAATTGCCACTTTGCGATGCGCTTCTTTGAATTCTTAAGGTTACATCGCTTGTGGATCCTCCGTTGGTCATGTAAATATTTTCAGTGGCAATTGATGTACTGTCGGGGATACCGGTGGTGCTAGTAAGAAAACCGCAGCTTGAGGAACTTTGTAAACAAATTGTATTACTACCGACAGTTTCATCAGGCAATAAGTAGGTCCGATCAGTAGTTAAGGCATCTACCTTTAGATGACCATAGCTAGCACTACCGCCAGCGTTTCTTAAGCTTAGTTTTCCATCAACGAAGCTACCTCCAAGTAATAGTTCGTTCCCGGTAGAAGAAATTGAGCCATTTACAGTGCCGTTATTACCCTGGAAATCAAGCAAATTAGACGTCTGGGCGTTTAGACCGATTGCTAGGCTCTTAATAGTAGCTGTAGTCGTTGTAAGAGATGTACTTACGATATTGAAGTTCGATGATTGAGCGGATGCACTTTGGTTTTGAATGTAACTTGGGCATAAGTAGGCATTATCGCTTGTACAGAACGTTGCGTTGTTGCCAAGGGTTGGAAGCGCGAGATTAAAGACGGTGTTATTAGTTGTAGCTGCTCCAGTTATATTTGTACCCGCGAAGTCACCGCCTTGAACATAGATATTCCCCATCGTTATCGTTGACGTTGAAGATATTAGACCAACGTTAATACCATTTAGAACGGATAAGGAGCCGTACGCCGTTGCACTGCCATCTACATCAACGCTAAACTTGCTGGTGCCTTTATTCTGCAAATCAAGCAGGTTGCCTGTGGGAGTTGTTGTATTGTTGTTTGCTACAATCAAAGCTTTTCCAAGAGCCGGCTCGCTGGTGGTGCTTGCAGATTGTACTACCGATAGAGCGTTGTTAGTCCCGAAACCCGTCAAGCTCAGCACTCCTGAAAAAGCACCGGTATTGGTATTGCTCAGGGCAAGCAAGTTGGCGGTAACAGAGGCGCTCGAAGAATCTTGGAGGTTTTTAGCAATATAGTTACCGCCGGTGGAGGGCGCGTAGCCAGTACAAATAGGGGTATTATCAGTACATACATTGGCATTGCCGGTTATGGCTGGAATGGTTAGCGTAAAGTTCCCGGCATTTGGTGTAGTTGGCCCTTTTAGAGTCAGTGTACCCGTACCTCCAGAACCTTTAAATAGAATGGCCCCTGTATTAGTGCTGGCAGTGCCTAGAGTAAGAGCATTAGTACCTTGGATAGTTAGCGCCCCACTTAATGTCGGTGAGCCACTCCAGCTTGGAGCTACACCAACTCCGCCGGAAATCAAGATCTGTCCGGTAGCAACGTCCGCTAATTTGGACAGAGTTGTTGAGCCACTCGCATAAAGAAGATCACCGATGGTATAACTTGCAACTCCCGTTCCTCCTCTGGCAACGCCGAGTGTACCAGAAGTCAAAAGGTTGGTGCTGGCAGTGACACCACTTTGGATGGCTAAGCTGGAGTCAACTACTGTTGTACCATTTACAGCTAATCCGCCAACTGCGTCTAGTAGCCCAGCATTATTAACCTTTAGCTTGTAAGCACCGTTCACCTGGAAGTTCAAAAAGTCAGCCGCGGAGCCGGCACCACTGGAGGGAGCATTGAGGCCCAGATAAGTACCGCCGTTAGTGGCATTGTTGCCATTAGACAGCGCATTACCTAGTTGAACAAGTGAGGAGGTAGCACCGGACGGATTACCAGTGGGTGCACCATTTACAACTAGGCTGGGTCCAGAACCAGTAAGCGTCGTTGCCACAAAAGTTGGGCTTGAGGTGGTAGCAATATCCTGTTTGGTATTTACAGCCCCGCTAGTCACATTAAAGTTGGTGGAGTTAAAGGAAGCAATGCCTTTAGCGCTAGTTGAAGCATTATCTATGGTGATGGCGCTGCCTGAACCAGTAGAGTTATTTATGGTCAGTACGCCCGTTAAGCCGTCTAGAGAGGTTACGCCACTGCTGCCCCCTCCACCGCCAGTACATGTTCCAAAGCTTAGCACGCCAGATCCGTTAGTTAACAAACAATCCCCATTAATCCCGTCTGCTGTTGGCAGTGTAAGTGTTAAGTTACTACCGGTTGCTCCGCTTTGTAGTGTTAGGGTATTACTGTTAGAAGCATTTTTGAGGAGGATAGCGCCAGTGTTGGTTGTGGCCGTACCTAGGGTGAGTGATGAGGCGCCTTGGACTGTCACAGTTCCAGTAAAGTTAGCTGCACTTGATATGGTTTGAGAGTTTATGGCGCCAGAAGTTGTAACTGTACCTATATTAACAAGGTTACCACTGGAGTTAATGCGTTGTGTGCCTCCAGCGGCTCCAGTATTAATGCCGGTAGTGCCGTCAATTGATGTACCCTGAATGGTAGAAGTTGAGGTGATAGCACCAGAACCAATTGTTCCGATATTAGATAGGTTGCGGGAGCCATCAATGAACTGAGTCCCGCCTATCGAGATTGCTCCGGTGTTAGCTACCTTCAGTTTGCTAGAGTTGGCGATTTGAAAGTTGAGAAAATCGGCCGAACTACTGGCTGGATTAATGCCTATGTATGTGCCGTTGGCGCTACCGCCACTAATGGCGCCACCCAAGTTTAACAGTGATGATGATGCGCTGGCACTAGGAGCACCGCTCAAGGTCAACCCAGTGCCAGAACCAGTCAGGGTCTGAGCCACAAAAGTTGGGCTTGAGGTGGTAGCTATATCTTGGATCGTATTAACTGCCCCGCTAGTCACATTAAAGTTGGTGGAGTTAAAGGAAGCAATGCCTTTAGCGCTAGTTGAAGCATTATCTATGGTGATGGCGCTGCCTGAACCAGTAGAGTTATTTATGGTCAGTACGCCCGTTAAGCCGTCTAGAGAGGTTACGCCACTGCTGCCCCCTCCACCGCCAGTACATGTTCCAAAGCTTAGCACGCCAGATCCGTTAGTTAACAAACAATCCCCATTAATCCCGTCTGCTGTTGGCAGTGTAAGTGTTAAGTTACTACCGGTTGCTCCGCTTTGTAGTGTTAGGGTATTACTGTTAGAAGCATTTTTGAGGAGGATAGCGCCAGTGTTGGTTGTGGCCGTACCTAGGGTGAGTGATGAGGCGCCTTGGACTGTAAGCGCACCAGTTAAACTAACATTAGTGCCATCATCGGTGATGGTGCTGTTGCCTACGGCAGTTGAACCAGTAAATTTGGCTACTCGATTAGTTGTGCCTGAGCCACTAACACCACTTCCCCCAGCACAATTGGCAAGAGTTGCGAGACAAAAGGTATCATTAACTCCGGAGGTATTTGGAACTGAAACAGTAGCGTTGCCGCCTGTCTGATTAGGCGCAGATAGATTAAGTGTTAGTGCATTGGTGCTGTTTTGAAGGTGAATAATACCATTGGCTGATGAAGCTGTGCCTAGGTAAGCATCGCCACCTTGTACGGTTAAATCACCTGTTAGGCTAACGTTGGTACCATCATCGGTGATGGTGCTGTCGCCAATGGCTTGAGAGCCAGTAAATTTAGCTATTCTGTTGGCGGAACCGCCAACAGTGGTTACGCCAGTCCCTGAACCGGCACAGTTGCCCGTAGTTAAACAAATACTAGCTGAGGCTCCCCCCGGATCAGGCAATGTATAGACAGTACTTTGGCCTAATGTGGCTGGTGAAATGGTAGCTGTGTTAGATGCTCCATCATTAAGGATTAGTGAGCCAGCTTGTGATGAGTTGCCAATTGTTATGCTACTACCTTGAATCGTAGCTGTACTGCCTACTGTTAGGGTTGAGAGCGCTGAGACAGCATTACTGAGTGTAAGTGTACCGCCGCCGTTGATGGTCAGAGGAACTGATGAGGTGATATCTCCACCGTTGATGGCTAGGTCACCACTCAAACTCACATTGGTACCATCATCGGTGATGGTGCTGTCAGCAAGAGTACTTACTCCAGTAAATTTAGCTACTTTATTATTGGTGCCGCTGCCGCTTAAACCACCACTACCACTACAGTTAGCAAAGGTTTGTAAACAGATAATGTCGCTGGCTCCCCCCGGATCAGGCAATGTATAGACAGTACTTTGGCCTAATGTGGCTGGTGAAATGGTAGCTGTGTTAGATGCTCCATCATTAAGGATTAGTGAGCCAGCTTGTGATGAGTTGCCAATTGTTATGCTACTACCTTGAATCGTAGCTGTACTGCCTACTGTTAGGGTTGAGAGCGCTGAGACAGCATTACTGAGTGTAAGTGTACCGCCGCCGTTGATGGTCAGAGGAACTGATGAGGTGATATCTCCACCGTTGATGGCTAGGTCACCGGATAAAGTTTGATTACCCGAATAATCAAGCGTGAGTCTTTGGCCGCCATTAACTGTTAGGCCAAGCAGATTACCACTTGCTCCAGTCTTATCAATTTGAATGCTAGTATCAGTGGACGTATCAGTCTGGGCTGCGCCTGGAGCTAAGACCACGGCTTGACCACCACCCGAAACACAGGTGATGCCGGTGGTACAGATTGTCTGAGAGGAAGGACCAGAGTTTGGTAGGTTAAATGTTATGCCATTGGCGGTGAATATAATATTATCTGAGCCAGCGTTGACGTTTAGATCTGTACCAGCCAATGCTTCTACAAAATTATTGCTTAACACACTACCGCTAACAGTTAAGCCGTTAAAGGTCGGCGAAGAGGCGGCATCAATGTCTTGTGGCAACGATAAAGTAACATTCCCAGTTGGTGAAGAAACAGATATCTGGTGAGCAGTACCGGTCAAACTCGTTACACCACCACCAGGCCCACCCGTACAGGCTTGAAAACTTAACGCCCCAGAGCCATTCGTTTGTAGACATGAACCGTTACTACCATCAGTAGTAGGTAGTGTAAATGTTACATCACTTGGGACTACGCCACTCTGTAAGGTCAATGTGCTATTATTGGTGGCATTTTTGAACAGTATGGCGCCATTACTGTTGCCCGAACTGCCGAGCGTAAGGGCATTTGCCCCGCTCAACCTTGCACCGGCAAAGCTTGGACTACTTGTTGTAGCTATATCTTGAGGTGTTGTTAGTGTTACAGAAGACCCAGCTGTACTAACCGAAACTTGATTGGCAGTCCCCTGTAAAGTTACAGCGCCCGTAAGGCCATTAAACCCGCTTACACCACTATTGCCTGTCAAATAACCACAATTGTTTGATTGGTCACAAACGGGGTTACCGTTTTGACTCACGCTACCGTTTACTTGCACGTTACCGGTTATAACAGCGCCCTGTAACAGAGTAGCTAAGCCATGAGCCGTTACGGTTTGCAGATCTGTGTTTTGCTTAACAACTAATTGGCCATTTACCGTTAACAGTTGGTTTTGGTCAAGACTCAACAAGCCACTAGATTGGCTAATTAAACCATTGGTGTTATCTGTGCGTGCTCCGTTTCTGCCTACTCCAAGTAGTAGAGCAGAAGCAAAACCACCAAGGACCAATACCAGAGCCGCTGTTGCCGCAACCAGCCGCCATGGAATCTTCCGTTTTGGTTTCAAGACTTCATTCGGCTCTGTAGCTTGTAAAGTGTAGTCGGGCGTTCCTTCAAGATCTGTACCCGTAGTTGTTGTAGATGGCATGGTTGTAGGTTGTCCAGTAGCTACACCGGTAATTGAAGATTGCGCTAAGGGATTGTTAGGAATTTGAGCAAAAGAAGCATCAACACTGCTAATAACAGGATCGGTCACGGTATTTACTTGGGATATGCCACTACTTGGATCCAGGGAAGATAACGCGGCAGCGCCAGGTCCAGCGAAGACAGCATCAGGTTTACTAACAGGGACACTCTGTCCATTACCATCGTGCATAAGCACTGGTATAGGCATCGTGCCCCTGTAAGTTTTCTGCGCTTGCGCGCTTTCTTGATCCATTTTTTTGTTATTTTTTTAGGGTTTGGGTTTTACTACTAAATTCTAAAGTGATATGAGAATCATAGCAAGACAGATTAACAGAGATAAAATATAGTTAAAATTCCGTTGTAATTCTACCTACATATAAGCTTAAGCTCTATCTGTTAATGAACCAACAGGGGTAGATATTGTTGTAATATTTTAAGCCGCACCGTTGTTAACTCTGTTGCGTTGTATCGAATACAACTTGCATAATATTAGTTAGCAAAGTTATCAAGTTTATCCACAAGCAAAATGAGTTTTATTTTTAGCTGCATACAAAATTTATACTATTTAGTTTCAGCTATAGTTTGCAGAACAATCCTCTAACTTTGGTAATCTACCTGGTATTAGCTACAGCCAGTAGTGCTACCACAAGCTGTACAGACGTAACAACTACCAGCTCGTTGAGTTTGATTACCGCAGTTGTAGCAAATAGGAGCAGTGTCATCTTTCTTGGTTGTTGCTACTTCTTGAATGGCTGCACGATTTGCATCATCTTTTGATTTGCTATAAGGTGCATCAATTAATGATTCGTTGACAGCTGCTGGCATACTTGTGATAGGTTGAGTTTCTGTATCCTTCGGTGTTAGCCCCTGAACAGTGGTTACATTACTACCCTCTAGCAAACTGGTTTGCTCTTCAGGCATATCTTCAATGGAGGCCAAGCCAAGTTCTAAGCGGTCATCAAACGATAGATAGCTCAAGGCTAGTCGCTTAAAGACGTAGTCTACAACGGACGAAGCGATTCTAATCTCTTCGTCATCGGTAATACCAGCTGGCGCAAACGACATGTTAGTAAGTGCATGAACATAGCTCTTTAGGGGCACCCCGTACTGTAGGCCATAACTAACACTGATAGCCAGAGCGTCCATAATGCCGGCAAGCGTAGAACCCTGTTTAGCAATCTTCATGAAAACCTCACCAGGAGCACCGTCTTCAAATTCGCCAACAGTCACATAGCCTTTACTGCCAGCCACTATGAAAGCAAAAGTTTTGGCATTTCTAAGTTTTGGCATTTCTCGTCTAACGGCAGTTTTGACGATGAATTTTTCATTGACACTCTGTAGCTCTTCTTTTGGTTCTGCTTGGCGGTCTTCTTCCTTCTTGGCCATACTAAGAGGTTGCGCCACCTTGCAGTTGTCGCGGTAAATAGCTACGGCTTTAAGACCAAGCTTCCAAGACTCGAGATGAAGTTGTTCAACATCTTCAACGCTGACATCTTCGGGCATATTTACTGTTTTAGAAATAGCACCAGAGATAAACGGTTGGACAGCACCCATCATCTTAACGTGACCCGTGTAATGTATAGCATTATCTCCCATTGAACAGGCAAAGACCGGTTCATGCTCCTTTTTCAGGTTAGGTGCTCCTAGAATTGTCTTCTCTTGATCTATGTAGCCCACGATGTCATCGGTCTGTGTTTTGGTGTAACCCAGCGCTCTTAGAGCACGCGGAACTGTCTGGTTAACGATACTCATCGTACCGCCTCCAACCAGTTTTTTAACCTTAACCAGTCCAAGATCCGGCTCAATACCAGTGGTATCGCAGTCCATCATAAGGCCGATGGTACCAGTTGGTGCCAGTACTGAAGCTTGGCTATTACGTACACCGTAGAGATTGCCTAGTTCAACAGCTTCGTCCCATGCACTGGCAGCGGCGCTTAGCAGTTCTTCGCTAACTAAGCCGGCATCAATCTCAGAAACGGCCTCACGGTGTTTTTTAAGTACCCGAAGCATGCCGTCGCGGTCCTTGGCAAACCCAGCAAATGGTCCGACCCGGCGGGCCAGTTTAGCGCTGGTAGAGTACGCATGGCCGGTCATAAGTGCAGTCATAGCTGCAGCCTGAGCTCGGCCCTCCTCAGAGTCATACGGCAGTCCTTGAGCCATTAAAAGAGCTCCTAGGTTGGCATAGCCGAGTCCAAGCTCTCGATAGGCTTTAGCGTTCTTTGTGATACTTTGAGTTGGATATTCGCTGTAGCCTACTAGTATTTCCTGCGCACTAAACATTAGCTCAACTGTATGTTTGAAGGCTTCAATATCAAAGGTGTTATCTTCTCGCAGGTACTTTAGTAAATTAATGCTTGCCAAGTTACAAGCAGAATTATCAAGATGCATATATTCACTACAAGGGTTGCTAGCATTAATTCGGCCGGCGTTTGGTGAAGTGTGCCAGCTGTTAATAGTGGTATCAAACTGTAGTCCCGGATCGGCACATTCCCAGGCTGCTTTAGCAATTTGACGCCACAAGTCTCGTGCTTTAATCGTTTTAATTGTTTTGCCAGAAGTAACAGCTCTCAAGTGCCAATCTTCATCATTTTCAACTGCCCGCATAAAATCATCAGTTACTCGTACGGAGTTATTAGCATTTTGGTACTGCACACTAAAAGCATCCTTACCATCAAGGTCCATATCCCAACCGTTGTCAGCCAGTACTCTTGCTTTGCGTTCTTCAATCGCTTTACACCATATGAACTCCTCAACATCAGGGTGGTCAACATTAAGGATGACCATCTTAGCGGCACGCCGTGTTTTACCACCACTTTTAATCGCACCAGCCGAAGCGTCTGCACCACGCATAAAGGACAGTGGTCCTGATGCCGTACCAGCGCTTTTGCCAAGTTTTTCGACCGAGCTACGAAGTACGCTCAAGTTAATACCACTACCACTACCGCCTTTGAAGATCATGCCTTCTTCGGCATACCAATTAAGAATAGCCGGCATTGTATCTTCAATACCCAATATAAAGCAGGCACTGGCCTGTTGGGAGCGAGCAGGCGCTCCAATATTAAACCAAACAGGGCTATTAAAAGCAGCCCGTTGAGTGGCTAAAATATACTTTAGCTCTTCACGAAAGTCTTCAGCCTCTACTTCGGTCTCAAAATAACCCTCTTGAAAGCCGGTCCGTGTGATAGTATCCACAACTCGATCAATAAGCTCTTTGAGAGACGATTCTCGTTCTGCTGTGTCTGGTGTACCAGTGAAGTATTTTTGGGCCACAATGTTTATGGCATTTAGTGACCAGCCGTCCGTAAACTCGACGTCCTTTTGCTCAAAAACCGGTTTCTTGGCTATTGGATTCACGATGACCGAATCACGTTTTACCCAAGTTAATTGATCATAGGCCTTTTCGCCGTTTTTGGTAAAAAAGCGTCGTAAACCTAGTGTGGTTATCTCTGCCATAATTTTGCCCTCAATTCTATCCTATCTGCCACCACAGATAGTTCTGTTTTGTTAGTTTTGTAAAAGTAATTTTTTGTTTAGAGCTACGAATAAGTCTCTCTTGTTTCGTATGTGCTCCCCAACCTTATTTTGATCTTTTCTTTGGCCGCAGATAAACCTTATCTGCTGGCAAAATAGGGCTGGACAGCCGTCAAAGGACTCTAGACTTTGACGGTCGGCTTTCGGTCAATTGCCTTTTTGGTACGGGCAGACTCATCCTTCTCTGATGATCCTGCTTTGAGCTCTCGAATTTTAGATAGCTGTTGTTCGAAGCTCGCAATATCTTTAAAGCGTCGGTAGACACTGGCGAACCGAACATAAGCTACATCATTAAGCTCGGCAAGCTGCTCCATGACCAATTGTCCAATCTTACTAGATGGAATCTCTGTATCGCCGCAACCGTAAAGCTCTTCCTCGACAGCAGCGACTAAACGTTCCAATTGTAGCGTGGTAACTGGTGTCTTTTCACATGCCCGATACAGTCCGCTCAAGAGCTTTTCACGATTAAAGAGTTGCCGGGTCCCATCATTTTTGATAACGATGAGCTGAGGTCGTTCAATTCTTTCATATGTCGTAAAACGATGTTGGCAATGGATGCATTCACGACGGCGCCTTATGGCTTCGCCGTCAGCAACATCACGCGACTCTATTACCTTGGTATCAGCATGGTGACAGTGGCTACATTGCATAGCATATCTCCTCCCTCAAAACCTAAATAATGCACATTGAGTTTTGCTATTTTTATCCTAGCTCCACAACGCGCTCATAAAGGTTTGAAGTAAAATTGTATTCACTTATAAATGTGCGTAGCTGTATCAATATCCCTAGATATAGCGTTTACATTTCGTAGCATACCTCTATGTATAGCGCTTTTCAAGTCTTTTGTTGGTGTATTATTTACCTCTCAAGCCGCCAATTGCCACTGTAAAAGCAACTACAAACAGATTGAGTTATGCTTCGTCACTTTTATCTGGCTCTTCATCATCCTTTTTTGATGATTTTTTGCCACGGTTTTTAAGACGACGTAAGAATGATGGCTTTTGTAATTCCTCTTCTTCTGGGCTGGTGAATATGACTGGCTCTTCTTTGGAAGTATCTTCCTCTTTAGTATCAGGATGCTCATCATGATTAAGTGACCAGATGTTTGGTACGTTGTTCTCGTCGCTGTCAAAGTCAGCGACCTTATCGGAATGTTCTAGGTCCATATTTATATCATTCATTTCCTGCTCAGAACCAAGTTTGGCATCTTTCTGTTCCGATTCCTGCTGTTCTTCTGAGAGTAGTTTACCTATGTGTGTTTTCTTGTGTCGATCAGCAAAATAGGAAGCGTCAAAACCGGTAGCAACAACGGTAATGATAATCTCCCCTTCCAAATCTTCATTAATTGTTGCGCCAAAAATAATACTGGCGTCAGGGTCAGCGGCAGCTGTAATTGTCTCAGCGGCAGTATTTATTTCGTGCATTGACATATCATTGCCGCCAATAACGTTAAAGATAATTCCTCGAGCACCGTCAATTGAGACTTCAAGCAATGGCGATTCGATAGCTTGTTGAGCGGCTTGAACGGCACGATTCTCCCCACTGGCCCGACCGATACCCATAAGAGCTGAGCCAGCATTTTTCATGACAGTTTTAACATCGGCAAAGTCAAGGTTTATAAGACCATGGACCGTAATGAGGTCTGATATGCCCTGCACACCTTGGCGAAGTACGTCATCAGCTACTTTGAAAGCTTCAAGCAGTGGTGTTTGTCGATCAATTGTTTGTAGTAATCGATCGTTAGGAATAGTAATGAGAGTGTCTACCTCTTGACGTAACCTGTCGATTGCTTCTTCGGCATTACGTCGACGTTTTTCACCTTCAAACGCAAATGGTCTGGTTGCGAAGCCAACGACCAGTGCACCTGCCTCTTCGGCGGCCTTAGCCACTATATGGCCACCACCGCTACCCGTGCCACCTCCAGCACCAATGGTTACAAAGACCATGTCAGCACCTTCAACGGCCTTTTTGATCTCATCCAATGATTCTTGAGCTGCTTTTTGGCCAACAACCGGATCAGCCCCTGCACCGAGTCCACGAGTCGTTTCCTTACCAATGTGAATCTTGGTATGTGCTTTGGAGTGATGAAGGGCTTGTGCGTCAGTGTTAACGGCGATAAACTCAACACCTTCAACGCCTGCATCAACCATGCGGTTGATCGCAGCACCGCCGGCGCCACCTACACCAACGACTTTAATTCGGGCAAATGTTTCGATTGGTGGTGCTACTTGTGGCATCTCTCTGGCTTCTCCTTGGTTCACACTTTATGGACTGCAGTATACCTGAACACTAATTTCAGTTCAACGAACAATTAAGTGTTCTATTGAATAGTCCATATTGAAGAGTCCGAGTAAATAAATGAATTTTAAGAGTGCTTTTTAAAGCGTTTTAGGACGCTTTCTAAAAGCCCCATTGCTCTGCCGCCGCTACTACCACCAGAATGCGCCGCACCGGGCATAAGAAGCATGTCAAGCATCATTAAACCAACAGCAGGTATATAAGCTGGGTCCGAAACCGTATCAACAAGACCGCTAACTCCTTGAAGTTTACCTATGCGAGCCGCTATCTGCAGTTTGGCCTTTGCAAAATCACTCAAACCAGGTAAGTTGGCTGTGCCGCCAACAAGCACGACGCCACCAGGCAATTTACGCGAACGATGTATTCGTTTGAGTTCTTTATCAACAAATTCAAACAGTTCATCAACCCGCGCTTCAGTAATCATATAAATTTCGTCCCGTTCAAAATGATGGGTAATTTTATCAATAACAACGGGTGCCAGGCTAGATTTTGGCTCTTTAAGTGTAGCGTGCTGGAGTTTAACGGCTTCAGCAATATCTAAGTCTGTTTTAAGCCCAATTGCTAAATCATTAGTAATGTTGATGCCGCCAACTGGAATGACTGCAACATGTTGGACCTCACCGTCTTCAATAACTACCAAATTTGTGGTGCCTGCACCGATGTCAAGCAATGCTGTGCCAGCTTCTTTCTGCTGGCGACTCAATACAGCCTCAGCGGCAGCTAAGCTAGAAATTGTATGATGACTCGGTGTTATGTGAGCGTTAGCCAACACTTGATCGAGACTACGTAAATTTGGTGTGGCAGCAGTCACTATGTGCGTATCCACTTCCAAGCGAATTCCCTGCATGCCTACAGGATCTTTAATATTATCCTGGCCATCGAGCCGATAGTTTTTAGCGAAAACCTGGATAATTTCTCGGTTGGGGGGCAGCTGGATAATGGTGGCGGCTTCTTCGACCCGCAACCTATCTGCCGACGCAATCTCGCGATTGGCCGAACTAATCGCAATAACACCTTTGGAATTAAGGCCAGCTACGTGGGAACCATTTACATTAACAGTAGCACTGCTTATATGCACCCCGGAGACTCGCTCCGCCTCTTGAAGCGCTTGTAAAACGGCTTCAACGACATCATCAACGTGTACTACCACCCCTTTGCGCATACCAATATTCGAGGCACTACCATGTCCAATAATAGAGGGTGTTGGTGTGGCATTATTGGTATCAGTAGTATCGAGCATACCAACAATGCAGCGAACAGTGCTGGTGCCAATATCCAAGCCAAAAAAATGGCTGGGCGAAGAATCGCGCATGCCGCAAGTATACCATAAGGGCTTAGGTTACAGCTCGTCTGTATTTCGACCTTTACTAAAGAGTGGTTAAAATTTCGTAACCCTTTTCTGTTACCAAAACTGTGTGCTCAAATTGAGCTGACCAGCTACCATCAACTGTCCAGAGTGTCCAGCCATCGTGGTCAAGCGTTATCTCATCGCTGCCAAGTGTGCTGATTGGTTCGATTGCAATTGTCATACCAGTCTGTAGGGTTGAACCTTGACCTTTAATGCCATAGTTAGGAATATTAGGATCCTCATGTAGCTCATCGCCGACGCCATGGCCAACTAGGTCACGCACAATACCAAGCCGATAATGACGAAGGGTTGCTTCAACGGCGGCCGATATATCGCCGACGTGACAACCATTCTTAACAACTTCTATGCCATCAAATAATGCTCGCTGGGTTCCCTCTAACAATTGGTTGACACGCGGACTAATGTTGCCCACTTTGACAGTTATACCGGCGTCGGTAATCAAGCCTTTGTAGCGAACGCCAAAGTCGTAATTAACAATATCACCATTTTTGAATGGCTTAGCAGTTGGTATACCGTGCTGCACTTGGTTATTAACCGATATACAGATAATATCTGGGTAGTTTTGATAGCCTTTAAAAGCCGGCTCCCCACCAAGTTTTTTCAGCTCTTTAGTAGCCAATTGTGACATATACAGCGGTGTGATGTCCTGCTGTGTCTGCTTATCTAAAAGTGCAAGTACACTTGCCAACATTTGGCCGCCGGTTCGCATAGCGTCAATTTCGCTCGCGGTTTTAGAACGCGTATACATTTTTATCCTACGACTTAAGCGCCTTTATGATAGCCTTTTGGACCGCTTCAACATCCTGCACACCGTCTATATCGTGGACTTTAATACCAGCCGCTTTGAAGTGCTCCAAAATAGGTTTGATGGCATGCTCATACTCTTGAAATCGCTTATGAATTGCTTCCTGCGTATCGTCAACTCGACCACGCTGTAAAAGACGCTTGCCCACCGTTTTCTCAGAGGCCATTAGATGGATGACAGCCGTTGCTTTCAGCTGCCCATGCTTTATCTGGCTAACCAGCCAATCAGCCTGTGCCAGTGAGCGTGGAAAACCATCTAGGACAAACTCTTGACTACTATCAATAAGGTGTAATATTTTTTGTAGCAATGCAATTATCTCTTGGTCTTCAAGCAACATGCCAGCAACCATATCTTTGCGACGTTCACCGCTTACTAGCATACGCAAGAATTCACCAGTGGAAAGCCATGGTAAACCCAGTCTGTCAGCCAGTAAACGACCCTGTATAGACTTGCCTGAGCCGGCTACGCCCATGAAGATAATCACTGCAGTCTTTCTTTAACTAGTTTTGCTATAACACTTCCATCAGCCCGGTCTTTAGTTTGTTCTCTTACTTTAGCCATCACCTGGCCCATCTGTTGCGTGCTTGTCACAGCCAGTTCTTCAACAACTTGATCCACAATCGGTTTAATCTCTGCTTCAGTCATTTGCTCAGGTAAGTATTTCTCAATAACACTTTTTTCAGTCAGCTCCGCTGTGGCGCGTTCTTCATTACCACCTTGTTTATACAGTATGGCACTTTCCTGACGTTTTTTGGCTTCTTTGCTCAGTACATTTTTAACAGCGTCATCATCGTATTCATCACGCGTACCGGCTGCCACTTCGGCATATTGAATTGCACTCTTCAGACCACGCAAAGTCATCACCAGTATTTTGTCACCAGCTAGCATGGCCTGCTTGAGGTCAGCATCTATTTGCACCTTAATACTCATAACCTGAACTAAAGTGTACCAGAGCAATGGTTAATTTTCACCTAGTTTGACTAGGCGGTTCGACAAGTGTTGTCGATTCTGACTGAAAACCTTGCAAGTATCCGATTACGGCTTCCCCCATATGCTGGCATATCATACTTTCTTGAGCATTACCTGTGTGTGAGAATGCCTCTATTGCTATAGGCCCAAGGTTTTTCTCTGGAAGCGTAGTGGTATAAGGAAATTGACTTCTCCTACCCGTCCATACGTCAACTACTACTCTTTTGAAAGCAAATTTAGTACTAGGTAATCCAAACACACCCATAAAAGCATTAGCAATTGTATCCTCTTCTGTACTGTTTTCAATTGTCACTAACACCCTACCAGCTCTTTTAGGGTGATCCTTAATGTCCATAATAAAATTATATCAAACGAAGCTGGAATCTATTTCAAGCTTTGTTTATCAGCTGTCAGGAAAAGAAAGAAAAACCCACTCGGGGTTTTTCTTAGTTAGTCTAGCGTTGCCCGAGTTTGATCTTTTTAAGTTTTTCGGCTTTGCGTTCGCGACGAATAATGGCCTTGGTTCGTCGATCACGTTTACTGATGGGCTTCTCAAAGTATTGGCCTTGTTTGACTGTTGTAACAATGCCTGATTGTTGTACTTTGCGATTAAAGCGACGCAATAAACTCTCCAGAGACTCTTTGGGGTCTTTCTTTGAGACTTGAATCATAACCAGTTATTCTACAGATTAAAGACTAATTTTGCAAGAGGCTAATAAGGTGACTTACGCTGAGTTGCACGTTGTGATTTTAACACTATACTTTGGAGCTCTTTGAATATAATAAAATGCTTATTAGTGTGGTAAATTTTGGTATTGCCCTGCTTCTCAGAAATAAGAAAACCTATCTTCTCCAAGCGTTTTAATTCGCGCTGAATATTACCAGCATCTTCTTTGATAAGCTTAGCTAGACCACGTACATGGGTCTTAAAATCTGGATATTTAGCATAGACCACTAATATCTTGCGGCGCACCCTGGAAGTTATAAATACATCTAACATAAGCTTTTATTGTTATAAGAACAACGTAAGCTTCAGTATAACCAGCCTGGCCAAGCATTTCAATACATTTTATTATTAAAACCCTATAATAGTGCTATGTATTATGAGGTGCTGGCTCGCTTACACTCCTATCATGGCTCTGAATATCTAACGTACTCAAGTGACAATGCCATAGCAATTGGGCAGGTAGTGCGTATTCATATTCGCAATCGGATTGCGCTGGCTATAGTAATGCGTCAAGTTAGACAGCCTTCTTTTGCAACCAAACCAATTGATGAAATACTTTTGTTGGCACCATTACCAGCAACTACGCTGAGTCTAATTGCTTGGCTTCAGTCTTATTACCCCGCCCCGCTGGGACTATTAGCACAATTGTTCTTGCCAGTCAGTCTGCCCAAAAAAATACCTAGTATAGCGTACTCAAAAACAACTTTTAAAACAGCTCCCCTGCCCAAACTCACACTTGGCCAACAACGAGTTATTAAAGAGTTAGAGACTCGTGCGACTTCAACCAGCCTACTACACGGCGACACTGGTACCGGCAAAACCCGTATTTATATTGACTTAGCTACCAAGCAACTGAAGCGAAATAAGTCAGTTTTAATTTTAACGCCTGAGATTGCGCTCACACCACAGTTGGTCGGCGAAGTGCAAACTGGGTTGCCTGGAGCACTTGTGCTTGTTATGCATTCCTCATTGACTGATGCACAAAGACGTGAAGTCTGGCTTGAAGTTCTTCGCTCTCAAGAACCTGTAGTTGTCATTGGGCCACGTTCAGCACTATTTGTCCCTTTTCATAAGCTTGGGCTAATTGTAGTTGATGAGTTTCATGAACCAGCCTATAAACAAGAACAAGCTCCTTACTATCAAACAGTTCGCGTCGCTGCACAACTAGCTCGTTTACATAAAGCTCAATTAATACTCGGCTCGGCCACACCACCGGTTGTCGAATATTTCGTAGCCCAAGCCAAAAACGTACCAATTACACGGCTTACAGAGATAGCAACAGGCAAGCCGCAACCAGTTGATATTCAGTTGGTTGATTTGCGCGATAAAGCCAAGCTAACACGCCACCCGCATCTTTCAAACCTCTTGCTTGAAAAAATAGAAACTGCTTTAAAACGCGGTGAGCAGTCTCTTATCTTCTTAAATCGACGTGGTACAGCCCGTTTGGTGTTATGCGAACAGTGCGGTTGGCAGGCGCTGTGTCCCCGCTGTGACTTACCACTTACTTATCACGGCGATAATCATCTAATGCGTTGTCATGTATGTGGTTATCATGCCAAAACTCCAACCCAATGCCCCGTTTGTGGTGGTGGTGAGCTTGTTTTCAAGGGCATTGGCACAAAGTCCATTACCGAATCACTGCAGCATCTGTTCCCAAAGGCTCGAATCCAGCGTTTCGACAGTGACAGCTCAAAAGATGAGCGTTTTGAACAACATTACGTTAACGTTAAAGCTGGGGAGGTTGATATTATCGTTGGCACGCAGCTGCTTGCCAAAGGCCTTGATTTACCACATTTGAGCGTTGTAGGAGTTGTGTTAGCGGACAGCAGTTTATATGTCCCCGATTATACAGCCGAGGAGCGCACGTTTCAGCTGCTTAATCAAGTCATGGGCAGAGTTGGTCGAGGTCACCGGGCTAGTAGTATTGTTATCCAAAGTTATCGACCTGATGGTCCAGCTATGCGGGCTGCCATCACAAAACAGTGGGATGCTTTTTATAAGGAACAGCTCAAGGAGCGTGAAGCATTTTTGTTTCCACCATTTTGCTTTTTAATGAAACTATCCTGCAAAAGGGCTAGTCGAGCCAGCGCGCAAAAAGTAAGTGAAGAGCTGGCAGAAAGCTTAAAAAGCTTGAAAAAACCACTGCAGATAGTAGGTCCAAGTCCGGCTTTCCACGAAAAAAACTCTGGCCGCTATGAGTGGCAGTTAATAGTCAAAGCCCGTGAGCGTAAACAGCTTATAGAACTTATAAAACATATACCGCCCAATTGGACTTATGATCTTGATCCTTCCAATTTACTCTAGTATTTATTCGCCACCGTACTGACAGATAAATTTGAAGCCCTGTTCCCCGCTATCCTCGTCACACAACACACATTCCTCCACGATTACATAATTACGGAGCGTGGTCGTAATAACTACCAAGCTGTCATGTGAATATCTGACTTCGCCGTCGTGCTGGCAAGCTTCTGGATTAAAAACTCGATATTGATCATATGGACCATCGTAATCTTCAATTGTGATTGCTTGTTCCCATAGTCTCTCGCAATGTTCTACGCAAAATTCGGGCAATTGGGTATGTGGCACACTGAGAGGATTCGTAAGCAGTGGGCAACTTTCTTTAATCACGAAAATAAGTTTGTATGACAAAAATTGGAATTGCAAGTATAAGCATTTCATTAGTCCTAACAGACAAGCTATACTTGGATAAATGGTTGCGAAGAAAGAAGATATTATATTGC
This sequence comes from uncultured Candidatus Saccharibacteria bacterium, assembly GCA_964584265.1. Taxonomy (GTDB): domain Bacteria; phylum Patescibacteriota; class Saccharimonadia; order Saccharimonadales; family CAYVSP01; genus CAYVSP01. The sequence goes on along the minus strand of CAZOZI010000005.1, from coordinate 22,917 downwards.
TGCCAAATAATCACCTGCGTCAGCGATCTAAGAAAGTTGGCCTCATTACTGATGGTACTCGTAAGATTGTGGCAGACATGGAATCAGCTACCTTGGATTGGGAAGACAGTCGTGAACATGAATTGGCTGTGGCCTTAGCCGCCATTCAAATCGACGTGCCACTGAGAATAGTTATTATCCGCAATAACTTCGATAATAAAGCTGATAGATCGTTTACTACCTTTATTAATCCCGTCATAACAAAATATGAAGGTCAGGTAGAAGAAGACTACGAGGGCTGTTTAAGTATTGCCAATTTATATGGTAAGGTGCCGCGTCATTCCAGGGTTCGTGTTAAAGCTATGGATGTTAATGGTAAGGAGTTTCGTATTACCGCTAAAGGTTTCCAGGCACGCTTGCTCCAACATGAAATTGATCACAATAATGGTGTAGTATTCATTGATCATATTAAAGGTAAACCCGAGGCGTTCTTTAAACTGAGTTCTGAGGGAAAATTGGAGCCGCTTAATTATGAAAAAGACATCAGACACAATAGTATTCTTTGGTAGCGGTCCAGTAGCCGCTACTTCGCTTGAGCATCTTGCTCAGCATTTCCAGATTGAAGCTGTCATTACAAAGCCGCATACTGAGGAAGAAATGGCTAAGACGCCGGGTTTACACAAAGATACTCCTCTGTATTCGGTTACGAATCGCCAGGAACTTGATGAACTGATACAGAATATAACTTTTGCAAGTAAAATAGGGGTTATTGTTGATTTTGGGGTTATTGTTTCAAAGAAAATAATCGATTGTTTTGAGTTTGGAATAATTAATTCACACTTCTCACTATTACCACGTTGGCGAGGCGCTGATCCAATCAGTTTTGCCATTTTGGCCGGTGATAAAAACACGGGCGTCAGTCTCATGTTAATTGAACCAACGCTGGATACCGGCAAGCTACTTGTACAGAAAAGTCTCCCGATTCAAGCTGATGACACAACACCTTCACTAACTAGACGACTGATAATGCTCAGTAATCAGCTACTCGAGGACTACTTACTGCTTTATATGAAAGGAGATATCCAGTTGCGCCAGCAGCCACACCCAGATCGGGCTACCTATTCAAGAAAGTTGACCAAGCAAGATGGTCTTATAGATTGGCAAAAACCGGCCGAGCAAATTGAGCGCGAAATTAGAGCTTTTATTGAATGGCCAAAATCGCACACCGTTCTAGCAGGTAAAGAGGTTATCATTACAGAAGCAAGCACAGCCGCTGGCAGTGGTCTAGCAGGTACTCCTATGATAAAAGATAAGAATCTATTAGTTTTTTGCGGTACAGGGTCGCTAATAATTAAAAAGTTGAAGCCCATAAACGGCAAAGAAATGACCAGCCGAGAATTCTTGGCCGGTCATAAGCATAAACTCTAAAGAAATTACTGGGCTGGGGCTGGCGGTTGTTGAGGGGCTCGTTCACTCATAGCCATAATCTGTGGGGCAGCCTGTTTGACTTCGCGTTTCAGTTTCTCAAGCTGATCACCCACAACTTGTTTGTAGTCCGGGAAGTTAGTTTCCAGCCACTTGAGCGCACCGGCTTCGTCATTTTTATCAATAAAAGCTTCAAACTCATCAAGTTGATCATTGCTCATCTGCTCGGCTAATTTCATGCCAACCCGCATCTCAAGCGTCTCATATATGTGCGCTAACATCTTGTTCTTTTCCTCAGCTGGCAGATTGCCAAGCCCTAGTTCTTTGAGTAGATTGTCGTCAAGTTTAAACATTTTAGAGCCTTTCTCGATTTATTTTACCAAAATTTTATCTACACCTATACTTATATACTTATGAACGCGCTATTAAAAATAGAATAGCGACAAATATTAAAAGTACAATCGCGGCTAAAAAGCCGTTTTTAACAGCATTTTTATAGGCAGGTTGAGTAGTAAGTTGCTTATTTGGTTCAGCGGAGTTCACATTATAAGCTCTCTCGGCCTGGCTTGTAGCATGGCGTTTCTGCAGGGCTTCTGCTAAAAGAATTGGGCTATTGCCGCCTGAGGGGCCGCCGCCGACTCCGCTAGCATCAAATCGATCTTTTGATTCGTGCCTGCGCTCATAGATTGCTTCAACCGGAATACCCTGTTCAGCCGCCACTTCCACACGTTCTAAAACAGCTTCTGGCCTTTGTTGCTTTTCGGTCTGTTGCACTACTTGCTCAGCCAAAGGCAATCTATCTATGGTGGGCACTGCTTGCTCAATTTTTCCAGTATATTTCTTTACTTCAGCCGAAGGTGGAATAAATGTTTCGGCCCCTTTATTTGGTTCAGCCCTATTAGGCTGCGATTCTATGCTAAGCTGCTGGGCTCTCAAGACACGAAGATGTTCTAAGGTGGATTGATTTTGTTGCTCCAAAGTGTGAAGTGCATCCTCAGACTTATCTTGGCGTTTTTCGGCCTTCTGGCTACGTTTACGAAGTTTACGGTCAGCACGATGGCGGCCAATGTATTCCAAACCAAGCAGCGCAGCCACGGCCGCGGTACCTCTGCGGCTTTCAACAACCCGTTCTACAGTAGGCTTCGGCTCCATTTTAGTTGCTTCATAACCCGTGAAAGGGGCCATAACTCGCTCTGCAGTGTCGGTCATCGATGACGCGGCAGAAACCGTCTCTGGGAATCTTACACTTGTATTGTTTGGCTCACGTTTGTCTTCCTTTTTTTCATCTGCATCCGTGGTTTTCTTTTCGGACGAACCAGGCGCTTCTTGTGTCAATGGGGTGGCTTCTCGCTTAAATGGCTCTGTGGGTACTTCTGGAATAGATTGAGTCATTTCCTCTGTTTCTTGCCTCACATTAGTCATGCCGCGTTTTTCAGGCAAAAAGTCTGGTTGTGACTCAGTAGACCTAAAAAGTCTGTGCCAACCTTCTCTAAAGCTATCCCAGCTGCTTTTCTGTTTAGGACCTACTTCCGTGGTAGTTTCGGGCTCTTGAGCTTGTTCTCTTCCAAAGTTAAGGGGTTCTTGCCGTCGTAGTAACCAACGCCGAATAAACTCGTCAACACGCTTACGCGGTTTTTCTGAGTCAGATTCGTGTCGCTCTTCCGTGGGACTAGTCTTACTGAGATCTTCCATGTCAAAGAATTATTGATTATTTATAGTGCCCTGGCCTGGGTTTCACGCTTAAATAGTTCCAGATGATCACCTTCTTGTACATCAACGCGCGCTACAGAGCGAAAACTAAGACCACACATTTCACCTTCTACCACCTCTTTAGCGTCCTGCGGTCCGCGTTTCAGGTTTGTGACTTCTACCTCAGCGAGCTGTTCTTTACCACGCATAACTCGAGCTAGTGCAGGCAAAGTTAATTTTCCTTTGGTTACTTCGCCACCGCAAATAACTTCGGTTTTTGTTGTTTTGAAGACGCCTTTTACAACAAGTCGTCCGAACTCAGTTTCTACTACTTCAGGACGAAGCAGCTGACTTAATTCGTTTTTTACATCATCTATGAGTTCATAGATTACTTTATATAAACGCACACTCACTTGGTCGCGGGCTGCAAGTTGCTTAACGCTCGGCGGCAACCCGACATTGAAGCCATAAATGACGGCTTTACTAGTATGAGCCAAATGGATATCATTTTCGCTGATCGTGCCGACGCCAGACCCAACTATTCGCGATGCTACTTCTTCAGTATCAAGTGTTTTAAGACTGTTAATAACAGATGTCAGCGAACCTTGAACGTCAGCCTTTATAATAATATTGAGCTCTTGAATCTGATGAGTGCGGTCAATAATGCGCATCAATTCGCTACTGGAAATGTCGGCTTTGCCACGTATTGGCTTGAGGCTATTAGCCTCTGAAGTTTGTAATCTAGCCTCTCGTTCGTTTGTAGCAACTACAAACTCTTCACCAAATTCTGGTAAAGCCTTAAAGCCGGTAATAACGACAGGCGTTGACGGCGTAGCCTTCTCGATTGGCTTACCGTCTGTTGCTTCAAGATTGCGAATCTTGGCATATGTTGTGCCTGTTACAACTGTCTGGTTTCTCATAAGTGTGCCTTCCTCAACAAGTGCAATAGCTACCGGCCCGCGGCCCTGTTCCATATGTGACTCAATGATAATGCCTCGGGGGATCGCTTTGAAATCAGCTTTCAGTTCCTCAACATCAGCAACTAGTAATACCATATCTAAGAGCTGGTCTAGTCCTTGCTTTGTCTTAGCAGATACTTCTACTGTTACAATATCGCCGCCCCACTCTTCAACCAACAAATCCTGTTCGGCTAGTTCTTGCTTAACACGATTTATGTCGGCGCCCTCTTTATCAATCTTATTTATAGCAACTAGCATCTTGACGTTAGCTTTGCGAGCAAATCGGATTGCTTCAATGGTCTGTGGCTTCACGCCATCATCAGCTGCTACCACAATAACAGCCAGATCAGTTACTTGGGCACCATGTTCACGCAAAGCCGCAAAAGCTTCATGTCCTGGTGTATCGAGAAAAGTAATTTTCCGTTCCTTATGTTTAATCTGGTATGCCGAGATATGTTGGGTAATACCGCCAGCTTCTGCCTTGGTAACTTCTGCGCTGCGAATCGCGTCTAGCAAACTGGTTTTACCATGATCAACATGTCCCATAACAGCTACGACTGGCGGTCGTGATTCACCTTTGCTGCTAGTTCGTTTAATTCGAGGAGCTTCTTCGTCTTCATGTGACTCACGTGTCAGTTCAATATCCAGTCCTAGCTCACTGACTATGATTTGGGCAGTGTCAAAATCAATCCGTTCATTAACTGTGGCCATAATGCCATTTTTCATGAGTTCAGTAATAAGATTGCTGACAGGCAGCGTTAATTGTTCGGCTAGAGTGCCGACGGTGATGTTTTCTGGGATTGCAATGGTAGTTGTTGCCATGGTTCGACACTCCTTTCTCGGGCATTGCCCGCTAACTTACATATCCATTACTTTGTATGCTTCAAGCTCAGTGCTATTTTGCGGCCTTCAGTATCAATGTCCAGAACTTTGAACTTCTTTTTCTCGTTTAGCTGAAAAATCTTCTCAGGATCAACACCTTCGTCATCGCTCATCTCAGATACATGTACCAGAGCTTCTACGGCTGGACTAAGCTGTACAAAAGCACCAAATGGTGTAATACGCGTTACTTTGCCTTCCACCATATCGCCTTTTTTAAAAGCCTTAACTTGTTCCAGCCAAGGATCTTCGCTCATCTGTTTCAGGCTCAAGCTCAAGCGGTCTTTATCAATAGCGATTATCTTGGCTTTGACGCTTTGTCCAGTCTTGACATAGTCTCTTGGATCTTCAACCCGCTCCCAGGAAATTTCACTAATGTGAATTAGTCCTTCGATACCATCGACATTTACAAAAGCACCAAAGTCAATAACGCCAGTTACGGTACCCTCTACACTGTCACCAACCTTAAGATCCTCGAGGCGAGATTGCATATCATCTTTGACAGCTTCTTTTTCAGAAAAAATCAGCTTGTTGTCTTTACGGCTCAAGTCTAAGATACGCACTTTAAGAACTTTGCTCACAAGTGCATTTAGTTTTTGCAGTATTTCATCTTTATCAGCGCCAGAAACACGCGGGTAATGACCTGCAGCTAGTTGGCTGACCGGTAAGAAACCGCGGATACCTTCTAGTTCAACCAAAAGACCTCCTCTATTGGCATCATACGGCGTAACCTCGCATATATCATGATTTTCAAACAACTGTTCTAATTCGTCCCAGCCGCGGTCTTTAACAGCCCGTTTCATGCTTAGTAGTGCGTAGCCTTCGTCAAGTTCTGGATCTACCACGCTGGTGACAACGCTGTCCCCTTCATTGAGTGGCTGTCCATAGCCGATTTCTCGACGCATTACTACACCAATTCCATTGGCCCCTAAATCCACCCATAGTTCGTGTTTGCGAACGCTGGTAATAATACCTTCAACAACGTCGCCCGATTTTAATTGCTGGACGTCACTTTTCTCAAGCAATTCGTCCATGGTAACAGTCTTATTTGACATGACTAAACATGCCTCCTCTATGCCTGCGGCAACCCGTAGGTTGTAGTCCCGATCAGTCTTACTTACTATTATATCTGTTAGAAGCTCTTAAGTAAAGTGCGCCTTGCGAGGTTGGCAATGAGTCTATGCCCGCAATGTGATGCGTTGAAATGCTTCAATAATTAGTCGATCTGTATGTGGCTGGTTAGGGGGCAGTAGATCTGCGTCACCGTTCGCCACCAAGTCATCTACTACTGCTCGAGTTGCTTCCCAAACTGGCTGCCAACGTAAGTTAGTGTCAGGTAAAGGAAATCCCCCTAGACCTTCGTGTACTCCTATCTTGCCTACAAGCCCATAGATGGTCTGCGGTAACGGAAGTGTCCGTAGAGTATTTACAACTAGGTCCCGGTGCTCAGTATTAATCGACGGTGTCTCTGCTGCCATGTGCGTTATTATCTACTAGGCCAATCCTTTAGTGCAAGCTTAAACGCTTATATAGTCTTACAAATTAAGAGAATTATGGCTATGCTACACTAAAATCAATATGTATCTAGCAGTAGACGTTGGAGGGACTAAAACGCTATTAGCCTGCTTTGATAGCAAAGGTAATATAACTGGGCAGGTTAAATTTCAAACACCTGAAACATATCAGGCATGGCTGGAAGATCTACGCAAAAACCTGCCGCAACTCAAGCACGACAATTTTCTTGCTGGCTGCGTAGCTATACCTGGCAGAATAGATAGAGAAAAAGGCCTCGCACTTGGTTACGGCACTCTACGCTGGAGAGAAGAATCTGTAAAAGCTGATGTCGAATTTATTGCGCATTGTCCAATTGTTATCGAAAATGATGCCAAATTAGCTGGTTTATCTGAAGCTAATCTTATCATAAAAGAGTTTAATAATGTACTCTATGTAACTATAGGAACTGGTATAAGCTGTGCACTTATCACAAAAGGTAAGATTGATCCAGGAATGGCCGATAGCGAGGGCGGTCAGATCCTAGTTGACTGGAATGGCCAAATGAAACCATGGGAAGACATTATTTCCGGGCAAGCTATCGTAAAGCGTTTTGGCAAGATCGCCAGCGATATCACCGACACCACAACCTGGAAACTTATCGCGCATGATTTGGGGCTTGGTCTTATAGATTTAATCTCTGTAATCCAGCCTGAGGTCATTATCATGGGTGGCGGTGTAAATACTAATTTTGAAAAGTTCAGTGATTATTTACAGAAGGAGCTCAAGCATTACGAGACACCCTTGGTTCCTATCCCACCACTTCGTAAAGCTGTTCATCCTGACGAAGCCGTTATATATGGTTGCTTTGAATTGGCCAAAGAACGCTATGAATAGTTTGCTAGCGAAGCTTAAAAAGCAGTATGCGCACCTGAATTTTGTTGAGGGCAAGGAATTCTGTTGGTCGCCTAAGACACAAACCATCACCTACCGTGACGGACCGGACGATGAGACAATGGCATCATGGTCACTACTACATGAATTAGCACACGCTTTATTGGGACACAGTCGTTACAATTCAGACTTTGAACTCCTGCATATGGAAGCTGCCGCCTGGCACAAAGCTGCCAAGATTGCAGCTCTTTATAGCTACACTATCTCTGGCGATCATATTCAAGACTGTCTGGACACCTATAGGGATTGGTTACACCAACGCAGCACCTGTCCTGTCTGTGGCACGACCAGCCTACAAGAATCAGCCCGTAAATACAGTTGTCATAACTGCAGAACCGCTTGGACAGTGACGTCATCGCGTTTTTGTCGACCTTATCGCCGCTGGCAACAAATAGAAAAGTCGCCTACTACCGTATCGCAAGCAACATTTTCATAAACTGCTGAATCATTTTGCCTTGAGTGCAGCACTAGGCGCAAGGAGGAACAAAGCGAGCCTTATTTGAATAAAGTGAGCGAGTACCGGACGCAGCAACAAAGTGATGCACCAAGAGAACTAAAAAAGCAGCGAGCTTTGCTCTGCTGCTCTTTTAGTTCGCCCAAAATGATTTAGGCGAGTTTCTTGGTTCGGCGTGAAATGCGGCCACCTTTGGCACCAGCAATGCGAGCCAGTTCGCGGTTCGCAAAAAATCCGCCAGTGCGACCTTTTTTGCCGCCCATAGCACCGATTTTTGCGTAAAAGTCAGCGCCGTATTTACTTTTGTTGGTTGAGGCAGCAGCTTTGCCGCCAGCTTTGGTTCCAGCCATGTGTGAGGCCTCCCTTAATTTATCACTCGAGGATATAAAAAGAGCTCCGCAAATAACGGAACCCTCTTTATATTCTTTCGAATACGCTTATGATATCACCACTTATTGCTTATGTCAACTATTATAATACGGTTGTCTGATGTAGTACAATGTATAGGATAAAACAAAATTAAAACTTAGACTTCTATGGCAAAACAATCTCCTAAGAAAAAACACGTACTGGCAATCATTGTTGTATTACTATTTGCTGCTGTGGGTAGCTATCTACTGCTATCGACCCACGCGGCGACTCCGCAACCAGTTGTGTATATCACAAACCCGCCTTGGCACTTTGCCACTACTGCCCATTCTAAAGGTCAGTTTACCGACGCTGAATACAATGACCTAGCCAGTCATTACCAGATAGTTATTATCAATAAGCAACATGACAACAATGACAACACTGCCCTCTATGCAGCTACTAAGGAATTAAAGCGTCGCAACCCCAACCTTAAGGTTTACATGTATTATATGACCCATTATTGGAGTCAGAGCACAAAATCATCTTGGGTAGAAAAAGATCCCTTCTATGACCCATATACTAACTTAGCCAATCAGTTTGATAGTACCAGGACAGATAGTTGGATATTACATGACAATTCGGGAAATCCCATAAAGCAAAGTAATGACAACAATTACTTTATGGATTTAGCAAATCCTGACTACCGAGCTTGGGTTCTAGCTCAGTTGAAGCACCGTTTTGAGCAAGCTCCTTTTGATGGGATTTTATTTGATAATGGCACAGATATTGTCCAAGGATTTAACAACAAGAATTGGCTTACGTTACTTGGTCAACCACGCATTGACGCCTACAACCAAGGGACCAAGGCAATGCATACAGCAGCTATGGCAGCTTTTCCTGATAAGACCATTGTGTTTAATGGCATTAGAGCGAATACCACTAAGAACGATATAGATTTAAATCCCGGGCGCAGTTTGTACAAGCTGGATTATATGCAGGGAGCCACGGATGAAGGCTTTTGTTTAGGGCTTCATAGTGGGCTGAATGCAGATATACCAGCCGATATTGGCATTATGCAAAAGTACAGCAATAAGAAGTTGCTGCTTCATTCTAATTTCTTTCCCAGCGAAACCCCTTCACTTGACCCGATTAAAACCGGACGTTACTGCCTGGGGGCATTCTTAATGGGTTGGCAGCCTGGTTCAAGCTACTGGCAATATGCTGTGGGAGAAAATGCTTATATTACAGACGCGATTCAATACAATCTGCCCGAAGAACACCTCAATTTGGGCAACCCAGTTGGTCAAGCACAAGCATCTGGTCAACTCTATCAGAGAGGTTTCACTAATGGTCGTGTTTATGTCAATCTTGGTGGATCGCCACAAACCTTTAGCTTGCCGGCCAAACTTATTCAGTACCAAGATGGTAAACAACTTGCAACCTATAATTCGGGCGCAAAGGTTACCCTTAGTGGCCAAAGTGCTGCTTACTTTCTAAGTGATGCCTACGTACACCCCGTGTCTGCCAATTCAAAGAATACCCCTACTAGCCCTACTTCCGTTTCAACAACTAAAACCTCTACTGGAGCAGTACTTCCTAGGCGTCATCAAAAGCCGGTTTTTTTCATTATAGGTTTAATATTTTTATCTCTAGCGGGCTACATAGGCTTTTTCTACATAAAATACAAGCGTACGCCTCCTTGGCTTAGGTGGCCAATCTTTACTAAGAAAAGACGAGCTGCGCGTAAAAATACTGCGCCAGAAGTTGACACCAAACTTGCTACAACGTTAAATCATATCCACGGCCCTCCAGTACACACACCCGGCACTGTTATTGAGCCAATACATCATCCTAACGAATAAAGAGTCCTTGACCACGTTTGTTCTTCACCTTGAACCTTAGGTGTATACTTTAGGTGATGAAGAAGTGGATGGTCATTGTAATTTTAGCTATATCTCAGTTTGTGATGATCCTGGATAGCACTGTCATGAACGTCTCCATTACAACCGTCGCAAAAGATCTCGGTACAACCATATCAGGCATGCAGGCAGCCATAACTTTTTACGCTCTAACCATGGCGGCTCTCATGCTTACTGGCGGCAAATTGGGAGATAAATGGGGCCGCCATAATGCTTTTCGAATTGGCTCAATAGTTTACGGTATTGGTTCACTAATTACCGCCCTAAGCCCATCACTGATGGTATTACTCTTCGGTTGGTCTCTTGTTGAGGGACTCGGTGCAGTGCTTGTCATTCCGGCCATAGCAGCCTTAGCAGCTATCAACTACAGCGGCAAAGCCCGTGTTATTGCTTTTTCTATACTGGGAGCAGTCACTGGTTTGGCCGCAGCAGTTGGACCAATAATTGGTGGCTTCTTCACCACTTATTTGTCTTGGAGATATGTCTTTGCGGCCGAAACGGTCATTATGATTGGCGTACTTTTAGTAGCTAACAAAATTAGTGATGTAAAAACTACAAAGAAAATAGTGCTGGATTTGCCGAGCTCCATAATGTCGGCTTTAGGTATGTCTTTACTTGTTTTTGGTGTGCTTCAAAGCAAGACCTGGGGCTGGATATCGCCATTAAATTCGCCAACTATCAATGGTAATGAAATAGCTCCGCTGGGAATATCATTGGTTGCTTACCTTATCTTGGCAGGCATTTTAGTACTTTGGATGTTCCTAAGCAGACAAAAACGCTTAGAAGCTGAGAATAAGAATCCTCTTCTCAAGGTTTCCATGCTATCTATCCCAGCTTTGCGAAGTGGTCTAGCGACTTTCTTGAGCCAGTATTTCACTATTGCTGCTCTATTCTTCGTCGTACCGGTGTACTTACAGACTATTCTAGGCTATGACGCCCTCCAAACCGGCGTTAAACTCATACCACTATCTATTGGCCTTGTACTCTTTTCGGTTATCGGCTCAAAAATGTCTGGATTACGCAGCGCTAAACGGATTGCCAGATGGGGCCAAGTATTCATGGCCTTTGGTGTCCTACTGGTACTGGGTTCAATTGAACCAGAACTGAGAGGAACCCTCTTTTGGCTAGGCATGTTTGTAGTTGGGGCTGGTTTTGGCCTGTTGGCTTCTCAGCTTGGTAACGTCAATATGTCATCTGTCAGCAAAGAAGATACAGCTGAAGTTGGCGGCCTTCAAGGTACGTTTCAAAATCTTGGCACTTCCTTTGGAACTGCCGTAGTCGGTTCAATATTTATGCTAGCGCTCACATCTGGTTTTGGAGCATCTGTCCAAGCTAGTCCGGACCTCACAGATAACGCTAAGCAAGCCATAAGCTCTCAAGCTAGCAATGGCGTAGGCATAGTTTCTGAGTCTCAGGCTCAACAATATGTTATATCGCAAGGTGGCAGTTCAGAGACCGCTCAAACCGTCGGTAATATATATCAAGAATCGCAAATAAAAGCTCTTAAGCAGGGTCTCTTCGTGGTTTTTGCGGTTACGCTACTGGCACTATTTATGTCTAGAAATCTACCAAACCTAGCTAGCGCTAAAAAGGCGGATTCTTAACATGGTTCAAATGATAAGCATCACTGTTTACTTGGAGTTAGGGTTTATAGTTAAGGTATTAAATTAATTAGCGGCGTCATGCTGCAAGGAGGGTAATATTATGGGACCAGGTTTTAGAAGAGGACGTCGGCGTGGGCTTATTATTGGTGCAGCTGTTGGATCTGCTGCCGCCAGACGACGCAACGATCAGGGCGCTGACGCAGCGCAGCCGGCTGCAGCCGCAGGTGGTGACGATCAAGTAGCACAACTGGAAAAGCTTGCGCAACTTAAAGACCAAGGCATTCTGACCGACGAGGAATTTCAAGCTAAGAAAAAGCAAATTTTAGGATTGTAGAAGTCTTTTATTGATACGCCGTTATGACCTTTCAGGCTTACATAGATAATATAAAAGCCAAAACCGGCAAAACGCCTCTTGAACTTAAACAAGCCGCTGAAAAAGCCGGTGTCTATAAACCTGATATGAAAGCCAGCGAGCTCGTAAAGTTCCTGAAAGCTGAATTTGATCTTGGACACGGTCACTCCATGGCTATTTGGGCAGTTTTCAAGGATAAAGGCTGGGTAGATAATCCGAAATCTAAGAGTTAAGGAGCGTCAATGCCAAAACCAGATGAGTGGATGAAGCACCACAAAATTGAAAAGCCCAAAGACGATAATGAATACTTGGAGCGCATGAGCCGGGTTATTTTAGCCTCCGGCCTAAATTGGCAAGTGCTGGAAAAGAAATGGCCAGGTATCAAGAAAGCTTTTAGTAACTTTAACATCGATAAAGTTTCCAAATTTCAGGAACCGGAAATTGAAGAACTGATGATGAACCCGGATGTTATACGTAATCTGGCCAAAATCCGAGCCATTGTGGCTAATGCCCAGAAGATTAAAATATTAAGCACTCAGCACGGTTCATTCGCCAATTATCTAGAGTCGCTTGATAAAGACGGCGGTGAAGACAGGCTCCGTGAAGAAGTTAGTAAGCAGTTTGCCTTTTTAGGTAAAGGCACTACTGTTATATTCCTATTTGCAGTTGGTATGGACTTACCTAAAGCTACTAAAGAATGGCGTGCAAGGCATACCTGAAAGTCGTAATCCAGTTTTTATCTATTTCTTCGTGCCTTTGTTAAAGAAAACTAATTTGTAGCCGTCCGGGTCGGGCAATATAAACTCGCGTCGGCCCCAGCGAAAGTCTTTTGGCTTGCTGGAGGGTTTCATGCCTTTTTCTAGCACATGTTTATAAAACTCATCTACGTTTGTCACGCTGATATGAACAAATTGTCCTTTTCCGTTATCGCCAGATTCAACCGCCAAAACCGGCTGGAATACGGTTTCTTCTGCTTTATCTTGTCTTACAAACTCTACCCAAAACCAATTCAGTCGTATTGATAGGTAATCTGGAGTTTTATCGGTAACAATAAACCCTAGATCTTCGTAAAACTTAGCTGTTCTATCCAAATTAGCCACGTAGCAGACAATCCCGGATAAACTTACTAATTTTGCCATGTACTTATTTTACACTAGCTTCATGTAGTGCCCTTTCTAAGCTATAATTGGATTATAAAAAGGAGGGTTTTATGGCTTTATTCATCGGTATACACAACATGGGAAACGCCATGACGGACGAGATGGTAAAACAAACTTGGGAATCTTATAAAGCAGCTTGTTCCAAGCTTGGGTGCTCTGCCAAACACGCTCACGCCAGTGCAGAGCAAGGTAGAGCTTTTTGTCTTACAGAGGCAGACTCAGCCGATATGGTACAAAAAGCCCACGATGAGGCAAATGTGCCAGTCAACGAGGTATTAGAGGTTATTGACTTAGAGTAATTTTAATAAGGGAGTTTTATGAGTAAAAATCCAGTTGTACATTTTGAAATGCCCTATAAGGACGCCAAGCGGGTGGCTGAATTTTATAAAAAAGCCTTCGGTTGGGGGATGAAAGAATTTGGCGAAGAAATGGGCCATTATATAACGGCCCACACAGCCGAAACAGATAAAAACCAGATGGTTAAGACGCCTGGTGCTATCAACGGCGGCTTTTACGATGTAACCAGACCGCAGGCCTCAGGCGCACCCTCAGTAGTCATTTCGGTGCCTGACGTTAAGGCAGCTATGAAGAATATAGAAGCCTCGGGCGGCAAATTGCTCGGCAAACCACAACAAATACCAGGAGTTGGCCTTTGGGTCTCATTCAACGACTCCGAAGGCAACCGTGTGAGCATACTCGAAGCTAAGAAATAAGCACCTCGTTAATGCTTACCAGGGGTTTTGAGTTGGTGAGTAGACGGAGTTAATTTAGTAATAAGCTGCGAGCTGACAACAAGCGCCGCTGTTTTACGTGCACGAGTAGGATCATTTAATACTAATTGACGCAGCGTTTCCCGCGCGGCCAGGTTGTGTTCATCGGGTTGGTCCGGATAAAGTGTATCGAGTGCTTGAACTTCCTTCGGCTGTGTGTCATTTAGGGCTTGATCATATGCTCTATGTGCAGCTTCAAGCACAAACGGTAGATCTTCTCTGGCATATTTTGCTTCTATTATTTGCCACTCTCCTCCTGGGCCTTTATCAAATGATCTTGATACCGGCGCTGGGGCACCAGCCTGGTCCAGAATGGTGTACTCAAAACTACTAACTGGCACTGCTAGTCCTAAATTAGTTCGTCTCATAGGCAAATAATAAAACGAATGGACTTAATATCAAACCGCAAGCAATATATTAACCTTGTGTGTATAATTTGGTTCATGAAGCTTAAGCGGAATCAGCAGGGATTCCACCATATACTCTTATTGTTTGGTTTAATCGTAGTTTTGGCCGTTGGTTTCGTCGGTTGGCGGGTTGTTTCAAAGCATAAGTCCAGCGGTAGCTCATCAAGCATACTCAGCAGCAACAAATCAGATGACGAAAAAGCCATTGCGGCTGGTAAAAGTTTAAGTAATAACCAGTGTAAAGGCTCTGGTGATGGCACATTCACCCATCTTCCAATGAATGCAGCTGACTTCTCGATACTTATCCCTTATGGAGTAACGGTTGGCGGTCATGTTACGCCAGTTGATCACCAGTATTTTTCACCAACAAATTTCCAATCAGCTAAAGATACGTACCCGGTCTATGCCATGGCCGACGCGTTGATAACAGATATAGAGGTCCACCCGCCCGAAAATGGCAGCAATGGACGTATTAGAATGGTATTTACAGTTTCCTGTACCTTCCTGTACTACTATGACCTTGTTACTAGTGTGGAACCAGGCATAGATAAGGCACATCTGCCCATTAGCGTCAAAGCCGGCCAGCTGATTGGCCATATTGGTGGCCAGACACTTGATTTTGCCGTTTGGAACACTAAGAAGCCATTGAAAGGTTTTGTAAATCCGTCAAGCTACGACGGTGAAGCTTGGAAGATTTATACCGCCGACCCCTTCCCGTATTACACCTCTGAGCTACGCACTATAGTCGAAGGTAAAGATCCGCGTGTTGCCGAGCCAATTGCCGGCAAAATAGACTATGATATTGACGGCAAACTGATTGGCAACTGGTTTTTGGAAGGCTCCGGTGGCTACAGCGGTACAAGCCAAGGTAAAGGCCCAAACTATTGGGAGGGTCACCTTTCGATCGCACCAGATTTGTATGACCCTTCAGCCACTGTGGTTTCAGTTGGCAATTATGGAACATATCCGCAATATGGGCCTAACAGAGATACTTCAAACGGTGACGGCAGTAACTCCCGGCAGTATTTTGCGGAAGGCGGCAGCCAGGATCCGGCTAAAATTGATAAAAGCAGTGGTGCCATTAAGTTTGAGCTTGTTCAACGCCAATGGCTAACACCCTCCGGTAATCTATGGGATAGCATGAGCTATGTAAAAGGACCTAAAGCCAAGACTTCCGGACCTGTCTTTGGCACAGTTTTGGCGCAGATTCTTGACGGTGGCAAATTAAAGTTTGAGGTATTCCCCGGTAAAACTGCCGCTCAGGTCAGCGGCTTCACTTCCGCCGCCAAAACCTACACTCGTTAGCAAGCAAAATTTTTATTATTAAAAATTGCGTTGATCAAGATTCTGGAGCATTCATATCGTACACCCCTCCACCAGACATTATTGTTGTCAGCGGTATGCCAGCAGCTTGATCTAAGTATTCTCTAGCACCTTCACCTGTATCAAATATACTGATAGCACCTATGTAGCGGCAACGATGTTGAAACAAAGCTTGAGCGCTTTCCATCACTTCTCTGCCACTTGCTGTCATGTCTGTGACAATAGTAAATCGTGTATTAGGTGGAGTTGGACCGATTGGCCTTACTTGCTGTGCCCTTAATCTCATAGTAGGATCAATATAATAAGTGGGTAGCCCCGTTCTGCGCCCTAAAAGCACAGCCGAACTTATCAGACCGGTTGGTCCCGGTTGTTTACGTCTTAAGGGGAATGCTAGTGCATCAATCGGTTGAGCCGCTGATACTTCTCTTATGGCGTGCTCTACTGCGCCTAAAAATGCAGCAGTTGTTTGAAATTGATCCGGTGTATCTGCTCTCGCGTTATGACCCAATAAATAATCGATATCAAAATAAAAGCTTCGTTCGCTGCCATCAATACCAGTCAAAGAGCTAGCACGTTTTAAACAAAGTCTAAGCATTTGTTTGCGCAGGTGATCGCTCATAGGTACTTCAACAGGGATGCCGCCGGGAAATTCTTGAGCTTCTTGTTCAGTACTACCTTGGTCAATGCCTGTCATTTCCTCCAATTATGTCTTACTCAAGGCATTTTGCAACCACAAGCAATATCATTCACATCACATGTGAAGGTATAATTTAGCTAATGAATGTCACGGCGGAATTAGTTAAAGCATTTACGACGGATCCAGACAAAGGTAATCCAGCCGGCATAGTACATGATTCAAGAGGGTTAACAGATGAGCAGATGCTTAATATTGCTCACACTCTTAATTATCCTGAAACTGCTTTTGTTAGTGCTTCTGATATTGATGCCTACAGGGTTCGTTTCTTTTCTGCTCAACAAGAAGTCGATTTCTGCGGTCATGCCACAGTAGCAACTTTCTTCTCTTTATTCAGCAAAGATCTGCTTAGTTTTAAGGGTTTCCTGGCAAGTGCGTTTGAAGAGACAATGATAGGTACAATTCCAATTACTATTCACGAAGATGGCAAGGTAATGATGACACAGTTCGACCCCACCTTCGAGAAGGCTAATGCATCACGTCAGGATATAGCTCGCATACTTGGCATAAAAGCCACCCAAATTGCGGATCTTCCCATAGAATTAGTTTCAACTGGCTCTAAGAAACTTATCGTGCCAGTTCAATCATTAGAAGCTTTAAAGGAGATACGCCCGGATTTTAATGCTATTACGGAGTTTACAGAAGGCAACGACATTGGTTTCTCAGTTTTTGCACAGGAATCATTTAGTGGTAATGCAGATTTGGCTACCCGCTATTTCAATCCACAAGTAGGTATTGATGAAGACCCGGCAACAGGGAGTGCTGGCGGCCCACTGGCTTGTTACGCCGACAGATATATATTTGGTGGCAACAAGAATACCATGTCAATTGAGCAAGGCTTCGATATGGGGTGTGACAGCACTATATCCGTAGACTTAAGCAAAGGTGTTAAGGTTGGCGGTTATGCCGTGAGTTTCGGTACTCGAGAGCTGGAAGTCTAAAACCACAAGTAATATCTGTCTCCCTTAAGCTTGAGTGTGTATAATTCGAATCATGTTGTGTCCTGTTTGTCAGATTGAACTCGTCCATGAAGGTACTGTTTTAGCTTGCCCATCCCGACACGGTATTCTTGTAACCGGAAAGGTATTGCAAGAACGAGAAACGATATCGGTAGACGATAAAGGAGACTCTCAGGCTGTTAACACCAAACAGCAACTTACCTGTCCTAACTGTTCGGCGGCAATGCAGAAGGTTAATTATAATGACACTGAAATCATCATAGACTCCTGCCCCAATTGTATGTATAGATGGCTCGATACTGGAGAGTTAGCCAAAATTAGAAACTACAAGCCAAACCCAAACGCTGAAAACTTGCTTTTTCTACTGGACTTCGATGATAAATTAAAGTCAGTTAGTAACGATCAAATCGAAAATCCAAATCCCGATGTTCCACTGACATCCGGCGTTGTCGGTGGGCTTGTTAAGGGTGGCATGGCTGGCGATGACAAAAGAACCCTTAGTTTTATGTTGACAGCGGGCATCAGTGGATTGATTATTGGTATGATTAAGTCAAAATTCATGAGAATTGTGGGTCCCATCTTCATAATCGGGCTAGGTATCCTTTTCTATATGATTTTGAACGCGTCATTCGCTATCAAACCCTAACCGCAAGCAATACCTTTGCCTAGCCTAGATTGTTGGCTCATCCAGAAACTCGTAAGGTTCTATGACATCTTCTTCTCTTCTATCTCTCTCCTCTTTGGCGCCTTCCATTGCTCGTATTTCTGCCATCTGAGCTTTTAGACGATTAGTTAGTAGATAAGATTTCGGTGGGTTCACAAATGACCGATCTATTCGCCTGATAATTCCCCCAATAAGCACACCCGGAATGTCTGAGTTACGGTGTTCAAAGCCGTATGACGCGAATCGTTCTATGACTTCTGGAGTCAGCTCTTCGCCAACCTCAACCTGTCCTACATACCACTTACTGCTGCCCTCCGGATTTATAAGAATCATATCGTCTACCAGAGGGCCATCAGGCGCGAATGTCCAATTATAACGGCCAAAGCGCGTCCGATAGACAACGAATGCCTGCCCCTCGCCTACAACAAACGTTTCCGGTAAATCACCCATATGAACACCAACATCATGTGCGAGCGTAGCCACATCGCTATCATCATCTTTGAACGATTCTCTCACCACATCGGCAATATCAATTTTAGGTCCGTAATCGTCAATTTTTTTGTCATAATGGGCCTGGATACTACGGGAATCACCTCTGCTCATATCAACATAAGATCCTTCAGCGCGACCGGGATCGTTACATTCTAAAATCACACTTGGATACTGCAGAGCTAGTCTGTTGCCCAAAAAGAGCTCATCCAGTGTAGCAAACACTTCTTCTCTACTAAGAGGGGTCTCTTTAGCCTCTTCTACCATTTGATGGCAAACGGTATCAAAAATTTCCGGTTCGCTTAACTCTCTTCTTGCTCGAAAGGTCTGTGCATACCAGTTAACCGTTTTTGCGCTATGTTCTTCAACGACCGCAACCGTGCGCCTAGTACCTCCTGCCCCAACAACGTAGCCGTACGTGCTTTCGGCTAACTGCGCGCTCCAACTCAATGTGGCCGGCAAGCCAGTTTTCTGGGCAGCTTCTAAGAGAGCACCAAACTCAGTGCCTGAGTAGCAAACCGGTGTTAATGTAGCCTCACCTTCGATTTCAATCATTACACTGTATCTTCTTTGCCTCTAGATTATTCATATTTTACAACATTTCCAGGGTGTGTGAAAGGTTAGGCAACCACAGGCTATACCATTCAGATCAACAATTTAACTTAGTCCTTATTGTGGTTGTACGCTTGCTTCGCTCACGGCTAGGCGACTCAGCACTTGTAGCCTAAGATCTTGAGGTAGCCCATTGAGTTGATTGACAAAGCTTTCTACAACAGAGTCTGTGGATTTCTCGGCTGAACCAACGAATTTACTAGGATCTCCCAGCACAATTCCTTCATGAATAACTACTAAGCCTGTTGCTTCTTCTAGCGCAAGTGGGTAAGATCCAACCGCATATTGCACCTTAGAAAAGCTCTCGCCTAATTGATCCACCACTTCTGTGAGTGGAGGTGGAAATACTGCCTCACCATAGTAATGCCCTGATATAGCCGCGGCTGTGTCCAGTGCTTCTTGTCGTCGCTGGCCTCGGTCATTTCGCCTTTTCATAGCTGTATTACAACGTACAAGTCAAAAATTATCAATATCTTTTCATTTATAAGCGGTAGTGGGTTCGCGCAAGTGCGTCCAAGTCTCTTTGTAGGTTCCTCCTTTGCTTTGCAACCTTTTGAGCATCTGCCGTTTTTGCTTCTTTTTCTTCTTCGGTAAGCGTTGCAAACAAGGCCATATTGCCAAGCTTAAGGTGCGGGGTGCTCATGAAATCCAGAAGAGCTTGGGCTTCTTCACCAGTTAGTGCATGTTCTGCCGTGAATAAATCTGGTAAGCCCCCGCTCGCCCCAATCATGCCTCCATATCTGTATCTACGCCGGATCGGTTGGGATAAATCTTCTGAGACGCCAAATAAAAAGTCACTTGCTGGGTCAAATTCGAGTTCAAGTGCATGGGTAGGGCTGTATTTAATCCATAAAATGGACTTGCCGGGACCTTGAGGCTCAGGACCAAAAGCAGTATACGTAAGGTAGCGGTTATTTATTTGCAAACGGCGCTCAAGATTTCCCTCACTGTTTGTAGCTAAAGCAGGATCAGTCTCAAGCGCTGCTGTTACAGCATCTTTGAAATCCACAGAGTGAGCATTCAAATCCCCTGTCACAATTGCTTCAGTTGTCTCGCTCATGAACTAAAGTATATTCACTTCTTCTTGCCACACAAGCACAAGCAATATCTTTTCATATCCCTCAGTTGTATAATTCTGTTCATGACTTCGCCTGACAGTGTGAAAACCTACTATCCTAGACAAACAGAGGCACTTCCTCTTCGAGACAGAAACTCAATACATCAAACGCTTGGCCGCTTGGGACTTGGCAGGAATAGTCTTGGCATTGCAAGGTTTCATTATTTTGTCATTGGCGGTGCGAACTTAGTGCTCCGTGGCATACGTGAAACAACACGCGATATTGATATTCTTGCGAGCGCGAGCTTACTAAGGACACTTAGCTTAAAAGATGGGGCTGAGGTGCATGAGCCACCTGAAAGTGCTAAATCGCATGGTGCCACAAATACAAGTGTATGGATAAATCATGAAGGTCTAGCTATGCCCCTTAGTGCTACTGATGAGTTAGGTGATGGATATTACCCTCTTGCTTACGAAACTCATCGAGATGAAACGAATCTGGTCGATGGTATCCTTTGCCTTGGGCTGCCACACATTGATGCTGCTAAAAAAGCTCTGGGTCGTCCACAGGACATTGTTGACCTTGAACTTATAGCCACCCACCTCCGCAACCAAACCTAACCACAAGCAATATCTTTTCCCCTCAGAAGCGTAAAATGTAAGAGTGCAACACCTCCTTAAACTTTTACACCAGCTCCCCATGGAAGAATTGACCCTGCCCTCTAATAGGCGGTACGGACAGGCCATTTATAGACGTGGAGGCGTGGAAATTATTAATCAAACCCCATCGCAGGTCGAAGCATGGGTCGGTGGCCTAGATGGCTCATCCGCCGAAGGCGGCGGCCAACGACGCCGAGTTAATCTGACGGCTACATCCAAAGGGTTAGAGTGGCACTGTGCCGGCAACCCAAAAAATCACCAGATTTTCTGCAAACACTGCATCGCTTTTACGCTTTACATAATTAGCAATCGCTAGCAATTTATTTTCATGCTAGTCTTATTTGTGTTTTGCACTTAGGCTTTTTATATAGGTTTTACGAAGGTAACGCTTTGAGCAGGGCCAGAAGTACCCCAATTTATTAGGAGGCTATATTCGTTTGCACCTTTGCTGGTGGTTATAACTGCTGGATGAAATATTGCTGAACTAAAATGTGTTTTTATTAACTTATCATCCATAGCAAGAATAAAAGTCTTTTCATCAATAGACATCTTAAGGGCATAAGGACCTTGTAAAGAGTTGGAAAATATCACAAAGGACCAGCCTTTTATACTCACAAATTCTGGCAGACAATAAAGGCCACAACCAATAGGAAAAGCTTCTTTGCCCCATAATATTTGTAACCATTTGTTAGGAGGCAGCCATTTCTTCTTAGCAATTCCCTTAGTTTCTGCTGCCCCCGAATATGCAAGCCCGCAAAGAACCTTTAACATCCACCGCTCCAGTAGGCTGCCATTAAATGGTCGTGGAGGTGAACTTTTATTAAGGACAGTCCAGTTTTCAAGTAGATATTGATCAAACTCTTGTAGAGTTCTTCGAAAGCGCCCAGCCTCTTTATCAAATGGTGATAATTTACTATTATGTGTCTCACATAAAACCCTTGAGTACATAGTAGCAATTGGCAAATCTTGATATTCCCCCTCTGAAAGCCACGTAAATCCAGAAATTCTAATAAGTTCATCTTTGCCTGAGTTTGCATTTCCCTTCAAGAAGTCTTTTGAAAGAATATGTTCTTTCGAGGGAGCTTTAGAGCAGTCTCCAAGTTTTTGTGCATAACACCGTGAGTTTTTTATCAAGATGGTCTTTCTATCATTACTTCATCATAGCAAAACTTTATACTACAGGTGGTATCAGAAAATACGGATCTGGTATCATATAAACAATGAAGACTTTTAAAGGTTTCTAGCCTACTCTATCTGTTAAGACAACTGCTGACTCTAGTCAGCTTAACTTAATTTGAAGGAGTAGAAATGAAACTTGGTAACTTAAATTTTGAGCCAGTTGAAGAACATTTGGATCTCATCGGCGAACCAACCAAAGAAACCATAAAAAACGAGGATTTACAGGATATTTTAGTGGTCGAAATTGACCCTGAACTATCTGATACAGCAGCTTTTTGTGAGAAATACAACATAGGATTGGATGTATCGGTAAACTGCGTGATTGTAGAAGCTCGGCGCGCTGAACGAACATGGTACGCTGCATGTTTAGTACCCGCTACAATTAGAGCTGATATAAATGGCGTTGTGCGTCGCGAATTAGACGCACGTAAAATCTCCTTTGCACCAATGGAAAAAGCCACATCGCTCTCAAATATGGTGTATGGAGCAATATCGCCGATTGGGCTGCCTAAAGATTGGACAATACTAGTGGATGAATACGCCGCAAAACTGGAATATGCCGTAATTGGCAGTGGTATACGCAAATCCAAACTGCTTGTACCGGGCAGCTTATTCGCTTCCCTCCCAAACACCAAAATCATGCGCTTAACAAAAGACTAAACCAGGCTCAAAACTAGTTTTATCCGGCTCTGTAGGTTCCTGATTGAGTGAATGTCTAGAGTACAACAATAGCGAAGGAGAGCTGTAGCGAAGCGCAATCTCCGTAGCGTTGTACTTCTAGACAATGAGCTTATCAAGAACCGGAAGTCGCCGGTCGCTTTTTTGGTTCCGTTTTTGGCGACCCAAAAATGGAACAAAAAATGCTTCTTGGAAAGAAGTTATTTCAG
>CAZOZI010000004.1:0-74345 GCA_964584265.1 uncultured Candidatus Saccharibacteria bacterium | reverse complement strand
CGTTTCTGTGGCACTTTCCCTAAGGTTGCCCTCGGTTGCCGTTAGCAACTGTCTTTCCCTAAGCTGCCCGGACTTTCCTCGTACTAATGCACGCGATCAGCCAATAATCTGGCACTTTTATTATACCATAAGCTTTGCTGAAGTCCAGAATTAAGCGTTTGGATAAAGCACAAGGCGCCGGCGAGCAGCGGAGTGAAACGTATATATAATACGATGAACAAGCAGCGCAACCGGCAACGTAGTGATTTACCAAAAGCGACAGCAGAGTTATCGGCTTTGCCGTTAATTAAGTTGTCGCGGCGCTTGGTTTCTGGGGCTAGCTAAGGTCTGTGGCGTCTAAAATTTCATTAACCATAGCATCGGCTAGTTTATTCATTTCCCTTGGTACGTGGGTAAAGTCAACTTGGTCAAAACGCTTAATGAGCAACTTTACTTCATTATGCAGAGGTAATAATGCTGCATTGCGTACTTTATAAACCCCTTTCATCTGATTGACGACGAGCTCGCTATCCAGGTAAGCATGTACAATGCGGGCACCACGTTTAGCAGCTTCTTGTAATGCCAATTTTATACCGGTATATTCCGCCTGATTATTTGTATTCAAGCCTAGATACAGCCCGCCTTGCTCAATAATTCCATCATCCATAGTCATGACTACAAAGCCTGAAGCTGATGGACCAGGATTGCCTCTAGACCCTCCATCTGCATATACTTTTACCTCTGTTAGGTCCGTTGTGTTTTTGTCTTCAATTGTTTCCAAAGGCCTTGGTTGCTGTGGTGTAAATTTAAAATGAATAATTTTAACAGCTGTTTGTTCATTAATATCTCGGCCGTAATATTTACGAAATGTATCGACCATTTCCTGTTTGGTGGCATAGTGTTCTGCTTCTCCCAATTCATCATCCTGGATGTCGCCCAAATGTTTCGCTAATATCTCACTTACTTTGGCAGTACCAATAGCTAGCCATGTGTCCGGATTCTTTTTATCTACCTTATCAATTATCCAAACTTCATCATCAACACTAATATTTTTTTCGTCGTTTACACGCCAAGTGACTGTCTTTCTTCCGTCTCTGATAAGCTGGGCCATTTGATGATTGAATTTGAGTGTTTTCATTACCTCATTGTACCTTACTGCAATCTCTTGCTTCCTCTGATTTATGTCTACCTACTAGAAATCATCAGGACCAAAAAGTCCGTATGTCTCTTCTTCCATCGCCGATGCGATTACAGGTGCCATCATACCGATACTTACAGGAAATTCTTCGCTGCTTGCCCTAAAAGACCAAGTAAACCCCTCTCCGAGAACTAACCCCCTACTTTGGGTCCAATAACTAACTCTCCGGTAGAGTTCAGCCATAAGCTCTTCATTAATATCAACGCCATCGATAATGGCGTGGAATTCCAGGCCTGTGCTGGCTGGAAAATAACCCATAAAACAATCTTGGTTATCTACTTCTGACATATCTACTCGTGGTCGGGGTGACAGGACTTGAACCTGCGACCTCACGGCCCCCAGCCGTACGCGCTAGCCAACTGCGCCACACCCCGATGAACGACTGTATTTTAACAGATAATTTCTTCTTTCAGCCTTGCATTTGCGTGTAGTACAAGGAAGAAATGAGCAACGGACTGAGCCGTATGGCGGAATACGATGAAGGAGTAGCACAATTTCTGACGCCGTAATATACGCAAAAGCGCTAGCGGTATTTCGAGTTTACTCGAAAGCAGGCTAGCGCGTTGCGAGGCTGAAAGACCAACATGATAACCTGCCGCGTGCCAGGTGGGTGTTCGCACTTGACAACCACAGTCGCCAAAAATATTGAACCCCCTATATGATAACTATTGAGATTATCATTTGGTTGGTATCCCAGCCATAAGTAGTATAGCTCAAAGTAATAGTTTTAATAAAGACTGATTGAGATTGATTAGTAGATCAAAGAAGGCTGGTACCAGTATAATTAGCCCGAAAATAATGAAAAAGCCAAATTGCTCAAGCCGTGCCAAAATTTCTTGTAAAGGTTCTGGAGAAAAGGCATACAGCAAACGAGAACCATCCAGAGGTGGTATGGGTATCATATTGAATATAAACAAAGCTACGTTAATCTGTACAAAGATAGTTAACGCACGTAGGATTTCCGAACTAGCAGAGCCCTGCAAAAGATGTACAATACCGGCACCAGATAGAGCAAGAAGTAAATTAGTCAACGGTCCGGCTATACCTACAAGAGCCGCTCCATATTCATCGTAGCGAACCCGATTTGGATTAAAGGGCACTGGTTTAGCTGCCAGCAATGGCACGCCAAATAGAATCAAGGTTATTACGGGCAGTACAAGCGTGGCAAAAGGGTCAATGTGTCGCAGCGGATTAAGGCTAAGGCGCCCTTCTCGCTTAGCAGTATCATCACCCAGCCAATAACCGGTGAATGCATGCATTGCTTCATGAAAACTCATCGCTATTAATAGCACTGGGATAATAATCACAAGATCTGATGCGCCGAGATTCATAAGCTTTTAGTATACCATTGACGTAAGAAGTAAAAACAGATACAATTCCCTTTCGAATCCATGACTTCTGCACGCGGACGCGAGAGCGGTGCGACGCCGAAGCACGGAGCGAAACGTATTAACCATACGGCGAGTGAGTACTGAGGCAGCAAGCTGCTCTCGCGCCGTGAAAAGCGACAGAGTTTTGGGCTCTGCTCAAAAACCAGGTCGCTGTGCTGCAGGAGTCATAATGCAAAAGTGCGATATTACAGGAAAAGGCAAGCAATTCGGTCATAACGTGCCTTTCTCTCAGAAAAAGACCAATAAAGTCTGGAAGCCCAATCTTCAGACTAAGACTTTAGTAGTTGACGGACGAAAAGTCCGTATGAAACTAAGCACGCAAGCCATTCGCACCCTCAAGAAACAAGGTGTATTAGCTAAGTAGTCATTGCCTTTCGAGAACAATTAACTCTGTGGATTCACTGAAGTCGGCTGGCTTTACTTTAAGTTTTGGCACTGTTTCTTTTGGCTCCATGGCTAAACCTTTCAGGGCTTCTTCTAGAGAAAGTTGCCGAACCGGATATTTGATGTCTTTTTCGTCATAGTGCGTTGGAATGATAATCTTTGGCTCAATCGCTTTAATAAGCTGTAATACACCTACAGGGTCAAGAGTGTAGCCACTGTTGCCAACAGGAACAATAAGCACATCTACAGTACCTAAAGCTTCCAGTTGAGCATCTGATAATTTGGGATAAATGTGCCCGATCACACCAAGTCGAATGTCATCAGCCTCCACACGATATATTGTGGCATTTTGGTTGCCCTCTTCGTCAACTTGGGCACGAGCAGCGATACCTTTAACAGATACATCACTGACTTCGTACTCCCCCGGTTGGTCAATGGTAAGCTGAGTCTCTAAAGCAACCGGTGCATGTGCAGCAGTGTAGAGCACAATATCCCCTGCTTTTATAACTGATTTTAGGCCCAGATCGCTCAAATTGTCATCTATAACTACTTTAGCTTTCTTAGTCGTGATACGAAGGCAATTTGCACCATAAAACTGTAATTCCACCTATTTCTTCTCCTCTTTTTTCTTTGGCTCTGCTGGCTCTTTGGGGGGTTTTTCCACTAGATAGTGCTTATCTATTAAAACTTGTTTCTTTGACGCCAATATATTGCTTAGAAAGCGGTCATTAACCTGCTCTCGGTATTTGTATTCACTAAGCGGCATTACAACAAAGCGTAATTCCTTACCCTCTTTTTGCTCTAGTTCAGTTATGAATTTGCTAAGTTTAGTTTGATTAATATCACCCACGATAACCAAATCTGCTTCTGCACGATCGTCACGCGTAAATTGTCCACTGTAAATGGCAAGCTCAACGTTACCAATCTGTTTGATGTCGTTGGCTTCATTATCTGAAGCTGCAACCTTGGTTACTGGTGTTGATGTTTTACCACCAAAGATAGCTGACAGTGCCGGATAGTACTCATATTTTTGATTCACTTCGTAATATAGACGGTTGTTTGTGGTATCCGAGGAAATAATACCGATACTCAATAGATTAGCCAGTTCGCGCCTGACTGAATTAATTTGCTCATCAATCTTACGCGTAATCTCGCGCACATAGTAAGCGCGGTTGGGATTACTATAAAAAAGCTGCAAGAGTTTTACCCTCGTTTTGCTACCAAACAATTGTTCAATCATAGTGCCATTGTAGCAGACAATTGCACTAATACTACTGTAATTTGTTCAATAGTGTTGTCGTAAAGTCTACAGCTTTATTGGGGTGGAGGGCTCTCTGAACAAGTTTCTCTCTACAAAATGCCAGGTCCTGTTTCCCTGAGCAATTTTTCGTTCGGCAGCGTATTTGAAAATACGTTTTCTCACGAGAAAATTACCCATGGGCAAAAGTCTGCAGCCATTTTGCTACGAGAGCTACGCCTTCAGGGGGGTCCTTAATCCATTGAATACTATAGTTACGTTTGAACCAAGTTCGTTGGCGTTTGGCATAATTTAGAGTATTCTTGGTGATCAATTCTTGTGTTTCTTCGCGTGTTTGATTGTCTTTAAAGTAAGCCTGCCATTCTCTGTAACCAATAGCACTCATGGCTTCGTTATCCCAGCCATATTTTTGAGCTAGGGCTTTAACTTCCCCTTCTAAACCTTGCTCAATCATGTACTGTACACGCGCTTTAATTCGTCGCTTAAGCTCTTCTCGTTCAACACTTAAACCTAAGACAAGCGTCCATGGTAACAGGGCCTGTTTGTCAGCCGGCACACCGCCAGTTTCCAAAGCTCGTATTAGGTGCCTGGGGTTGCGATCATTAATTGGTAGAGGAACACCTTCGGCTTCAAGCTGAGCCCTTAGGTCTTCAATTTTTTGCTTCTGCAGTTCTAGGCGACGGGCTGAATCGGCCGCTGGGTGGAAATCATAGTCAAAAATTACGGAATCTATATACAGACCCGTACCGCCAACCATAACAGGAAGTCTGCCTCTATTTTGAATATCCGTTATGACGGCTGTGGCTAATCGTTTGAAATCGGCAGCTGTAAACTTTTTATCAGGAGTTATGAGGTCAATCAAATTATGCCTGACAAGTTTTTGATCGGCTTTAGACGGCTTGGCAGTACCGATATCCATGCCCTTATATATCGTTCGTGAATCAGCACAGATAATCTCGCCCTTAAACTCTTGAGCCAAACTAAGCGCCAGTGCACTCTTGCCGCTGGCTGTTTCACCAACAATAACAATTAGCGGCTTGGCGGTTGCCATAACAATTTCTCCACGTTTACATGGTAATACTCATTTACATCTACCCCTTCAGCCTCTAGAACCTGTTTTTGGCCATCTACGCCGCCTGGATATCCAATAGCAAGAGAGCCATCTTTATGTACGACTCGTTGCCATGATAGATTCTCATCACCATGGTGAGCAATACCACCTACAATCCTTGCCGCCCGTGGTTTGCCGCACAAGGCTGCAATCTGCCCATAAGTCATCACTCTGCCTTTAGGAATCTGGGCCACTAACTTATAGACCATTTTTCGAAAATTTTGGTCAGGATGTTGCATGTTTGAAGTATTCCTCGACTTCATGCCAATTCTTAACTCTCACTACGCGCTCTGGTAATTTCTTAACATTGCGGTTCCATGCGTAGTCTCCAAACAAAAGGGCTGTAATGCCAGCTTGGGCGGCTGCAAAACAATGTTTTGGATGGTCATCAATTAGGTAGTCGGCGCCAATAGATTGAAGTAGTTCAGCCTTGGTAAGCTTGTGGCTATCTTCTTTGGGCCCATCATAGAAGCCAGTCATGTGAACTTCTTTGAATATTCCTTTGTAGTGGCAATCAATCCAGGCTAAGGTATCTTTCTTCACAAGCCGATTTCTAGATGTAGCTGCAACTAAAGTGTAGTTCTTTGCTAGTTTCTTAAGAATTTCATCAGCTTCATTGAAACGGCGGAAACGATGTACGATATTTGAACCGTATATAATCTGAGCTCTTTTGAGAGTTTCCTTCTGATCAATCCCCCACATTCTTCCCCAGTGTTCATCATAAGTATCGACGGTCAGATTTGTTCCCCATCTTTCATTAATAAAAGACACGAAACCTTCGGCGCTGGCGGCAAGGACGTCGTCTATATCAACCGCAATAATCTTTTTAGACACCAAAATAGGCTCCAATTTCTTGCCAGTTCTTAACCCTTAAAACATTTCTGGGTAAGTGCTCACTTTTGTTCCAGCCATATTCTCCAAATAGTAATGATGTTATGCCTTCTTGGGCAACCAACGTACAATGCTCCAGATTATCATCAATGAGATAAGAGGCACCGATACTTTTGCAGATAATAGCTTTGGAGGATTGATTGTCATCACTCCAGACGTGCACAAACTCGATGCTTTTGAAAGTTGTTGGGAAATGTTTTTCGAGCCATCGTTCAGTTAGGTCACTCAATCTTTTATCTCTAGAAGTAACCACCACAAGATCATAGTGCTTTTTAAGTGCTTTTATTATCGGTATAGCGCCGGGAATAACTTTTAAAGATGCTTTAACACCAGAAGTTATGTATGCTTCGTGACGAATTTTCCCTTCTTTCTCATCAACGCCCCAAACTCGCTCCCAGAAACCCCAATAAGGAGCCCTAATTAAGTAGTCTTTAGCAGTGTGATTGGTGCCGTAGGTCTTATTAATAAACGCCCGAACAGCTTCGCTCTCGTCCGACAACACATCATCAATATCTATAGCAACAATCTGTTTTTTCATGGCTACAGAGAGGTTTTAGTAACGCGGCTTTTGGCTTCGTTAGCAACTGTGCCTAGAAATTCTTCAACTGTCACTTCGTTGTGCTCGGTCTGAACTTCCAGATCTTTACGAACTCTGGGGATAAGATTACCGCTCTTGAGTTCTTTTTTGCCGATAACTAGCGTGTATGGAACTTTCATGGTCTCCGCTTCAAGAATTTTCTTGCTGACCGACTCATTGGAATCATCCAAACCGGCTCTTATGCCAAGTTCTTTGGCGTTATCAACTATTTTTTGGGCAAACTCAACAATCTCATCATCTTGATTAAGAGTGGCGATCCGAATTTGTTCCGGAGCCAGCCAAACCGGGAATTTACCGGCCGTATGCTCAATGTAAACGGCCAAAAAGCGCTCAAAAGAGCCTAATAATGCTTTATGAATCATGACCGGCTGCTGTTCTCTACCATCATGATCCGTATAGACCAGACTGAAACGCTCTGGCATAACAAAATCTAACTGCTCGGTGGCACATTGCCATTCACGACCAAGGGAATCAGTAACCATAATATCTATCTTTGGACCATAAAAAGCTGCTTCTCCCTTTGCAACTACGTAGTCAAGTTTCAATTTTTTGGCCACTGTTTCTATGGTCTCCTGTGCACGATCCCATACTTTTTTATCACCCAAGTAGACCTTTGAGTCGTCTCTAAAAGACAGACGGGCCTTGAATTGCATACCAAACACGGTGTACATGTCTTTAATCATGTTCATGATAGCAGTAAATTCGGCTTCAATCTGGTCCAGTGTACAGAAAATATGAGCGTCATCTATAGAAATAGCTCTTACGCGCATCAAACCATTCAGTTCTCCTTTTTTTTCGTCACGGTACTGTACCGTATTTTCCATATAACGGATAGGTAAATCTCGGTAGCTGCGTGGTCTGCCAGCGTATATCTGGATGTGGTGCGGGCAATTCATGGGCTTAAGCACAAATTTGTCGCTAGTTTCCTGGCTTTTCACCAGTAATAGTTCATCACCGAACTTATCCCAATGGCCGGACGTCTTATAAAGCTGTTCCTTGGTTATGTGAGGTATGGCTACCTTTTCAAAGCCATTACTTCGCTGCAGTTCTTCAGAAAAGCCTAGAAGCTGGTCTCTTAGAACAGTACCACGTGGCGTAAAGAGAGGTAGGCCCGATCCTACATCATCTGAGAAGACAAATAGATCTAATAATTGGCCTAGTTTGCGGTGATCATGTTCCGGATCTTGTGCTTGTGCCATTTTTTCTCCTTGTGGTTGCTCATCCGTACTCAGGCTTAGGGCTAATAAAAGAGACGCTGATTCAATACTCTCGCACGGTATTTAATCTAGCGTCTCGGACCTCTCCAAAATTAAGAAAAGGCGTTTCCACCGGACTTCCAGGTCATATTTTGCGACCCAACTCTCATGACAGCACGTTGACGCACGCTCTGACTGCCCACGAGGCTCCGCGGTTGGTGAGTCCGCCTCATTGCCTAACCTTGAGTTTATCACACTGTTTGGCTTTGATGCCAGGCAAGGCGCCAGCGAAGCACGCACCAAGCCGTATGGCTAATACAGTTAGGGAGTACTGCAGCTGGCAACAATGCCCCTAGCGCAAAGAGTGGTAACGGTATTTCTGGCTCTGCCAGAAATCAGGTTCCCACGGCCAAATAGTGTGAAAATAAAAACATCGGGCCTTCTCGCAATGAGACCCGATGCTACAAACACCTGCCGGAACCAAACCCAACAGAAACCCTAGTATACATACGCTAGTACTATATGGCTAGCATTTTAATATTGTCTTTCTTAAAACACTTCTGTGTAAAAACTAACAAGTACCCCAGTTCGGTGCTTGTTGATAAGTCAGCTTGGTGGGCAATATCACTTCGTGTAATTGGCCTGTATCACCAGATAAAACTAATAATTTTTATCTGGTGGGCAATATAGGATTCGAACCTATCACCTCCACAACGTCAATGTGGCGCTCTAGCCAAATGAGCTAATTGCCCTCCTCAAAACCTATTTAACAGATAGGACTATACGATATTTCGGTACTCCTCGCAATAGAGTTGTTATTCCAGTCGGCTAAGAGCTCTTCGAGCAGCAATGGAGATCAAAAAAGAAAAAGGTTCGCCAATATATGGTCTACGCTGAGTTCTACCAAAGTTAATATCAACCAAAGTTGGATGCCAGTTATCAGGATTAACTATAAGATTGGGTGTTTTTGAGAAACGAAATAAGTGCTCTATATGTGCTATATCCGGTATTTTTCTACGTTCCTCATACATTCGTATAGATCTTCTAAGAAAATAAAGCAGGTCTGTTGCATCAAACCCTGACCTATCCAACGCCTCTCCAATTACAACTCCTTCAACGAATGGTTGCGTAGTAAGCACGCGAGCTTTGTCACCTTGCTCATTGGCAGCTACCGTCCTAATTACGGTTGAAGGAGTATATTCCTCTCCCACGGCATCAACGATCAGGTCATGTTCGTTTTGCAATACCGCAGCACGACTCTGAGCATCTTCGGGAGTCCCAACAAATCTAGTAAATTTAAGTATCTGGCTTCCCGATCTATATACAACAGAACTAAAGCCGCCCTTAATAGGTGTAAGTTCTTTTAATTCAGTAACGGGGAGAACATCAACCGGTATAAATGGAACCCTCTCAGGATCAGCGCTACTCATTTAGCACCAGTCTACTACGTTCTGTATGCTTCACAAATGCGCTGTATATAGCGCAAGTTATGGATGGAAACTAGTGAGCCCGCTAAAGGTTCGCCGACTTTAAATTGATGGCGTAGAAATCCGCGACTGTAGCCACTAACACAAGTCGTACAATCACAACCTGGATCAATTGGTTTAGCATCACGCGTGTATTGAGCATTTGTTAGGTGAATCTTTTTATCGCCTTTTACCCAAGCAGTGCCATGGCGGCCATTTCTAGTTGGCAAAACGCAGTCGAACATATCAATGCCGTGTTTGATGGCGAAATGCACATCAATTGGCTCGCCTACTCCAAGTAAAAAGTGCGGGCGCGTCGGATCATAGTGAGGTGCTAAAAATTTAAGAATAGTATACATATCTTTTCTTGGCTCCCCAACTGAAAGCCCGCCAATAGCAACACCATCAACCGGTAAGGATTGAACCTTATCAAGACTACGTCGGCGCAGTTTTTTGTCTAAGCCTCCTTGCACGACTCCGAACAAGAGCGGCCGCTCGCTTAGCTTCATTCCTTTTGTTTGACGTTGGAACTCTGCCAAACTACGCTCTAACCAGCGCTGCGTACGTTCAAATGCTTCGTGTGTCCTTGCCTTACCTTCGTCATCAAGTGCCGTGACATCATCAAATGCCACTAGCATATCGGCGCCAAGTTTGAGTTGTGTCTGGATTGACAACTCAGGCGACAGAAAGACCTCATTGCCAGTGGCCGAATCTCTAAAGGTTACCCCTTCCTCACTAATTTTACGGATACTAGCGAGTGAAAAGACCTGGAAGCCGCCAGAATCAGTCAATATAGGCCCCTGCCAGTTGGTAAAAGCATGCAAACCACCTAATTTGACTACGGTTTGGGGCCCCGGCTGTAGATATAAATGATAGGTATTACACAAAATGCCTTGTATGCCGGTGTTGCTGACAGCTTCGGGAGTTAATGTTTTGACAGCACCACGCGTAGCATCGGGCATAAAAGTCGGTGTTTGCAGCTTACCAGCTCGCGTTTTTAATACACCGTTGCGCGGTCCATGCGACGATTTAACACTAAAAACAGAGGTAGACATGAATAGTATTGTAGCACTCTAAGACGCTTATGCTATGTCATATTGTTGACTTTCTTGCTCGTTTGCACTATATTACTCGAGTTAACCGGGAGGCGCTCATTACTTGAGTACCGTTACAAGTGCGCTTGCGGAGTTTAAACTCTTTTACGAAGAACTAGCTCCATCAAACCGCACTATCAGTCGAATACGACGCACCCGTCCAGCGCTTGCTAGCAAGTAAGGACGCGTGAAGAAGCCCAGCTGTAAAAAGCTGGGTTTTTTAATACCTTTTCCCCACTTTTGTATTATTTATCCACTTCCATTTTTTATTGCCATATGCCAACATATTGTCATGGTTTGTATTTATTGTGGTGAAGATACTCAAGTGATCAATTCACGCTTGCAGAGTCGGGCCAATCAAGTCTGGCGTAGAAGGAAATGCTATGCTTGTAACAATATTTTCAGTTCTATTGAAGGTGTTAACTGGGTGCAAGCTATCCGTTTTAAGCATAAAAGCCATTTAGAGCCCTTCTCACGCGATAAATTGTTTGTAAGTATCTTTGAAGCATGCAAGCACCGAAAAACAGCTGTAAGCGATGCTACAGGTCTTTGCTCTAGTGTCTTAAGCAAGCTATGGCCACAGAATGACGCAGCTATCTTAGAAAGAAACCAGGTGATCAGAGCTACATCAGCGGTTATCAAGCGCTTTGATAAGGCAGCAGGTGTGCAATACCTTGCCTACCACCCCTTAGATAGCTAGGAAGCTTCTCGTTTGTCACCACCTATTACAACTTTTTCGGTAACATCAAAGGTGCCAATATAGCGGCGAAATGCTAAGTGAATCTGGGAATTAATAGCTGCCAAGGAGTTAAAAATAATACCAACCACTGGTGTTAGTATCCATTGCCAGAGGAATCCTATGGAACGCCAACGCTTTTGGTATTTTGGACGCTGCGGCAAGGTAGCAATTCCAATATAGACCACGCATAACAGAGTTATCAGGGCAACCGCATTGACGGTACTAACAATGTTTGGGAGACGTTGCGCCACAATATTGTGGTTGGCGTTTCGGTTTAGAAACAGTGGTAGCCAGCCCGATAAAAGAATCAGTGGCGCTGAGGTTGCCCACCCCACATGTGATTCAAGCAAGCGGAAAAACTTAGCGGTAGCGTCAAATTTTGGTACTTTATTCTTTCTAAAAAACGCATTCGTAGCAACGTAAGCTACATCTGATGCCCCATAAGTCCAGCGGCGAATTTGTCTAAACTGGGCTATGGTCGTGCGCAAACGCTTGCCTGCAAAAACTGCATCTTGATAAATCGGCGTATAAAGCGGTAGCACTTCGTACTGCCCATCGTAGCGAAAATAGGTTCGCCAGAATTGATGCCCGTCCTCCACAATAGTTCTAACGCTCCAAAAATCAGTATCTATCAGCGCATCAAGGCTTTGGCTATGGGCCGAAAAATTGCGCAGTGCGTGCGGGCGCACGGAGTTCGCCATATGGAAATAGGTATTAGCAATGGCACAAAGCCTCATAATAGCCGGAACATCCCAGATATTGTTATTGTATAGAGCTACCGGCTGGTAAGACTTTTGCTTTCGGTTTTCAGCCGACAAATAGACATATGTGAGAAGCGAGAAAAAGTTTTTATCAGTACGATTATCGGCATCAAGGGTCGTAACCAGAACATGTGCAGGGTTGATTTCCTGCTCTTTTGCCCACACTAGTACACGCCGCCCAGCATTGGTGGCGTTTGCACCCTTACCAGCAATTTCGCCTGGCTTAAGGGTGTGTTCAACAGCTTCGGCGTGATAGAACTTATTCTTATAAAGCTCTAGGGTTTGTAGGGTTTCACGTTTCTTCTGGGCCGATGCGCGTTCTTCATAAGCAATAAAGAGAGCAATCCTGCGGTTCTCAAAACCACTGGTGCTTAAGATGTTTTCAATTGTCGGGTGCATGATATCCTGTGACTCGTTGTACGTACAAATAATAACAACGTGAATAACTTCTTCAGGAAGCATGTCAATGAGGTTACCTCCGATTAGTCGTTTCATGTTCCAAACATGTGACTTATAGAGATTGGATTTTGCGCCAATGTGACGGGTGGCAGTCAAATTTGGCTCATAGAAATCTTTAAGAAACAGCTCCCAATCCACCTTTCTGGCCTGTTTGACTTTACGGAAGCCTTCATTCGCGCGTATTGATATGGCAATGCCCCTTAGTAAAACTATTAGTATGTAGACAATTATGAAGAGCGCTGCGGCAGAAACATAGAAAACGCTGAGAACAATTGGGGTTAAGAAGATAGAAAGTGATAATAACCCCGGTAGGATTTCAAAAAAACGGTAGATGCCGTGTCTGTCCTTCGGCTGAGGTATCTCCAAGTCTGTCATGACGCCGCACGCACCACATTAGGTTGTTTCATGTGACTAGCAACGCATTACTAACCACAATTGCCATCACAATCAACAGTAACCCCATGCCCAATATCGTTGTAGCATACTCTCGTCGAATGTTATAAGCACGTATACTTAACATGGTATTCACCACTAAAACAACTAACATAAAACCAATAAAGCTCAGTAGCTGCCAGGCACTTCCCGTCTTAAAGGCGCTTATACCCAAGTTGGCTCGGTATTGCACAATATAGCCGTTGTTGCGGCCACCGAGACGCAGCGCAATCAGCAGACTGCCAAGTAGAACCAGAAAGGTGCTAATACTCAGCAAGAGCAATATTACGCGATCATGTATGTAGCGCTTTTCAGCCATTTGTAGTTATTATATAGCAAACTGGTGCGGGTAGAGAGAATCGAACTCTCCTCTCGACCTTGGGAAGGTCACATATTAGCCACTATACGATACCCGCTGGAGCCACCTCGGGGATTCGAACCCCGGACCCCCACTTTACGAAAGTGGTGCTCTAGCCAACTGAGCTAAGGTGGCAAACAGAGCGTATTATATCACTCATAGGTTTGCTTTTTACCCCTGTAACTGGTATCCTTTGCTTTGTCATTTTATGATTACCTCCAGCGCGTCACAGCTTCGCGTTTGGATCCAAAAGCTAATCCTCGTTTGTCTAAATCAGTTTTCCAAACCAAGGAGTCGATTCATTCGGCTCGACTGTTTGGAAAACTGTAAGGAAGAAGCGACTAGAGGATGAAACAAAAGAAATCTTGTTTCTTTTGTGAAAACTGACCGTCGGTTCTGACGCGGGCCCGTGGTGTAGCTGGCCTAACACGCCTCCCTGTCACGGAGGAGATCGCCGGTTCGAATCCGGTCGGGCCCGCCAGTTGATTTAATACCACTTTTGTGGTATTATTTATATCATGGCTAATTTTCCAAGAGATGTAGTTGACACATTACAAGCAAACCCTGAACTGGTAGTTGCTGCTGTTCGTGATCATCATGAAGATGGAGACGTGGTTGGTTATGAAGTCCACAGTTATCCAGCAACCCCCCTATATACTGCAGACGAACTTAACGGCTTCATGCGGGGTTTGTTACCATCTGAAGTATATAGAACAGACCCTGAGTTTCGTGTCGTTGGCTCATCTTTAGAGCTTGGTAAGTTAAGAATACTATTTAAGGTCGGCGGCGTAGCTACAGCAAGGGCTTTTAGACCTCGAGGAGATTTTACATGGGTTCGTCTTTATCCTGATGAATTCCATACGGCCGCATCCTTAAGCGTTCCTCAGATTAATCGTTACAGTATTCCTATGGACAACGGTGCGTTAGTCGTACCTGAATTAAGAAAATAATTCCCTACCTACGGCAGGCAGGCACACCTCTAACGTCAAGGCCCACCAATTGACTTTTCATACTGTTTATGCTACAATAAACTAATGCCTCTCTCTGCCTCCGGCCCTAACCACGATCCAACAGGCGAAGTTCTCGATGATGCCCTTGTTTCTAAAGAAAATTTGCATCCTGAAGAAAAAAAGCAGTTCGACTCTATCATTCGACTAGCCACTCATGTTTTAAACAAGCACCCCGATGCCGATACTCAGCACGATGACCGTGGTAAACCAATGGCAAAAACTTTAGTGGATGATGTAGATATGCCAAGGGGTACCACTAGAGTATGGCTTAAACTTATGCCTTTTTTGAATGAGGGGGGATCCTCTGCTTGGGACGACAAACCAAGCCTAACTATAACTCTTTTAAATAAATTTGATTCGCCTAATCCATTCGATCCCGAATTTCCAGACTATCCAGCCAGACGTGTCGGTTTTTATTCTGGTGGTTTTATAAACGCAGTACTAGCAAATAATGTCGAGGCTTTGGATCATTGGGACGAAGGCGTACATTTACCAGAAGATGGCTTTCGATACAATTTTTCTATATCTGTTGACTCTACAGATCCCTCTTATATAGCAGACGGAGCTAATGAAGATAGGGCGCATAGGTGGATTCAGCTTAAACCCGTAGAGGATGCTCTCCAAGCCTTGGATGCTCAAGTATAGTAGCTTTTTTTTAGCAAAACCTTCTGAAAACACAAAATAGTTCCCTACTTACGGCAGGCAGGCACACCTGCAACGTCAGGGTCCGCCAGTGTTGCTTTAATACTACTTTTGTGGTATTATTTGTTTTATGTCTAGTGAGGCCCGCCGAGATTACGGAGAACAGCTACGCCAAAGGAAGGCAGGTGTACCTAGTTCCCTTGACCCTAGTGCTTCACTTACTGAAGCAAAGCCACACTTCTACGCCGATGCCCATATCTTAGTGGACAATGTGCGTGAAGTTTATGCCAATTTTCGTAGTACTGCTCCGCCATATGGCCTTGTCCAACCAAATGGCGAACCATTCACGGGTTTTAGCCAGCCTATGAACAAAGATTGGGTGCCTCTAGAAAGACTACTTTCTTCAACAGCCCAAAAAGCATTTGAAGCAGTAATTCCTCCAGAAACTGGATGTCCCTATCATGGGGCACTACAAAACCTAGGCCATATACCGCTCAAACCATTAGTGTCCCAAAGCACTGGAACCGAGAGACTAAGAGAAATTGTATTTCCAGGTGCTCAATTTGCGCCTGCAACAATTGTTAATATTCTCAGACGAATGCCAGCAATGGCGAGAGCCAATGGTGCATCAGTAGATACTGAAACTTTGGCAAGAAACAGTGCTCATACCTTGCTTCAAGAACCACTGCATCACCCCCAACAGTATGCAAAAGCGTTTACTTTTTGTCTTGGCGATGGGCTCCGAGGAAGCGATTTTGTCTTAGACCGTAATAGCTTCATGCCGTCTGACATAATTGAGAGCTATACCCAGTTAGGAACTAACCTTTCAGGTCAAGAAGCTGTTGAATGGTCCCAGCCTACAACTAACTTTGTGCTCAGGGCAGATGTGCATGTTGCAAATCGACTGGAGGGCTTAGAACGAGACATGCAAGGTGACCATATAGTTGTTTATCCTGTTGGAACCCGATTAGGTGATATTAAAGTGGACGAGCCAACTATAGGATGCCCTGGTAGCCAACTAGCATATGATATGTGGGATCAAGCTATTGATGTCATTGTTGCTGAACGTTTATGGGAACAGGCTGCATAAGCCTAAAATAATTCCACACCTCTTCTGTTAAGGTCCGCCAGTTGACTTTCTATCATGTTTATGCTAGAATAAATACTCAGGAAATTATCATGGCAGAACATCAAGAAGCATTAGTCCCAACCCAACCACCCGCAGAAGCTTATGCCTTACATTCAGAAAAAAAGTTAGGTCTCATATCTACGCATGAGAATGGGGGCCAAGAAATGGGCCGCCAAGCTGCCAGACAAATATTAAGAGCTGCTATGGGCAGAGATCTGCCCCTACCCACACGCCCTGAAGATCGTTTAGGAGTTACTTTTACGCACGACGACGGTTCGTTTGACACTGGTACCAGAGCAGTTAGAAACACGGCAAGAGCAATGGCGGGCAGAGAACCCAAAGTTTACAAACGGACTTTTCACCCTATTCGATAGAGCCTATTGGTTACTGGGTTTTTGTTTGCTAGTTATAAATAGTTCCCTACCTACGGCAGGCAGGCACACCGGCAATGTTAAAGAAGCATGAATATTGACTTTTTATACCTTTTGTGCTAAAATAGCAACATGGATATACCGGGTCATGGTCGCGAACTTGAAAAATCTACAGGCGAGGTTACGAGACATGTACCACGAGTGGTTATATACGGGCAAGTCCCCTATAGATGGGATGCTGCCACAGATACGTCAACTGGCGGCCACTATGAAGGTGCTAAACAAATATCTGTTGCTTTATCTACATATCTAAAAGAACATGGTGTAGCGGACGATGGTGTAGTAATATCCCGTCAAGTTGACAACATTGATAACGTTTTCTACAGAGGCAACCGCGCTGATGTACCTGAGCCTGATATTGTTTCCGATACTGCGCCGGACATCGTATTTGTGTTGCCTCAAATGAGAGGATACGATCTTGGTGGATATTCTCTTCCCACTCCAACAGATTATATAGAAGCTTTATGCCAAGAACATGGGGTACCAATAGTTATAGTAAGCGAGAATATAACTTCTGGGGAAATCAGTGAAGCTTTGGGTCAGCTGCTTGCTCTTAATCCCGGCCCAGCTCAAGCATAGTCTTATGATAAATAAAATAGTTCTATCCCAGTAATGTCAATGCCTGCCAAGAACTAGTAACTTGCAATAAGTCAATCAATGTGAGTTACTAGTACAATGACAGAAGTAGAAGGAACAGCGCAAACACAAGATCCATGGGTAGTGCGAGTTCTAGAAGAGCACGGGCTGGACCCCTCTGCTACCGTTATAGAAATTGAACCGGTTGCCAGAGAGCTATGGCCGAGTATGCCAAAGCGTCTTACATGTTTGGAAATGCTACTGGGTCGAGAAATTACTTCGGACGAGATAAAGAGCAACCAGGTATTAGGCGGGCTAATTTTAACTGATAGTTTCGATAGGGCTTTTGCCTTAGCAAATTTGTACAAACACTCTGAAACAAACCGAGTTCCTGCTTCAGATCAATAATATTTACTACTTCCCCACAACGGCCAAAACTTAGTACAAATACCTAAAAATTAGGGTGTTGTATGACGTTTTGGCGCATCCGTTCAAAGTTGCTGTTCAAGAAGTTCTTTTGATTCATGTTAATCAAAGGGTTTTGGCCGGGCATTGCACTTGGGTTGGCTGCTTGAGTACGGCGCAGTTGGGTTTGAATAGTTCGTAGACGCCTGTCAATCACACCCGGGTTCTTATTGCTGGCTAAATCATTCGTAAGCCCATGAATTTGCTGGCGCAATACATTGGCCATTGGATCATTAGCAGTAGTGTGCGTAAAATCATGAAATTTGTGCTGCATGGTTGCAGCCTGGCGATAAAGTGGTTGGTAACGAGTATCCATTACTATTTTTTTCCTTTGTGTTTGTTTTATTGTAACTAAACTCATATTAGCATAAGCTTCATTAATTGTCAACAATGTATTGCCCTAGAAGTTGTCTTTATTGTTACTCAAGCGTACGATTGAGACAATATGGTAGCCTCAATTGAGCGTTTGCCTATCCCGGATATCTTAGAGATTTGTTCCTTGGATTTTGAGAAGCTTGGTGCTAATGCACTTGTGCTTGCAGACGTGAGCGTTGAAGCTGCAGAATTAGCTTTAATATTATCTAGTTCTTTCATTGGCCCAGAAAAAACAATCCCAGCCGCAGCTCTGCTTGCACTATCAAGAACAGTGGTTAAACACCCGCCCAGGCTTGATATATTCTTTAGGCAGCTTTCCCGTGGAGAAGCTATAGAGGCGGCCAGCGGCACATTTACCTATGCCCAGCGTACAGCTGGCCATTTAGTGCGAGAAAACACATTGCCTTTTCTGCGCTTTGCTTTTTCACAATTGCTCGAAACTAATGGGGCGTAATGTAGGTTTTGGTTTTCTCTTTGTCTTTTAAGTCATTTAGATAGGTATTTACATCTTGAAAATTTAAAAGTATGTGGGCCGCATGTACTTTATCACCTTGTGTCTCGATGTTTTTCACTATTTCCAGACCATAGCCAACATTTATGACATCTGAAAACTGGCCAGGTTTGAGCTTAAAAAGAGCATCTACCGTCTGTGGCGACAGATCGCGATCGGAGCGGCTGACTTGTCCTATATCACCTCCATTGTCTTTTGTGGCCGTGTCAGCCGAGTATTTTTTGGCAAGAGCCGCAAAATCAGCGCCACCTTTAAGTTCACTAAGAGCTTTGCTGGCCTGCTGGGTAGTAGTGGTATCAAGAACGCTTACAACCTTTTGCGCCAGCAATTGCTGTTTGAGTTCCCTTTTAAAGTCATCGACCGACCAGCCCCAGTAATCCTTGAGTACATCCTCGAAAACTTTATCGCTACCGCCTAAACGGTTCTGAGTACGTACAATGGCAATTTGGTCGCTGACTTCTTTATCGCTCACGCTGACGTGATGCTTGCCTGCCAATTCTTTTATATAAGCAGCATTAACGACATCGTCGAGTGCTCGCTTTTTGAAATCTGTCAGTTGCTGTTTGCCTGATTCGCTATTGAAGTCAAGCTTTTGCTGCGATTCATAGTAATGCATATAGTGACGCAGCTCGAACAGATAGTTTTCGTAAGCTACAAAGTGCTTACCAGCTTTAGCTACTGGAAACGGCAAGACCTGGGTTACCCGATATACAAAGGTGGATGTAGACTGCAGGCGATACAGCGCTAGAACCGAGTAGCTGAAAAAGAACACAACAGCTGCAATGAATAGCGAGGTGGAGATAAGCACAATCTTATGCTTGGAATGCTGCAGCGGATAGATGTATTTGCGGGCACTACCTAACACTTTTTCACGGTGTTCGGCCACGGTTTCATTAGTAATACGCGGCGCATTATCAGCGGCTTCTTGTAATACTTCGGCTTCGGGTTTTTGGTTAGGAATCTTATCCTTGCCCTTATCTATCAATCCTTTAATCTTCTTCTGCATTGTCACCTTTACTGTGCGTGGGGTAGCTCGCTGCCACCACCCCTTGGTCTCTTAAAATACCTAGCAGCTTCTTCTGAATTTTGGCCGGGTGGTGCACGTCATGAATTACTAAATCACCCAAGTATGTTTGCATCATTATTGTACCAAATCCCAGCAGTGTTTCTTGCAGTCCGGCGACTTCATAATTCACCATTTGTATCTGGTTTATACCGACGTCAACGACACTTTTGTGGAATAGGCCTTTTTGCGTAATTTGAATCAGCCGCTGATTGGTAACAATAAACACGCTGTAATACCAGCCAATCCAGGCCGGCAGCATTAGCAGTCCGCCAACTACAAAACCAGCAGCCAGGCCGCCAAAAAAGTAGCTATACTCTGGCTTTATAAGAGCTGGGATGGTGCCAAGTAAAATAGCTATCATGCCCAAAATCAGACCCTTGCGCATAACAATTGGGTGCTTGCGGAAAACCAGCAGCACTTCTTCGTCGTCTAACTGGTCAGCAAAGTATTTATGCTTTTCGCTCACTATGTTCGCTCCTTAGGAGGGGGACACCCACATCTTTACCCCAAAAAGAATCCTCTCTTTTTGGGGACCCCAATAACGCGCGGGGCGCGGAATGAATCCGCCGCTCCGGCTTTCTCCCCAAAGAACATTTTTATATGAATTCATACTATAAGCGTATAGGGTTTATGCTTTAGGGTCTAGTGTGATAGCCCCAAGCTGAGAGGATTCAGCTTGGGAAAAGGAGTAATAACGCGAGACCTCGCTCTAATTTTCGCCACTTGTTTGCGAAAGTTGAGGCGAGGTTATAGTTAATTGCGACGTGGTGCCCCCGAGAGGAGTCGAACCTCTAGCTTCTCCTTAGGACGGAGTTGTTTTATCCATTGAACTACAGGGGCTACGCTAAAGTATTTTACCCTATTTAATCTGTCATGTGTTTTTGGTGAATAGTTTCGTAGTTATGTAGTTCATCTTTATCAAACCAAATTGGAATCTCGTGCTCAGCTTCTTCCTTATTGCCTGATGCATGGACAAGGTTTTTGATAGTTCGCTGCCCAGCATTAGCTAGTGCTGAAGAATCAAACGAATAATCACCTGCTATGGTACCTGGCTGAGCGGCCGACGGCAGCGTAAAGCCACGTATTTTACGAACAATATCTATAGCATGCGGACCTTCCAGTACAGCCGCAATAACTGGGCCTGATTTCATAAAGTCAACTAACCACTCGCGTACCTGCAAACCTATTTTATACGCATCAGAGTGGCCAAAAACATCAGTAGCATCCATGCCAAGGTCTT
Organism: uncultured Candidatus Saccharibacteria bacterium; assembly: GCA_964584265.1. Taxonomy (GTDB): domain Bacteria; phylum Patescibacteriota; class Saccharimonadia; order Saccharimonadales; family CAYVSP01; genus CAYVSP01. Next base: position 53,585 of record CAZOZI010000004.1, on the reverse strand, counting down.
TATAATTATCAAGCGTTTTATTCCCCATGCCCTCAATAAATTCATGTCTGTCAGTAGGATAGTGTTTGGCCAGACGTTGGTCTTCAGGTACCAGCATTTTCATACCGACAAATTTAAGACCCACTTTTTCAAATCTCGAAATTATTTCACCAACAATACCGCGCTGTACTGCATCAGGTTTGATTATTATTAACGTTCGTTCCACGCTTATTCCTTATGTTATTTATGAATAGTTTAACAGATAAGCACCACTGTTACTAGCCCTGCCCCGTAGTGTCGTACAATGTAGGTATGCACCTGGAAAAAGCTAAAACTGACTTTCTAGAATACTTGGAAATTGAGCAAAACCGGTCGCAAAAGACAATCCGTAACTATGACCACTATCTAACACGTTTAATCGATTTTGCTGGAGATATAAAAGTCAGAGACATAACTCCGGAACTGGTTCGGAAATGGCGTCTGTGGCTAAATCGCTTGGGTACCAACACTAGTGATGAACTGCAGGCTGCCACGCAGAACTATCATCTTATTGCACTAAGAAGTTTTTTAAAATTTTGCGCCAAACGCGACATCACAGCGTTGAGTGCTGACAAAATTGAGCTGGCCCGCACCCGTCGTAAACAAGTAACGTTCCTTTCAACCGAAGAAGTTGAGCGACTTTTCAGTGAAATAGACACTTCTAGCCTTGCCGGCTTACGTGATCGCGCTATTTTAGAGTTGCTCTTCTCGTCGGGGCTGCGTGTGTCAGAACTGGTTGGTTTGGACCGTGACCACATTAATTTGAAAAGGCGTGAGTTTATGGTGCGTGGCAAAGGCCAAAAGGACCGACCAATCTTTATCAGTCCGGCAGCTGCGGAATGGATCCAAAAATATCTTGATGAGCGTGGTGACACTACTCGACCACTATTTATTCGTTTTGGTGGTAGCAAAAAGGTGGATTTAAGCGGCAATTACCATCGGTTAACGGCTCGCAGTGTGCAAAGAATGGTGAGCCGCTACGCGTTAATGGCAGGTATAACAAAGCATGTTTCACCGCACACGCTGCGCCATTCATTTGCTACCGATTTGCTCATGAATGGAGCTGATCTAAGAAGCGTTCAGGCACTCTTAGGCCACAGCAACATTTCAACCACCCAAATCTACACCCATGTCACAGATCCCCACCTTAAAGAGGTGCACACAAAATTCCATCGTAAGTCTGAGTAATAAGGCTAGTCTAAGGCTGAATCTGACAAGAATCTGTATCTACGCCCGCAGGTATTCCATTGGGATAATAGTCAGCAGACTTAATAGTGCCGTCGTCAGTTACTCTTAAAAGCTTGCAGATAGTATTTGACGATTGAATAGCATAATCGGGTGCCAGCGCGTTATACAGTGGCAACCGAGCTTCAACTCGCTTTAGAATGTCATTAGCTTTACCGGTCGAATCAATTAGAGCCTGGGCACCAGCAAGCTTAATGGCAGCGCCACCGGAGTCTGTAGCAGTAATTGTAACCGAAGAGTTCAAGTAGACTGACATTAGCCGTAAATATCCACCTTTTGCATTAAACCCAAGCCCATTGAGTGTAATGGAACAGCCCTTATTGGCCAGTGAACAGGTAACGGGCACAATAGTGCCTTTGGTCCCAAGTGATGCTATAGACACATTGGTTACACCACTGGCATCTGATGGATCTACTGGGTAGAAGAAAGTCACATTATCGCCTGTGCTAAGTAGTGTGGCTCTATTCGGGACTGATCCTGAGGCACTCAATTTAACCAAATCCATCCTTAGTAAACCTGTTACGCACATTGCACTCGACCAGGTATCGTGAGGTTTAAAGGTATTGCTGTTTGGCGAGTACCCACACTTTGCGGTATAGGTATTATCACCTTTGGTATGCCAGCTAATGGTCAAATTACTAATTGGGTTACCAGTCTTTGACTTGCCACCAACCGGAATAATTGTGGATGCACCGTCACGAACATTTGGATAGAATAACGAAGTTGGCGTTGTGTCTATGGTCAAACAAGGGTAAGACACGTTGTGGGCACTATCAACCACATTATCTTTTAGTTCTATTGGGTCGGTTGCGCCTGTAAGTGGCGGACAGTTAGGTTTTGGTCCTTTATAATTTTCACTGGTATTATTAATAGCAGCCTTGGCATCATTAATACCGGTCTCGGCCGCATAAAAGGCTTGCGTCTCAAGTTGCCTATCAAGTGTTTGACGCTCTTCACGACGTATAATTCTGGCAAATGTTAATACAATCAAACTAATAATTAAGATAAAGAACAGCGTAACCATAATAGCTACGAGTCCACTTTCGTCGCGGTTAATATGTTTTATATTAGTTATTTTCATGTTTATGCCCTCTACTATGGTACACGCTTTTCAACGACAGTTGATAATTCTGAAACACTACAAAATTGTGAGCCTGTCTCAGATCGACACTTAAGATCATCAGGTGGAGGAATGTGGGTGAAATTAGTAGGGTTAGTGTTACTGCAGTTGCCTTGACTTGGGCTACAAAGTAAATCATCGTCACCATAAACCACGCGTATCGTTACTTTCCACAAGTTTGGATAATTTACAGAGTCCGGTTGAGAAATATCAAACTTGGACACGCGCATATGGATACCTAGTGTTTCTTGGCTTTTTGTTGGTAGCGACGAGCTAGTCAAATCTTGTGCTTGAGTTGCATTTGGAGTACAACCAAATAGACTATCAGCCACTAGCCCGTATGGACCCTGGTGCATAACGGAGTTGGCCGTCTTCTCAACCTGAACATCTAGTTTATAAGAATAGCGTCGGCCACCCACACAGTAAGCAAGTGAATTGCTATCACTGCTATTAGGTTTTCCCGGCCCAATATCACCACCGCTAAATTGAATCGATTTAGCTACTTCATCCATTACACTGCGCGCAGTTTCCTGGGTTTTAGAACTGTTAATACTCTTATAGTAAATGCGCCCAATCGATAAAATGCTAAAGGTTACGACAAGCAGTATGGTTGCAAAAACAACTGTTGCAATCAATAGTTCAATAATAGTAAAGCCGCTTTGTTTATGTTTACTCATGGCCACAACCTGTAATTAACACTAGCCTGTTCATGTCCACCGCTGTTGCCGCCGCCGGCTCGTTCCCAACGTACACGCACGATAAAATTATGGGTTGATCCGCTGTCTTCTCGTTGAATTGACAAATAGTATGGTATTCCGTGTGCACTATCTGTGCAGACGTTCGTATACTCACTGAAGTCATCCTGATTAGGATCGAGATACGGCGGATTAACGGCACTATTAGGGCGCAAGTGAGCTGGATCCGTAGCTTCTTTGATTTGATTGCTATTATTTACACAAGACCAGTTAACGTACTTAAAAACAGTGTTGCCAGGCGTACTTGCTAGTGTTTTAAGCCGCTCAGTCTGGCTTTCCATTAGGCCAATGGCTACACTACGCTCTTGAGATTGCCGTGCATTGTTAGCAGAATGGCTGACCGTAGAATAAGCTGTACCTAGCAAGACACTGATAATTAAAATTGCTATTAGAACTTCTATAATGGTGTCGCCTCTGTTTGTTATGCGTCGCATAGCTAAGTGCAGTTTCCACTATTAAAGAATTTGAGGTCTGAAGTCAATGAACGATTATTCTCACCATACGTCAACAAAGCCGATTGATTAGAGCCGTTGCTTTTTAAGCATATTGAAACGCCACCGGGCGGATTAGTGGTCGTTAAGTTGCCTACTTTAAATTTACTGGCAACCAGAACAGTTGGCGTATCTGCAAATAAAGTATGTGTCACAGGTATAAGATTAGTATATATTGTGCCGGCCGTTTTGTTACCGCCACCAAGCGTACCAAAAGTTGTAAAAAAGCCAAACGTACCTATTGATTGTGGAGGATTACCATAATTAAGAGATACGAAAGTTACGCCGTTACCAAGTGTGTAATCAGTACTAAGATCGGGAACGCTCGAACCTGATGAGGGCGGATATATAAGAACTGGTTGTGTTTCGCCCAAGTCTTGAACATCAGTTCCTGTACTGTTTAGTTTAAGTCCTGCCGCCGTATAAACTTTATACTGACTGTCGTTTCCTGCCGGCGCCACCTGTATAACAACACCTACAAATATGCATCCCTTGTTCGTACCTTGAGGGTTTGCAGCACTACTAATTTTTGGCTTGCCGGTGCCGTTGTCAATACATGTGAAGTCTTTGGTTTTAGCGTAGTAGCCAGATGAGACATTATTGGCTAGATCTGTCATCTGGGATTCAAAATCACGGACGCTCTGTGTAAATTCCGTTCTTCCCTGTTGGCCAGAAATTAAGGCCGCTGCACTAATAAACAGAGCTGTAGTAACTGCTAAGAAAATAAGCGCTTCTACAATAGTGTAGCCGCCCCTGGGACTACCATGTTTGTTCATATACGGCCAGTATATACCATAAGCACGTTGCAGAACAGATACAAGACTACTTTTATTGCAGAAAAATACGCCGTTTATACCACTCTATAATGCTGCTGCCGCATAAATAGACAATTATGCCGCTGGCAAGTAAGAACGGTCCGAATGGCAAACGAGAAGTGCGTTTAGCTTTGCCGCTAAGCATTAGTGGTACAGAGTAAAGACTCCCTAGTAGCGAGGCCAAAAAAAGTAGTAATAGCGCATTTGCCGGCCCGCCTACCAGTAGGCCCAGTAAAACACCGAGCTTTACATCGCCGCCGCCTATCCAACGTCCACCAGACAGCTGAAATAGCAGATAAAATAAACCCCCGAGTACCGCTACACCCGCTGCGGCTGCCACCAAAGATTCCCAGCCACCATGAAAGACGCTCGCGAGAAGCAGAGTCTGAAGAGCCGCTAGATACAGTAGTGGATAGATAATTACATTAGGCAGCAGCATCCAGCGTAAATCGTAGGCAATCAGCGCCACAAAACCTACCAGAAATATCAGCCAAAAAACAAAAAGTAGCCAAGATTGAAGTGAAGTAAATGAATAGGGCCAAGCTAGATAGGAAACTACAAAAAGTGCGGCCGTGAGTAGCTCAACAACTGGGTATTGCCAGCTAATTGGTTTATGGCAATAGCGACATTTTCCCTTCAGCCATAGCCAACTTAACACCGGAATAAGATCACCGGCTGCCAATTTGTGTCGACAGTTTGGGCACATCGACCGACCATGCCAAATTGATAGATTAGTCTTTGTTTTTGAGCGCAAACGCAGCCTCCAGACGAGCGCATTTACGAAACTACCTAATGTCAGCCCCAAAACAGCAACTAAAAGAATTTTCATGCTTGTATCATAGCAAAAGCAGCTCGGGTGACCGAGCTGCTTTTAGCGTTAGCTTATCCTAGCTTACGATCCGACGCACTGTGATGTTTCTTTACCACCTGCTCCTTCAACCGAGAAGAGAGCAACGTATGAGCGTGCTGAGCCGTTGGCAACCTCACCCTGGAAATCTGCATCAGTTAGAGCACCCGCAGTAACGTGTGTACCCGTGCAAGTGACACCTGTAACTAATTCAATCTTGTTAAGAGGTGCCAGCACAACGCCTGCCTTGTCTGTAGGAATTGTTGTGGCCAACGTTGTACCGTTACTCAAGTTAGCTGAAGTTTGTAGGGACGCTACATCTGCGGTAGCTGGTACTTTGCCGTTGTTATTTGAGACAAACTCGCCAACAGCACCAAGAGCTTTACTGGCGTCACTACGTTTGGTTGTATTACGGCCGTTACGCTGCAAGGCCGGTACAGCCAGGAAGACGATTAATAGTATTAGTCCGGCAATAGCCAGTACGATCAAGACTTCAATAATTGTGAAGCCTTCAGTTTGTTTTCTAAGTTGTTTTAGCATTTGCAAATGCCCCCTTTGCATTTATTTATTTAATGCTTATGCTTGCCATACTACGGTGTGTGAACGAAAAAAGCAATAGGTTCTCCACAGGTTAGTGGATGATGTCTTTTCCGGCCAAACCGTAAATTGGCAGCAGAACCGCCGCAACAATGATAAAAGCAAAGACACCGAGTATAACCATCATGACCGGTTCAACTATGGTGGAAATGGTTTTTATCTCATTATCGACTTCATGTTCATAGTAATCAGCCGTTTTACCAAACATTTGTTCTATGGCACCTGATTGCTCACCAACGCGTAACATATTTGGCACCAGTTCCAAAAAGTTACGATCGCCTTGTAGTGAGTCAGACAAAGCTTTGCCACCTTTTACTTTTTCAATTGCAGCTTCAATAGATTTTTCAATGTGCACGTTATTAACTGATTTAGCTGTTATTTCAAGCATTTTGATAAGCGGTACACCGCTGGCTACTAAAGTCTGCCCAGTACGGGCAAAACGAGCCATGTAGAGCTTCATAAATAGTGGACCAATTGGCCAAGCTTTCATCTTTAAACGATCGACAACTTGTTTCCCACCGAGAGATCGAGCCCAGCGCGAACCAAAAAAGACCAGAATACCAATTAGTATCAGCAGCAACCACCAAAATTTAACAACAAAATGAGAAATAGCTAGTAATACTCTGGTAAGAATGGGTAGTTGAGCTCCTGGTAGGCCTGCATATAAGATTTGGACTTGGGGTAGAACCTTAATAATCATAAAGCCAACCACTGCAAACATTACAACTAGAACAATAATTGGATAGATCATGGCGCCGCGGACTTTGCTAAGTATTTCGGCATCTTTTTCCTGCTGTGTCGCCAATCTTTCTAACGCAGCATCAAGCGTTCCAGATGTCTCACCGGCTGCAATCAAGCTTATGTACACCTGGTTGAACACACGAGGGTATTTTGCAAGAGCTGCAGAAAGTGCTGAGCCACCTTCTATGTCTGTAATTACCTTATTGATAATAATCTTGAATTGTTTATTGGTAGCCTGTTGAGCAACACTACGTAAGCTTTGTATTAGTGGTAACCCGGCATTAATTAGCGTTGCCAACTGGCGCGAAAACAGAACTTTGTCTTTACTCTTAATACGATGTAAATAATGGCCAACTAAATTGGTACTTTTTTCTTGTTGCGCCGTAATCTCAATGGGCGACATCCCTTGATCTTTAATCATTTTAGCGGCTGCCTGCTCACTTTGAGCCTGCACTTCGGCTTTGATTTTCTGGCCTGAGGCCGAATCGCGGGCAACGTACTCGAAGGTCAACATAGTTTTAGCCTCTCATAAGTCGATCAAGTTCTTCAATATCAACCGCTACCATGCGGGCTTCCTCGTAGGTAACAGTACCATTATGTATGAGTGAAACCAGTGTTTTGTCCATAGATTGCATACCATACTCAGCTCCAGTTTGAATAACTGCTTCAAGCTGATGGCTTTTGCCTTCACGAATAATATTACGCACAGCTGCAGTAGCGGTCAGAATTTCTGCTGAAGCAATACGCCCGCCACCAATGGCTGGTAGCAGACGTTGTGAACAAATAGCCATTAGTATATTACTGAGCTGGGCACGAATTTGAGGCTGCTGGTGTGGAGGGAAAACATCAATCATACGATCAATACTCTGCGCTGCACTATTGGTATGAAGTGTTGCTAACACAAGATGTCCTGTTTCGGCAATAGTAATAGCAGCTGCGATCGTTTCCAGGTCACGCATTTCACCAATTAATACTACATCTGGGTCTTCACGCAAACTACTGCGAAGCGCCGCAGAAAAGGAATAGGTGTCGTAGTGAACTTCTCGTTGCACAATAACTGACTTATTGGATTTGTGCGTAAATTCAATTGGGTCTTCGATAGTAATAATATGCGCCGGGCGTTCCATATTGATCTTATGGACGATGGCCGCCAGAGTCGTAGATTTACCAGAGCCGGTTGGACCAGTAATAAGCACAAGACCGCGAGGATAGTCAGCAAATTTATTGACGATGGCCGGTAGACCAAGTTGTTCAACCGTTAAGATCTCATTTGGTATAAGACGCAAAGCGGCGGCTAAGTTACCACGTTCATGGAAGGCATTTACTCGAAATCGCCCCAGGTCTCCAAAGGCAAAGCTAAAATCGAACTCTTTATCTTTTAAGAGAATTTGCTTTTGGTCTTCATCCAAAATAGCAAAAATAAGTGATTCAACTGCCTCTTCGCTTAAAGGTTCCGCCCCTGTTACAGCTACTAAAACACCATCAACTCTTAACATTGGTGCTAATCCGACTTGAATATGTAAGTCAGAGGCCTTTTTCTTAATAACCTCTTCTAGTAGTACTTCGATTCTTGGTTGACCTTGCATGTGTGTATCCATCACCTTTACTTGTTAAGCGCTATCCAATGCGGCGACCCTGTTGACCTCGGCGAGCGTAGTGTAGCCTGCTAATGCTTTAAGGTATCCTTCCTCTCGCATTGTAACCATACCTTGGGCTTGGGCCGCTTTTTGAATTTCGCCACTTGTTGAGCGTTTGAGAATGAGATCTTGAATAGCCTCGGTTACTTCAAACACTTCGTACAGGCCCATTCGTCCTTTATAGCCCCCCGGACTATCGGAACTGTCTTCGCCCTTGAACAAAGTATAAGCGTTTTGGCCTTTCAAGGGCAAGGTTTCGTAGCCTAAATCTACCGAAACCTTCTTAACGTCTGTCTCGGCCGTGGGCAATAAGTGCTCCAAAGTAGCATGGATTGCCTCAGTCTCAGTTTTATCCGCCTGGTAGGATTGTTTTTTGTCATCTGGGATTCGGCGCACCAAACGCTGACCAATGACTGTATGAACCGTACTGGCAATCAAAAATGGCTCAATACCCATATCTAGAAGTCTTGGCAGAATACCGGCCGCTGAATTAGTGTGCAATGTACTGAAAACCAGATGCCCTGTGAGTGCTGCCTGTACAGCTAATGTGGCCGTTTCTTTATCGCGGATTTCCCCTACCATGACTACGTCTGGGTCCTGACGCAAGATAGAACGTAGTCCTGTTGCAAAGGTAAGCCCTACATCAGCGTTGACTTGTATTTGATTGACGCCTTCAATCTTATACTCTACTGGATCTTCCAGGGTCACAATATTGATGGCGTCATTTTTTACCTCCTGTAGAAGCGCATACATGGAAGTGGTCTTACCAGAGCCAGTTGGTCCGGACGTCAAAATCATGCCATTAGGTCGTTTGATGGCTTGACGAATAAGACGTAATGAACGGCCGGCATAGCCCATTTCTTCGAGCTTGAAACTTGTACCTGATTTATCAAGCAAACGAATGACGATTTGCTCTCCCCAGACAACCGGCGAGATAGCTATACGGAGGTCAATATTGTGATCTAACACCTTAATTGTAAACTGGCCATCCTGTGGAATACGGTGTTCGTCAATCTTCAAATTGGATAAAATTTTTATTCGCGAAACAATTGGTGGTTCGCTGCTTTTTGGTAGTTTCATAATTTCGCGTAGCACCCCATCCACTCGACAACGAATCCTTAGATCCTTCTCTCGCGGTTCAATATGTACGTCACTAGCTCGATGTGAAGCAGCATACTCTAATATAGAGCTTAGTACTTTACTAACCGGTGAATCTTGAGCAAGTGTATCAATTTTTTCATCCGGTTCTTTGTCTGCACCAACGACCAGCTCTTCAATCTCTTTTTGTTCGCTAAAGGCACTACTAATTTCTGCACTAATCTGCGCTTTATACTGATGAAGTACTTGTCGAATTCCCTCTTCACTGGCTGCATAAACCTTAAGTGGACGACTAATTTTGTTAGCTAAAAAATCGACGGCTTGAATGTTATCGGCATCAAGCATACCAACAGCCAGTCGATGCTGCATCTCACCAAGCGGAACTGCCATATAGCGTTCAGCTAATTCCTGGGGTAATAGGGCTAGTATCTCTGGATCAACCTGTGCGTTGCTTAGATTAACGTAAGGTACTTTGGTGACATGTGCGATTGTTTTTGTAAGCTGTTCATTGGTGATATGTCCTTCGCTCACAAGTAAACCGAGAAGTGGTATGTTTTGTTTCTCACCTTTACTTCGCAAATCCGTTAATTCTTGGCTTGTTATAAGCTTGTTTTTAACTAAACTATCTTCAACTTGGTGTTGGATGGTTGTGGATAAGACAGTCATAGGCTAGCCTCATCCCCTTTAAGGCTTAGTATTAAATGGTGCCGTATTAGAATTATTGCCAATCTGGATAAGTTTGGTTGGATCAATCGCACTGCTGTTGAAGTATTTGCTGTCAGGTTTATTAAACTCAGTTGTTATTGCCTGAACAACTTCAACCTTTTGTTGGCGATTTTTTGGTGGAGTAATGACTAGTTTGGAGATAAAAATCGAAATAACGCCACTAATGAATACAATTACGATTATCAGAGCAATGTCTTTTTGTTTCATTTCACATCCTTTGTTGTAATACTAAGACTCTTTGATGGCTGATAGAAAGTTTTAGCAGTTATAGTCAACTGCATACTGGCATCGGTACCACTGAAATCAAGTGTTTGCACTTGAATTGGGCGTATTGATTTTTCTAACGTACCCATTAAAGTTTGTAGTGCGGCGTAATTGCCCGATACTGCAATTTGAAAAGGCATATCGACCAGGGCTGGTGTTGGGCTGCTTTGATTTGCTTCCTGCTGCACTTCTTCGTCAGTACCAGTTATACTCACAATCTTAATGCTTTGGCTGCTAAGAATTTTTTCCAGGCTTGAAGCTAGTGCTGGGAAGTCGTATTTGCTTGGCAAGGCATCAAGCACAATTTTGGCATTATCCCCATCTTTGTCACCTGTACCTTTTGGATTACCTCCTAGCACATTATCTGGAGTATCCACAAAGCCTTTGTAGGCTGTTTGCAATGTGCTGACAGCATTCACGTTAGCTTTGAGTTGTTTGACGGCTTTTTCCTTTTCTGAAGTCACTCGTGCTTGGTAGCCACGCTGGCTTAACAATGCTTTGGTGGCAACAAGCGAGAAGACAGTAACAAAAGAGGCCACGGCTACAACAATAACGATTGTACTATTGGCCTTATCTATTAACAGACGTTTAGTTGAGATTAGCGGTTTAGCCATTACTGTCCTCCCTGCGGATTAGCCGGTGCCTGGAAAAGCGCAGATGGCTTTTCGGTTTCGCTTCTGGTAGTAGTTGTCTTGGGCACTGTTAGGGTAACTTCTTGAGCTCCATCAAAGATAGCCGGATCAAAACTGAGCGATAAATTATAGTTAGTTGACGTAGCGTCTCTACTGAAACTGGTTAACACTACATTACTAAAAGCAGACGACTGCTTAGAATTATCTTTAGTATTAAACGTTGTGAATTTAAGAGTATCAGCATAGGTATTGACGGTACTAAGTTGGTCAGCTGTTCCTTCAATCGTAAGAGTATGAGCCTCCATATCAATGTGTAGCCTGCTGATGCTGGCCTTGGCCGGTGTAACTTGTCCCAAATAGCTGAAAAGACGTGACGCAATTGGTTTTTTAGCATGTAAATCAGGTAGGCTATTTAGCTGGTTTTGAACTGTCAGGATTTTATTCAGATCCGGGGTATTTTGGAGTTGCGAGCTGTATGTCTTAATATCTTTATTTAAATCACTTAGGTGCTTTTTCTGAACTACGTTAACAACCAAAAAAAGTAGGATAAAAATTGTGAGTGTTGTTAGTGCCACTGCACTAGCTATTACAACAGTACCCTGCTTACTATGTTTTGCCTTTATATAGTCCAGTTTGACTTCTGGTAAAAGATTAAATTGAACCATTACTCCTGCCTCTCCGCTAGCCCGGCTGCTACACCAAAGTGATTAGAAACGGCCAGCAGTTCATTTTGGCGACTTGCAGGAAAGCTGACATTACGCCAAGCGTTTCCAATTTCTACATTAAGTCCGAATTTATTAGCAAGATAAAGAGGAAACTCTGGTAAAGCTGATGCACCGCCAGTAACAATAATGCGCTCAAGCTTTGTACCGGTGTAGCGTGCCTGGAAGAACTTTATCGATTTTTCAATTTCACTTGTCAAGATATCAACGGTACCAATAATAGCATTATAGATTTGACCTTCAAGTTTGCCCTTGGCCAGCCCGAACTTAAAGACAAATTGCTGGGCCTGCTTTTCATCAATGTTAAGATTTTGCATAGCAGCCTTTAAAATAGCTTCGCTGCCAGTTGGAATTGAGCGAATAAGACGCGGGGATCCCTCCATCGTCACAATTAAATCTGTCGCTTTATTGCCAATATCCAATAACATATGCGGGGCAGTGGCATCAGATGGAATTATAGCCCTGGTTAGCGCGATGCTGTCTGGCTCAAAGGCAATTACATTTAGACCAATTGATTCCAACATATCTAATCTATTTTCCACGAATTGGTTAGTAACGCTAGTGAGAAGTACTTCAACCTTTGTTTTATCTTTAGGAGAATCGCCAATGACAGCCCAGTCAAGCTTTGATTCATTTAATGGTGTGGGTATAAGAGAATCAGCTTGATAACGAATAGTTTTAGCAAGTTCATCGGGAGTTAAACGGTCAATATCCACAACTGTTGTGAATACCCGATCTGAAGACACGCCAACAGCAACATTTCTAGTAGCAATATTGGCTTGTTCTAACAGATCACGTAAGGTTTGCGCCAATTTTTGCTGGTCGGCCTTTGAGTCACTCATAGCAATTTTGCTGTCCAAGGGTGCAAAGGCATATTTTACTAGCGCTTTTGGATTACCACCGCGAAGTTGTACCAAACGAATAGCGGTTGTCCCAATGTCCAACCCAAAGAAATCTGATACACCACTCAGCATACTCATCTGACTATGGCCTCTTTAATTTGTTATGTGTTTCAGCTACGCGCATATTTTTTCCTAGAATTCTCGCTCTCGCCCACCAAGGCTCTAACGAGATTCATAGTTGACTCTGATTATACATAAGCACTATCTATCTTAGCAACACCTATCATAAAATTGGCGGCAAATTTGTGATGGAATCATATGGGGTAGATATGTTAAACGGTGAGTTTAGGAATATTTCTGGTGTGTAGTTAAATATTTCTGCAATATTGGGATTTGGGTTTGCTTCTCCATTGGTGCTAGAAGCAATGTCTCCTTTTGTTCTGAGGAGACGAACCGAATCAGCAATAAAGACACCGTTTACGGTCAGTTGTTTGGTACAGTTATTAGCCACAGCGATGCCATCTGGATAGAGACTGCTAGCGTTTGTACATGTATAGATATTGCCGCCTTGAGCAATATATACCCCATCGAGCTGAATAACACTCTGATCAATATAGATGTCGCCGTTCTTAATAACTATATAAAACTGAGGGATTGACTGAGTGTTAGCCCAACCAGCAGAAGCGCCAGTGAATGTAACATTATTACCAATAATTAGTTTGCCTCCAGTTGCTCCAAAGTCATGGTATTTGATAATAGTACTATTGATACTTGTGTCTGGAAGTGTAATTGATGATGGGTTGCCAAGACTTAAGTCTGTTCCAAGTGGTTTAGCCTTGCTAAAGAAGTCGGGGGTACAAGCAACCGTACCAAAACCACCGCCATATTTTAAAGGCGGGTTAGCTTGAGGCGATGTATTCGCAAAACTTAGTCCACTATTCGGAATCGGAATTAGTGGCGGGCTGGAGCGTCCGGCGGACGAATTAAAGCCATGTATGGCATTAAGCGCATAGGCAGCTAGCTGTGTACCAGCGCCTGCGCCGGCAAGACTTGTATTGTCAAAGGCTAAAATGCCTGCGCCGGCCGTAAAGCCGCACGTACCAGAAGACTCAATACCTCCCCCAGCGATTACATCACCATTGAAGACGCGTAGGTATGGATAGGTCGGTGGTTTTATTACTCTTACGCTGCAAGTTGCCTGCTGCCCCCTGGCCGTAACGGTGGTAGTATATTTACCTATTGTGTTGTACTGGACTTGATAGGGATTTAGCGGCACATTGTTACTACTAGGCGGAATACCGCCCGGGGACAACCACGTATAATTAATTTGATTCCCGGATTCATCAAAAATCGGTGAGGCACTAAAAAGTGTTTTGTCGTTAACATTTATTTGAGAGGGGTTTGCAAAGCACTGTATAGGGTTAGGTTGAGCTGTTCGCTTAACATATACAAAGTCATAGCCGCCATCCCAATTCCTATCAAAAAACGTACCGGCCGCAAAAAATGTTTGATAACCTGCTTCAGCGCCGGCTACTTGATGTTCATAAGATGGATTGGCACAATGATTTGTATATGGAAAGTCGGGCGGGTCCCCAAAACCTTGCGGTGGATCATTTTGATGATCAGTTGCAGTTGGTCGTGTGCAAAGAGTACCGTTTGCACTATTCCAATCAGTATGGGGAGACGGCACATCGCCAGCAAAGTAACCCGTGAACCAAGGTCTAACAAAAGGACCGTCGTAACCCGCTATGGTACTATTACCTGTTCCTGTGCCACTATCCGTAACCCTTACACAAAAACCTTTGTCTTTTGGCACTGGAAAATAAGCATAGCCTTTTTTTATATACTTGTTTGTGCCATCGCCAGTAGTGAACTGTCCCCAATCGCAGGTGTTCAGTTGAACGCCTGCCAGGTGCGTTAAATGATCTCCGTTTTTATCCACCGAAAATACATGGGCTTGAATTTGTGGTTCACCGACCTCAAAAGTTAGCTTGAAGTGAGATAAGCCATTATCACAGGGCCCAAAATCGAACGGACCACCCGTCTGATCGTCGTGGTCTCCGGGTTTCCACAGCGAACAGTAAGAATGGCCATAGTATGGGGCGACATTTTGAAATGTTCTGGTACCCCTACTAGTAGTCGTAATAGTTACGTCTTGAGTGTTCTCAAAAGGTGCTCCGTTAGTATAGTTAAATGTACTTATAACACCACTGTTACGATGCCCTACTGCACCAAAAGAGGGCAAACTCTGCTGTAATCCAATAAGCTCTGGGATATTAGGTGTCGTTGAATCAATTCTAAAAGTAGCGTAATCAACAGCACTGTCCGTGCAACGATAAGTTACATAGTTAAGTTGTAGGAGTACGCCACTAGCGCCAAAGGGCACGCGGGCTTTGGTACTGGTTGGATCATTTGCGGGTGAAATCCATTGGGATGCAACTACAGTGAAGCCATATCCTCCATCGGCTTGTGGGGTACAAGCATTCTCTACGTAATCACCTATGTATCGTGGTGCAACCTCAGATATATAGTCGGATATGGAACCCGCACTAGCATGATGTGGATGTAGTATAAGCCCGCCAAGAGAGGCCAATAAACAGATTAATAACCACTTTGTAATCTTAAGCTTTGTTGTTTTCATAATGGCGCACCCCATGGGTTAACAGCCGGCTTTGGTTGTGGTTGACTAAGCTCTTTCAGCAAATCAATCTCATGCTTTAAGTCTTTCATAGTTGTTGAAGTAGTATCAAGATGAGAATTAAAACCCTTTTTGGGGTTATATGTTTTCTCTAGATTTGAGAATGCTACTTGGGCGTTTTTATAATCACTACTTTTTACGTAGAACTCCGTAACAATATAGAGACAGTTTGGATCTTTGGTGTATTTTACATTTTTCTGAATGTTGGAAACTATAGGTTTTAGGTCTTGTGCGCTTCCTCTATCTATTATTAGTGTGGCTTTTTCAATCACATTATTATCACAAGCAATCACGGGTTTTTTGTAATTGCGGTATAGTGCTATGCCGCTTCCTAGAATAAGAACTAACAAAATTAGTGGGATTAAAACTTTTACTGCCTTTGGTAGCTTTGAAAGGTTTAACTTTTTAGCAGGTTTAGAAAAAAAGTTTGAAATATAAGTAAAGAGCCTAGGGCCACCCTTGATTTCGCCGACTACTGGTTTTTGTAATTCGCTGCTCATAAGTATTGAATAACGCTTATGCTGATTGTACCAGTTGTCAGGGATGTTGTCTAAAGTCTTCTAGCTACTCATTGGCTGCCGTTTAACAAAAACTGCAGTCTCAAACCGGCTTCCTATAGTTTGCGCGCTGCTGTTGAGAAGCCATAGGGCTATGTTTCCTCTTCTATATACCCGCCACTTTGGTGTTTCCACAATCGAGCGTAGATAGTTTTGGATTTTTTGATTAATTCACTATGCGTGCCTTTTTCAACAATTTTGCCTCTGTCCATAACAACTATCTCATCCATTTTCTGGATAGTGCTCAGCCGGTGTGCAATGACGATAGAAGTATGATCTTTCATCAATTGGTTTAGGGCTTTTTGTATGTAATATTCACTTTGACTATCCAGTGCACTTGTAGCCTCGTCTAAAACCAGAATCGGTGAATTTTTGAGTAGTGCTCGGGCAATGGCGACGCGCTGGCGTTGGCCACCCGATAGTTTCACCCCGCGTTCGCCCACAAGCGTCTCATAGCCCTTGGGCAAATTCCCGACAAACTCATCAACAAATGCCATTTTCCCCGCCTGCTCTACTTCGCTCAGAGTAGCCTCGGGCTTGGCGTAAGCAATATTTTCACGAATTGATCTATGAAATAGCAAAGGTTCTTGCGGCACATATGCGATTAAGTTACGCAGCTCTTCTTGAGCAATATTACGAATATCAATATCGTTGATTTTAATGCTGCCAGCATTTACATCCATAAAGCGCAGAAGCAACTTTGTAATAGTTGTCTTGCCGCTGCCAGAATAACCGACTAATCCAATTTTCTTACCATTTTTTATTTCAATTGAGAAATCAATGACAGCATGATCGCCCGTAGACATTTCAGGGTAACGGTACGAAGTATCGTCGAATATAATGTCGATTTTTTCGGTATTTTGCAGCTTTACGGGATGAATGTTATTGGTAACTTCCGTCTCAATCATCATAGTAGATGCCGGCTGATAAGCCATACTCATTGTGGCCTCGTACTCTTTGATTATCTCTCCAGTATCAATAGTTGTGTTAATAAGTCTTATTACATACAACTGGACCAATGCGATAATTGCTATAGAAATACTACCCGATTGATATAAATGTGCGGACGCTAGAAGTAGCGCGCCCATAGTAATAGCTAAAAGCATATTTCTGCCAAAATTTACAGGAGTGAACAGGTCCCATGATTTTAGCTGAGCTTTTTCCCAATCATTCATTGCTTTATTAAGTCGGTGTACTTCATACTTTTCATTAACAAAGCTTTTTACTACTGTTGCATGAGACAACGCATCACCTAATATGCCTGCAAGTTTACTGCTAGCAAAACTTACCATTCGCCGATATTTCAAACGAAAGCCACCTGTTGCAATAGTGAAACTAAATACCAAGAATATGCATAGTAGCGTTATGGCTGCCAATGGTAAAGATTGGAAAGCTACGACGGTTAATCCCGCAATAACAATCACGAATGCCCGCGGTATTTCAAACAGAGCAATCCGATTGTACACAACAAAAGCCTCTCTTAAATTAGAGGCTTGTGTGCCAAGCGAACCGATGTAGTTATTGCTGTAAAACTCAAAATCTTTTGATAGATAGTTGTTAAAAATTTGGTTCTGTACATGCTTGGCACCTTCTGTGCCATCACGGTTAAATGCCCAAGTGCCAATAGCTAATATGGTATTCCCTGCAATTGTAATAAGAATAATCTTGAGCGCATAGTCCCCGACGACACTAAAATTTCTGTTTATTATTGCCTGGATAGTATAGGCAACTTCGAACGGGATAATAATATTAATGAAGAAGAATGCAAACGGAAAAGTTAGTACGGTAAGCGCAAAGTAAAGCTTGGACTTAACCATAGCACGCCAGAAAACACGATGAATATAATTGGTGACGTGCTTGTCACGCTTAAGTTCCTCCTTAGACATAGTTTTAATATAACAGATGAGGCAGTTAAATATAGTACTAGCTTACGTCGGCTAATCCCTTTGAAAGAACACGAACATCTGTAATTTCATTAGGCCGCTCGCCGCGATATTCGCGCTCAGAGTGCTGCAAACCAAATTCAGGAGGAAAGTCGTCTGGTTCATATAATTTGACCTCAATACCAAATTTTTCTGATAATGACTTCCAGTATTTTGGTGGAGCAATTTCGGTTGGGGCTATGTGCATTGCGATAGAATGCTCTATATCATATTTGGGACCAGAGCCGAGAAAATCGGGATGCGAATAAGGGTTGCAATAATCGCCGTCGAGATACACGCCACCGGGTTTTAATAGCCGTGATACTTCACTAAAAAATGTCGTTTGGTCGTCATATTCCAAACCATAAGCCAGCCCGCCGCTCGTGATTAAATCAAAACTTGCATCTGGAAAGGGCAAAACCAGAGCATCACCTTGGACATGCTGTGCTTCCGGATAACGATTGCTGGCTATAGCTAGTAAGGGCATTTCTCTATCAATGGTCGTTAAATTCTCGACACTGCGGGGAACTTCTGTTTGACCCAACAAGACGGCAGCTTGATTGCCGGTTCCCGTACCTATGTCTAGGGCCCTATGCCATAATTGTGCGTTTTGCATTGCTAATTCATGAGCAGCTTGACCAACGCTTTTAATAACATGTGGCGCAGTTAGACCATGAATGATATCAAACCAAACCAGTGGCCTGTCGGCCATGGCTTGAGCTTTTTCGGGAACTGGTTCAGCTAGTATAGCGTAGTGCTCTGAAGAAGATTGAACTCCTTCAATCCGTGAATATAAATCGAGTAGTTCCATTGGCGCTACTGCCGCCATTGGTCCTTCGTCCATCCAGCCGTCGGCTTCCCTTAGTTCAGCCCAGACAGCAGCCCGAGTAAATAAGTGACCAATCCTTAAATGTTCAGCTTTAAAAATGCGCCATTTTTGTTCGGCAGTCGCTCCAGCCAAATCTCTTGAATTAAGACTCTCAAAAACACCATGCATTACTTATATAATATAGCACTTTTTATACTTTTTTGCAATATCTCATATCTGTTACAATAAACGCATGTCTTTATCAATTGGGATTGTCGGGCTGCCGAACGTCGGTAAGTCCACCTTATTCAATGCGCTGACCGATAATAATATTTTGGCAGCCAATTATCCTTTCGCCACCATTGAACCTAATACCGGTATCGTCCCCATTCCAGATGAACGTCTGCAAAAACTTAGTGAAATGTATGGCAATGTACCCATTAAGCCTGCCACGGTTACATTTGTGGATATTGCTGGACTTGTAGCTGGTGCAAGCCAGGGTGAAGGGTTGGGCAACCAATTCTTAAGCCATATCCGCAGCTGCAATGCCATCGTACAGGTAGTGCGCGCCTTTAAGGATCCAAACGTACAGCATGTAGATGAATCCGCTGGCCAGCGGAACGACCCAAAAAAAGACATCGAAGTAATCAACACCGAGTTGGTGCTAGCCGATCTACAAACTGTTGAGAAACGACTACTAGTACTTCAAAAAGAGGCCAAAGCTGAGCCCAAGCTTAAGCCATCTCTCACTCTTCTAAAAGAAATACATCAACTCCTTCAATCAAATAAGCCATTGTATCATTCTAATATTCTCGAGAATATTAGAATGCAAAGTGGCGAAGGTGAATATTTTCGCAGTCTTCAGTTGCTGACAGCTAAACCAATCATTTATCTTTTTAACGTAGATGAAAAGGCTCTTAGCGACGAAGCTAGCAAGGAATCCTTGCACAAGCATGTTGAGCCTGCAAAAGCTCTTTTTGTCTGCGCCAAATTAGAAAGCGAATTAAGAGGTCTGGATGAAATTGATCGCCAAGAACTACTTGATAGCTACGGCCAAAAGGAATCCGGGTTGATCCAACTAATCCACGCTGCCTATGACATGTTGGAACTACAAAGTTATCTTACCGCTGGTGAAAAAGAAGTGCGCGCTTGGACTATTACCAAGGGCGCAACTGCGCCCGAGGCGGCTGGTGTTATACACGGCGATTTTGAACGTGGCTTTATTGCGGCTGAAATAATTGATTATAACGATTTAGTTACGAATGGTTCGTTGGCTGCTGCTAGAGCTGTCGGCAAGGTCCGCACCGAAGGCAAAACCTATATCATGCAGCCCAATGATGTGGTGGAGTTTAGGTTCAACGTATAGTGTTATTTTTCAAATAACCAAACATGTTCCATTTTTGTGTCGACAAAAACAGAACCCAAAAAACGACAGGCATTCGTCACATTTGATCTATCTGCTGTAATAAACAGGCTTGCTGCGGAACTCCTCAATTTTTAGCCACTGGCTAAAAATCTCGTCAAGCAGTCCTCGCACCCACGGGCGCCTATTTCTTACAGCATCTAGTCAGATGTTCCTAGAGCCTGATTTAGCCAGGCTCGAGAAAACCGATTGTGAACAATCAGGTTAGGCCGAGTCATTGGGACAAAGACAGTCTGGCTCGATTCATGAAAAAAGAGCCAGACCGACCGAAGGGAGTCCTTTGGCACACGGCCGTAACTGGTATCTGCGAACAGTTGTGTATTCTCGTCGCCTGTTGTTTCTTTACTACCTTTCTTTGCAACCAAAGAAAGGTAGTTGCATGAAGCGTTCGAAGAACGCTACGGAACTCTGTAGCTAAATATTTAATGTATTTGCGAATTAATAAGTTGGCTTAGCTGCGCAATCTGTTCATAACTGCCACCTTTAGAAAAAATTGCGAGTACATAGACGTGGGTACCTTTTTGGATTATGGCTGCGTCGTGAGTATAGCCATCAAGCTGGCCAGTTTTATTTAAGACGGTGCAGCCGCTGCAACCTTGGGGAATGCCTGATCGAAAACGCTGTTGAGCTAAACTAGCAAGGATAAATGTCCGTGTTTGAGCATCAAACCATTTGCCTTGCTGAAGGCCTACCAGATAACTAGCCGTATCTGCTGCCGTGGTAGTAATGGGGCTATTGAGCAGCGATGTGTTACCGAAACCTTGACTATGAAGACTTTGGCTAACCCGAGCCCAGCCCAAATAACTACCGACTGCAACTCCACAAGGGTTATCTGAAACAGACAGCATAGCTTGCACGCAATCTGCATAGGTACGACGCCCTTGCTCACTCCAAACGTATTGAGAACGCCAAGAACTAAAAGGCAGTCTGGCAGCAAGTGGAATCGTCAAAAACAATTTATATATGCTTGCACCCTCAAAACTTTCGCCGGCATTAATGCTCAACTGATTGATCGGATTAGCAACATCTTGCAAGTCAACTCCCCATTGCACACTTTTATGAGCATTAATCCAATTATTAACAGGTTGCTGAAGGCCAATATAACTAGAAACCGGCTCAATCGTAGGAGGTGTTTGTGCTGACGTTTTTTCGGTTTCAGGAATAGTTGGTAGTGCAACTAATTTTGCCTGAGCAGGCGACAAAGCCTGTGGCATTACTCGGGCACGAACTAACATACCCAAACTTAGGATAATCACACCACCCATTACTGCAACTACAAACGGCCCCGGCTGAATACGAGGCATCTTTTTGGAATATACGTAGTAACGGCGTGGCCATAGCCACGCATTTACATTTTGCATTTTTGCTTTTGGTTTTTAGGAACCCACCTTCACACGTTTTTTGAAGTGGTTTCCATTTTTTAAGCGTTTTATTTAAGGAACGGCACTTCTTATGTTAGCACAAGCAAGAAGAGGTGCAAGTGCTTTACTATTTTGCTTTGGGCTTAGTGTCCCACTCCAGGGATATGTCCTGCATAATCTTAAAAAGTCCATCCTGATTTGGCATTGTATTATCTTCGTAGTAATGGTCAGTATTTAAATAGCTCTCCAGCACACTTAGCACGTGTAGTTCATCAGCCAATAGATGCATGCGGTCAACTGCTGGCACGCTGGCAATAGGAACTGCCATAACCAGTTTTTTAAGCTTGACCGACTTAAGAAAATCGGCTGCTAGATCCAGCAAAAAGGCGTCCGGCAAGCCGTCCGCCACTAAGATCACAACGCGTCTTTTAAGTAGATCACGCTTGATAGTCCCTTCTCTGCCGATAAGCGTGTTTAGTTTGTGAAACCTCTCGAGACGTTGGCTTTCTATGTAGTTATGGTACTCTCCCGTCATTTCCTCAACTTCGCCTTCGGATAACGCAGGATTATAAGTAAGCGGTGCTCCAGCGGTCATGCCAGCAATTGGATCGGTTTCTCCTGGCAATGTAATATCGGCACTGGCCAGCAACATAAGATTGGCGTGAATAGCTATTGCAATCTGGGCGCCAACAATTACACCACCTTCATTAAGAGCCACTACGGCTGTGTTTTGATTAGCATAGCTCGAAAGGCGCCCTGCCAGTTGCCTACCAGCATCAGCTCGACTATCAAAATACATACTGCCACAAGTTTAACACGGCTAAAGTATCATCACATCGACCCATGCAAACCAAGTTTTTGATCTAATAGAAGCGTGCAGATCGACGCCTGATCATAATAGGCATCTTATAGGGGTTTATCGGTAACTGCTGCACTACTGACGGATTAGTTGCGGCTGAGGCAGCCGCTGTTGCGATGCTCCCAACGCTCGTAGGTTGGTAGTTTACGGCTTCAGCCCGCACAGTAGGTGTTGTTTGCTGCTGAAATACAGGTTCTGTAAATGGTTGCGGCTGATATGCTTCAAGCTGAGGCTCGACTATCGCAGTTTCCCCATTCAGCTGATGCATAGCCTGATGGCGACGATATTCCATGACTCTTTGCTGAATGTAGTTTGTCATGTCGCGAAACTTGGTTTTATTAAAACCCATAAAAGTTATTGAGTTGTGAACTGTGCCAATAATTATGCTAGCGTTTATCAAACGATGGTTGAACATTACGTCGGAGACCATATCGTAGCGTACATCCTCAAGCGTGAGAAACAGCGGTTTTTTATCAATTAACAGCACTCTTATATTAGTTACACACAACGTTGCAAAACCGCCGCTATAACGGCCATTTACAACGTGTTCAATCTGTTCATTATCAAAAAGTATCTTAGGAAGCTCGCGCAACTCCGGGAGGCCCCAGAACCGAAAATCGGCACCGATGCGCTTAAGTTGTTTCTTAACTTCTGGCGCTGGTACCATAGTAGTTCCTCCCTTTATCTCATGCTTCAACAATAAACTCTTTTGAATAGATTGTCGGTAACTTCCATCACAAACACACTGAGATTTTTATCACACCGTTTTTCTTAAGTTGTGGCATAATATATACATGTTGGCTACCTCCGCGCAATTTGCCGCGCTGGTTGACACATTTCAGCGTGGCACACGGCTAACTTACGACAAAGGTGAGTTTATTATTCGCCCTGGGGAAACTCCCTCGGGCGTTTTTTATATAGAGCACGGATTAGTAAAAGCGTTCGACATTACTAAATACGGTGAAGAAAACCTGCTTATTATCCGAAAAGATCGCGAGATTTTCCCACTCATCTGGGCAGTAACGGGTCAAGAGCGCAACATTATTTACCAAGCACTCGCCCCTACCGAAGTTTGGCGCTTAAGTCGCCGTGCCTACACACAATACTTAAGGGAACATCCGGATGCGCTTATGCCATTGATTGATATGACTATTGAGATGTATCGTATTCATTCTGAGCGTATTATTAATCTAGAGTATCGCACTGTTCGCGAAAGATTGATTTCTTTTATGCTATTCCTATCTCAGCGCTTCGGCGTAAAAGATGAGGCCGGCATTAAAGTTGACGTACCTCTAAGACAACAAGATGTCGCCAGTTCCATCAATGCTTCCCGCGAGACTACCAGCCGTGAATTATCAGCACTGGAGAAAAAGGGCCTTATTAAAACACACCCTCAATACGTAATTCTCAAAGACGAAACGCGACTAAGGAAGTTCCTACAATAGTT
The DNA here is from genome assembly GCA_964584265.1 of uncultured Candidatus Saccharibacteria bacterium. Classification (GTDB taxonomy): domain Bacteria; phylum Patescibacteriota; class Saccharimonadia; order Saccharimonadales; family CAYVSP01; genus CAYVSP01. Next base: position 29,960 of record CAZOZI010000004.1, on the reverse strand, counting down.
TGAGTTTGTAAAACCGCTCTTTATTGCCCTTCTGGCCGGTTATTTCAGAGTCTGCTTTATCAACAATAACGAACAACTTTTGTATCCAGGTTTCAATCTGTTGAAAGATATTTCTACGCATCTTTTCATTCTTTATTATGCCTTTACTTTTTTGACTATCATCAGCTTCAAATTGAGGCTTTACCATAGCGATTATCATAGTTGCAGAATCACTTAATTTAGCGACGGTTGGCAGCACTTCACGTAGACTGATAAACGAAACATCAATTAAAACTATATCGGGAACTATAGATAATTTTAGCTCCCGTATGTCTGCTTGCTCATGTAGTTCAATTCGAGGATCTGTTCTTAGACTGGGATGCATTTGATTGGTGCCCACATCAACCGCAATTACCTTGTTGGCACCATGTTGCAGGGCAAAATCACTAAATCCACCAGTGCTGGAACCAACGTCCAAAGTGACCTTGCCACGAAAATCAATTTTTAGTTTGTCGGCGACAGAGTTTAACTTAAGGGCTGCGCGAGAAACGTAATTCTCCCCTGTTAAAAGTACAGTCTCAACATTTTTAGAAACCAAAAATCCATTTTTATTTATGATCTTGCCATTAACTTTTACCAAGCCAAGTTTAATATAATTTTCGGCTTGGCTATGAGTTGAGGCTAAGTTACGCTGCGTGAGTAATTGGGCAAGCCTAATCTTAGTCATATTACCGGATTTCTTTTAAAAAACGGAAGATCTTTGTTCCTCTAGCTGTTAATGAATGCTCAACACTTGATCCTTCCTGTTGTTTATGCACTAGGCCGCTTAGCTCCATTCGTTTTAGGTGGCCTGCAATTGTTTTATAGTTAACGTCAAGTGTATCTGCTATCTCATCTAAGGTTAAATAGGGCTTTTTACCCAGTAGTTTCAAAAGCTCTACTCTATGCTCATGTGCCAAACCCCTAAAAACATCAGCTTGGGCTAACGGTTCTTTTTTTGTACGCATTATATTCCTTAATTTCTTATATTCTCAAGAATAATAGAAACCACTTATTTGGTCAATACGATACCGTAATCATGCTTTGGGCATTCTGATTTATCTCTTAATACGCTCTCGATAAACCCCGTTAGTTGTATCAATGCTTATAATATCACCCGTTTTGATAAAGGCAGGTACTTTTACGCTTATGCCAGTTTCGACTTCGGCACTTTTAGTAATGGCTGAGCTAGTATCACCCTTAACCACATCTTCGGTGTAAGTTACTTTGAGCGATACGTTTTTGGGTAGCTCAACACTTATAACTTGGCCATTGAACAGTTGTGCCTGGACTCCGTCGCCTTCTTTCATAAAACCTTTTTTGTCGGTCATATCTTGAGCTGGGAGCTGAAACTGCTCATAGGTTTTATCATCCATAAAGTGGAAGTTAGTGCCATCAGAGTAGAGATATTGTACGGTTTTAGCAGTAATATCAGCTGCTTGAATTGTTTCACTACCCTTAAAGGTCTTTTCCAGTACTCGCCCGTCTAGCAAGCTCTTAATTTTGACGTTTACTATGCTTCCGCCACGGCCCATAACTTTTTGTGCATATTCCACCACTCTGTAAGGCACACCTTCAAGCTGGAAAACCTGCCCTTTTTTTAAATCCGTAACACCTAGTGCCATAATTATCTCCTAATTTAGCCTATCATTTCGATGAAGTGCAAGGAAGAACTGAGTACTGGAGCGAGCTGTACCGTAAGCAGTACAGTGAGCGAAGCGCGGAGGTTCTGACGCCGCAATTCGCGAAATATAGGCTAAAAATACTAGCCGTTTGCCACAAAAGGTAAGAGTGCAATGTGTCGCGCGCGTTTGATAGCCACGCTCAAACGACGTTGCTGGCTTTCAGTTAGACCTGTTTTCTTACGGGTTTCAATCTGCCCGTAGCCATTAACGTAGCGCTGCAAGGTTTTAAAATCCTTATAGTCGAAAAACGGGACGTCTGTTCTATATTTAAAAATCTTTGCCATTATATCTCCTTAAAACGGTATATCGTCTAAATTAATTGGTTCATCGCCGATGTCTTCTATCACAACATCATCAGCTTTAGCTTTTTTGCTGGGTTTTGGCTTTTCGGCACTGGGCGAATCTGGCTTAGATTGGTCGAATTCACCTCCCCCACTGCTATTACCATCGCCCCGACCCCCTAGAAAAGTTACATCACTGGCAACCACTTCTACCTTATTGCGCTTTTGGCCGTCCTGTTCCCAGCTACGGGACTGTAATCGACCATTCACGAGCGCTGGGCGTCCTTTGGTTAGATATTGCGCTACACGCTCACCTAATGGCCCCCAGGCGACGATATCGACATAGTCGGTCACTTCTTGCCAGTCACCATCTTTGCTCTTGTAGCTGCGATTTAGCGCTAGGCTAAAAGAACACACAGATTGCCCATTAGGCGTGGTCCTGAGTTCAGGATCTCGGGTAAGATTACCCATTAAAATTGCTTGGTTAAATGATCGTGCCATTTAGGGCCTCCTTATAAGAACTACGTCTTATCATTAATTTGTACTTATACCCTACTGCTGAGTAGCATTTTATGTCAAGCATAAGCATTTCTGCGGCTTCGCCTAATGAGACAAACCGTTCGTGTTTCTCATCGCGCCGGGGTTGAAATAAATTCAATTCTCGGGCTCTCTTTTCCCTATTATTCCTCTGTATGCTCATTTTCATTGTCTTCTTCGCCATCACCACGCTCAGCCGCCTTTTTTGCCTTTTCGGTTTTGGCAGCTTCTGCTTTAGCGATAGCCTTAAGATCAGGACGAACAATTAGATAACGTATAACCTCATCTGTAATATTCAGCGTGCTTTCAATTTTTCGCACACCTTCTGCCGGTATTTCAACTGTGTAAAATACGTAAACGGCTGACTCACTCTTTTTGATGGGATACGCCAATTTACGCTTGCCCCAATTGTCGGTTTTGACCACCTTGCCAACGTTGTCGGTAAAAATCTTGGTCACCCGTTTTTCGGCTTTATCCAAATCAATTTCTAAATCCGGATGATATAGCACAGCAATTTCGTACTGATTCACCGACCCACGCACCGTACTGACCTGTTCACCAGGAGAGCTGCTGACTCCGTCAGTACTTGCCGATGCATTACGGCGCTTTACCCCGGAAAGCTGGCTTTCTGGGGACCCCTGTTGCTGACTCCGGTGCGCAGTCGAAGTACTTTGTTGTACATCTTCTTTGCGCTCCTCGCCAGCGCCTTGTTCTTCATCGGCCTGCGTTGCTCGTGCACTCATAATAGTGTCCTTCTCTTGGTTAAAGGCTACTCGCTCAAAAGATGCAGTAACCTGAAGTACTAATGACCGCACAAGTATAGCTTACTTACCCCTGTTGGTCAATAGACGTTCATACTCTGAAACTCAAAGGCGCTCTACGGGGCTAACGCGCCCGTGGCGCTTGACAACTAAAGTCATAAAGAACTGGAAGTCGCCGGAGAGCTTTTGCGCTACTTTTTCGGTAAAAAGTAGTAAAATATTTGGTTCTTTGGAAAAGAACTATAGACCTTCGGATTTGCGCCACAAATCGTCGGCAACTTCTTTCTGCTTACGACCCGTTAAATATTTACCTAGTAGTAGCAGTCCGCCAAAACCAACTCCTGCCAGTATGACAAGTACGAGGAACACCCTCAGAAGTGTTTCCCATAATGGCTTGTGCTTTGCTTGAGCAAAAGATGGCGAATTGTTACTAGAGTCCGTAGATCCATTCGTATCTCCATTTGTAAGAAAACTTTCCTGTGAGCTCTGGTTGGCAGCTGAATCATTGCTAGACCCCTGTATTGGCTGTATATTTACGCCGCCTTGTGGGTTAGTCCCTCCCGGAGTGCTAGGTGAGGAACAGCTATTAGTGGTCTTATAAACTGTATTTGACCTAGTTGCGCCGCCAGGACCATTGGCGACTATAAAGTAACTGTGCGACGTATTGCAGCCAAGACCGCTGTTTATATAAGATGTAGCGTTAATATTAGCAATCTGGCTGTTGTCTCGAAAGATTGAGTAGCTACTTGTATTGTTCGAGGCACCCCATCCCAAACTAATTGAACTCGCGCTTACCCCTGTTACTGAAATACCCGGTGCGTTTGGCGCTGGAGTTGGCGGGGGCTGCGGAGCATTGACTTGGAGCTGTGAAATACATGGGTTAGCAACTTGTTGCGGTGGTGAAGATGCGATGCCCAAAGTCCAGTTAAGAGGATAGGTACCGGCAGATGATGGGGCATGCAGTGTTAGATTAAATACAGCGGTTCCACCTGGGTCTGTCTGACCATTAACGTCTCTTCCAGACGCATTCCAATAATTACTACCGTTATACTCAGCCATGTACCAAGCATAGGCTTTGGTATAAGAAGTAGTTCCGTCATTGTAGAATTTAACAGTTGCTTGAAAGGTTTGGCCGGTTTGGACTGAACTCACTGGTTGGCCATTGATATAGGCTTGATTCTGATCGCACCTGGCGTGATGGCCTGTAAAGGCTCGTGAGCCTTGTAGCCGGTTAATACCAACCAAAGCTGCACCACCTATGACCAAAATGGCTATGGTTGCGCTTAGTGCCGTAAATAGTCGTGTGTTTTTACTAAATGGATGTTTTTTTAGTACATTCACAGCTTTTTAACCAATTTATTCTTCTTTTTCTTCTTCATAACTGTCGGCAGGGTTCTCTTCAGGAGACGGCTCGGCTGGTTCGTCACGCCCGAATACTTCATCCATATTTTGCACTAGTACTTCGCGAGGACGGCTACCATCGGCGGGGCCAACAATGCCCTGCTCTTCCATGGTTTCAATCAACCGCGCGGCTCGAGCGTAGCCGACACGCAATCGACGCTGAAGCAAGCTAGTGCTGGCCTTTCGGCCCTGAATAACAACCTGGATGGCATCTTTCCACATATCGTCGTTTGCCTCATTGGCACCATAGTCAGCTACTACTCCGCCTCGACCATTGAGCTGCACTGGTTGCGAAATAACTTCGTCATCATACTGTGGCGGACGCTGCATGCGTAAGAAATCAGTGACCTTCTGTACCTCATCAATTTCAATAAGCGCTCCTTGTATGCGTTTGGGTTTGGGCATATCGGCAGTGGCAAACAGCATATCACCCATGCCCAACAGTTTCTCGGCACCTATTTGGTCAATAATAGTACGTGAATCTACCTGGCTATTGGTTGTAAAGGCAATTCTGGCCGGTACATTGGCTTTTATAAGTCCAGTTACTACATCTACGCTCGGACGTTGCGTGGCAATGACTAAATGAATGCCGACGGCGCGGGCTTTTTGGGCAATACGCACAATGAGCGCTTCAACATCACGCGCTGCCATCATCATAAGATCAGCCAACTCATCAATAACTATGATGATGTAAGGCATCCCCTCATCTTTTTTGAGCTGGTTGTATTCGTTGATGTTACGCCGACGCGCTTCAGCTAGCGTTCTATAACGACGCTCCATTTCAGCCACTGCCCATTTAAGGGCACTAATGCACTTCTCTGGTTCTGTAATAACTGGTGTAAGCAGGTGTGGAATCTCATCGTAAGGCGTTAGTTCAACGTGTTTTGGATCAACCAAAATAAGCTTGAGATCACTAGGGCTATTACGATAAAGCAAGCTGGTTAGGACTGTGTTAATCATGACGCTCTTACCGGAATTGGTCTGGCCGGCTACCAGCAGGTGTGGCATAGAATCCAGATCGGCTATAATTGGCGCGCCCGAGATATCCTTACCAATGGCAATACCAAGTGCGCCTTTGGTCTGCGCCCAGGCGGGACTGGTAAGAATACTATTTAAACGAACGGTGGCTGGTTTGACGTTGGGAACCTCAATGCCAACCGCTTTTTTACCTGGAATGGGTGCTTCGATGCGGATGGACTGAGCGGCCAAATCGAGCGACAAGTTATTCTCAAGCGCGGCAATTTTGGTCAATTTTACCCCTGCTGGCGGTTTGAGTGTATACTGAGTTACTCTTGGACCAATATTGGCACCTTCCATGTCGACATCAATACTAAAGTTGGCAAAGGTCTCTTTGATGATTTCGGCATTACCTTCTACATCGCCAGCGTCTGCTTTATCTTGTTTTTCATTTAATAAATTCAGTGGTGGGAATTGCCAATCAGGATCACTCGCAGTGGTAAGTGCTTCGTGGCTATCAGTTGGAGTCATTTTTTGAGCAGTGTTTTTGAAACTGGAGAGCCTTGCTGCGCTATGGTGTTCTACTGGTACCCCTTCATTCAATTGAAAGTTTCGATCAAGCGACTTGGCTTTAAGATCGTTCAAATCTGTGTCATTCTCTGGACGCTTGAATAGTTCAACTAGCTTCATAAGAACTTTCGGTGAAACACCGAAAGCAAAGAAGTAGCTAAACAGCGCAAATATAAAAAACATAAATGCGGCAGGTAATTTATCAACTGCATTTAATACCGCACTACCTAGTGTTCTGCCAACCTCACCACCATGTCCACCAATAAATTGTCCAGTATGATCTTTACTAACAAAAGCGACATGTAGCCAAGCAGCACTAGCTACTAATGCCGTGAGCATACTAATAAATTTGGCTAGTGGGATCTTGTAATCTTCGCTCACAAACTTGTGGATGCCCCAGTAAACGAGTGCTATAGGTGCAAGGTATGCTGCCCAGCCAAGCCCCCAATAAGCGCCGTGAAACAAGTTTTTTGGCAAAGGTCCGCCCGTGTTAAAACCACCTAGAAGCAAAAAGATAGCTAGAACCATCAAAGCTACCGCACCACTCAGAGGCCAGAAGCTGGAGCGCTCAATGTTCTCAACTTTCTTCTTTTTGTTCTTAACAGGATTTTTCTTTTTGGCCATAACCGGTTTTAATTATAACACTTACTCTAGAGATGGAGCTTCAATGGCTCGGATTCTTGCCTCGACACTTATATGCCCAAGTTCTCTCGCTCTTGCTAGATCCTCGGCTGAAATAGGTTCCGTAAGGCTATCAGCAAAATCTCTGAATTCGGCAAGAGCGTCATCTGCCATAAATTCTAACTGTTTTCTGGTGAGATTAGGCTGCTCTGCTTCTGTCATAAATCATATAGTAGCAGAAATTACATCATCCGTCAATGCTATCATTTTAACGCTTTTAGGCGAGTTGAATGTTAGAAGGTAAAGACGCAGATGGTTCCATTGGAACATCTACAGGAATAACTCTCACAGATTGCTCCACTGCAAGTGTAACTACTTCTGCTGGACTACCCTCTGATTCAATTTTCGGTCCGCCATCACCAACAACAGGCCCAATACCGATAAGACCGTCATGAACAATGTTGTCATGGCGTATTTCTTCATCTCTATAAGCAGAAAGCATAGCTCTGCCATCAAATGCTGGATAACTAATTGGCTTTTTTTGGGGCCAAGAAGATGCTCCCGAGGCTTCAGGACCGCTTGTTGAACCAGTACTCACGAAGATTCCTTTTGTCCCGTTCCTTATGGTTGTGTCAGGACAACTTATTTAACCAATTATAGCATTTGTCTATGGTTTGTCAATCTATTCGGGCATCTTGATTCAACAGTTTGGCGCGCATAGCGGCAAATCGCTTCTGCAAATCTTCAGTCTCCTCTTCTTGCGTTTTGGGAGCTCCATTTCCATTCTGGCCATGTGGTTTTTCCGGTGTTTTACCAATTACATTAACAACTGGAATAACGATTGGGCTTCGGCCAGTTTGCTCAAACAAAAAGTGTGTAACATGTTCTCTAAGTTCCTGCTTGAATCTATCCAAGTCAATCCGCTTGAAACGCTGTTGGACTGCGCGTCTGAGTTCATTGCGAAAGGCATTCATAAGCTCCTCGCTGTCGCGCATATAAATGAAACCGCGGCTGATTATATCGGGGCTGGTTAATAGTGCGCCGTTTTTCTTATCGAGCGTAAGCACTACCGCCACCAAACCTTCTTCAGCCAGCATGAGTCGATCTTTGATGACAATGTTGCTGACAATTGAGCCAGTCTGGTCCACTAGCACCGTACCATGCGATACTTGCTCGGTTATCTCCATCTTATCTTTGCTAATGCTTATCACGTCGCCATTTTCGGCATTAAGAGTACTGGCACGCGGGATGCCGTGCTCTATTGCCAACTCAATATGACGCTGCTTACTACGAAATGCACCGTAAATTGGGATGAAGAACTTTGGTTTAGTCAGCTGAATCATTTCGCCATACTCTTCTTGAGAGGCATGTCCAGATGTGTGCAGAGGGCCAATGTGATCAATTTCGGCATTGCGATGTTCATAAACATGCACTCCTTTGCGCACTAAGTCATCTACCATATTACCGATTAATGCATCATTGCCCGATTCTGGAATAGGGGTGCTGGATAGAATCACCGTGTCTTGCTGTTTGAGTTTGATATGTTTGTGATCACCTTCACTCATGCGCACCAATGCAGAGTTAGGTTCACCTTGGCTACCGGTACAAACTACTACTAATTCGTCATCTTTTAAATTAGTAGAGCTGGCTATCGGCACAAATGTGCCCTTTGGAATTTTCATAAAACCATGTCGAACAGCCATTTCCAAAGTGCTTACCATGCTGCGCCCATCCATGGCCACTTTTTTGTTGTGGTGAACGGCAGCATTTATAATCATCTGCACCCGTTTCATATTAGTGGAAAAAAGAGCCACGAAAATTCGGCCAGGTGCTCGGTCCATGATGTCAATAATGGTCGGCTCAATAATACTTTCGGACGGTGTGCGTCCGGGACGTTCAGATGTGGTGCTCTCACTCATGAGAGCTAACACGCCTTCATCGCCTAATTGCTTGAGCCGGTCATAATCAGTAACTTCCTGATCTAATGGATGGGGATCGAACTTAAAGTCACCGGTGTTAATGAGACGGCCAACTGGCGTATCAAGCACAACCACAGTACTGCCGGGAATAGAGTGAGTTACACGCACCAGTTCGACGAAAAAGTTGCCAATTTTAAGCCGTTCGTGGGTATTTTCGTTCATTGCGACGGTTTTAAGTTCAAACCCTTCCGGCATTGGCAGACCAAAATTATGAAATATCTCCTCAACCCGACCAATAGTGAAACCACTGCCGTAGACTGGCACATTAGGATATTTAGGCAAAATATGCGGTAGTGCACCTATGTGATCAAGATGTCCATGCGTCATAATGAACGCTCGCAACTTATTACTAATGCTATCTAGGTACGACGTATCTGCAATGCCATAATTAATACCTGGCAAGTCAACGCCAAGATCATTTCCGCAATCCATTACAACTGCATCATTCATGTATTCAACTAAGATCATGTTCTTGGAGCCGCCGCCATCCATGCCGCCCAACCCGATAATTTTAAGACGCGGGCTATCATCAATAACATTAGCGCGCCGTTTTTCAACTTGAGGACTAGGGCTTAAATATTGGTTCATCTTTACGGTGGCGTCTTCGTGACTGCGTCTCTGCGCGCGTATAGCGGCACCGCGTGAAGCATTACGCACTGGTTTAGGATTATTATTCTGTGGTTTTGGTTTATTGGGACTCATATAATTCCTTTCTGATTTACTGGAGTTCTTATACTGAAAGCTTATTTAAAATAATGGGGATCTTGGCAAAGTCATCAATGAGAGTCTGTTTCATTGAGCCGTTATATAAAGCGGCGGCGGGATGGAAGAGCGGCAAAAAGACCCGACCTTTATATCTTTTTGGCTGGCCATGAACCTGGCTTATGGAAAGATCCGGCAAGAAGCAATTAAGGCTGTGGCGACCAAGCGTTATGGTTACTTTCGGCTGAATTGCTTCTAGTTGGGCCTCTAAATAAGGCAAAAAGGTTTCTTTTTCGTCAGGGAGTGGATCACGGTTATTTGGTGGTCGGTATTTAACAATATTGGTTATATAGACTTTTTCGCGTTTGAGACCGATCATTTCCAACATTTGATCTAAAAATTTGCCGGCGGCACCAACAAATGGGCGGCCCAGCAAATCCTCATTCTTACCAGGCGCTTCACCTATAAAAACCAACTCCGCATCTGGGCTGCCTTCACCAAATACAAGCTGTGTCGCCTGCTGCGCCAGGTTTAAACAGACTTTATCGTCAAGGATCTTTTGACGGATGTCGTCGAGTTGAGCTTGTTTAGACTTTTTTACCATATTTATTCGCATGCAGTGCGTGAACAATAAACTTTATACTAAACGCTAAGGCAACAACACAGCCAAGATATTCCCAGTAGCTGCCAGTATCGAGCGCCCGAGAGCCGATTGCGTAGGCAAGCAGCAGAAAACCAGCCCCAATTACGCTGTTCTTGATATTAACCTTTGACATTTTGCTCCTCTTTTATTGCCTGTTTCATACTTAGATTCAGGCGCCCCTTATCATCAATAGCGACCAACTTAACGGTAACCAAATCACCCTCTTTAACAACATCGCTCGGCTTGTTTACGCGCTCTTCTTTCATTTCAGAAACATGCACGAGCCCGTCTTTGCCTGGCATAATCTGCACAAAAACACCAAAGTCCATAACGCTAACAACTGGAGCGTTTCGGTAGATTTTGCCCACTTCTGGTTCAGCCGTCAGTGTCTGAATGTATTGCTTAGCCCCGTCAATACTAGCTTTGTCCGGACTAGCTATAAAGACTGTACCGTCATCTTTAATATCAATTTCTGCCCCTGTTTCGGCAATAATTTTATTGATGGTCTCGCCGCCCTTGCCGATGACTTCACGAATTTTATCGGGGTTAATCTTGATTGATTCCACGCGCGGAGCGTAAGTACTCATTTCGCTACGTGGTTGATTTATGGTTTCGAGCATATGCTTAAGAATATGTGTACGTCCCTCTTTGCCCTGTTTCAGTGCTTCAGCCAGTATTTCCACCGGCAAACCGTGTACTTTCATATCCATTTGTAGTGCTGTAATGCCCTTTTGGGTACCGGCTACTTTAAAGTCCATGTCGCCAGCAAAATCTTCGGCATCAGCTATGTCACTTAGGATATACGGCTTATTGCCTTCCATCATAAGGCCCATGGCAATGCCGCTAACAGGACGCAGCAAAGGCACACCGGCGTCCATCAGCGCCAAGCAACTCGAACAAGTGGCTGCCATACTGGTGCTGCCATTTTGGCTCATAATTTCAGTAACTGAGCGAATAGCGTAAGGAAATGTTGCTTCATCCGGAATTACCGGCAATAAGGCTCGTTCAGCAAGGGCAGAGTGCCCTATTTCACGGCGGCCCGGACTACCGAGTCGGCGCACTTCGCCTACTGTGTAACCAGGGGCGTTGTAGTGATGCATATAGCGTTTTTGGCTATCGTTTCTCTCCATTGTATCGAGCATTTGCGCGTAGCTGGTTGGTGCAAGCGTTACTATGTTCAGCGCCTGAGTCATACCTCGAGTAAATAAGCTAGAGCCATGAGCCCTAGGTAATAATCCTACTTCGCTCGATAGAGGTCTGATCTCGGCCAATTTACGTCCATCAGGACGGATACTTTCTTTTACTATACCGTCACGAACATCTTTATGGAGAGCCAGTGTAAAGGCTTCGTCGTATTCGGCTTTGAGCTCAGTAAATTGTTCACCTATCTCTTCTTCGAAATGGGCATACATACTGTCGCGCAGTTTTGCGACTATATCATTACGCTCTGGGTATGGTGCCCGCAGTCCTGTACCCAATTTACCGGCCAACCATGTTTCAACGCGTTTCTGAACATCTTCATCAGGCTTAAGAAGTTCATATTCAATAGGACTAACGCCAACTTTTTCAACCAGTTCTTGTTGCAGTTTTATAGCTGGCTGCATGGTTTTGTGTGCGAATGCAAGCGCTTCAATAACTTGCTCTTCGCTAACTTCGTTAGCACCGGCCTCCACCATCATAATGGCGTCTTTGGTTCCGGCCACTACCAGATCAAGCAGACCTTCATTTAGTTCTTCTGAGCTGGCGAAAGCTTTTAATTTGCCATCAACCAATCCAACTCGCAGTCCGGCTATTGGTCCTTCAAATGGGGCGCCCGTTAGCATAAATGCGGCGCTCATGGCAGTCATAGCGACCATGTCCGGCCGAAATGCCGGATCCATACTGAGCACGGTTGCAACACCTTGTACTTCTTGACGATAGCCTTTAGGCCAAAGCGGACGAATTGGTCGGTCAATAAGACGTCCAATCAACACAGCATCGTCTGAGGGTCGCCCTTCGCGTTTAATAAAACGGCTGCCGCTGATTTTACCGGCTGCATAAAATTTTTCTTCATAGTCAATGGAGAGAGGAAAGTAATCCATGCCGCTAATACTCTTTTGGCTAACCATAGCAGTAGCCAACACCACGGTTTCGCCATAACGTGCTAAGACCGACGCGGTGCTTCTAAAACCAACCCGCCCTACTTCTAGGCTGAATGGGCGACCCGCTAGTTCGGTTTCTACTTTAATGATTTTCTTGCCAAATGGGTTTATCGTTGTTCCCATCAAATTCCTTTCTGTTCGGGCGCAAGATTCAATCCGCATACCCAGCGGACTAATGTCCTACTCCCGAATCGTATAAATTGTTAACTTAGAGATTGACTCTCTGGTTTTAGTACAGTTCTAGGCGGAACGAGCACCGCAAGCGAGCCGTACTCAACTGGTACGGTGAGCGCGGAGCGAAAGTTCCAACAACGAAATGTACAAAACTAGGGGGTCAACGGCGAATGCCTAGCTTTTCTTTGAGCGTAAGGTATTGTTTGCTATCTTTGCTAGCTAAATAATTAAGTAAACGCTTGCGATGTCCAACCATCTGCAATAGTCCTCGTCGGGCTGCAAAATCCTTGGGATTCACCTTAAGGTGGCCAGTTAAATCCTTTATGTGCTCAGTTAAATGAGTAATTTGAAAACTGGTACTGCCCGTATCTACTTTAGCTGCCTTTTTAGGAGCAGCTTTGACTTTTTTATCCGAAGTTACCATACGCTGAGCAATATATTAGCACAGCCTTATCTGTTATACAAGAGTTATTTTACTGCACCTACGGGTTCGCGGTCATTGCCGTGACGAATGTATGTATCGACTGGATCAACTACTAGCATATCTGGGTTAGCTAATTCGGCTGGTTGAGCATTAGCTGCAATTTGATGGTCAGGTTTTGCTACCTTGTGCAAGCCAGCTGTATCTGGATTAGGAATTTCTTCTAAAATTTGAGTTCTAGAATCTTTGAACGTTTTATTAGTATCTTCAACCTTGCCAAGTATTCTCTCAGCTTCATCCTTGCTTAAAATGCCAGATGTAGCAGCTGTTTCTCCTAAGACTTGCATCTTAGCGTTTTTCAGCGCTTTATTAGTATCTTCAACTTCACCAAGTATTCTATCGGCTTCACTATGACTCAAAACAGTAGGGGATGTAGCTGCACGGTTTGTTTGTGTTTCTGCGTTCATACTATGTATTATAGCATAAGCTTTTTAATTTAGCAATACCTTGTTCAAATATTCTTTTAGGTCATCGATACTACGTGCCTCTCTAAGTGTAAATTTGCCTACTCTAGTTCGGTTTAGACCTGACATATAGGCGCCAGTGCCAAGTTTTTTTCCTATATCTTCTACTAATGATCGAATATATGTGCCAGATGATACTGTAGCTGTAAATTTCGCCTCTGGGTAACCATAATTTGTTATCTCTAGACTATAAATTGTAACTTTTCTAGGTTCTATTTCCACTTTTTGGCCTTTTCTGGCCAGTTTATAGGCTCTCTGGCCGTTTATTTTGATGGCTGAGAACTGTGGTGGAGTCTGCATAATTTCACCTTCAAAACCCTTTAGAACTGTTTTTAGTTCTTTTTCTGAAGGTTTGCGGTTAGAAACCGCCGTTTTGTCTCCCTCTTCATCTCCAGTATTAGAAGTCACGCCTAATTTCATGGTTACTTCGTAAGTTTTATCAAGCTTTGAGAACTCTCCTGCCCTTTTTGTGTAATTTCCAACCAATACCACCAATAGTCCCTTGGCTAGAGGATCTAAAGTCCCTGCGTGACCTACCTTAGGCTTTTCAATTCCTGATTGCTTCAAAAGGCTGCGTACTTTAGCTACCACATCAAACGAAGTCCAGCCCGAAGACTTATCTACCAGTAGAATCCCGTCCATCTAGGCTGCAAGTTTAAGTTTTCTACCAGGTGTTCTAGCGCCAGCACTTCGTATAACTATACCCGTCTCTTTTGTAACACTGCCTATCACCTTTGCTTCTACGCCGTTTTCAGCTGCAACCTTAATTAATTCTTCCGGCTGGCTCGTAGCATTAATCGTGCCGTGACCCATGCCAAACATGCCATACGCAACGCGGTCTGGAATTTTAGCTTTAGATTGTAACAACTTGACGACCTCTGGTGTTGGCATCGGATCTTCTATGTCGGCTCCGTAACCATTAACCGCCAACATATCGCCTAATTTGCCGGCTACTCCACCGCCTGTAATATGCACTGCGCCCTCAATTGCTGCTCTTCCTTTATGACGCAGATCCATGCCGCCAATCGCGTCAACATAGACTGACGTATAGATTGTAGAACCAAGTAACACGGCGTGACCAAGCTTTTTCCTACCGTCATCAAATTCTACGTATCTGTCTGCCCAACGCTGGCCAAAATGTTCGCGGGCTATCTCTTGTGCCTTGGTCAAGCCGTTCGATCTAAAAGCAAATTCTCTGAATGCCACCAAGGCCATCCCAGGCTTTATGCCTGTATTATTGACTAACCTATCGGGGTGGCCCTTCGCAACCACCGTTGCAGCCCAATCATATAGTAACCGCAGGTCTGGATTGCCATGGCCCCCAATCATATTGCCAAGAATAGCGGTTTCGCCACCAAATACCGCAACCCGTCCTATTCTGGCCGCATTCACCATTCCATTAGCCAACTGCTCCATATATTGGGCAAGATGAGGATTTAACCGATTTACGGCTAAATAGGTGTTGACCACAGCAGGTTCATAGCCTCCTATTGCAGCGTCATCAATAGTCATAGCAAATAAATCAAATGCACCTGTGTCGTAGCGAGATGTCGCCTGAGTTACTTTAATCTTCGTACCGATTCCGTCAGTTTCCAAGCTATTAACGAGTTTTTCGTGTTCCGGCATGTTATAAAGCGGAGCATCTGTCCAAAAACGCATTCCGCGAAAATGATCTACATCGGCAATAACTTCGCCATATAAACCGGCACGATTAGCCCACGTATATTTATTAGCCCTATAAAGCATTTCAGACGCATCATCGCCAAGATCAATCACCTGCTCTCTATAGTCACTCACAAAAACCATTATGCGGATGGGTTAATGAAACGGCAAGCTTAAGCGCTTACAGGGCAGCTAGCGGCTCTTGGGGAGGCACATCATCTACATCGTCCGGCGGTTTGCCAAATGGTGGTGGCATCATTGGTGGTGGAACTGGTGGTGGCGGTGTAGCTAAACCGGTGCTATCTGTTGTACTTGTCGGTGACTTAGATATTGGAGGAACTAAATTTGGGGGCAGATTCAGATCTGCTGGGGCAGCCGGTGGTGTGTTTATAACTGGCGCAGGAGGCACCGGAGTTGAGGGAACGTTCTGCTTAGGACCAAGATCTACCCGCTGAGCATTAAGCGCTTGTATTGGCGCCAACGGCTGAGACGCAACGGGAACAGATTGGAAAGCTTCGTTAACAGCTCCACGAGCCGCGTTTGGATCAGGTGGTGGTGGATTGTCTGGCTGCGTGGGTTGGGAGGCACTACTTTGTGATTGTGGTTTTGCTGCTTCAATGGCGCTATCCAGTACAGAGCTTGATGGTTTGTTCGCGGCAGGCATATTAGCCTGGGGAATCGCTGATGTGTGACTCAATAAAGGCGATGGCACCGGTGGCAAACTTAAGGGGTCAGTGCTTGGGTCAAGTGCCTCTGGCTCACTATTAGCCGTGAGTTTACTTTTGAGCGTAGGCGGTTCGAGCATGAGACGGGATTCTTTTTCTTCTTCCTTGGCTTTTTGCTCTTCTGCCTGATGCTGCCGCTCCAAATCAAGACGATGAAGTGTGCCTTGTGTATCAATGTCAATTTGGTCTTTGGGTTCAGTGCTTTCCTCTTCAGCTGGTGGCATAGTGGACTGCTTAGGACCATCCCCATGATCAATCTTCAAAGCACCGACGTCATCTGGCTTCGCAGGTGTCATGGGTGGTGGTGTCTTAGGCTTACTGGGAGTGGGCGCTTTAGGCTTGGGAGCCGGTGGCATGGGTGGTGGAGGTGGTGGAGCTGGTTTTTGAAGCTTACTGGCAATAAGTTGTTGATTAGCGCCAGCGCTCATGAGTCGGGCGGCAAAAGTCATAGTAATAGGCGATGTTTTGTCGTTACTAAAGCGTTCAGTTTCGGCCACTATGCCTGTAAGCAACGCGGTGGCAATTTGGGCATCAAGCAAGTTCTCGCCCAATAGTTCGCTCAGAGAAATAATCAGTTCGCATAAGCTACTGCCTCTGGGCTCATTCCAGTTAATGGTACCGATGTTACCTTTGTCTTGCTTATTAATAGCAATAACAGTGGCGTCGTGCAAAATCCGGCCGTGCGCGGTAATGGCGCTATCCAGTTCTTTTTGGTCATGAACCCCCAGAGCAACTACCACGTCCACGTTGAAATCCCCTTGGCTAAACTCCAGGTCTTTTTCGCTTAAAGAAGTCCTATACGGCGTTATAAAGATTTTAACAAATCTATCTTCTACCTTGTAACGCAAACGGTCGGCTTTTGCCTTATCAAGCGCAACAATAAAATCGCGTAAACTATCGGTATTTTTCTCCAGGGTTTGCTCAGGACGCAAAAACTCTAATGTAGATGGTACCTGGCCACTAAAAACTGCCGTGCCGTGCTTACCCAGCTTATTTAGAAGCAATGAAAAACCAATGGCCGCTGCCAATTGGTCAACGGATGGGTTAGTACTCACCGTTACCAATATATTGTTGGCGGTTTTAAGTCGTTCAGCAATCTGTTGCTTAGGTGAAGGTTCTACTGGTGGCATCTTTTTATTTTATAGGTTTGACAAGCATTAGCGTATCATAAATCTCGCAAGTAGTAAATACACTTTACAAAAAGGCTCTACCCCTGTATAGTTGAGCCTCGACTAAATATATGTTGTTAAGTTAAGCGGATAGATTCCTTATGCCTATTATCAAATCAGCTAAAAAACGCGTTCGTACCGCTCGAAAGGCGGCAGCACGTAATCTAAAGACCAAGCGTGTTCTTAAAAGTTCGCTCAAAACGTTTCAGACTTCTGTAACTGATGGTAAAAAAGTGGGTGAAGCCCAAGCGGCTGCACAAAGCGCACTCGGCTTAGCTGGCAAAAAAGGCATCATGCACAAGAATAAAGTCGCCCGCAAGCAACGCCAACTAGCTGCAGCTGCTAAAGCCGCTGGTACTAAAATCCAGAAAACTGCTACCAAGACTGTCAAGAAAACGGTACCTAAATCCGCTAGCCAGCGGACAACCGCTAAATCAGCGGTCAAAAAAGCCCCCAAGAAAACTACAAAGAAATAACTTATTCTTTTCTTCTTTCCAAGAAGCAATACTTTGACACTTTTGACAGCAAAAGTGTCTCAAAACTGCTGGGCTGCTTCGTTCACTTGATCTATTTATTAGTTCAAAACAGGCTTGCTCGAGAACTCCTCGTAAAAGATTCACTGGATCTTTTACTCGTCAAACAACTCTCGCACCCAAGAACGCCTGTTTTGTACAATATATAGTCAGGTTCTCTCAGATGCCCAGACCCAAAAAAGAATCTGCAGGACCTGAAATTTTACGGAACAGATACTAGAACTTTATTATTAAGTCTTTATGAATTAAATTCTCGCTTAATACCCGATTCAATTGATTCAGCTATCCAATGCCAATTAAAATCTTCCAGATCAACCCAGCCACCCATAGTCGTTACCTTGGCTATCGTGCCCTGAGCGTCAACTGCATAAACATCAACTAAATCATCTTCGAGCTTCCACGCATTTGCTAGGATAAATCGGAACGCCTCAATCTGATTTTCCTCGCGCCCGTCAGCTAATCGTAGATTTGCATCTTGTTCGCTGCTATCCCTGCGTCGTCTTATGTTCTCGCGTATTCGTTTAGAATCATTTTTTGTAAACTCTACATCAGCCCAGCCCGGACTTCTGATCGCAAATGCACTATAAAGTTGGCTAAGATTATGTGTTTGTTCTGGTTCACCCAGCGCGGCAAAAATTACTGCGGTTGCGCAGTGATTTTTTACAGTGTTAAAGTTTGTATTCCGTGGTAGTTCTAGGCCAACTGGAAGCTCGTGGCTAATATATTCTCTAGCTTCCTCAGTTGTACAATAAATAGCCATGAATCATAATTATCTACTAATAATCCACGGATGCAAACATGAGCATTTACCGGGCTGGAGATTTCTGACCCTCAGGCTCTGCCAAACTAATGCTGGGCTTCAGCCTGAAGCCGAATCGTTGCGCTAAAGATAGCTCTAGGCCATTCTGAATATAAAGGTCGAAAGCCGACTAAAAGGAGTCCTTTAGCGCACGGCTGAAGTCTGGGTAGACCGGCAATCATGTTTGGCAGCTGCCTGTCGTTTTTTGGGTTCCGTTTTTGTCGACACAAAAATGGAACATAGCATTTGTGTTCTTTGGAAAAGAACTACTCCGTTTGAGTAATTGTTAATAGCAAATGCTGCAGCGCATCATCAGCATCAATGCTCTGGGTTTTAAGCTTTATATCAATGTCCAACACGCGCGCAGTGAGTTTTTCAAGCTCACTAAGTGTCATATGTTTGACTAACGGTTGATTCTTTCGTACCACAAATGGATTGATTTTTGCCTCTTTAGCAATTTGTTCAGCCGTCCTATCTCCTGCCGCTTTAATCAGAGCCATTATTTGTAGCTGCCAGGCAAGCATGGCAATAATTGCTAAAGGTTCGACTTTTTGCTTGCGCTGTTCTTCATAGAGTGAAATTGCGCGCTTAGTTTTACCAGCAAAAGCAGCATCGAGCAGTTCAAAAATGGTACTTTGCGGTGATGGCTCGGTTAATAGATCTATCGTCGAACGCGAAACTTTTAAATCATAATCGAGTAGTTTCTGCAGTTCGTTATATAGAAATTGCTGGTCTGATCCTACTCGCTCAACAATATATAAAGCATCGCCGAAACTTAAGCTTCCTTTTTTACTTTTGGCCGCGTCTACCAACCAGTTAGCTAATTGCCGCTGGTCAAGCTCACGAAATTCTTTGAAATCGGTCTTAGCTTTCAACGTTTTGTAGTACTGCGTACGCTTATCAAGCTTTGGCTCAACGATAATTACATCTGTTGTTTCGGATATTGTCGGTACTATGTTCTCAAACTTTTCAGCAAATTGCTTATTGGCTCCTGGTGAACGTAGAACGACTAGTTTCTTAGACGCTAAAAATGGCAGGCTTTGCAGTGCTTCGGTAATTCGGGCGTACTCAGATTCTTCCCCATCAAGCCTTTCAATTGCAATATCACCGTTTTTTTGCACAAAATCATCAACTAGCCCATTGAGCTCACGTCTCAAAGCAAAACTATTACTCCCAGTGAGTGTAATCACAGCTTTATAATAGCAAGCCTAACCTCTTACGCTTTTATTTAAAACGTGTATTCGGGGAATCAAAACCTTTTCTGGTACTACTAACAGCGCAAAAGAATTTACCTGTTGCCTGATCTTTTACAAAATCACCAACTTGATAACCTAAAATGCGCGCTATTTGTCTAACAGTTGAAACAACACCCTTAATATCGCCAGCTAAGTCAGCCACTTCAATCCTGCCATGTTCAGCCTGCTCAACAATACGTCTAAACATATCTTCAAAGGCAGAAGGTTTATCAAAATGATCTTTATTATGTGCAATAAAATAACCAGCATAGATTGCATCGCCTTGGATGTCCGATATTCTATGACCCTCACTATCTTTAAAGCCCCCCTCAGTACTTCTTTCCGGTTTTGGAGGCAGGCTAGCTTCATTTGGTAAATCAATACTAAATCCTGCTGTGTGATAACGTGGTTCTATCTCTAAAGGACCTACTGTAAGCCCTAAAACACCGCAAATGTAACGTTGCTGTGCCAATTTCATTGCAGCACGACTATCTAAACCAGCTGTTGCAACGTCATAGTTAGTAAAAATTCCACCTCTTTTTCTATCAATTAAATCAGAAGTAAGTTCAGCGTTCACCCGAGGATTAAAGCGTAGCGGTTCATCCTGATCTAAAGAATCAAGAAGATGTTTATATATTTCAACTTCAGCTTGCCCAGGTCCAAATTCTAAAGATGAACTGGCTACTAGCGCATCTGTTGGTAAATTTCGTTTAGCTTCAGACATATTTGTTTTTGGTAACAAATATATTGTAACAAATTTTGACTATTTTGTCAACTTCTGGCACTTTGTACAAAAGTGTGTGCCTCGCCCTGCAACTCGTATCTTCTCAATTATTGTACCGCAGCGTGGGCACGGCTGCCCATTGCGCCGAAATACCTTAGCGAAGCTTAAATAACTGCCCTTTTTGCCCTCAGCGTCTACATAATTTCGATCGGTTGAGCCGCCCTTTTTAATCGCCAGTTTCAGCACTTTACGCATGGAATCATATAGTTGATTGAGTTTATTAAAAGATAGGTTTTTAACCAGTGTGGCTGGATGAATTTTGGCACCCCACAGTGATTCATCGGCATAAATGTTGCCGATTCCGGCAATAACGCTTTGATCCAGCAGCGCAGCCTTAATATTTGTATTCGCTCGCCGACTAAGTCGCTCGCGGAAAGTGGTCTGAGTAAAATCTGCATTCAATGGCTCAGGTCCGAGTCTTTTCATAAAGTCTATGTTGAGCACTTCGGCGGTTGGCATGAGCCGCATCCAGCCAAATTTGCGTTGATCGTTAAAAAATAGCTTGCTGTCGCCAAAATCGAGTATAACTCTGGTGCTTTTATCTGGTAGATTACCTATTAAGCTATCGTTTGGATGCCCTGCCCCCCAGCGATCTTCATCGCCAGTCAGCTCAACCGACCAAGTCGCTTGTTCAGACTGGCTTGCGGCAGCTTTTCGGCTTAAAGGCTGCGTTACTCCCTTCACCGTAACCCTTTTACGACTCGGTCCGTTGCTCGCCTTCGCACCGAAATTCTGCTCGCCTGAAGATACGCTGGAAGGATTGTTTTTTACAAAAACGAGTTGCCCGGTCATTTTTAAATGAATCACCAGGCTATATTTGCTATCAAGTTCAATTAGTAAGATCTTAGCGCGACGTGCCACTTTTTTAATTCTGGCACCAATTAGAAACCACTTTACATCTTCTTCAGCATTTGGAAAAGATTTAGCCCAATTATGCGTTACATACTTAACACGCTTTCCAGGCAATAACCTGTTAAGCCCACTTCTAACCGTCTCAACCTCTGGCAACTCCGGCATAGTGCATTTTATTGTAGCAGTTTATTTAAGCTGCTAAGTCTGGTATATCAGTAAAATTAAGTAAGCCTTGCGTGTTATTGATTCTGTCCTGTGGAGCCGAAAATTCCACCTGGTCTTTCCGACCAAATATTACTTTCCACCAATCTCCCATTATTCTATTTGGCGTACCTAGTAGCATTGCTATTTGGGCTCTTTCAAACTCATCTTCCCAATCTCGAGCATAGCTCTCTGGCTTTGCTAAACGCTGTTGCAAAGCCTGGCGAACAAGTTTGGAATCATCACCAATAATGACTAGTATTAGGGGTTCTGCAGGAGGATCTTCTTCTTTCCATTTTTCCCATCTCGTGTCTAAGGCGGCGTCACCTAAATTCTGAATTATCCTTCTATATGCAGGATTAACGTTCTCATAGGCTTGAATAGCGTCACGATCTGGAAAAATATAAGCTTCAACGACGTTTCGGGCAACAAGCAGTTCACTGCGTTCAGTGAAAAACAATGCATCGACTTCGTGAGAGTTCGCCATTTTTGTTACCTGTTTATTTAAGCGTAACTATTGTTGACTATAGACCTGTCTCTTTATCTGTCAAGTTGTAGTCGTTTCTAATATCTTAATTACAAAGTAAATATCGCATATGGTATTTTCGATTGTTACAATAGGTACTATGACGACTAATATCGGAGACCTACTGAGCAAAAGCAAATATGTTGAGCCTCCTGAAATTAAACTAATTAAGAACTACATTCGCGAAAAATTTCAATCTGACGCAACTATTACTGTTGGGCCAAAACAAATAGTTATTGCGGTTTCTAGTGCTGCTCTGGCTGGCACACTTCGGCTACACAGCCATCAAATGGCCGAAGCCTGCCAGATAGATAAGCGACTAGTGATTCGTATAAGCTAGGCTGCTAATTCTGTTGTTCTTGTAGAACTGGTGCGCAGTGCAGCAAGCATTGAAAGATCGCCTATTGCAGGTCCATCACGCACTCTTTGTACTTTTGGCGCCCAGAAGCCTTTATGATTCACACAATCAAAGTATGAGTCTAGGCTAAACGCAGCGATTCTCGCAGCTTGTTGCTCTAAAAGAAACAGATTGTCCTTAATACTATCGGCAGGAAGATCTGCCTCAGGTGCACTACCGTGAGCTAGTGGCATACTTATTTTCCTTTTTTTATTTTATCGACCTATCCTCGTAATACGCTTATGGTTCACGTATGTCAATACTGCAAGGTGTCAGTGATTAGTTTATATCAACTAAGGTATACTATTTGTCTTTAGAATTGCTTCGAGTTCTCGTTTCATTTGTTGGAAATCCTGATAGTAAATGTAACTCATTCCCACTGCCTGAGCGCCTCGAGCGTATGGTTCAATATCATCGATAAAAACGCACTCCTGTGGCTCCACGTCAAGTAGGTCGGCTGCGTATTTGTATATCTCGGGTTGCGGCTTGATCATACCAACTTCTGCTGAAACAACTGCCACATCAAAAAGTGCCAGCTGCTCTTTACTAAACTTTCGTTTCAAGGTACCGAAGTACGCGTTACTCAAAACTGCAATTTTATAGCGAGGTTTAAGTTCTTTTATGTAGTCCAGTAGCTCTTCGTTTGGTAATTCTTCCTGGGTAACTATTTGGTGCCAGTCTTCGGGTGATTTGCCTATTCTTTCGGCAACTCTTTTGTTAACCTCAGTATGAGAAATTTGGCCCGTGTTAGAGGCATGAAGCGTTTCTTCAATAAATGTCCTATCTTTTTCTAAATCACCCCCCGCATTCTGATAAATGCGTTTGTAACCTTTGCCAGCTAACACGCCAAAACAATCAAAAATTATGGCTTTAATCATCTCTTCATTCTAAAGACTGAGCCAATCTATAGCTATAGCTGAACATCAATAACAAACTTATTGTAGTCAGGAATTTGGTTCTGGAATAAAGTTTGTACTGTTGACGGGGTTCCTGCAAAGGTGCCTTGTGAGCTGCTACAACTGGTAGACCACAACCTAGTAACGTCTTTATTGTCTTCCAGCAGTTCATAGATATAACGCTTGCCGGTTGGACACACACCCCGTTCATCAGTTTGTCTAACGCCTCTTTTTTCCTTAGTAAAGTTGAGTAGTGCTAAAGAGCGTAAAAACGCATCGTAGGCTGCTTTGCTATTGGGTAAACTTTCCTGTTTTAGGACTTGTTGATTGTATCCTCTAAAAACGATTGCCTCTCGCGAGTTTGGAGTAACGTTAATTTGAATAGCGCGGTGTTCTTCCTCGCTATTAATATGCCCATCAGTAGTCAACTGCACTTCACTGTTCTTATCAATGTAATCAGTCAAGTGCACGGTTTTAATGCCGGAGCTTGTGCCACTACCAGTATTTGAACCATGATGAACTACTACTACCACTACCAAGATAATGAAAGCGATAAATGTCAGCAGCCCTAAAAAGTATCTCATTTAAAAAAAGTCTCTTAACAACTATATAATAACATCTAGAAGCATATTTGGCAATAAATTAGACTTCAGATATACCTGATTGCTGATCCTTTGGTAGTTTCTCTAATAGCTTTTTAACAGTAAGCTTTGTTTCGGGATCGACAATATTAGGGCTTAGATCGCACAAAGGTAGGAGGACAAAATCGCGTTCGCGAAAACGAGGGTGTGGAATAGTTAATCCTTCTTTTTGCACCATTTCTTGCCCGTAAAAAATTATGTCTATATCTATCTCGCGCGGGCCCCAGCGAAAACGCTCTACCCTGCCCACCTGTTTCTCTACATCTTTTATGAACTTAAGTAGTTTTCCCGGCGATAGGTTTGTTTGACATTGCACAATTGTATTGAAAAAGTCCGCTTGGTCTGTGTAGCCGACAGCCTTTGATTTGTAGATAGGTGCGCGGACAATATTTGTAATCGAACTGCTGAGCAGTTTTATCGCCTCATCAATAAAATGACGGCTATCCCCCACATTTGAGCCCAACGCCAGATATACCTCTTGCATGAAACAATCCTAACACGATGTTATGATGAAGCAATGGTTAGTTTTATTGGGATACTAAACATTACACCAGATAGTTTTTCCGATGGTGGTAAGTTTTTGGACCCGGTTGTTGCTTTGACGCAAGCTAGAAAATTGTTTGCTGATGGCGCTGGCATTGTAGACATTGGCTCACAGGCCACCAACCCATTTGTCGAACCAATTTCTGCTGATGAGGAGTGGGCTCGGCTGAAATCCATTTTGCCAATACTAAATAAAGAATTTCATGGTCGTTTATCCTTAGATACATTTCATCCAGAAGTTGCCGAAAAAGCCTTGCGATTGGGACCCTTCATTATCAACGATGTGACTACATTTCGAAATCCCTCGCTGGTGGAAGTCGCAGCTCGCCATAAAGCAACTTGTATAGTCAGCCATTTACCTCTGCAAGCCAGTTCAATAAAAGATGCACATGATAATTTCCGAATGGACAGTGCTAAAGAAGTTAAGCAGGAGCTTTTGCAGCAAAGACAAATTATTCTAAATGCTGGTGTTTCGTCTAGTGATATCTGGCTTGATCCGGGTGTTGGTTTTGGCAAGACCATGCGTCTCAACTGGGAACTACTGCGTTTTGCTTCGTTACTACCTAATAATCAAACAGTTGTAATTGGGCACTCCAAGAAACGTTTTCTGGCAACTGATACAAAAACTGGTGAGCTGTTAACAGATGCAAATAAACTTAAAGTCAGCAAAGATCGCAACCTTGAAGCCGCTATGATTGCTGTGCAGGCAAGTAAAAACCATCAGCTATATTTACGTGTCCATGACGTCAGCTGGTATGAAGACTTACTTCAATAATTTTTTCTTAATTACTTCTAACGCTGTTTCATAGACTAGTGGATTGCGCGCAGCATAGACTTTTGACATCTGTGTATCTCTAAATTCACGTAGAAGCTGATCAACATTAATAAGGCGTACGTCTGTTACCTCGCCTTCTGCGATTTTCAAGTCTTTAAGCTCTAAGTTTTTATGAAGAATGTAGACCCAGCAAAATTCGGGGTGTTTCTTGTTGGGCAGGTACGGAGCAATATCATAGGTGTATTCGACTTTCTCAAGCTCTGATTCTGAAATCTTTATTCCTATTTCCTCTTCGGTCTCTCTAACTGCCGTTAGTTCAGGACTATCCCCTGCAGAAATGTGTCCCGCAACCGACACATCCCATAGTCCAGGAAAAGATTTCTTGTTTTTGTCGCGGAGTTGCAAAAGCACCTCACCTTTATCGTTATAAATCCACACAAAGGCGGACGCATGCCAAAGTTCCTTCTCATGCACTTCGGATTTCGGTAAAACCTGTCCTGTTTTATGGCCGTGCTCGTCGAGCACATCGTATCGCTCTTCAGCCATTAAACTTCAACCTCAATAAAATCAGCATTATTAATTTGCCGACCTGGATCAAATTCAAATTCCTCAAATTTGGTCTTTCCCTTTGCAACCTCTAACAGGTAATAGCCAGATGCTGCGTGTCCTACAGCCAATACAACGCCTTCCTTTTTTGCAATTGCCTTGAGTTTATTAAGACATGTCTTCATTCGCGTTATTAAATCAGCTCTTGATTCGAAGCCGTGGTCAGTATCAATTTTGAGGTACCACTCAGATTCGTGGGTTTTAGCTTTGCCACGAAGTTTACCAGCTTCTCGTTCGCGCAATTCATTAATAACTTTTATATGTGCCAGGTCTACGCCGATCTCACCGGCAATTATTTCAGCAGTTAGTTGGGCCCGAGGCATCGGCGAGCATACCACTACTTTAATGCCCATATCCCTGAGTTCATGAGCTGTTTTAGTAGCTTCAGCTATACCTTGAGGTGTTAGCGGTGAATCGTCTGTTGCAATAAGGCCAGCAGCGTTTGCTTGGCTCTGTCCATGCCTAACAAAAATAAATTTACTCATGTAGTATATTCTTTTGGCTCTGTAGTATTCACAATTCACCCCAATTTTTGCCGATTGCGGTGTCAACGGTGAGTTTAACTGGCAGTTTATAGACGTGCTCCATGGTATCTTTGAGTAATTTGGCCGTTTTATCAGCGTCTTTTTCGTTGCATTCTACAATTAAACTGTCATGGATTTGCAGAAGTATATGGGCCGCACTGCCCTGTTGTCCGGCAGAGCCGGATATACCGGCGCGCTTTTGGCGCATCGCTGTGTCAGCTAGCGTCAGTCGCTCGTTCATCGTACCGTTTGTACGGCTCACTCGCTCCTCCTTGCTTCCTTGCGCTGCATCCAAACCCAAATACTTCTGATTAAATTCATCGAGCTTAGATTGGACAGCAATCATGGCCAATTTCATAATGTCGGCTGCACTGCCCTGAAATGGCATGTTAACCGCTTGTCGCATGGCAGCTTCTCGCACAGCAAAATTAGAGGAATGAATGTCAGGTGTAGGCCGGCGGCGACCAAAAATTGTCTCTGTATAACCTTTAGTTTTGGCCATCTCTTGAACTGAACCAATATAATCACGTAGCTTTGGGCGAACTTCAAAGTATTTATCAATAAAGTTTTTGGCTTGTTCGTAGGTAAGACCAGTAGCCTGCACCAGGCCGTGCGTGCTAAGACCGTACATTACGCCAAAATTTACAACCTTGGCCTCGCGCCGCATATTTTTAGTAACGTCCTGTTCTTCGCGGCCATATATTTCGGCGGCAGTAGTGGTATGCACATCAACGTCGCGGTTAAACATATCAATCAGGCGTTTATCGCCAGATAAGTAAGCCGCAAGACGTAGTTCAAACTGAGAATAGTCAGCGCTAACCAGTATCTTACCCTTACCGGCCACAAAAGCAGTGCGAATCTGCTTACCGAGGTCTGTGCGAACCGGGATATTTTGCAAGTTTGGATCATTGGAGCTGAGACGTCCGGTTTGCGCGACGGTTAGAGCATAGGTGGTATGTAATCTTGAGTTTTCATCCACCATTTTGGGCATAACGTCGACGTAGGTGTTCTTAAGTTTGGTGACCTCACGCCACTGAGTTACGAGATCAATTATTGGATGTGCCCCGCGCAGCTTATCAAGCTCAGTGGCAGCTGTAGAGTAGCCGGTTTTTCCTTTTTTTATACCTTCTTTAGGCAAATTCAGTTTGTTAAATAGGATGTCGGCTAGCTGGATTGGTGAGCCAATATTGAATTCCTGATCGGCGTGACCATAAATTTTTTGCTCAATCTCAAGCACCATGTCGTCAAGTTGCTCACTCATTTTTTTGAGGTAGTCTGTATCGAGCTGAATACCTTCGTATTCCATACGAGCGATTACTGGGATAACCGGCCATTCAATGTCACGAGCCAGCTTAATAAGCTTTGGCAACTTGGCAAGAGCAGCGGTTTGTTTTTCATACAAGGCTGTAATTACACCTGTTATCTCGGCTGCACGATCAACTAGTTGTGCCTGGTCAAGATCTTCAAATGATGAACCATCATAGCCAAGATCAGCTTGAGCCAACTCAGTCAATGATTGTTCGCGTATAAGCGGGTTGAGCAAAAAGGCTCCAATGAGTACATCGTGCCCCACCGCGGGCAGCGGCACACCAAGCTCAATCAAGATTTCTAGCGTCGATTTGATGTCATAGCCAACCAGCGATGCTTTGTTGTTTAGGTGCGTACTCAAAAATTTCTGGACAGCTTTTTTATCAAGCTTAGTGAGATTAAGTACCGCCGTTTGCTTAGCTTCACTGCTTAAAATTAACAATTGTGGGTCACGACCATGCTTGGCTCCAGCTCGACCGTACATTACTAGTGCTGGAGAAGCGGCCAGTTTAAGGCTTGCCAGCTGCTCATTACTGTTAATAAGATTATGCTTACCGATATTGAGCTGCCCATCAAATTGCTCTTGAGACTTGGCATGATCCTCCAAACTTACTTTCATAATCTCCGGTAACTGCCTAAGAAGGCTGCGGAACTGCAATTTTTGCAGTAAAGCCTGCAAACGCGCCGGATCAACTTTGCTGCCATCAACAGCTTTAAGATCTAGCTTTATTGGTGCATCTGTCCAAATAGCCGCCAGCTTTTTACTCAAGTACGCCGAATCCTTGCCGGCCTCAAGTTTAGCGCGAAGTGTATCTTTAACTTTAGGTAGGTTCTTATATACGTTATCGAGCGTTTTGTATTCCTTGAGCAATTCCAGAGCCGTTTTTTCACCCACACCTGGCACACCTGGTATGTTGTCTGAGCTATCGCCTTTCAGCGCTTTGAGGTCCAAAAATTGTTCAGGCGTAATGCCATACTTTAAAATAAATGTTTCAGGCCGAAATAGCTCAATGTTGGATAGCCCTTTTTTTAGTGCATAGACATGGACTTTTGGATGTACCAGCTGCAGCATATCTAAATCTGATGTAATAAGCATAGTATCAATGTCTTTGTCAGCCGCTTGCAAAGCTAGCGTACCCATAATGTCATCGGCTTCATAATCATCGAGCTCATACAGGGGCCAACCGAACGCGTCGAGCAGCTCATGCAGCACCGGAATTTGTTCATAAAAATCAGGTGGCGCTGGTTTGCGACCAGCCTTGTACTCAGGATAGAGTTTTAGACGCTTTCTTATGTTAGTTTTGGGTTTATCCCAAGCTACGCATACATAATCCGGCTTGAGACGACGGAGCACTTCCAATGCCATGGTAGCAAAACCAAACACACCACCGGTAGGTGTACCATCCGGAGTCGATAGGTTGGGCATGGCATAGTAGCCACGATAAAAAACACTCTTGCCATCAATAATTGCTAACTTCTTTGGAGCCTTTTTCACCTCAACCATTCCTACAGTATAAATGTAAAAGGGCTAATCTGATAGAAGTTATGCTACTCTAGTAGCCATGGATAAAGTTAAATTGATTGTGCTTGTGGGCATGCCCGGCTCTGGTAAAAGTACATTGGTTGATTATTTGGTTAGCAAAGGCCTCCCCTCCGTATATTTCGGGGGAATTACCATCGATGAAGTAAAACGCCGAGGTCTTGAAGTTAATGAGAAAAATGAAAAAATTGTGCGTGAAGATATCCGTGCACGGGAAGGCAAAGATGCTTATGCCCAGAGGATTATCAGTCAGATTGAGCAGCATGCTAGTCAAGGCCACAACAAGATAGTAGTAGATGGATTATATAGCTGGACGGAATACAAGATTTTTAAAGATCATTTTAGCGATAAAGCCATTTTTATTGCTATCGCGTCTCCTAGAAACTCAAGACACGAGCGTCTTGAACAACGCCCAGTTCGTCCATTAACAGATGAAGAAGTAACTGCTCGCGAATACGCAGAGATTGAGAACCTTGAAAAAGGTGGTCCTATAGCCAATGCTGATTACACACTACTTAACGATCAAACTCCCCGAGAGCTGTTGGCAAATTTGGACAAACTTCTAGCACAGACCGGTTTTTAAACTTTATTTGATGTAGTCGTGCAATTTTTTAGAGTCTTTGTGCTTGCGCAGTTTAGCGAGAGCCTTGGCTTCAATCTGGCGAATACGTTCACGCGTAACGCTGAATTCCTGTCCCACTTCCTCGAGTGTGTGACTTTTACCATCTTCCAAACCAAATCTAAGTTTTAATATTTTCTGTTCGCGTTCTGTTAGCGATCCAAGCATAGTTTTTACATGCTCCTTAAGCAGCTGCCCAGTGGCCGATTC
>CAZOZI010000003.1:97202-120882 GCA_964584265.1 uncultured Candidatus Saccharibacteria bacterium | reverse complement strand
TATTTAAGCCGATAGTTTCAATACTAATATAACATTAGCTTTATCAAATAAATTATTATTTGATTCAAGTTCCATACCTAATCTAGCTATCTCATCAAGAATATTGTTCCAATCCGAATGAACAACGGCTACCATAAGCATTATTGTAAAGCACAACTAGCAACCAAGTTTAAGAATAGTGTTTACTTGCCTAACAACCCATTGAGACGGCCGCATAATATGCATGTATGGTATCGTAATTATTTATCACATTTTTTGATGATTTTCCGGCAGAACAGAGCCAAGGCCATGTTTGTTGGGGCCTAACTTTTCCATCTGGATTAACCCCAACGAATCGCTGAAAGTTCTGTACCTGTGCCGTTGTCTGCCAACCGTAATAACCATCTATTGATAGCTTAACGCAGTTATCAGCATAGTTGGTTTTTGATGTTATTGCGCACTCACCATTTAATATATATTGGATATTGTTTACACACTGTCCTTGATAGTTAGTGCTATAGCTAAAAGTAGCATCTCTACAAGTGGCTGCATGACTTTTATACAAAAATATACCGCCCCCTATAAACATAAACACCAATACAAATGCTACGATTTGTTTAAGTCTAGTGTTTGGATTAAATGCATTCAATATTTGTCTCGACTGATTCTGTTTCTTTTTTTTGGATGGCATATTTTATCCTTTATTTTTTTAGAGCTTATGTTTATTAAACAGGAACGACAAACCCCCGTCAACAACAACTATATTATGCTACACAAGTTTTCCACCTACCTAACTCCTCAAGAAGAACGTTCCTTCCGCTAGACAGCGGACGAATGAACCAGGGCTACCATAAGCATTATGACTTCAGGAAACAGAGGTCATTTTTATTGTGTTAATCAATGCTTAAGATTATGCTTATATTGGTTATGGAAAAACTAAACAAAAATCAATTAGGTTTCGGAGTTGTAGAAATATTGTTAGTGCTGTTTATTATTGTTGTAATTGGTGGTATGAACCGGTTGATACTGTCGAATAAATCATATCAAACTACAAAAACCACACAGTCTAATTCGGGCTATAGCTTTCCAAAAGAACAGCGTTTTACCAACGATAAGCAATCTGAGGTATTAGTTAATGAGTTTGAAGCGTTGGATGTACAAAGTTTGGGTACTGAATACCAGAAGACTGTAGAACATCAGGGTGTAACGGGTGGATTCTATGCTGGCCAACCAATAGGAGCTTCAATAAATGCCTGCTATACAAGTAAGGGTAGTTTGCTAAGCACTGTTCAAGAAATCGAACAACGGTTTACAAAAAACCAATGGACAAGGCATGACCCGCCAGGCTATAACTTACAGACAGTCCTTGATAAAGCTAAAACTAATAGCACATTAAGTGGATATAACCTCTTATACACTAAATCGACCACCGATGGCATTATGTATGGTAGTCTAGGTTTTGCAAGCTGCACGGATAATATACCTAGCCAAAATCCCGTTTTCACACTCAGTTTGAACTATGAGAAATAGCCATCTGTTTCCATTTACTAACTCCTCAAGGAGACTGTTCCATCCGCTAGACAGCGGACGAATGAACCACGGCTACCAAGCTCAAGCGTAATGACTTATGTAGATTGGGGATATTTTATTCCCGCTCATGTATAATATTCTCAAGCCTAAAACCCATCAATGAATCCAAATACAAACAATTCTGATAACCAACAACCAACTCAACCGATTAATCCAGTTGCGCCAATACAACCGGCAAGCCAACAGCCAATACTTCATCAACCTGAGTTGAATCAACTGGAAGCAAGCGAGCCTAAAAAGCACTCAATTAAGAAGATAGTTATATTTGTTATTTTGGTAATAGTTGGATTATTGAGTGTATTAGGCTGGATGGTATACAAAAATAACAAAAAAGTACCAGCAACAAGTACATCAACACCGGTCGCTCCAATTACAAAGTCTACAACGTCTACTTCAACTACAGACCAATATACAGGATGGAAAACCTTTAAGTGGAGTTATGAGGGATTAAGCATAAAATATCCCGCAAATTGGACTTTCGAGAACCCAGATGGGTCTCCTAACCCAGATTATGCAAACGAGCCAATTGTTTACATCAAGAGTAATAACAGCCAATCCATTAAAGGTTCAATTTCGTCTGTAAATAATGGCGCTGTCGATACTTACAAAGGAGCATTTGATATTGAATTATCAGTGTCAAAGCCTGCAGACAATCAATGTAATGTTTCTGATAATTCGAAATCTGGAGACCCTTCCTTATCAGACTACATAGTAAATGTCATACCATTTAAAATACCTAATTATAAAGACATGAACTTTATAGAAGATGGAGGTAACAATACTAGTACAGTTTCAGAGCTTGCACTAACTGACCAACCAGTGAAGCTAGGAATAACTACTTCACCTTACTTGCAAGACATTTATTCTAGTAAAAATCATCCCGGAGAATATGCCTGTATTACTTCGGGCTTTTTTGGTGGCTTGGCCAGTGAGAATCCTCCGTCGTACATCACCTATGTGACTTTAAATAAAAACACATTTGAAAACCTGCCAGATTATAAAACGGCTATTCTAATATTGAAGAGTTTAAGCTACTAGGTTCAACTCATTCCACCTAGCCAACTCCTCTCCCAAACTGTTCCAATTCGAATGAACCAGGGCTACCAAGCTCAAGCGTAATGACCTCTGGAAATGGAGGTCTTTATATTTGTAAAAGTGTACCACTAAGCTATGCTTAAACAATGAACAACTTAACCAAAAATGAAGCAGGTTTTGGAATTGTTGAAAGTATATTAATTGCATTCGTACTTGTGTTACTTGGCATGGTAGGCTTCATGGTCCATGAGAGCCATAACAAGACCGCAAGTAACAGTACGCCTAAAGCAAATACAACTGCTAGTAGCTTCTCAGATAATGATGTGGTGGATGATTTGTATACATTAGAAAAAGCTCTCATTGTCTATTCTCAGGAATCTACCGGTGGTGTAGGAATGAAGTTACCATCCAAACTAACTGATCTAAAGGTTCAAGGCCTGAAGGGTAAGCTTGCAGACTATGCATATAATTACATCCAACAAGCCACGGATGGCGGGCCAACTATTAGTTATAAAATTTGTGCTACTTTTCACAGCAGAAGTCCTAAGCTTGACGACCCTAATTATCAGCCATACTATTCATATGAAGGCCCGGAAGCTTATACATATCACGATAAAGGAAATCAATGTTTTGAAAACGCATATTACAAGAGTAGTTCAAACATAAAGCTTACCAGTTCTTGACTTTGAGAATTGTGACCACCTAGCCAACTCCGCACCTAACCTGTTCCAATTATAGCTTCACGCAGAGAAAAGGATATTTCTCTGGTTCGGCATATAGCCGTTTGGCAATAAAAATTGAATTGCCAAGCCGTTATCGAATGAACCACGGCTACCAAATAAGAATTTACGGATAGAGATTGGTTTCAAAACTAGTCTCTTTTTGATTTGCTAAAAACCTACTGCCTCACGAATAATGTAAATCGTTCCACGACCCATAGGCTCTTTACGGTAAATAAGAATCTTATTAATAGAAGAACCGAAACCGTAAGCTTTTTGAGCTCGCTCATCTTCCAAATGAAAGGTGTAGTTTTCTATACGGTCTAATGCCTCATCAAGATTCTCGACAAGTTTTTGAGAGCCGACAACCCAGATAAAATTTTTAGCACCATAAACGTAGTTAGGAATTTGGCTGCCTGAAGCTGAAGCAATTACAGCCTGTCCGTCTTCAGTCAGCGCATGAACGCTGCCAATAGCATAATCGCTAGCTGAGCCAAGCCGCTTCATCTCCAGCGCTTTCTCGGGGACACCATATAGGGGCATGAGCATATTACGGACCGATACGTATGGCTCATCATTAAGCGTTTCGGTTAATTTAGCCTGGTCTAATGTGACCGAAGTTGATGTAAAAACTTCTGCCCCGGACGGAATTTGTGCCAAGACTGCCTTACGCAGTACTTCTAGGTTATCCACGATTTTAACCTTAAACCCATTATTTTCAAGTGCACTCATAACACGTCTTGTGCGATCCTCGCTGGCCGGCCTTGAAAATTTTGTTTTAGGTGTTGCTGTCATGGTTGGCATTCTATTCTCCGAGTGCTATAATTATTGTAGTACTTTTAATTCTAGAGTACTCTTTTTATTAAAGCAAATATATTATGTCAATTACTGCTAAAAACCCAATTTGTAAATCTAGTTTGAAACTCCTTGGTGACTATTGGACGATGATGATAATTGATATTTTGTCTGATGGGCCTACACGTTTTCGTGATTTGGAACAAAAAATAGAAGGTGTGAATACTGCCACACTTACTAATAGATTAAAAAATATGCAGGCAGCAAAACTGATTAATCGTAAAGAGCAGTCTAGGGCAGACGTAACTTATGAATTAACTGACTTGGGCGAGAAAGCTGTTCCAATTCTTAATGCCGTGAATGACTTTTCTGGCGTTGCTCATAAGAGCTTTAACGTATCAACCACGCCTCTCTAAGAAAAGAAATAGTTCCTTTAGTTATAGCTTATCTTCTGATTGTAAGAAAGAGATCTTTCAGGGCAACTTTGTAGCTAACTTTTTGCTGTTTTAATGCTTTAAGCCAAATTGTACCGCAAACAATCCACCCGACAATAATAACTAGTAGTAGAATTTGCAAAAAACTAGATGTTTGGGATGCACTTTTTATGGACTGCGCTAAATTTTCTAGTAAACTAGGATTTCCTGGATTGTTTATAAAATAATCTCTAGATTGCCATACCACCAACAATGCATAAGAACACGTCACTGCCCACCAGAGGGTAGCCCACCAACCAATTTGGTGAAGTAACTTTGAAGCCCTAGCTTTTTTATATTTATCTTTAGGCATTTATTTAATTATAAGCGCTTTGCCAAGCCCTGAGTGTAGTAACTGTTACACTTAGCATATGAAGAGATTGAGAGCTGGAGTAATACTTATTATTCTCTCATGGCTACCATTTGCGCAGGTACTAATTTACATTGCTCACAATAATAATAAACTGGCTTCTCAAGATGCTACATCAGAATTTAGGTTAATGGTCTGGGGCGTTCAGATTTTAATAGGCTTAATTGGGTTATGGCTAGTCGGCGGACTTGCGGTCCAGCAAGTGAAAGCAGCCGGTTGGAGGCATACTCCAGCGCGACTATGGAAACTTTTCTGGTCTAAGGATAATTAACTATCCTTCTATCTATTTTGTACGTGACAATAAAAACCTTGAGTATTTGATATGATTAAGTACATGGAATTTGTTAGCGTTCTAATTTTAAACAAGGCTTTTGAAGAACGCGGATTGCTAGCAAATGCGGCTTTTGTGCTTGGGCTATCTGCCGGGCGTAATCTTCCGTCGTCAACTTTTGGTCCTGATGTTACTGATGGCGATGGGCGAACTCACCAGGCTCTAACCAACATTGGCCACCATGTTCGTAAAGCCGGTGGTTCAAAACTTGTCAGTATCCGCAATGAGCTAGTTGACTTGCCAGATGTTCAAGTTATTGACTACACAGAAGATGCCGCGCCGGCCGATTATGCTGAATACACCCGGACTTTGGGAAAGCACAAGGGTGAGGAAATTGTGTACCGCGCTATCCATGTTTATGGGCCGGCCGCTACTATTATCCCATTGACCAAAAACCTTAGCCGAGCCTAGGTCTTATCTTTATTTTGCTCTTGCTTGCTAAAATGTAGCTATGGATGAATTAGTCGGGGTTTGGAAGCAATTTGCTGACAATCTTAAAGACTGGAGGACCTTGATCAAAGGAGTTAAGTCAAAACAAACGGCTTGCGGGCCCGTTTATGAACCACTCTCCCCGATCCAAGATCGCAGCGAAACGTTTGCAATCAGTGATATGCGCAAAGTTAAAGTTGCTTATCCCCATTACCACAAAAATGATGAAACAGAGATTTATTTTGTGATTCAGGGTTCAGGTTTAACGGTTGTCGGTGGGGAAGAAATTACAATCAAAAAAGGTTCTGTAGTAGTAACGCCGCCAAACACGACGCACTTCACACTCCCCGAAAAAGACTTAGTAATGGTAGTTATCAATACGCCTAACTTTAATGCCGCAAATATCGTTGAACCTCTAAATACCGATCCAAAAGTGAAATTTGATAAAAAACAATATGAACGATTGGTTAATAAACTTGTAGGTTCAATGTGAGATTAAGACTATACTTAAAGTATTAGAGTTAGTAATGTCTAAAAAAGACCGGTTGAGCATGTCAATTCCGAGTAAGAAGATTAATTTTAGCGACAGTGATGAAGGGGTGGCTACTAAATATCAGCTTCAGGTTATGGTATCAGATGACATTTACATGACTGACTCCAGCTATACCGCTAATATCAAGCTTTATCCTGATAATCTTATGCCTTTCGTCGACAAACACATGGAATATTTGCGCAATCATCCGGCTACAAACCCACGCCACTATCTATCAAATCTACGACTGATTACGCGCCGGAAATAAAATTTTGTCTTAGGGGTAACTATATGACAGATAAAGAGTCGCATAAACGTTATAAAAGCAAAAAGATTATGAAGACTGGCGGAGGAAGTGGCATTTGGTTTGCTGGTTTTATTGGTGCCTTGGTTTATTATTTGCATTTTCATTCAGGTACCTTTTGGTTGGTGATTGTCGCGGTCTTCAAATCTCTGTTCTGGCCAGCTTTTTTGGTCTACCACCTACTCCAGTTTCTGCATATGTAACTTGTAGGGCTTAGACAGTGTTTTGACAAAATTTCAAAATAATGTAGCATAGAACCAAATGACAGGTGAACACCTAACCGTTGCCACACAGGGTGGAGAGTATTCCTATCATGCCGAAGCGGCACGGGCTATTACCCAGGATCCTGATGTCAAACTTGATGTGAAAAATGAGTTCGGAGAAGTGATTACAGCAAGCCGCAACCACTTCCCAGGACTTGGAGTCATTGCTATTACGACAGCAGCTGGAGCTGTCGAAAAATCTGCTAAGGCGATTGTGCGCAATCGTCCTGCGGCTTTACCTCCCGTAGTAGGAAGAGTGGATATTGAAGTTGAGTTATCACTTATGGGTTCCCGCCCGCAAAGTTTAGAAGAGCTTGATAGACGTAATGTACATTGTCTAACTCAAAAGGAAGCTTGGCTCCAAGCATCTGATTATTGCAAAGAGCATCTACCTTTCCTTATCTGCCGCGAGAGAACTGATATACGACATGAATCAACCTCAGCTATTATGGAAATGGTTAAAAGAGACGATCTTGACTATGTAGCAATAGGACCAAGATTTGCAGCAGAAGCACTGGGCGCAGTTATTATTCAAGATCGTGTCAATCCACTTGAGAGCATCACTAGTTTTTGGGTATTGCAGCGTGACCCGCGTGTGGAAGTTTTGCCCAGAGATTCGAAAAAAACAGCGGTTCGAACAATCCTATCATTAGCTCATCCAGAAGGTAAAGGTGAGCTGCAGAAGTGTTGGAAACTTGTTGATAAGCTAGGCATCAAGATAGCTCAATTTACACCATTTGATATAGGTGACTACACAAAGCACAACCCAAACCTCAGAAGAGGTGGCGGCCTGTTAGAAATTGGCCATGACGTATATGACGAAGAAACAACTGAATTCTGTGCGAGAATCAATGGCATCAAATCTAATGACGGTGAGGTAGGGCCTTTTGATGCCAGAAAAATAGGTACTTACCAATGGTTACCTGAACGCTACAAGAGTACTCAAGACTTAATGGAACAGATACCAGCTTAGGTAATTTTTGCCAGTTCGGCTCGCTTAACCTCTAATTTTCGGCCACTACTTACTTGGGTTATGTTGTCTTGTTCCAGATCATGCATAGTTGCACTGACGGTTTCGCGGGCTAAACCAGTAAAGTCAGCAATGAATTGGTGTGTGGTGGGAACATTAATTTGTTGCCACCGACCCTTTTGTTCGCCGTAATTTTGGGCTAGATATTTTAGTGCATAGAGTACTTTGACGCGAGCATCGGTTTTTTCCAGACTGCTTAAGCGTTGCGCCAACTGATTAATTTCAGTCAGAAACCATTTGGTCAGAGAATTTGAGAATTCAATATCTGTTTCCGTCGCTTTTTTAAACTCATCTATGGGTACAGCTATAATCTCCGCCTTATCGAGCGTGCCATAAAAGGCGCCCACATCTTTAGTAACTCCGAAAGCATACAGCATCGGGAAAATATTTTGGGGTCCAATTAGATGGACAATTTTTTCATTACCGTCGTCATCAATGTCGTAATAACGTATGTGGCCCTTGGCAACAAAAAAGATATGCTGAGGCTGATCGCCCTGGTAACATACTATTTGTCCCTTTTCATAGGTTCGAGAATGAGCCTTAGGAAACAGAGTTGTTATGTACTCACTTGTAAGATTTCTCACAAAGACATTGTAATATATTTAACAAAATTGTCTATGGCTTTCTTATGGTTCAACCGTAGCTTGATTTACAGACGAATTTTCATTGGCCATATACTATTGACCCACGATCGAACGTGCCGGAGCGTAAGAAACAAAGCAATATTATGCTCTTCCCCGGACTACAACTAGATCGGGCCCACATAAATTAACGAGCTCTACGGAGGTCGTATATCACTACTATTCTTGGCGGAACTTGTTAGCTTAGTACAAAGTTCCGCCTCAAGTTTAGTCTTGGGGACGACTACTAAAGAGCGCATACAAGGAAGCTCAATGGACATTATTCAACAATCAAGCCTACTGCGCTCTAGATTAGTTAGAAAGTACCGCCGTAAAGTGCTCGTAAATCACCTACGAATAAACACCAGAAAAGATACAGACAATTTGGACCAATGGTTCTTACCACGCGGACCTGACTAAACGAACAATACAAGTATATTGGCCATGGAATCTGGACTTAGCAAAACGCTCCTAACTGGGGCGTTTTCTCTTTAATTAGCGTGAGTTTAATGGATTTATTTGATTTTTATAACAATTTTGCCGTGGTGAATGCCCTGCTTAATATACTCTAATGCTTCGCTGGCCTGCTCAAGCGGAAAAACCTTGTCAATTTGCGCATGGATCACGCCCTGGTCAACTAATTCACTAAGTTTTGCTAAGTGCTGCGTAGTAACGTGAGAGGCTTGAGAAATTTCCCTTACACTGTATTCTTTTTCTAGCTCAGGAGCCGGTTGTCCCAGCATTGAGACAATAATGCCTCCGGGCTTGAGCACCTGAAAGGATTTTTTGAATGTATCACCACCGATCGTATCGTATACAACATCATAATCTTTGAGTAACCCAGCAAAGTCCTGCGTTTTATAATCAATTATCTCGTCGGCACCAAGACTTTTAACAAACTCAGTGTCTCCAGCCGCCGCGGTAGTAGCAACAAATGCTCCGAGGTGCTTGGCAAGCTGAATAGCCAGTGAACCAATGCCGCCGG
Organism: uncultured Candidatus Saccharibacteria bacterium; assembly: GCA_964584265.1. Lineage (GTDB taxonomy): Bacteria > Patescibacteriota > Saccharimonadia > Saccharimonadales > CAYVSP01 > CAYVSP01. The sequence goes on along the minus strand of CAZOZI010000003.1, from coordinate 111,427 downwards.
CCCCACCGTGGATGAGCACTTTCTGGCCTTTTTGCAGATTGGCATGTTCAACTAGTGCTTGATAGGCACTTACACCAGTGAGTGGCAAGGCAGACGATGACAGTAAATCAATAGAATGAGGCTTTGGTGCTATGGCTTCTGCTTTGGCAAGGGCAAATTCAGCGTACGAACCATGCCCGCTGGACATATGAGCTTGACCGTATACTTCCTGCCCAACACTAAACCCGCTCACTTCTTCGCCGAGAGCAGCAACAATGCCTGCAAAGTCTCCCCCCAGAGTGGCAGGAAATTCCAGTGGCATATACGCCTGGGCCTTACCTTCACGCATTGTTAAATCAAAAGGGTTAACCGCCGCACCCCATACTTCAACCAATACCTGTCCTTTGCCGGGTTCAGGTTTGGGGGCATCATTAACTGTTTTTAAGACGGCTTTGCCGCCATATGCGTTAATTTGAGCTGCGCGCATACTCTTATTAAACCGCATTTGCCTACTTTTTTGTGTGAAAAATTTTATACACTAGCTGAAAATTATCTGCTAAGCTTATAAGCTATTTTCTAGCAAGAAGGGATTAACTACGGAAATAATGGATAGTTCATATCAATACCGCGTACAGTTGGGCCTGAACCAATTACCGCTAGGGCAGGCGCGTGCGCTGAGGCTAATAGGATCATACGGTTTCCCAATTGAAGAAGTAGGTAGAGAGATGCAAATTAGCCCGCAAGAAGCAGCTAAGCTATTTATGGATGGGCTAGAACATCTCAGAGAGATCGTCCATGGCCCTTTACCAGATCATTCAGCTATTGCTCATGTTCCCGATGCAGTAGAAAATCCATCCAGGCCTCAAAGTTCTGCTGATACTTCGGTTTATGAGTTTCGGGAGCATCTTTAGGCTGACTTGTTGGCTTAGGCAGATTGACAGTGTGAGCTAAAGCTACGCTTTTAGGCACTAGCAGCACGCTCTCGCCAGGCGCGGCCTTGCCAAATTGTTTGCGTGCAGTTAATTCCAGGTATTGATCAGTGTTGAAATATTGATTTCTAAGATTCAGGTTAGTGTTTTCGAGTTGCTGTACGGCGTTTTGTTGTTGCAGTTTGGAGATTTGTTTTTGTAAGTCATAGTTGGTCTGAATAACCTGTACGCCACTCCAGCTGACTAACAGCACTAACACCCCAAAAGCAGCCAACCCAAGCACACGCACATCGCGAAGTTGCAAAGCGTAAAAGTAATACTTGCTACTTTTTATTTTTTCGATCATTCCAATCACATTATAGCAATTAAATGCTATACTCACATCTGTTACATGATTGTAGCTTACAGATTTACAAACCAAGGAGGCGATTCATTCGCCTCGACTGTTTGGAAAGCTAAAAGGAAGAAACGCCTAGAAGTTGGAGCAGAGACAAGAAATTGTTTCTGTGAAAGCTGACCGGCGTTTCTGACGTGGGGGTGTAGCTCAGCGGTTAGAGCAGTTCGCTCATAACGAATTGGTCGATGGTTCGATTCCATCCACCCCCACCAATATCAAAATCTCATCGCAAGATGGGGTTTTTATATTGGCGCTGTCGATAATTGAACCGTGCGGCGTAGCCGTGGTTCGATAATCAAGCGCGTTCGCAGATGCTTGCATCGAGAACGAGCGCAGAATATACAAAGTATTCCATCCACCCCCACCACAAGCATAAGCAGAACCTAAAATCATCCTTAGCCAAGCAATCCAATTAGCTCTTCAACTGTTTTGGCCTTCATTAGACTTTCTCGTAGTTCTTTGGCGCCATCGAAGCCATTGATATATATCTTGCAAAATTTGTTAAGTGTCCTCAGCGAACGTACCACACCAACCTGTTTAGTAGCAGAGCCACTAATCTGTTGATGCTTGTGGCGAATCGCTGTGTCAGCTGTCTGCGCTGCTGGCTCATCGTACTTCTGTGTACGACTCGCTTGCTGCTCGTTGCTTCCTTGCGCTTCATCCACATACGTCGCCGAGGTATTATACTCATAAGTTTGTTGGAATAGTTCGATGTGTTTTTTATATAGCTCAGTCCGTTCTTTTTTTCCATAGCCTACCCACGGACTTTTATCAGCAAAGACAAACGGATCTTGAAAGACGCCGCGGCCAATCATAATACCATCCAGTTTGTATTTCTCAGCTATTTCTAGCCCGTGGGATTTTGTTAAGACATCGCCATTGCCAACAATCAAAGTAGCAGGGGAGAGTTTATCGCGTAGTTCACGTATCCTACTGATTGTTGTCCAATCAACTGGAACTTTGCTTAGCTGAGACTTGGTTCTGCCATGTATACTTAACATGTTAAGCTTCTGTTTTAGGAGCAGTTCGTGCCAAGATAAATCTACTTCGTTGAAGCCGGTTCTGGTTTTGACTGAAACGGGAAGGGAACCAGAACCACGCACCACCCTTCCCTGTTCACTGGCAGAGCCAATAACTCTGGAAGGGCTTTCTGGCGCATCACTTCGTTGAGAACTTGCGTTACTCATTTCGTCGTACCACTTGTACGTCTCATTCCGTTCCGCATTCTCGCCTTGTGCTGCATCCAGCTGCGTGTTTCTGGTTGCGGCAGTAACGCCTTCTTTTACGGCTTCAATAATCTCCACTGCCCTTCCCCTATTCTCGGGCAAGATTAGTGCTGAGCATGCACCATTTTGGACGACATTCTTGATAGGACAGCCAAAGTTTATATCTATACCAGAAAAATTGGGCGTGTCTGCCTGTTTACTGGCAGAGCCAGTAACTCCGCCGCCACTCTTGGCAAATCGCTGCGTCAGTTTCGTGTGAGACTCGCTCCCCGTACCCTTTGTACGCGTCGCTCGTTTCTCCTTGTTTCCTTGCGCTTTACTCGAACCAAACTTTCTGCGATACCAATTAGCTTCTTGCACCAAAGAACCATCAGCAATCTCACGAGCAGTCTTGTAGAAATTCTCCGGCTTTAAACCCCAAATCTGGGCGATCAATGGTTTCTCTTTTTTAGTAAATTGCAGCCGCGGCAGGGTGGCTTCTCTGCCCTTACTTTGCAGAGCGTCAACATTGATGAATTCCGTGAAGAACAAATCCGGCGGTGCACAGTCTGCAATAATCTGACGGAAAACAGTGTCCGTTACATCATCCATCGGCGCCAAAACAAAGAACGGTCGTGGTAACTTCTTTAGCATGTTGGTTCAGAATAACAGATTATCGTGTATGTTTCAGGACTACTCGAGCAATAGCTTGGCGTTTTCGAGATAGAGCTCTTTTTTCAGCTGGTGTATTAGCGTAAAAGTAGCGGTATTCAACGCTTGCTGCATCAAGCGGCAAAGCATCCGCTAATACTTTATCTGGTACTATCCGATGTACTGCGTTGTAAGCACGAGAGCGTCTCATTTGTTTATCATGGTAGGCATTGAGCCTATGCTGTGCATGGCGATATTTCTTACCGGTAGCTCCTTTTACTGCGTCATGAGCTTCTGGGGGAGTAGCATCAATATTGTGCGCAAAGTTTCTAACAGGATGACTGTCTGTCGGTAATTTAATAAATCCCTGGTTGCTACGTTCACGAGCAATCTCTTTTATGACTTTATGTAATACGCCCCATCCTTCTGATAAATCTGAACGCAAGCCAGGGTTGGGGTCAACCTTAGCAGGATCATAATCTAGAATTGTTGGAGTTGTAATGGGCGCATCTTCGAAAACTTGAGGATTAGGAATTTCCCCTCGTTCAATAGGATTGGGAACAATTAGAGCGCCTTGGTCAGGATTAACTTTCGCTTTCACAAAGCTACTATATCACACTTATGGTTATTTAGCAACGCTACGGTTCTGGTATTTGTGGTAATAAATGTAGGCCAGTGAGCCCGCTAGAGTTATGCCATAGAAATACCACACACCACGAAACCAACCAGTTTGCAGCTGGCTACCAAGCTTGAGAGAATGAATGAAAATTAGAACCATGGCTGCATCAGTTGCATATTGTATATACTTCCACCATGAACGATTACCAAATAAACGCCTAAATTCGTAAGCAAGAAATAATAACAGCGCTGTCATAGCAAAAATAATATAAATCCTGAGAGCCGGTCCAACGTAATGTAGCTCACTACCGGGCGGCAACCCATGGCCATCACGCCAAAGTTGCCAAGTTAACAGTCCCGGATGTATTAGAATGGCCACCAATACCGCAAAACTGGTAACCTCAAAATATATATGCAAGGCCGATCTATCGACTTTTGCAATTTGGCGAATAACACTGGCTATATAGTGCGACCACATCAGGCTAAAAGCTAAAAGACCAAATAGTGGAAAAAGTTGGTAGGTGCTCAGGTGACCAAACTGCCAAAGATTCCCCTGCCCCCAAGCGATTACCGCAATCGCCGCAGCTGTAAGGCTAATCCCCCACGCAGCAACTTGAACATACCGAGTTTTCATTTATTGGACCTCTGCAATAACTCTAGCTGGAGCGCCGTCTATTTGTAGTTTTATTGGCAAAGCAGTGACTTTGAATTCTTTATCTTCTAATTTTGCGAGATTTACCAGATTTTCAATAATTAGAACATTACCGCCAAGCAGAATTTTATGGATAGGGAAACCATCTTGGTTATCTGCACTACAAGTATCAAAACCAACCATTTTTACTTTGCTATCAACTAAATATTTCGCAATCTCTTCGCTCACCGCCGGATAATTTTCAAAATACGCTTTGTCTTGATAATTATCGCTCATGCCAGTGCGAAAAAGCACTATATCACCTGCCTCAATACCGGCTTTTTTTACTGCCATAAGGTCAAACTTTTGATCAATAACTGTGATGTAGCGACCTCGGCCCACAAATTGCTCAATTGGAATTTGATCTAGCGTAACGCCTTCTTTAAGCATATGCAACGGCGCATCGATGTGCGTTCCGACGTGCGTACCGATAGAAATATAATGGTCAGTGAAGCCATCCTTCTCTAATTGTCCGGCTGGCTGAATCTTAGTTGCTGGATCACCGGGATAAACCGGAAGTTGTTCATTAATCGCTACAGAAAGATCAATAATCATGGTTTAACTATACCAAAATCAATCAAGCGAGTGTTTCCGCTGATTGGGTCTGCAAACACAAAAACCAAGCGAGCTTTGGGGTTCGAAAGGCTAATTGCTGAGTGCAGCCCGAGAGCGGTAAGCTCCCGGCATGGAGCGGCCTTGAGAACCCCCAAAGCGAGCGCCTGCTGAATGACGTCTGTGCTTGAGCGCAGTGCTAGAAAGAAACAAGTAGCGGAGTGAGCTGTATGTGAAAAAACAGTGAACGAGCAACGGAGTTTCTGACACCGCAATGCGCCAAGAGGCTGGCAGAGTTTTGGGCTATGCCAAAAAGCAGGTCAGCCGGCACAAATGTCATTCCCAGCGGAAAACGCGGAAGGCTATGGCATAGACAATTACCATCCAAATGCCTATAAGTGCCAGCTGGGGACCAAGTTGGGTCAGATGTTTACCTTCTGTAGCAATTAGTCTAATACCATCAATAATCGGTGTGAGCGGCAAGAACTGAGATACTTTTTGCAACCACTCCGGCATCAAAAAACGTGGGAAAAAAGTGCCCGATAAAAACAGCATAGGGAATACTACTATGTTAGCTAGTGGAGCGGCCTGGTTTTGGTCTTTAGCCCAGCCACCAATGGCCATGCCAATGCCGAAGATTGTCACAATGCTTAAGACGAGAAAGAGCGCTAACTCAACCACATTACCGGCCAGTTTTAGATCAAATACTGTCATAGCGACAATAAACATCAAGGTTAAACTCATCAGCCCAATGACTGACTGTGAAAGAACATTAGCCACGAAATATTGCCAAACTTTTAGCGGTGTTGTGTGCAAACGCCGCAAAATTCCCTGCTTTTTTAGCTCGGGGAAAACATTGACCGGACCAAAGATACCTAGTCCAATGATTGAAAAGCCAATCAAGCCAGCAAAGACGTAATCAAATTGGGTCAAGCTCTTGGTATTTAGCCGTTCAGTGCGTACCGAGAATGGCGTGTCCGCTTTTACAAGCCCTTTATTGGTTTCCTTAAACTGAGAATCTAAAACAGCTTGCAGCGTCTGGGCAGCTTGCTCGCCGTTGGGCGTGTAATAGATCACGGCTTGGCCAGACGGATATTGTCCGTTCTTGACTGTGCCAAAGTCAGGCGGCAACACTACGGCAGAATCTATCTGGCCGCGGCTCATCTTTTCTTTAGCTTTAGCAAGATTAGTCGAGTCTTTATCTATTTTTAGGGTTTTCTCACTTTGGGCTACTTCTACAAACTTGTTGGCAAATTCACTATTCGATTGATTTATAAGTGCTAAACGGAAGGACACATTGTTGTTGCTTCGTCCAAATATGCCGCCGAATACAAACAGGAAAATGAGCGGGAAAAGGAAAATAAAGAAAATGGCCGTTTTGTCCCTAAAGGCGCGGCGTATAGCAATCTTGGCAAAGGTGGTGATTGGTAAAAATGTTCTTTTGGATTTTATGCTCATAATTAGTCTCGCAGTTCCTTGCCCGTTAGATCTATAAAGACATCCTCCAGGTTAGCCTGCTCAACATGCTGGGATTTCGTAAAACCACGTCCTAGTAAGTCTTTCACTAGTTTCTTTGGCGTATCCAGTGCAATAATTTTGCCGTTATCCATAATGGCCACGCGATCGCATAACATCTCAGCTTCTTCCATATAATGAGTTGTAAGTAACACCGTTACACCCTTATCTCTTGTCTGCTTAATGAGATCCCACAGATTACGCCGAGCTTGCGGGTCTAAACCGGTGGTCGGCTCATCCATGAAGAAGACCTTGGGTTTATGAACCATGGAAGCCACAATACTAAAACGCTGTTTTTGGCCGCCCGAAAGATTTTCTACATATGAACTGGCCTTGTCAGCCAGTTCCACTTCCTCAAGAAGCTGTTTGGTATCTACTCGTGCACCATAGGCTGAGGCAAGTTGCTCCAGCTGTTCTGTTAGTTTGACTTTGTCCATGAAAGCCGGGCTTTGGGGCTGTACACCAATGATATATTTCACACTTTGCGGATTTTTGGATACATCAATACCGTCAACAGTTATAGAGCCGCTATCAATTGAGCGCAGCGTTTCAATCATCTCCAAGGTTGTGGTTTTGCCGGCGCCGTTAGGACCCAAGATACCAAAGATTTCACCCTTTTGAATCTCAAAACTAATATCATCAACCGCTACTTTTTTGTCGTAGCTTTTGGATATATTCCGTACGGATACGATCGGCTTAGCTGTCTTCTTTTTTGCCATTCTTACTACTCTAACAGAATTTACTTAACAGGTTAAGCATAAGAGTTAGTTGACGTTTATTTAGTTAATGACATATGCGCTAATGGATACTAGCTCTGCGCTGCCCCTGGTAGGAGTAAAGCCATCCAGTGATAGCTTTAATTTGTTATTTCTAGAATCTTTGGTCGTGAAATAACTTAAGTCAGTACATACAGTTCGCTGGGTTTGCGGAGACGAACCAACATTTTTAACACCGATGGAACCGTTAGGATTTATCTGGAGGGCAAACTCCTTACCTGGCTTTAGGGGATGGGCCGTTGAGAAAGTTTGATTGAAGCAAATCAGGCTGTTTTCTCCAGCTTTATCAACTGATACATAGCCACTAATTTGAGCATCATTGTATGTACTTGGCTCACCGCAGACTTTGGGGTAGGTCTTTTTGCAAGTAACCAAACCGGTGCCGGGCTTAATTTTGAGCATTCCGCCGCTTAAGGCGGTGGCTTTACCAATACCACTCAATAGGATTAGTGAGTGTTTTGTGTCAACTCGGAACTGTGTATCCCCTACTCCACCACCACCTTGCCTTGTAGTTTGTAGGGGTCTTGTTGGTCGTGGTAGGTGAATGTTCCGGTTTGTTCGTAGGTATAGGTATAGCTGTCAGTGTTGTTTAGTGGGCCACTGTCTAGGTTGGGTAGGCTTTCTCCAGTTGGGTATGGATCAGCTTTAACTTGGTGGGCTTTGGAGGCATCATTGTTAGTCCAGGTGATGGTTTGGTTCTTCTTGATGTGGATCTCCTGGGGGAGAAAGCCAGTTGGGGTTATGGAGACATTACCACCTGTAGCGGCTACAGCTGGGTTGGTATGGTGCTTGTTGAGCAGCATGATGCCGGCTACTAGGACTAGGAGGATAACTAGATAGGTGATGAGGCGTTTAGGGTGGAGCCAGCGTGAGCGGGGTTTAGTGGAGGGGGTGTTCTTAGATATGTCCCCAGCAAAGCCTGATGGTGTGGGTGTTGGTGTGTTAGTTGGTTCTTGTTGGTCCATAGTTATGTGTATATACCCTTCCCTTACTTGCTCAACGTTACGTCTTGGGGGGTTACGGTGTCGTTAGACACAGTGACAGTCTTAGTCTGGGTAATGTAGCCGTTTAGTTGGTAGGTGACGGTGTATTGGCCAGCTGGCAGGTTAGCTAGGACGTATTGGTTGGTGGTGTGATTGAAGGTAGCTTTGAGGGTAGTTAGGTGGCCGTTAATGGTAGCTGGGGTAGAGACCGTGGCATTGGTGATGTTGTTACCAGTTACGGCATCTTTGACGGTGCTGGCAATGGAGCCTAATCTATGTAGTTGCTTGTCTGGTTGGGTAGTCAGAGAGTTGGCGGTGACTTGGACACCATTGGTAGTATCGCTGTTGTAGCCAGTGGCTATGTAGTTCAGGTTGTAGCTGTTTGGTGGCAGGCTGGTAATGATGTAGGTGCCAGTTGAGGTCGTCTGGATGCTCTTGGTGGAAGTGCCAATCACGTAGTAGACCTTGGCGCTAACGGCTCTACCAGTGGGGTCTTTCAGGACAGCGCCATTTATGTCAGTTACCTTACCATTGATGGCACCAGTAGTGGCAGTAACCTTGATGGTGGTGACGGTTATCTGGTTAGATTTAGCGCTCTTGTTACCGGCTTTGTCATAGGCATAGACATAGTAGGAGTAGTTGGAGCCGCCATTAAGGTTGGTGTCACCATAGCTGGTGGTAGTGCCAGCAACAGTTGTTACTTTAGCGTTGTTACGCCAGACATCGTAGTGATCGACACCGACGTTGTCTGTAGAAGCAGTCCAGCTGAGGTTGACCTGGGTGGCACCACTCAACGTGCCAGTCAGGTTAGAAGGAGCAGATGGGGCTGAGGCGTCTGGTGGGGGTGGGTTGCCGTCGCCGTCTGGGGTGGTGAAGGTTGTAGGCGGACTAAGAGCACTAACATTACCAGCCGCGTCAAAGGCCATACATTGGTAGCTATAAGTAGTGTTTGGCAGGGCATGGGTGTCAATGAAACTGCCGGTGAAGTTGGGAGCGGTGTTGACGCCAATGGTGACGCCGTCACGGACAAAGTAGTCACCAACGACCCCGACATTGTCAGTCGTGAAGGCGCAGGTTAGGCTGACATTACCGACGAACGGACTACCTGCCCCGACACTGACACTACTTGGCGTATTTGGTGGTGTATGATCACCCGTATTGTTGACGGTGACCGAGGCACTGCTGAGGGCCACGTTGCCAGACGTGTCATAGGCTTTGGCCATAACGGTATGCGTGCCATTGGACACTAACTCACTGTTCCAGTTGAAACTATATGGCGCAGTGGTGTCAGCATTGACTACCGTGTTATCTACCGAGAACTCGACTTTAGCGATACCAACGTTGTCTGAGGCGTTAGCGGTCAGAGATACTGCTGTGCCTTCAATCGTCGATCCGTTGGTTGGACTAGTAAGAGTTACTGTAGGAGGTATATTATCCGAGACGCCTTTGAAGGTGCTACGGCCGGTTGTGGCGGCATCGTGGTTGCCTTGCGGCCATTCGTTGTTAGTGCCACCCCCTTTAGAGCTCGAGAATTCCCAGAGATAAAGCGAACCTGGGAATAACGGCGTTGCACTGTACCATGTCTGGGCGACGGCGGCAATCTCCATCCGACCATTTCCATCTAAATCGGCCATGACCGGACTGGAGAGATAGCTTTTGTTGTCATAGAAGTCATTGGTATTAACGACAAGATGCTTATCCCACAGGGTGGTACCATCATCTTTGCGGAGCTTAAAGGTGCCGGCACAGTAGTTATGAAACGCTCCGCCACCGGGATCAAGCACATCCAGGCCTGAACGAAAGCCTCCGCGATAGAATTCATCCAGCTTGCCGTTGCCATCGACATCGCCCAAAACTATGTGACCAGCTATACCGTTACAGGTATCGGTTTCAGCGTTGTTAATAACACCGCTTTGGCCAAAAGTGACTAAACCGGCAGATGAGCCTCTACCAAACCCATCTACAATTTCATCCTTGCCATCGTTATTAATGTCACCTTGGGCACTAATACTGCACGAGTGATCACCAACATTATATTGGCAACCAATTCCATCAAAAAGGATGGGGTAACCAGTTAATTGGCTACCGTCTTTATGGTAGGCGTTGACCGAACCGTTGCCTAGAGCTACGACTTCTAAGTTGCCGTCGCCGTCAATATCACCAAACTCAGGGTCTTGAAATGGATTATGGTCGCTAGTGGGATGGTCAGGTGTAGCCGGGGTTGTTACAGGCCAGCCGGGCAGTTCGTGACCGGTGCTGTCAAGTAGGTGCATCTTTTGGAAATCGTTCACTGCCAGCACCATGCCACCGCCGATGTTGGCCGCCGAAATGTTACCTAGTTCCCCTTGAAGACCACTTGGTGTAACGTAACTGTTAGGAAAACCGGGTAACTCGGAGCCGTTGGCCGTAAAGGCATTTAGCTGCGGTGCCGTTGTAGCACGTTGGTTGGCATAGGTTAGTATTTCCGGGAGGCCATCACCGTTGAGGTCAGCCAGTGTCACTGAGTCGGCTCCTAAGGCACCGCTGCTATAAGGCAAGTGCTTGGGCCAGCCAGACATAATCGTACCGTTGTACTGGATAACATAAATGTCCCGGCCAGCGTAGCCGAAGCTCCCAGGGCCAAAAGTGGCGAACGCACTTACCACAATTTCCTGCTTGCCATCGCCGTTCAGGTCAGCCACTCGAGGAGTCATCATGAAGGTACCCGGGCAGGGCTGGCCGCTGCAATCGTAGCCCGGTATGGTAAGCGGGAAGCCGGGTAGCTCGGAGCCGTCTTTGCGGTAGACGTCCAGCTGCTGATCGGATGAAGCCATTACTACTTCTTTTTTGCCATCGCCGTCAATATCTGCCATGACGGGTGACGGTGGGTTCCATTGACACGGGGTATAGTCGGTGCACGCACCGACACTCCACGGTTTCGGGAAGCCGGGTAGCAAGTCTTTATCAATGCTAACATTGGCGATCTTGGCAGAGGAGAATGAGCCATTGACCCCTCCATAGGTGGTTAAGCGCAGTGAGTAGACTTGGTTGTCGCTTAGGACTGAGGTGTTCCAGGTGCCCAGGGTGCCGTTGGCGACTGGCTGGGTACCGCCGCTTGGGAGCGTGATACCGCTAGAGGACCAGCTAGTTGGGTTGTAGCCTTGACCCCATTCCAAGGTGTACTTGTTAAAGCTCAGGCCATTGAGGGTGGTGGCTGAGCCGGTAACGGTAACATTACCTTGGGAAACCAGGTCAGAATGAGGAAAGCTAATGCTGCTATTAAAGTTATGAACCAGCAGCAAATGGTTGGTGAACTCATAAGTCTTGCCAGCAGTGTCGGTGGCGGTTAGGCGCACCTGGTAGCGATCGTCGGGATACTGCAGAGGGTTAACGGTGGCTAATTTGGTATTAGCAGTTGGCTGGGTGGTGCCAGTGGAGAGCGAAGTCCAGTTTTCAGTTTTTTCAGAGCTTATCTCCACTTTGTAGCTGGCAAAGTTGGGTCCGGCGATACTGCCGTAGACATCCGTGGAACCAGCTAAGGTTGATTTATTGTCCGGCGTTGTCAGGAACGGCGCCAGCGGTGGACTGCTCGCCATGGCAATGGCATTGCCTAGATTAATGCGCCCATAGCCAAATTTGCCGTCTTTGCCCGGGTCACCGGTATCATCAGCACTTTTACGGATAATTTGGCGGACTTGCTCGTTAGTTAGGCTCGGATTCTTGGCCAGAATCAGGGCTGCTTCGCCGGTGACGTGTGGGGCTGCCATCGAGGTACCTCTCAGTACGCAGTAGTTGGTATACACGGTGTAGTAAGTACCGCCGCTACATATGTTGGCCTGTGAGGACTTAAGCGAGAGTATGTAGTCCTGTTCGGTAGCCGAACATCCAGGTGTTACGTTTGTACCACCAGGCGCACCAACATCAATTTTATTACCAAAGTTGGAATAACAGGCCAAGCCGTCATTATGATCCGTGGCGCTGATGGTTATGGCCTCTTTGAGATCGGCAGGCGTGTCAGTCATCGTATCCGACGTTTCATTACCGGCAGAAACGACCGTCACCATGCCATGGTCGTGTTCGTATTTCACGGCATCAGCAAAGGCTGGTTCATAGCCAAATCCAACGCCAGCACCATAGCTGTTATTAGAGACTTTAGCACCATGGTCAGCCGCGTAGACTAGGGCGTTTATGATGTCTTCTGTAGTGGCACCACCATTGGAACCAAAGACTTTAAGCGGCATAATCTTGACGTTCCAGTTTATGCCGGTTATGCCAACACCGTTGTTGCCAACTGCGCCAATGGTGCCAGCCGTATGGGAACCGTGACCGCTGTCGTCCATGGTGTCACCACAGGTATTGGTGCCAGTCATGTTAATGAAGCCGCAGCCATGCAGGTCATTGGTAAAGCCATCATTGTTGGCATTGGGGTTAGTCCAGAGATTGGCCACAATATCGGGGTGGTTGTAGTCTAGGCCGGTGTCAATGTCGGCCACGACCATTGAAGATGAACCTGTCGTGCTATTCCAGGCGGCTTCAGCATTGATCTTACGTAAATCCCACATGTCAGGGTAGGTTTGGCCCCAGGCTCCAGTGCTGGTATAGAGGGGGTCGTTGGGGACAGCATTTAGTGTAAAGATCGGGCTTAGGGATGCATCTTCCACTGCGGGGTTCTTTTTGAGTGTATCGGCAGCGAATTGGAGAGTAGCTAGGTCTTTGACATCGTCTTGATTACCTACCACTACTTTATCTTTTTTCGGATTGGGTTTAGGTGTGGTTACCTTATACCAACTAAAGACCGCCGCATTGGTGTCAGAGTTAGGTGCGGCTTTGGCGACGGGTTCTAGTTTGGTGGCTTTAGCACCTTTGGTGACCTTATCTAAATCAGCGTCACCAGTGTCAGCGGGATTAGGATGCTGCTTGTCTTTGAGTTTGGCGACAGTTGGTTTTTTGAGTTTGACTAGGATGTGGTCTGAGGCGTAAGCCACTTCTTTTTTAGTACTAAGAGGATCAGGGCCTTTGGGTGGTGCCGCCCTTGAGACAAACAACAAATACCCTCCCCCCAGAATAACGAATATTGCGATAAAGGTAGCGAATCTACCTTTGCTAGAAAGATTTTTTGGATGCCATTTTTTGATATTGAAACGCTTCATTTTAGGGAAGCTAGCGAGCCTCACACGGCTCTACCCTTCTTATGGTTAATTACTTTTACAGTACTCTTGGTCTTTAGTTTAGTCAATAAACAAAAACCGCCCGGGTGGTCCCCGAGCGGCTGTTTTCCTTAGATATAAGGATTATTTACGCTTGACGGTTAGAAAACCGTTACGTGGGTTCTCGTTAACTTCCATGCCACCTGGCAAATCACTAGCCTCTGGGCGTTGATCCTTGCTGAAGTAGTAAATGGTTTGCTTCTTGCCACCACGAAGTGTGACTTCCTTTGAGTTAAGGTAGTATGTCACCCCTTTAGAATTTGTGTGCTTGTACGCCATATTCTTGTCTCTCCCTCTTAGGATTAGTAATGGTACTCCTAACATACTCTGGTGCATTTCACTTTGTCAACCGTAGTAACCAAATTTTACAGATGTTACCCCTGTTAAACAGATTAAAAAAATTACATCTCCTCAAATGTCCAAAACTACGCAATTGGATGCAATGCAAGGAATGGGGCCCCCGAGCTGAGAGGATTCAGCTCGGGGTTTAAGCAACGAGGAATGAGCGAGCCGTATACAGAAATACGGTAAGCGAATTTCATAGGCCAGCTGACGCAGCAATTCGGGGTCCCCACGAAGAGAGGATTCTTCGTGGGGTAAAGTGCGCCAAGAAGATTGGCAGTGTGGACAGCTCCGCTGGACAGCAGGCCAATCTGGTGCGTAGTTTTGGGAGGTGTTGCACCACAACATGCTTATGCATTACACTAGAACTCGTAACAATCGTTAAGTGTAATAAAAAGGTG
>CAZOZI010000003.1:0-97102 GCA_964584265.1 uncultured Candidatus Saccharibacteria bacterium | reverse complement strand
ATGCTTATGCATTACACTAGAACTCGTAACAATCGTTAAGTGTAATAAAAAGGTGGTTTTTATATGGATTTTTTGAATCGTAGTAATCAGTCGAGTCCGTCGGCTGCTAATGCGTCTAACGCCACGACAAGCTCGGCACATCATACGGTTAGTAAGCGCAAAGAGTCAAAGCTACTACGCTTTACTACAGTTGCACTGCTTTTCTCTGCCACAATCCTGGTAATTTCACTTTTACTATCACTTTTTTTTGGATCAGTTACAGCCGAGAGTCATTACGTCAATAAAAAGGGTCTTCAGGCAGTATTTCTGAACAATGGCCAAGTCTACTTCGGTAGTATCCGCTCAATGAATGACAAATATATACGTTTAATTGGCATTTACTACCTGCGCGTGAACCAAACGGTTCAGCCGAATGGACAACAGCAAAGTACCGCACCGGAACTGGTGGCGCTTGGTTGTGAGCTGCATCGACCAGCCAATGAAATGCTCATCAACCGCGACCAAGTTACATTTTGGGAAAACCTCAAGAATGATACTGCTGAAAACACGGTGCCAGGTGCGGTCAAGAAGTACTTAGCCAGCAATCCAAAACAAGACTGTACGCAAGCGACAACTCAGTCAAATACAAATAGTACAACCACCCCTACAAATACGACCAAGAAGCAATAATACCTACGCTTCTAAACAAAACCCTGGCTGGCTGAACAGCCGGGGTTTTATATTTAACTCTTGAGTTCAGCTTTTATCCAGTGGTCTAAAGCAGCACTGAAAAGAAATAGGATAAAGAAAAGGCCACTGATAACTAGACTCCAGCCAGCCAGATCTGGCGACCAAGTGGGCGACACAAAATCAAATTTATAAAGCGCATCGGGCACAGATTGCTCTTTTACACCGTGCGATGTTACATAGTCTTGAATACATGGTACACGTCCCCGCCCTGAAAGTCCTTGCGGAACTTGCTTTTCACAATAAGCCTGGGCATCAGTATAGATCTGGGTATTGCTTGCCACAGTTTTATCCTTTTCGGCTTGAACCAAGCGATCATACCGGTATTTGAGCTGAATGGGCGGCTTTATGGGATTATTGCCGCTGCTGAGATTGGTATTCATGTGTGAGTAAACGAACTCTCGTAAGTTCCTCAGCGCCGTTTCAACATCACCGTTCTGCTGATCAGCTTGTGAGACTTCGCTGCGCAACTTAATCATGTTCAGGTTGTTTTGCCTTAATGCATACAGTGCTATAGCACCAAAAATAACAGCCAAGATTAGAAAGTAGCGTGGTTTTAGTGGACGAATTTTCGCCCAAAAATGCTTCAACTGTGTTTTGTTCATCTTGATTACGATTATACCCTTTTCGTTTATACTTGGAGCATGCATATATACTTCTCTGGGATTGGTGGGACTGCCATCGGTCCGCTTGCCTTAGTTGCTAAACAGGCTGGTTATGAAGTATCAGGTTCGGATAAACAAGACTCGCAGTATATCCAATATCTTAAGAAACACGGTGTAAGCGACATTCATATTGGTCAAAGCAGTGAACAAATCGCGGCAGTGCATGAACGTGAACCGATTGATTGGTATGTCTATTCATCGGCTGTAGCTATCGAAAACCCCAATGCGCCGGAGCTTTTGTTTTGCCGCGAGCAAGATATCAAAATCAGCAAACGCGATGAACTTATAAACGAAATTTTACAAGATAAAAAGCTCAAACTGATTGCCATTGCTGGCACCCACGGTAAAACTACGACAACTGCTATGGTTGTTTGGCTGTTTAAAGAGCTGGGCATGCCAATTTCTTATTCTGTGGGCGCCAAAATCCCGTTTGGAGATATGGGGCAATATAAAGAAGGTTCGCAGTATTTTGTTTATGAATGCGATGAATTTGATCGCAACTTTTTAGCTTTTGAACCTTATTTGAGTCTTATTTCCGGTGTGAGTTGGGACCATCATGAAATTTTTCCAACTCGAGAAGACTACCAACAAGCTTTTAGCGAGTTTATTAGCCAGAGCGAGCAAACGGTTCTCTGGCAAGAGGATTATGACTACTTGCAACTGCAGCCAAGTCAAAGTCTACACGTTTTAGTTTCAGACGACATACATATTAAAGAGGTGCATTTGGCTGGAGCATACAACCGCCTGGACGCTTGGTTAGCCTTGCAGGCCGTGCATCAACTAACTCACGCACCGCTAACAGAACTGTTAAAGCATATAAACCGGTTCCCCGGCTTGCAGCGTCGTATGGAAGAAATTATCCCGAATTTGTACAGCGACTACGCCCATACACCCGAGAAAATTCGTGGTGCTATGAGCGTAGCTATCGAAATGGCAGACAAAAAAAAGCAAGATGTAGTGGTATTGTATGAACCACTAACCAACCGGCGACAGCACTATATTATTGATGATTACAAAGATGTATTTGGTGGAGCTAAGAAAGTTTACTGGGTTCCAAGCTACTTAGCCCGCGAAGATCCCAAACAGCGCATTATCCCGCCTGAAGAATTAATAAGCCATCTAGCTGATCCATCTATCGCCCAACCAATGGAACGCAACGAGCACCTTAAACAAACTATCCAAAAACACTTAGACAAGGGCGACATGGTCGTTGCCATTGCTGGTGGTGGTGGCGATTCACTTGACGAGTGGATACGAGCTCAGTTCAAGAAATAAGCCACTCCTCTTATGCTTCCCGTACTTTTTCGTATTATAAAGCAGTCTGCAAACAGATTGCGAAATCGCAAGAAATGGTGCGGGATGCTATAGTAAATTCAAGATGAAAAAGCCTTTGGGAGCAGTTAATCCACGGCTCCTAATAAAACCAAAACGGCTCACTAGTATTGTATTGATGTTGATCATTATTGTTGGCGTTATGGGTGCTATGTTTGCCGGCATTGCTGCTAGTGTGCATAGCCATGATCTGCTGATAGCTCAAGTCCGTACTGCGGCTGATGCACTCCAGCCTGAAGATGTCAAAGCGCTTAAGGGCGATGAAACCGATCTAAAAAGCCCGGCATATAAGCGCCTCAAAGAGCGGCTTTCCCAAGTCAGGCTTGATAACAGCAACGTACGATTTGTCTATTTGATGGGCAAGCACGGTAATGACGTCTTCTTCTTTGTGGACTCCGAGGCTGCGAGCAGCCGTGACTATTCCCCACCGGGTCAAGTTTATTATGAGGCTTCTAAGAAATTACGGTCATCTTTTAGCGGCACTGAACCCTTCATAGAAGGACCCTCTAAAGACCGCTGGGGAGTTTGGGTATCATCTTTGGCGCCTATTACAGACCCTAGTAATGGCAATACGCTTGCGCTGATAGGGATGGATACAAAGGCGTTAACTTACTATGAACCCATCCTTTTTTACGTGCTTATACCACTTTGTTTGGCAGCCATACCTCTAGCCGGACTACTGCGCGACCGTAAGCTTGAAGCCAAAGAGCGTGAGATTGCTGCACTCAAGAACCAGTTTATGTCGATTGCCTCGCACGAGCTACGTTCGCCACTGGCTGGTATGCTTTGGGCTATTCAATCTATGCTTAAAAATCCGAAAGATAACCTGACGGCTGATCAAAAAAGTCTACTTGGCGATATGTACCATAGCACCGAGGCTTCACTAGTTACAGTAAATGAGATTCTGGACCTATCAATTTTTGAGCGCGGCCAAGCCGGTAAAATGCATCACGAGACACTTGATCTAGTAAGTGTTATGGACGAGGTTCGTGCCACCCTAAAGCTCGGCGCCCAGGAGAAAAAAATTAAACTAAGTAAAGTTGGCGATTGGCCGCAGGAAGCTTTTGTGGTTGGCGATGTGGGTGCTCTTAAGCGAGCATTTATGAATATTGTATCTAATGCCATCAAATATAGCCGGCCGGAAACGACAGTAGAGTTTGGCTATCATCAAGAGGATGAGCGACAAGTAGTCAGTATCCGTGACTGGGGTATTGGCATTCCTAAATCAGATCAGGCTAAAGTGCTCGAAGGTTACTACCGTGCCCGCAACGCAGTAAAAATACAAGCCCATGGCACTGGTTTGGGGCTTTGGATTACACGCTTAATTATTGAGCAGCACGGTGGCCAGCTTTGGTTAGAATCGCAC
Organism: uncultured Candidatus Saccharibacteria bacterium; assembly: GCA_964584265.1. GTDB lineage: Bacteria > Patescibacteriota > Saccharimonadia > Saccharimonadales > CAYVSP01 > CAYVSP01. Next base: position 93,013 of record CAZOZI010000003.1, on the reverse strand, counting down.
GAAAGCAAAGGCACGACCATTTTTGTATCACTACCCATAACTGACCATTCCCAATCACTCCCTTAAGATAAATTTTCAGAATCTTCGCACTTGGATGCAGCGCAAGAAAAAAACGAGTAGTGGAGTGAGCCGTACAGATGGTACGGTGAACGAGCAACGGAATTTTTGACACAGCGATGCGCCAAGAACACGGCAGAGTTAACAGCTTTGCTGTTAAGCAGGCTGTGTGTTGCGGAGTTCTGACTAGCTGAGAGCGGTTAAAACTTGCTCAGTAATAGCTGTTGGATCAAGCGTTGTCTTAGACAAATAAACTGTGACACCGGCCTGCAGCGCCTGATTTATAGAATCGGTTGTTTCATCTGTCGTCAATACAATTACAGGCACATCTTTACCCCAACTATCTTTACGTAGCTCGTCAATCATAGTCAGCCCATCCATCTCAGGCATTCGTATGTCGCTAACAATCAAATCCGGCTTGTTAGTCAAGGCTGCGGCCAGCCCTTTCTTGCCATTAATAGCCTCATGCACTTTGAGCCCTTTTTCTTCAAGAGCGCTCACTAGACTTTTACGCGCTAGGTTATCATCTTCAACAACTAAGACAGTTTTACTCATAGGGCTATGATAGCATGGGCCTATCCTGCATAGGTTTTTATCGTTTCAAGCATCTTTTGATAACTCACAAACGGGTAGTTAAGTTCACGAAGTTTCTTTACCGATAGAGAACTATTTAAAGGCCATCCAGTTTCATCTCCATCACTTTTTATTAGAGAAGTTTCGATACCTAGAGTCTTTGCTACATCCAACATCAGAGCATAAAAAGTTACGTCCTTATCAACCCCGACATTAAGTATCAGCTGTTTATCAGAATCATTAAGCATATAATGCGCGAATACGTCAGACATATTATTTATAAGTACAGGCGTGAAAAGCTTATTAGAATCCAAGTGAACTACTTGCCCGTTTTGCAGAGCATGCAGTGCATCAGTAAATTGTTTTGGTTTATTAAAACTATTATTAATACCGACATGTCGGTGGCCACGCGTGATTAAATATGGCAAACCAGAAGCTTTTAATAACTTTTCGCAAGCAACTTTGGAAGCTCCGTGGAGATTGCGCGGTTTATATGGATCAGTCTCAACATATCCACCAGTTTTTTCCTTACCACCATAAACTGCTTCAGTACTACTAAAAATAAAGGTTGCCTGGTTTGTTTGGGCCAAACTAATGAGATTTTCTATAATTTGTGTCGTGGTTTTAATAATTGTTTTGTCAGTACTGGCATCTCGCCCTGGAAGGGCTGCCAAATGAAGCACGAAATCGGGTCGAAAATCGCTATAAACACGTTTGAGTGCTACTAAATCAAGTAAATCAATTGTGTTGCTTGGCTCAGTACGAGCAACACCTAAAATATTAAACTGTGAACCGTACAAGTTGATGAACTTAGTGCCTAAATATCCAGTAGATCCAGTAAGGATAATTTTATTCTTTTTCACAAAGTTACGCTGCCTTAATTATATTTCTAACCGAGAACTTTCAAACTCATGCCGCCATCTATAACTAATACTTCGCCACAGACCGCATCGTTTTTGGCTAGAAAAGTTACACCGTCGGCAATCTCTGCCGGTTCAATCCACCGGTTAATCAGATGGCCAGCGGCTTGCTTGGTTTTATACTCCGTGTTCATATCGCCCCACATAGGTGTAAGGGTTCGGCCGGGAGAAACTGCGTTCACTAAAATATCCGGCGCTAAAGCTTTGGCTAAGTTTTTCATATACGATTCAAGGGCTGCTTTTGATGCTGAGTACCCAATAACATCGGGACGGCCGTGGCCAAGTTTGCCATGAATGGATGAGATAAAAATTATCTTACCCTTGCTTATTAGGTTACGGGCGGCACTGGTAACACGAATTTGAGCAAACAAGTTAGATGCAAACACATTTTCAATTGCCTCAGCGCTATCCGGTCCATCGTCCTTGGAGGCTCCGCCGACATTATTTACTAACACATCAATGCTAGAAAATTGCTGTTTTATCTTTGCAAACATTGCGTCAATTTCCGGCTGGTTGTTTATGTCAGCTTTAACAATTAGTGTTTTAACTCCGTGTTTGATTAAATGATCAACTACACCTTTGGCAACTTTTCCGTCATGAGCGTAGTTAATAATTACGTTCGCACCTTCTTTCGCAAAAGCTTCCGCACAAGCTCTTCCGATGCCCTTTGTTCCACCTGTAATTAATACTGTTTTATCCTTTAATGTCATGAGGCTTTAGCCTTTTGCTCCGCCATTCCAACCTAATTTGTATTTATCATAGCTAGTGCCCTCGAATTTCCCAAAGGCATACCAGTTTTCAATTGTTGCTTTATAGAACTGATGTCCACCATTCGTCTGTGCGTCTTCTAATATAGATTCACTTACACTCAATCTCTTATGAAATAGCGGAAATATCTTTTGGCGGGATGCCTCATTGTCAACTAATTCAGCTTTGCCTTCAAAATAAATAGCATGAGGACCTTCTTTGAGCGAATGCTGACGTACTATGTTGCCGGCGACGTGCGGATTTTTGGCAATTTCTTGACTGTGACGGCGTGATTTTAATGAGCGCCAATACAAGTTCAAGTTATCATCATATACAAAATGCACTTCGCAAACCCAGGGCTTGTTATTGATGACAGTAGCCAAGGACATATGCAGCGATTTTTCAATGTATTCACGGACTACTTTTTCAATATCCATCATTATTTCTCCCAACCATATTCACAGTATACTTTGCCGTCTTGGATTTGTTCGAGTACAAATTTCAATGATGGAATTACATTTTTAGGTAAGTTAGCTAGGTCAAGCCATGCTATCTCCTTATGAGATTTAGGTTCAGCATTATAAGGTTTTCCCGTCCACTTTGAAGCTTCAAAAACCACATCTACCCATGCATCCCCGTCCTCAAATCTATGGCAAGTTATAACATGTTGCAATTCCTCTGGCTTAAGTTCCACCCCGGCTTCTTCTTTTGCTTCACGAACAGCAGCGGCTAAATACGTTTCGTCCTTTTCAACCTTGCCGGCTGGTAAGCCATAGTAACCATTGCGCCAATTAGTATTTTCACGTAATACGAACAGGCATTCATTGCCCTTTTTAAGCATTACGTAACTGGCTATGTAGGGGGTGGCGGTATTATATTTCATTGATTCTCCCCGTTTCATTTATCTTGACGGCGCCTTCGCGAATTATCTCAATGGCATCATCAACGATGCGGATAATTGTGGACGGTATATGGTTGCTTAAATCCCCGCCATTCACATAAAAATCTACGCTTTCACCAAAATACTTTTTAGCCTCTTCAATGGTATCTGCTAGTTTGTCCCCGGCATGGTTTGCGCTCGTAGTAAGCAACGGGCCGGTTTTTAGAAGCAGTTGTGAGAGAGTTCGATCCCTAGGAATTCTTACTGCCAAACCACCTTTGCCTAAATGCAAATACTTAAGGTCTTGGCCGCATGGGATAATAACGCTAATAGGATTGGGCCAAAAGTGCTCAACCGCTTTTAAATAGCGCCGTGGTATGCCAAGTTCAACCAACTGTTCAATATCAGTGACCACTACAGTGCCGGGTTTATGTTCACGTTCCTTTAGTGCATACAACTTCGCAACTGCTTGCGGATTGGCTGCACTTGCGACCAAACCGTAAACAGTATCGGTTGGGATTATTCCGACTGCTCCAGCTTTAATAAGCTCTATAATTTCGCCATTATCGAGCGAGCTGAATTGTTTGGACATGTAGCTATTCTACAAGCCTAGAGTAGAATCGCTCAAATCGTTGCTATTGAAGTCCTTAGTGTCATCGGCTTTGCTAAGATCCTGGTCAACGCTTTTGCTGGCATTTGTTACATCCGTACTTGATACTGGCTGAGTGGTTGTTTGGTCAGTTGGTGCTGGTGCCGGTTTAGTGCGTCCTTTTAGGTAGGCAAAGACGATAACGCCGCCAATTACTAAGGCTACAATAATTGCCACTATGATAATACCTGTAGATTTAGACTTTTTCTTGGGTGGAAGCGCTTGGGTAGTCTGCGGGTTAGACGGTGGTGCTGGTTCACTAGGTCCGGATGTGGACGCCGGTTGAGGAGTTGGTTCAGCAGCCGGGTTCGACCAGGTGCTTGGGTTTGGCTCGTATGGGGTTGGTTCCGACGTGTCGGTAGCTGGCTCAGTAGCAGGTGCTGAAGGTGCCGGCGGAGCCTCGACAACATTACTTGGTGAGGTAGGAGCATTTGCAATTGCTGCAGAAGCTGCAGAGGTACCGCCTAAAGTCGGAGCTGTTGTTTGCGATTCGTCACCGGATGTTACTTTAATTTCCATAATAATCCTTGCTACTGGTTATCTGTCTGTTCTTTAGTTGCCAATTGGTCATGGATGCTGACAAGTGTCGGTTTAATAGTGTCAGTTACGTAACTTCGGATAGCTTTGATATCAACCCCTACTTTCACTAAATCTGGGCGGGCTGTCTCCAGCATTGTTTTAAAACCTGTCGGATCACTTACACAATCTATGCCAGACAGATCACTTACTGCCTGTTTGTAGGCTGCCAGGTCTGTTTTATAGGTATCAATTTTGCCCTTAAGGGTCGTAACCTCGTTGTTTAGTTCAGTCGTGTCGACACTTTCGGCCTTTAATTTGTCAGATAGAGTTGTCAAATGATTGACAACATTACCGTAAACTTCATTGCGGCTTGTTTCGATGCCAGTTATACGTCCGCTCAGTGAACTAACTAGACCTTGGGCAGCTTTGCAGCGTAGCTTCAAGCGAGCCTGCTCTGCGGTTGTAAGTTTCAATTTTAGAGCGTCCTTACGTGCCTGTAGACGTGTCTGTAATGTGGTAGTGGAGTCTGATGTGTTTGCCGCAGTGTCCTGAGCATTGACTACTCCCATAAAAAATAAAGGCGTCATCAATGCGAGCAGTATGAGTGGTCTAAAGTCCCGAGGTCTTTTCATTATGGATATTTTATCATAAGCGTTAAGACAGGTGTACTATCCTTAGCTAAACGGTGTTGTTAATTTCATCAATAGCCTCTGCCAACTTTCTGTCTTTGGCAGTAATTTTGCCTTCACTATGAGTCATGAGACTGAATTTTACTCTGCCCCAGCCGAGCTCCACATCAGGGTGGTGATTCATCCGCTCAGCAATATCACCCACTTTGTTGACAAATTCTAGAGCCGATTTAAAATCCGGAAACTTGAATTCCTTAACTAAGCTATCATCTACTTCACTCCACATAGCCTATATATTAAGGGAAAAGAGAAGCCCGACAAAGCGATTCATTCGCTTGCCGGCGCGATGAGAAAAACCGTAGGTTTGTCTTATAAGCCAGCGAAGCGCAGCGTTAATAATAGTACCAGGAAGAAATGCCGGCTGTGTTAGTTACGTCTCGAATTTTGGCAGGGTTGCCGCCCTGTGTGCTAAGAGCGTAATCGGCCGTTTCTTGATCGGTATGAATTCGGTAGATCACAGTTGTAGCATTAACCCACCTTAGTGGGTACTGCAATCCGCTCTGCGTATGTAAAATTTTGTCAGTTTTATCATTTAGGCCATAAAGCAACAGCACGCCTTTACCGTCGCGGCTCTCGGCCCACAGGCTATTCTTGTCACTGGGGTTATCCAAATATACACGCGTTTTTAGTTCAGCAGGTGCACCACTGGTTTTTGTTGGGCTTGCATTGCCAATATGGTAGGTATACCAGGCTTGTGGTACAGATACGCTCAGCTCATCGTAGCTGGTACGGAAAATATTCCAGACTTCTTGAGCAAGCACAGAATTGCGGTTTGTGCCATCCGGGTTACTCCTAAAAAGTCCAATGTTTGAGGAATTTTGGTATGCGCTGGAAGAAGCATAGTAAACTTGCCCACCGGCCGATAATACGTCATTAAAGTAATTGGTTGCAGCCAGCTCTTTATTTGTACCCTGTTGATAGTCATAGGACATTAGCCGTTCCCGCTTTGGGTTAGCTGCGCTGGAACCGGCGGCTATTTCTACATACACCAACCGATTATTAATCCAGTCAACAACCTGAATGCGTTCGGACTGTGTTACTTTGGTCGTCTGGCCACTTTTTAGATCAATTAGCGTCAAAGTGCTCAACAAAAATCCATCAGGATTTCGTACATTGTCACGAGTAGAAACAAGGGCAACTTCTTCTTCGCTTGGATGGGGTGCCAGCACAATATTGTCTTGTTCTTTGCCAGTACCAGCTAAGATGACTCTTTCATTTTTGCCATCAAGATCAATGCTGTAGACATCATATTTGCCAGATCGCTTGGAAACAAAAACTTCTTTGCGGGCTAGCACGAGTTTAACGTTATGGTTGGTTTTGTCATCAGGATTAATAGATAGTATTTCATCACGGTAACCCGCGGTGTTAATGGTTATTTGCAACGTTGTGTCACCAGGTTTATCAATGGTCAGAAGTATTTTGCCTTTATCATCAGACTGCGCATTGGCTTCGCCTGAACTGGCCTGGGCTTTGGCAATCGGTTTACCAGATAAAAAGTCAGTTACGCTAAAGGCATATTGAGTACCGACGGGTGTCAAACTAATGTTGCCTATCGGGTTACTGCCCCATCCAACTGTGTATTTTCGGCTCACCGAAGCAAAAGCTGATTTGCTCACGACAATTTGAGCAGTGCCCAATTTGACGTGGGCTAGTTTAACATTGCCATCGGAATCGCTCAGCGCTGATTGGCTTCCAATTGCTACCTGCACATTCTTGAGTGGTTGTTGGGTGCTATCATCAAGTGCAGTTATATAAACACTGCTGCGCACCCCTACACTATTGAGCACAAAGTAGCGTGAAGGCGGAATTGATAAAAGGCCAATAAGCAAAATGGCCGCCCCAGCCAGTGTGGTGTAGCGGGCTTTAGGATTGTTCCACCACCGCCGGATAAAACGAAGTAGTTTCTGCTTAAGATTTGGTTTCTGCTCATCAAAAGCTTTGGCTATTTTTTCGTCTTCAGCTGCCAGCACATCATCACTTTCCTTAGCTGCAATATCATCTACATCTTTATCAATAGTCGAGTCTGAAGACTGTTTGGTAGCCGATGCAGGATCAGATTCGGGCGGTTGCGGCTGAACATCGACGGGTTGGGACGTTTGTGGTTCGGCTCTACTATCTTTTTGTTGTTCAGAGGGCAGCGGAGGAGAACCAGTTGGTTCGTTTTGCATATCTCTTATCCTTAAGATAAGAATATCACAAGTTAGGAATATTTACGGTGTTTGATTAATCTAATTGTTAGAAAGGCTAAAGCAAATATTCCAATTCCTAAACCTAACCATAAAAGCCACCCTGAATAGGTAGGCTTAATGGCCGGTGTAGTAGTTTGTGTGGATGCGGTGGTAGCACTTAGAACATTCGGTACAACAATGGTGGAATAAGCGTTTGGTGTGTAGCCACTAGCTGTTTGGAGCCCCATACCAGTCGGCTGCAGATTGCCGGCAACGTTAGTCTGAGGGTTCTGTGTAGAAGGCTGAAAGTCAGTACCCTTAGCCCCACCGTTATTCACACTGTCCATTGCTACTAGTTTATACTAGTCTGATTTGACGGCTACTAATTCGCACGCATTTACTAATGAATGCTAAGGAATGTGCGGTGGAACAATTAATCTATATAAAACCATGTACTTGACAAAGCACAACACTGAGCGTAGCGTTGAATTATGGTTGTCAACACAAACACTAAGGTATGTGCAAATGCCGCCCTCATTATGACGGCTGGGGAGCGCATGCTTTAAAATGCTGATAATCAACTAACTAAGTAAAGCAAAAGCACGTGAGTCTCCCCAAGCAACTTAGGGAGACTCATTCTTTTTAAAGGGGCAAAAATCATGGAATATGGTTCAGAGGAAGGCTATCAAGCTTGGGTCGCTAGAAGAGAAGACGTTATAGCTGCTCATCGTGAGAAGCATCCAAGATCTGAAACACCTACAGGACAAGTTCTTCACGCTCCTGACCCTTTGGCGGCTGAAAGAAGGTTTTTCGAAGATCGTGCCGCTGCACGCACTCAGGTTATTGGTCGAACAGCCGATATTCTAGCAGAGGTGGATGTTTTACTAGCCAACTAACTTATCTAGCTCAGGTTTTACTAATTCAGCAATGAGTTGATGCCCCGAATCATTTGGGTGCAACCCGTCGGGGAATAGCTCTAATTTCTTGCTGAAGGTCTCAAACAAAGAAACATATGGCAATTTTTCTTTATAAGCTAACTCTTTAATGACTTCATCAAATTTTCGTATCTGTTTATTAGTATAGTGGCGCAAGGGTCGCCACGGAATTGGAGTGGTTAGTTTTTCGTCAACTGGTAATAAACCAACAACTAAAATTTTATTAGAATAGTCTTGCATTTTTTGAATTATTTTTTCAAAGTTTATTCGAAATTGTTCTACAGAATAGAGCGGCGTGCCATTGTTTAAGGAGCTGTCGTTGGTACCCACAGCTATTATAAAGATATTTTCTTTTTCTAGCCGTGCTTTTACTTCCGTGTCTAAGCGTTTCAAAATGTCTTCGGCTGTATCACCGGAAACTCCCTGGTTGTATACGTTTGGGAAATCTAGACTATTGCTGTTTGCAGCCTCTCTATCAAAGTCTTTTCTCAACCGACCAACCCAACCACCTTCAGTGTCTACCTTGCCATACGTTATGCTGTCGCCAAAAATTAAAACTCTCATTGTTTTATTGTAGCAATTTTCGAATCATTGGCGGTTGATTAATATCTCTGTTGACAACCATGTTACAGTATAAATAAATGAGTATGGCTAGTTACCGCCGTAATGTTTCACTTGGAGTTACTGGGCAAGTCACAGATACGTGTTACCCGGCGGCTTTAGAGCAAATCTCGCCATACAATCGTTTGAACCCCGATACTTATAAAAAGTATGAAAAATTTGTACGAGCCTGGGACAAGCTCAAAAAGAAGAACCCGCACGCGATTAATCCAACTTTCAAAGATCTAATAAGTGAGGTGGCTTGGGAGCTCGGCGAAATTGAATTTGGCGACATATATTTCGATAGAGTTAATACATATCGCGAATTTAGCACAACCGTGCGAAAGCTACTGCGCCGGGAGTATCGTATAACTGTTGATATACATTTAGACGAATTTGATAAAGATACTGACCACCCAGTTGGTCTAATACCATTAAGCGATGACGCTTTCAAATTAGTCAGCACCTGGGTGCCCCACTTTCTTTATGGTCAGGTTAGTTTGAGGGATATTTTTGAGTACACAGCTTTTTCTAAAGAACCGTACCGTCAGCGCTATCCTTTTAATGATGCTAATATAACAGCTCTGCCGCCAGCTGCTTAGCTTGTGGCGCGCTTGTAGCGTGATATAGAAAGCGGCACAAATATTACCAGTATGCCAATGGACCAGAGCAGTATCTTCCAGATCGCACCGTTGCTGGGCTGGCCAAGCGCCAGAGATCTTGCTGAATTTGCCGCAAACGTAACAGGTTGGTTGAGCGCAAAGTGCTGTAGCCAACTTGCCATGCTCTGAACGGTTACAAAAGCGGCGCTAGCAAATACCAACGGAAAAACAAAAGCAAAACCGGCCAATTGAGCTGTTTCCTCATCTTTAGTTGCAAGACCCAGGAAAGCCGATATCCATGAAAAGGCAAATCCGAAAAAGACCAACACAGCTATCATCAACACTACATGAAAAATATCGTTGGAGAAACGAAAGCCATAGACATAACCAACCACTATCATGATACAAATCACCACGATATTTCGAAGCATATCTGCAAGAGTTCTGCCTGCTAACACTGCTGCTCGGCTCATAGGTAAGCTCCGCCAACGATCAACAAGGCCGCTTTTAAGATCACGCGCTAGTCCAATGCCAGTTTGCAGCCCACCAAACAGCGTAACCTGCACCATTATGCCGGGCAGCAAATAGTTAATGTACTTGCCGTGCAGAGCAGCACCTTCGTGGCCCAGCGCTCCACCAAACACAAAGTTAAACAAAGTCAGGAAAATAACTGGCTGGATTGCACTGAAAAATATCAATTGTGGCAGGCGGACGTAGCGAAGCAGGTTGCGCCAAGTAATTGCCCAGATATCGCTCAGTTGATAACGAATTCCTTCCATTATTTGTGTCCTCTCTTTTTTTTCACTTCAGTTGCCACCTCGGAAGCTTTTGCGCCAGTCAGGGTCAAGAACACATCATCAAGCGATGGTTCGTGCAAAGACAGTGTATGGGGTTCAATGTTAGCTTGGTCTAACGCGCGCACAACTTCGGCCAGTTTTTTGGAACCTTGGCTACCAACTGGTACCGTAACTTTTCTTTCGTCCTCGTTATATGAAGCCTTCTTATTGCTGACATTGGCAATTGCTTTAAGCGCTGGTTCTTTGTCTGCTGCATCCTCGATTTCAAACTCAATGACATCACCGCCCAACATGGCTTTAAGTTGTTGGCTGGTACCTTCGGCAATAAGTTTACCGCGGTCAATCACGGCAATGTGGTCAGCCAGTTCATCGGCTTCTTCCAGATATTGGGTAGTAAGAAGTATTGTTGTACCCTGCTTTACTAGTTCGCGGATAATACGCCATAGGTCCAGGCGTGTGCTCGGATCAAGCCCGGTCGTCGGTTCATCAAGATAAAGAATTTGCGGTTGCCCAACCAAGCAAGCACCGACATCTAGTCTACGACGCATACCTCCAGAATAAGTTCGTGCCTGACGCTTGGCAGCTTCGGTCAGTTTTAGTTTTTCCAGAATATCTTTGGTACGCCGCCTGGCTTCAGCAGCGCTCAAATGGTACAGGCGCCCGACCATGTAGAGGTTTTCTTCACCAGTTAGGTACTCGTCAACTGCCGCAAACTGGCCAGCAAGACCAATCATTTGCCTTACTTTGTCTGGATGTTCTACAACGTCCACGCCAAGCACTTTAAGACTGCCTTTGGTGGGTTCAGAAAGGGTACTCAGTAAATTAACGAGTGTGGTTTTGCCTGCACCGTTAGGACCTAAAAGCCCAAAAATTTTGCCTTTTTCGGCTTTTAAACTAACGCCATCCAGCGCTTTGACTTCGTCAAAGTACTTGGCGACATTGTTTACCTCAAATGCATACTCACTCATTGTTTCCAATGTATAGCATGATACTTAACACGTCAAGCGTTTGCTGTGGCAATAGTATCAGTCGCGTAGGATCCTGATTTTCTTAAAATTTTTGCCTTCTAACTTATCAATATCAATGTTTTGCCAGTCAAAAATACTTTTTGCTAGCTGACTAGGTGTAAGAATTACTTGTCTGTAGCTATCCACAGTGGGTTTTAGGGCCCCCACTCCAACCCAGAATTTAGCAATTGAATCTTTAGTAGTTCCGACAGCTAAATAATTTTTGGAAGACAATTGTGCTGCAAACACGCGAATCTTTTCGGGCTGGAAGTGATAATTAGTTTCAGGTTTTGTGTAAGCCAAGTAGGCATCATGAATAAGGGCAACTTTTTCACGCCACTCTGGGTCTTCCTTCTGTTTATCAGATGCATGTGAGTTTAGCTCAATAGTTGCTATTCGCTTATCATCTAGTTTCGGTAAGCCGTCAGGAAGTGTTTTTGCAAGTTTTAAAGTATCTTTTTCAAGCCTAGTATAAAAAGCTTCTTCGGACTCAAATTGGCTCCCAACTGTAGTAATAGTCATTTTGAAATTCTTCGGTTGATAAGATTCAAGGAAATCCAGTGTTTTTTGATAGCTTAATTGGTAAGCACGAACATCTTCTAATGGAATATTATTTATCTTAGGTACAAGTAAGTCATCCGCATAGAAGTCAAACCAAACCCCAGGTTCGTAAACCTCACAAATTTTCTTAAGCCATGCTGTGTAATACATAAAGGTAAATAACTCCGCCCAATCAGCTTCGGGTGATTCCTCTAGACGCCATAACTTGTAGATGCCATGCGGATAGACAAATTTTATGGGTTCATTTTTGGAAATGTTTATTTGAATGGCATCTTTGATTGCAATCAATAAATCTGGAGTTGCTGAATATTTTCGGAACTTCTTTGAAGTAATAATCTTAAAAATTGTCTCAGGTAGTCTGTCTTTAGAAGGCTTAGTTAATCCACTAAGCAGATGAAGTTCTTTAAGTTTTTGATTGATATACTCTTGTGCAGTCATAACATGGAGATGCGGGACAGACATGAACCTGCCGTATGTAGCCTTGCGGGCTACCACCTATTCTCGGTCACCGCATCGAAGATATTGTAGCAGGAGTTAGACCATGGGTTATCTATATCAATCAGCCTTATCGGAAATTGTTTTTATCTTCTTATTCATGAGACCGAAGTGTTTTTCTTCTTGTTATTAACATTAAACTAAATGAAAAGTTAGCTACCGTCCAAACCAACGGATATAGAAGCGTAAGTAAATTATAACTGCGAAGCGCCAATATACTTAAGCCGTGTCTAAAACCGTTCAAACTCCACAGAAATAGAGTTTCCTCGTTAGGTTTGTTCCATGATTTTCTGATTGTTGGTGCAAAGCCAAGCATATCTATGGTAACCAATAGAATAACTGATAGCGTAGGCTCCTTTGCGAAAACCCAGACGCCTGTAGCAGCAAGTGCAGCCATAAAGAATATGGTGTCTGACCTAGTAATATCTTTGTCTCCATTTCTCAAACCCAAGAAAAAAACAATGAACGAGAATATGGCAGCAGATAGCGTTACCCATGCACCGGCTCCACCACCGCCTTTAACTTGCAAGGCAAATATAATTGCAGTAATGAATCCCCAAACAAACCAGCTATAGATATGCGGCTTTGTCTTGCCTTTTAAAATGTCTCGATAATAAGGAATATAGGCTACAAAAGCCAAAATAACCGCAATAACACCCAGTATTTCTTTCATAATTAAGCCTTTTGGCTATTATAGTGCTGAAAATAAGGAATGCTAGCAGCAACTAGAATGATTGTCACTCCCGCCAACACTTCTGGACCAGGTCGCTCACTAAAGAATATTACGCCGAATATTACTGCAAAAACAATCTCTAATAAACCAAGAATGCCAGCGGCTCCCGCATCAATAAGTTTTAACCCTGCTATGAGTGTCCAGGTTGCAATGACGGATGCAATGCTGAATGCAACTAAATATAACCATTGAATATGTAAACCAATTGCAGGATGCATCTCACGAACTAGCAGCGCCATTATTGTGTTAGCTATAAGGGATGCGGCCCACAGAGCTAATGTCGATTGAGTGGCGTTATATCTTATTTGCTTTGCAATTACTACATTGGCTGATGCGGCCACACCACTTATAGCGGCAGCCATAAGAGCCGCCAAGCCAATGCCAGCAATACTTGGCGAAAACACCAAACCTATTCCTATGATTCCAAGTAGAGCAGAAAATAATTTAATTCTAGTAAATCGTTCCCCAACTAACAGCCAACCAAAGAAAAACGCGCCAATAACGTAGCTGGCGTAGTTGATGCTAATACTTATACCTATTCCTGCGTGCAAAATCGAATAGTAAAGAGGACCCCAAATAAAAAGCGATGCAAAAATCATGCCAGCCAAATATCGCCAGTTATCTCTAAATTTAACTGCTTCAAATTTGCGGTAGATAAATGCTAGTGGTAATAGTAAGAGTATTACCATAATACTTCGAAATGCTGAAGCGGTGTAGCCACCAAAGAAATTGCCCATGAGCCTTGTCCAAATTCCGTAGCTTGCATAAAAGAACGATGAAAGGACTATAAAACTTGCGCCAAGTGGAGCGGATGAATATTTTTTACTATTCATAAATAATCTTTATCGTTTTATAGCTTCTTCAAGCAATTCTGGGAACTCTACAGTACCTAAATCTTCCTTGCAAAAATGGCCTTTGTTTTTGAATTCAATAATTTTTGCGTTACTGACTTGCCCTTTAATAATTTCTACGGTTTTTTTGACTGGTTCACTATCATTTGTTGAGGAGAAGACTACTAAACCAGCTGTCCTCGAGGCAAGATCTGCATCAAGCTTAAAGTCAAAAAAATCTGCGGTATCAGACGAGGGATCATTATCAGGATTAATCCATGGAGCAACAAGAATAACTTTGTCTACATTTACATTCTTATGCTCGCTAAGCCAACGCAGCAAGAAACCGCCGCCACAACTATGGCCTACTAATATGGTGTCGGAATTTATATCAAATCTTTCAAATTCCTTTTTCCAGATATCATAACGGGAACTAAATGGCATCGGCAATTCAACAGCTACAGTGTGAATATCTTTCAATATAAGTTGTCTGCTAAGCCAAGGAAACCAATGATTATTACTGTTTGACGGCTCATTAGGATCATAGTGCTCATCTCGATCCGGCCTTCCAGGCACAAGAATGGCGTTTTTCATAATACTAATTCACCACGTTTTGTGGTTTGCCCTCCGAAGGTTTTTCTGCGTCGTTCCATAAACTCCTATTACTGCAAATTGCATGCCTATAAACCTCTGATTTCTTCCCAGACTTCGTGGGGCACTTCAACAAAACCGGCTCTTAGCCTCTGTGCGCGAAGTTTGCCCGCTTCTTCGCCTGGGATTCTGATCTGTTGACCTTTTAGACTCTGAGTTGACTTAATTTTGTTAATACCTTCGGTTGTTTCTTGTTTAAATTTCGCCAAGTTATAGGTTTGAGCTGGATCAATAACCATAATAAAAGCGCCTCTAGGGAAGTACTTAGCCTGAAAGCTACTCCCTACATTACTACGACGCATCATTTCCTTGCCGATCAATGAGCCACAAAGGATTTCAACGAACAGCGCTAAGGCAAAACCTTTATAGTCACCGAATGATTTAACTGAGTAAGCGGCATCAGGTTCGTGCGTAACTTCACCTTTGTCGTTATAGAAAGTATCAGCCGGAAGGTTACGATTAAATTTTTTGGCCAAACGTACCTGGCCCCAAGCCCGCTTAGATGTCGCCATGTCTACCACTAAACTAATATCATCAGTTGGGAAAGCATACGCAATCGGATTTGTTCCAACAGTTGGATCAAAACCACCAGGTGGCGCAATCGAAGTTCCGCCGCCGTCATTTGTAACTAATGCCAAAAAGCCTTTGTCGGCAATGTATTCTGCAATAGCACCTGGCCTTAGCCATCCGTCCATGTTTTTAATAATAGCTGTCCCCACAATTTCTTTTTTTGCTCGCTTGATTGCTTCATCGGCTGCTTGCTTACCTACGACGGCACCGGGATTAGATTTGGCATCAGTCATAAATAATGAATTTGTTGATTTTATTACTTTTGGTTTAGGTAAATTAGAAAAGTCCTGTTTTATAAAACCTGGGAAAGCGGCCAGTCCGTGACTAGTGTGCCCGCGCAGTTCACCACCCAGATACATTTCAATCAGAAATTCAATGTCATCCTTAGTGTAGCCCTTGTCTGCTAGTACTTGACTCATTCTTGTCTTAATGTCAGCAATTTTAACTTTCATGGTTTCGCCTTATAGAATCCGCACACGTTTGAAGTTCTTGCCTTTTAAGCCTTTAATGTTGACGTCTTCCCAATTGAACTTTGCTGATTCAAGTTGTTTGGGCGTTAGCACAAGTTCATTATAACTATCGCCCGCATGTTCAAGCGCACCAACAGCAACCCAGAATTTTGCGTATGATTTTTTTGTACTACCCGTAGCTATACAGCCCGGAAAATAGGTCGGACAGGATGGAATCATTGTTGTATCGTTAATGTAACGTTCCATTGTCTCTGTTCGTTCAATGCTTTGATGGATTAATTCAGCTTTTTCGCGCCATAAGGGATCATCCGTCTGGCCAGGTTTTAATCTGACATTTAATTCAGTCGCTTCCTTTTGATGTTCATTAAGTGTAGGTAGTTTGCCTCCCAATTCTTTCAAAACTTTAGCTTTCGCAACTTCAAGTTCTGCTAGATATTCTGAAACATCGTTGTACTCATCCCCATATCGTTTATAACCAACGGAAACGCCAGAAGGTATATAAGCTTGGAGCCAATTAAGCATTGTTTTAAAGGTTTCGCTGTATTGGTCTGTTTCTGCACGAGGAAGATTGTTCATATTTTCCAATACAACGTCCTCTGAGAAATATTCTAGGTATGCTCCAGGTTTATAGACGCTTGCAATAGACTTCATCCAGCGCAGCAAGTAAGTAGTTACAAATAGCTCTGCCCAATCGATTTCTGGTGATTCATCAAAGTGCCAAAGTTTGTTACCGCCAAAGATTACATTAACAATTATGGGCTTATTGTTTTTTACTGAATGGGCTATGGCTTTTTTAGTGACAGCTATGACAGTTCCGTCAGCTTTGACTTTTCGGAACTTTTTTGACATAACCTTAGCAAAAATTGCATCTTCAATTGGTGTGTTACCAATATCCTCCATACTGATTGGTTCAGCCAGCTTTTTTAGTGTAGATAGTACGTATTCTTGTGCTGTCATAATATGGAGATGCGGGGCAGTCATGACACTACCGTATGTAGCCTTGCGGGCTACCACCTATTCTCGGTCACCGCATCGAAGATATTGTAGCAGAGTTACGGTGTTAGACGGTTAATGTCGCGTGGGAAGAGTGTGGCTTCTTTTACGCTATTTAGGTTCAGGATTTTCTCCACTGTGCGCTCAAGACCCCAACCCCAGCCGCCATGTGGTGGCATGCCATATTTATAAATGCTTAACAGTGGTGCAAAGCCTGGATTTTTGGGATCGCCACCCATGCCTTTGAGCTGACCAACCAAACGATCATAGCGATGCTCACGCATGCTGAGCGTAGCAATCTCAACTCCGCGGAAGAGTAGATCTGCACGGTCGGCAATTTCAGGATGCTCTTCGTTTTTACGGTGATAAAACTTAAAGGTCTTACTGCCACTAGGCCAGCCAGTAACGAAAACGGCTTCGCTGCCCTTTTCTTTTTTGGTCCACTCACAAATCCAGCGTTCTTCAGCTGGTGCTAAGTCATCTTCTTCACGGTGGTCTTCTTTGTTAGCTTGATAGAACTTCTCGTGTATTTCATGGATAGTAATGCGAGGGATACCCTCAGTTTTTGCGGGAACTTTGAACTCTGGATCATCCCACAGTTTTAACTCAGCTTTGCAGTCTTTTTGAACTTTGTGAAGAATGTAGAGCAAACACTCGCCGGCAGTGTTGAGCAGCTCTTCAAATTCTATAAACCCTATTTCGGCATCAATCGTGATGTACTCGGTCATATGCCGTGTGGTGGCGCTAGGCTCGGCCCGATAAGTCGGGTTGGTTTCAAACACCCGCTCAAAAACGCCAACCATCATTTGTTTATAAAACTGTGCGGATTGTGCCAGCGTGGCGGTTTTGCCAAAATAGTCCAGTTTGAAAACCTCGGCGCCGCCTTCAGTTGCCTCAGCCAAAAGTTTCGGGCTATTCATTTCAGTAAAGTCGTTCTGGGCAAAAAACTCCCGGAAAGCCTCCAGTACTTTAGCTTGAACTTTAAAAATAGCCTGCTCACCAAGATTGCGTAGTGCTATTGGCCGGTTATCTAAAAGCGTGTCTAAGTGCTCGCTTTTATGGCTTAGTGGCTTGTCAATCTCAATTGGCGATTCTTCTGTTACTCTAATTTGCACTTCTATTTTTGGTTCGTGGATTTCGGCACCACCCGGCGCGCGTGGTTCTTCCTCAACGCTACCTTCAATGGCTAGAATTGTGCCAATCTGCATACCGCGCAGTTTTTCAACTTCGCTACGATCTTCAACCACAACTTGCACCAAACCACTGCGGTCGCGCACATTAATAAAAGTTAAGCCGCCAAGCAGCCGCTTTTTATGCAGCCAGCCTTGAATGAGGATTTTTTTGCCAATGTGGTCTTTAATGTCCCGCGCAAGAGTTCGACTCATGCGGCTTATTCTAGCACCTCAGGTGTTTCAGAGGTAGCTTTTTCTGGTTCATCATGTTCTTTATGTTCAGCTTTAGCGCTGCGCTGCGCCACCGCTCGAAGATCTTCGTAGCGATCAAACTCATCCAGAATCGGTTCACCAATTATTTGCTCTACAACATCCTCCATGCCAATAACACCCACAAATTCCTCAAAACCATTCACAACCACAAATAGTTGGTGGTGAGTTCTAAGGCTAGCCTGCAAAACATCATAAAGAGATTGTTCTTCATGCACGTAATAAGCCTTTTTTTGCATAACTTCTTTAACAGCGCCTTCAGCCTTCAGCCCAACTAGATCATGCAAATATAGTGTGCCAACAATGTTATCTTTTTTGCCCTCGTAAACCGGAAAGCGCGAATGGCCACTTTCGTGCAGTTCATTTATAAGAATCGGCCCAACGGTGTCTTTGACGTTAACAACTTTGACCGCCCGCCGCGGCACCATAATGTCGCGTACAACTTTATTGCCAAACTGCAGAGCATGCGAGGCAATGTCCAATTCCTGTTTGGTCATGCGATTATCGGCTTGGCTGGCTTGTTGATTAAGCAGTTCAAGTAGATCTTCTTTTCTATATAGCCCGCTATGAAAGTGCAGTGGGCGAAAACGTTTTATAAGTCTGGCCAGCCAATCAAGCAACGGATGCAACCGATTTAGTACCCAACCGAGAAACGGCGCAAGCCATTTGGCTAGACGAGAGCTTAATGCTTGGGCGTGGCTGTTTGGCAACCAGGCAAAGCCAAACCAGACAAGAAAACTGGACATTAAGAACGCCGCCCAAGACGACACGGAATTACTAATAACCACAAAAAAGCCCGCTGCGCTAATGCCAATCAACGTCCACAGTAATAAGCGTAAACTGGTTCCATAACCAGCGGCTTTGTATAATCCTGCTGCAAAAATGTCTCCCTCGCGGGCGCGGCGCTTGAGCTCTTTGGTACTTACGCGGTAATAGGCTTTTTCCAGTGAAATAGTCAGCAGAGTAGCACACACCAGTAGCAAGCTAAACACGAGCATCATGCTTCCATAATATCAGCAAGCTCCGCTAAACCTTATGAAAATGATATAGTATGTGTCTATGAGCAAGAGATTTTTGCTAATACTTGTCGGAATTGTTGTGCTCTTAGGTGGTGTTTTTTGGGTAACACGAAACAAGGCGAGTGCGCCGGCAGCCGGCAGCGCGCAGCCGACTAATCACATACGTTATACAGGCAACAGCGGTGTTGTGTTGCTTGAATACGGCGATTTTCAATGCCCAGCTTGCGGTGCCTATTACCCCGTTATTAAACAGCTGGAGACTAACTATAGCGATAAAATAACCTTTCAGTTCCGTAATTTTCCACTCAGCCAAATTCACCAAAATGCCTTTGCCGCGCACCGAGCTGCCGAGGCTGCCGCCAAACAGGGTAAATTCTTTGAGATGCACGATAAACTCTACGAAAGCCAGCAAAGCTGGACCACTGCGCCCAATCCAAACATTTTCTTTGAAGATTACGCAACCCAGCTGAATCTTAACCTTGACCAGTTCCGCAAAGATTCAGCCAGTAGTGAGGTTAATGACATCATTAACGCTGACATTAAGGCTGGGCAAGCAATTGGCGCTAATTCCACACCGACTTTTGTGCTCGATGGCAAAAAGATTGACCAGAATCCTCAAGACTACGCTAGCTTTGCAAAACTCCTCGACAACGCTATAAAAGCAAAAACTGGTCAATAAAAATTTCACTGTAGTGCTAAAATAAAATTATGAAACAATATCTTTGGATAATTGGTCTGGTACTAGTAATCCTAGCGGCTTTTGGTTTTGCGTTAAGTGGTTCAACTGAGCAAGCAGCTTTATGGAACCTTTCTATACTTTTTTCGTTTTTCGGTGGTTTAATCTTGATTGGTTCATTAGTTTCTTACCACAAGCCCTCAAAAAAGCATAAATAGTTTTTGGAAAAAGAATAAACGGTTTTTGTTGCAAACAAAAAACTCTCTCAGGGGAGAGAGCCGGAGCATCAGTATCTACTACTGTGCGCCGCGCGATGAGAGGGGATGTGCCCCTCTCATAAGCCAGCGGAGCGCGGCTAATACCTGATATATTCTGCCCATTTTGGTCGTCGAATTTTTACTTCCACGATACTTCCCCTATTTTGATAGATTTTTATTTTTACGAGCGTAGCCATGCGCCCACCCTCCCTTTGGCAAAGCAAATCCCTCAACTTGCCTTACTTTTTTTATTTGTGGTCCAAGCCCCTTTTACTTGACACTTCGCAATCTGATTACAGACTGCTCCGTTCAGGAAAAGGTTCTGGATTAAATTTTTATCTTCCTCGCCGCGATGCTCGCATCACCGACGACTAACTGAAGTGCATTTATGGTAGCGCAAAACGCTTTTGGTTGTCAACAGTTAAAATCAGTTAAGTTCTTTTTCCAATTTGTGTTCAATTTCGACACTGTTGATTGGTTTTAACATTTTTTGCAGTTCGGGATCTTTTTCAATATCGACGCCTTGCTTTTCAAGCATAATACTCAACAACTTAATGATTTTGGTTACCTCTCCCTCAGCTATTGTACTAATCTGTAGCTCAATCTCTTCTCTTACCTCGCCAATCCGAGCTTCACGATTTTGGGAAATCAGAACAATGATCGCCAAAAAAATAGCTTCCAGTGAAACAATCATAGTCAGTAAACCAAATGGAAATGGATCAAATGGTTTAATGCCCGGTATCCACCCCTTATTAATGACAATCCATGCAAAAAACCATATAGCATTAACTCCCAAGAAAAGAATAGTGCCGAACTTTATTGTCATCCAGTCAGCAAATTTTTCTGTAGCAGTGCGTTTGGCGTCCGCCTTTGCTTTATAGCTAGTAATCGCACGCCGACGATTATCTATATTCTCCTCGTGCGAAGAGTGCGGATTCAGAATAGGTGGTAGGTTTTCTAGCATAAACGTTATTCTTTAGTTAAAATATACTTAGGAATTGCCTAAAACACAAACATGCACGCTTCAATATTTTCTGAACTCAGTCTAATTATCGCGCTGGCAGCAAGCATATCTATTGTTATGCGCCTACTTAAACAGCCTCTGATTATTGGGCATATTCTGACCGGGGTGATAGTGGGACCAGCTATGCTGCACTGGATTAATACACCTGATACTATTGAAGTTTTTTCCAGCATAGGCATTGCTCTACTGTTATTCATCATTGGGCTAGGGCTAAATCCGCGCGTTATCAAAGAAGTTGGTAAGGTAGCGGCAGCGGCTGGCTTGTTGCAAGTAGCTATAAGTACTGCGCTTGGTTGGGCATGTGGTTTGCTGCTTGGTTTTAGCAGCTCTGAGTCACTATTCCTTGGAGTAGCTCTGGCCTTTTCGAGCACCATTATTATTTTGAAATTGCTGGCTGACAAAAAAGAACAGTCCAGATTGTACGGCAAAATTGCCACCGGTATGCTAATTATTCAAGACGTTCTAGCGGCCATTGCGCTACTTTTTGTGACAGCTCAAGCCAAAGAAGGTGGTTTTTCAATCGTGCAGCTTGCGTGGCTGATTGTAAAAGGTTCAGCCATAGCAATACCTTTGCTCTTCATCGGTAACGTAATCCTGCCCAAGCTACATAAATTTATTGCTTCGAGTCAGGAACTGTTGTTTTTGTTCGCGCTCGGTTGGGGTTTCGGTTTTGCCGCCTTGTTTGAACTCACTGGTTTTAGTTTGGAAATTGGCGCATTGTTGGCCGGTGTCGCTCTGGCTTCGCTGCCATATACTCAAGAAATTAGTGCCAGGCTTAGACCACTCAGGGACTTTTTTATAGTTGTTTTCTTTATTGCGCTTGGCACCCGTTTGACCTTTACAAACATTGGACTGTTGTTGCCAGCAATATTAGTGGGCAGTTTCATTGTGATTGTATTAAAGCCACTAGTCGTACTCATTATTATCGGCCTCATGGGCTATACCAAACGCACTAGCTTTAAAACAGCTATTGCGATGGCACAAGTCAGCGAATTTTCATTAGTTTTTGTCGTGCTGGCAAATAAGCAGGGTTTGGTATCAAATGATCTGGTTGCCATTTTGACATTTGTAACGCTTATTTCTATTGCCGTCTCAGCCTATCTAATTTTGTACGCCGATCGATTATTTGAACTATTTGAGCGTGATTTGAGTTTATTTGAACGCCGGCGGCGCCATTTTGAGCATGAATCTCGACATAACTTTGACATGATGCTATTTGGGTATCAAAAAGGCGGTCACGAATTTGTTAAGGTCTTTCGTAGCCTCAAACGACCTTTTGTGGTTGTTGACTATGACCCAGAAGTGATTGATATCCTCGAACACCAGCAGATAAATTATGTTTATGGTGATGTAGCTGACATTGAGCTGCTGGAAGAAGTTGGGCTGGATAAAGTTAAGCTAATAGTATCGACTATCAGCGATCATGAAACTAATCTGTTCCTAACTAAATTAATCGGCGAAATCAACGAGCATGCAGTGCTTATTTTGCACGCCGAAACGGTTGAAGAAGCGGCTGAACTATATGGGCTGGGAGCAAGTTACGTGGTAATCCCTCACTATATTGGCAGTGAAAAGATAGGTGCTTTTATTCGCAAAAGCGGACTCAAAAAGAGTGAATTCAAAAAATTCCGCGAGAAACACCTGGCTTATTTACAGACTCATTACGAGGACGAGCTAGAAACAGACTCGCAACCCGCCGCAAACAATTAGGCATGGTACAGACGATGCCGGGCAATGTAACGTGCCACCGCGGGATGAATATCCGGACAGTCCAAGCCTTTGCGTAGCTGCCTGCGAACCGAAACGGACGATACTTCGGTTTTGATAGTTGTAATTACAGAATAGTTGAACTTTAAGCCTTTAGTATGCTCAATTTGCCTGACATGCTTTGCTAATTCCGATTGGGTTGATCCTCTTGCGCCAATTATAAAATGAACTGAACTAATCAAGCCTTCTATATGGGGCCAGCCAATAAAGTGGGTCAGTAACATGTCATCGCCCATGAGCATATAAAGCTGGCTACCTTTAAAACGCTCCTGCAGCAGCGGTAGAGTTCGCTCGGCATCAAATCGCGCGTGTTCAAGCTGGATAACACCTAAGGCAGGTTCATCTTTTAAGGCCAGTTGAACCATTTTCAACCGATGCTCAAAGCCTTTGACCCCTTGCTTGCGCCGCGGGCGTGGCTCGATTAAAAAGAATATCCTGTCGAGTCGACACGTTTTTTGAGCCTCTTTAGCAAAAGCTACATGGCCACTGTGTATAGGATCAAATGTCCCGCTAAATATACCGATTCTTTTCATGACTCTTAGTATGTCTTGCTCTGCTTGCAGCTACTGCATTTTATAGTTTTTTCACTACCATTGTATGTTATATGAGCATCAACACCTTCTTTATTGCAAAGTGGGCAGGTAACGCATTTTAAAGTTTCGCTAGCTTTGCCGCCATACGTTTCTTGGAGACTTGGGCTATTGTTAACAAGTAGTTCTTGTTTAAAATTGGATTCTTTATTACTACTTAGTTCTATATTGCCAGGACAGCCGCCATAAGAACGGCCGGCCGAAATGCCGGCTTGCAAGTTATTGGCCATAAGCTCATGAATAAAAGCTGGGTGTAAGAGATTACTTGGCATAAATCTGGGTAGTTTTTTACCCAGATCTTGGCTGTTTGCTCCACTTAGCAGCTTGCGTAGCTCTTCCACGGCAGCGTAACGAATAATAGAATCCATTGTTTTGGCAGATTCATCGTCAAACAGGCTCGAGTGGGCTACTCTCTTAAGTTGGTGAGCAACTTCAGGTTTTAGTTCATGAATACGTTTGGTGAGTATGGACTGCGCTAAGGTTCGCAAAACTGGGCTACTTTGCTTAGAGTAGGTAGCTTTAGCAAGTTCTGGATAATACGTATTGAAGATGCTCTGAATAATTACCTCATATTCTTTCATAAACTCGCTTATAGAAAAGCGCGAATCGGTAGCGCCAATCAGCCGGTAAAACTCATTGCGTAAAGAGCGAGCAAATTCGTCAGCTTCATTGCTCGTAAGTTCTGTCTCTTTAGAATAACTTAGCCAAGTGTCGTCAGAAATAGCTTCAGGTATGTTTAGTCCGTGTCTGGCAAGTACCTGGCGCAAAGCTGCGGGGTCATGAGCGTCAACAGAGTACGATCCGGTGAGAATAGAGTGTTCATCAACCTTGTAATAGGTCTGGATATATACCAAGCCTTCTTTGTAGCCAAAGCGCTTTTTATAAATATCTGGGTGACTATGCAGTCCCTCTTTCGGATACATGCTTACCCCCCACATCGTTTTGCCGACTGCCATAGCATCAACTCTCTCAGCTAACTCAATATCGCACTTGTCTCTGATGGCTTGATGTTCATAGGCAGGGTTGGACTCGGCCAACTTAGTCGTAATATTGGCGCCATTGTTGAGTACCTGAACCATTGTTTCACCATCAGCATTCCTGACCTGGCCGTCTATAATTTGATGTTCCCGCCGATTATCAATATCGAGCTTACCGCGAAATTCTGGATCGGTTTTTAGCATTTCAGCGACAGCGGTGGCGTACTCATTAAAGACTTCGCCGTTCAATAGGCTGTATTCACTAACAGAAGCTGCTTCTAAAGCCAGTCGTCCGGCGCTCCTAATAGCCGATAGCGAACGACCGTATTCTTCGTGTGTTTCTAAGCTAGATGTATGCACTATTTCGGCTGCATCGACCATAAAAATCCTCGCTGCTCGAGCGAGGATAAAGACAAAGGTTGCTTGCTCCTGCTCGGGAGACTTTTGACGCTATACTCGGACTTGTCCGGATTAACCGGCTTACCGTTGCGGCACAGTATAGGAATTTCACCTACTTCCAGCGTTTTATATTTTTAACTTACTTGTATGTTAATCGTAGCATAAGCACACAGCAAAAACGTGTAGTAATTTTATGCTGATAAACTAGGCTCAAGCAAAATGAACAATCATGATCAAACCAACAACCAGGCAATAAATGGCAAATGGGGTAAGCGTTTTAGTTTCGAAATACTTTGTCAAAAATTTGACAGAAAAATAAGCTGCCAATCCGGCCGCTATACTGCCGACTAAAATTTGGCCGCGCACCGCGGCGCCATTGGAGCCTAATAGGTCAGGTAGTTTATAGACACCAGCCGCTAAAATAATTGGCGTAGCGAGCAAAAATGAGAAATTGGCAGCGTCTTCATGGTCTAGGCCGCGCACTAGCCCGGCAACCATAGTAATCCCGGATCGGCTAATACCGGCAAATAGCGCAAATATTTGTGCTATACCAATCACACCAGCTTCGCGGTACTGCAAGTTGGCTAAACTGCGTCTAGCAGATTGCTTCAAAGCACGGCGGCGATATAATTCACCGCCGAGAAGAATTAAACCATTTATAGTCAGAAAAACTGCTGCGGCAAGTGGTTTTGCAAATACAATGCGGAGTTTGTGTTCAAAGATAAGACCAGTCAGTCCGGCCGGAATAGTCGCAATTATGAGTAGCCAAGCTAAACGTTCATCGGAAGTATCGGCTCGCCGGTTTTTAAGGGTCCTAAAAAAACCGGCAATAATTTTTGCCCACTTTTTGCGGTAAAAAATAAGAAGTGCGATAGCAGTAGCCACGTGCAGCCCAACTAAAAAGGCCAAAAAGAAAGATTCACTGGAGGTCTGACTGGTAACAATCGCACTCCAGCCAAGCAGGGCGGGTAATAGAACTGAATGTCCAAGACTGGAGATCGGGAAAAGCTCGGTTACACCTTGCAAAAGTCCAATAACGATAGCCTGAAAATATGTCACTGCCTAGCTATTATAGACTAGCGCTGATAGATATCACGTCTACTAAATATAAGCCACGAAACAATAAACAAAATGAGTGTCGGCAAGCCAAGAATCAACACATCGTGCCTCGCAATGCCAAAGCGAGCAATCAGCGGATTATTGTAATAATGAAATGGTGAGATTTTTTCAATTGGCTTCAAACCGTTCACATTGGCAACTAGAGACGTAATAAGATAAGAACCGAATGTTACTAAGCCCGCTACACCACCGGCCAAACCTCGTTTGCCAGTGATGGCACCCACCGCAAAGCCAACCGTGCCAAACAATAATGTTAATAGCCAAACGCCAACTGTGGCTTGCGCTAAACGCACAGTGACTACATGTTCATGGATAAAGGGCACTATGAGAAGAATACCAAAGCTCGTGGCTGCGCATACTACAAAACTCATGGTCGCTCCGGCCAGATATTTTTCACTCAGCACTCGTCGGCGTGAGACCGGTTGTGCAAGCAGCGTCTGCAATGTACCTTTGTCTTCGTCGCCAGCTAGCAGACCCGTAAAAAGCACTATGGCCATCACAAGCGTAACCATCGGAATCCTGAGCGCAAAGATTTCCTGGCCAATAAAGCCTTGTACCGTTTTATAGCTACTTGGGTCGCCCACCAGAGACTGCAAGGACTTGGGAATATTTTTAAACACTTCATCAAAGCCACCTTGTTTGAAAGATGGGTAAAAAGCAAAGGTGAGCATAGCCATAGCCGCCGCACCTAAGCTCCAGCCAATAATAAACCAGCGTTTTTCATAAATCGTTTTTAAAAATATGCTACTGAACATCATTGTTTCTCGTAGTACTTCATAAAAACTGTTTCCAGATCGGCTTCATGCATGTGTAGATTGGTGATTTTGTGTTTAGAAAGTAGACGCAATAAATTGTTAATATCGCCTGCAAAACTACCGCTAATAGTGTGCTGTGTCTGAGCGTGAACCATAAAACCGCTCAGTTTTTTGAGCTCATTTGCTAGATCAGCATCCGCGCCGCTAATCTGCACCTGTTGGGGCAAACCAGCCGCCAATTCCCTAACCGGCGTATGAGCAATAACCGAGCCAGCTCGTATGAAAGCTACATCATCACAAATGGCTTGGACCTCACTTAGTACATGCGAAGAGATAAAAGCAGTATTACCTTGCTGTTTATGCTCCAGCAATAACGTATTAAATTCAGCTTGCACCAAAGGATCTAGTCCACTAGTTGGCTCATCTAAAATAAGTAGCTCTGGACGATGCATAAGCGCCGAGATTAAGCCTATCTTTTGTTTGTTACCTCTAGATAAAGTACTTATCTTTCTATTCAGATTACATGCTAGTCGAGCAGATAATTTGCGAACATATTTTTTTTCGAACGATCCGCGCAAACTGCCAAAATAAGCAAGTTGTTGCCAGCCATTTAAACTTTCATCAAGTGCCATGTCACCAGCCAAATAACCAACGCGTTGTCTTATTTCGCGGCTACAACTCACGCTATCCAATCCAAAGATTTTGATATCACCAGAAGAAGGACGAATTAAATCAACCAGAAGACTAATGGTCGTTGTTTTACCGGCGCCGTTTGGGCCTAAAAAACCAAAAATACTCCCGCTGGAAATATCCAGTGAAACATTTCTAACACCTACATCTTTGCCATACAGCTTGGTCAATTTATTAATATGTATGGCAGTAGTCATAGAGCTATTTTACGCCGCGTCGTTTCTTTAAAACGCTCAGGCGGGGTATGAATGATTGAGCAGCACCTTCCAAACCTAGAACCTTGAGCGCGCCAATTAATACATAGAGTTCGTCTAATTTGGACGGTTCAAGTTGACGGTTATCTTCAACTTGCTTAAAAAAGAATTCAACTTTTTGCACTAGCCATTTTTCTTCAGATGGTTTGATAATGTTACTTTTCAGCTGAGTTGTTTGTCCAGCTGCACTATGCGTTAACTCAAGTGATCGAGCCGAGTGGTCTCGTTTGATAAGATGGCCTCGTTTTATAAGATTGTTTACGTGTAGCGCCACGGTTGCGACTGAGTTGTAGTTAAGACCGCTCATAATTTCGCGCAGTGATGGACTGTAGCCATGTTGAGTGATAAATGCCTCAATAAAACTAAGCAGTTCCTTTTGTTTCTTGGTTGGACGGATGGTTTTTGTATCTTCCATATTTACCTCACACTTTGATAAGCACTATGGCCATGGGCCCTATGGGCAACAATTCTAGAAGTAGTAACCTTGGCTCGACGACGCTTAGTAAATTTCTCCGGGAAAACCCAAAATCGATACCAAAGATAATTCCAGCCAGTAAAAAAGCCACTCGATATGAACTGTCCAATATACGGCGTAATGCCAACCATCTTAAGCGAACGTACAATCAGATAATCTAGCATGAAATCAACTAATGTAATTATGATGTAACGCCTGGTAACTTCTGTTTTGTGCTTGGCCAGTTTTGGATTACGAAAGACCCAGTAGCGTTGCAATATATAGTTAATAGTCCAGCCAAAAATATTTGCTGCCAGCTTGGCCCACCATAGATTTAGGTGCAGAATCTTATCGCCTACAAAGAACGCTAGATAGCCCGACCAAAAATAAGCCCCGCCACTAATGAGGTACTCGACAAATCTAGTTACTTCACGACGCTGCGATCTTCGCATCACACCAGACTGCTTTCTGGCAGAGCCAGAAACACTGCTGGTGTTCTTGGCGCCACCCTGCGTTGCTGGCTCCAGTACTCAATCACCGTACCATTTGTACGGCTCTCTCTGTGCTTCGCCAGCGCCTTGTTTGGCACCCAAGTGCGAAGCCGCAAACTATTGTTATGTACGCATTTCATTCTGCTTTCGCTTTTTGTTTAGTATAACAGGTTGTGCTAAGGCTATGCCGGCGAGACCCCACCAAACATACGCCAATGTATCATCCGTCCAAGCGTGTGACACAAAGTTTATAAACGTTAGGCCAACCAAACTAGCTAACATACCAAGACCTAGGACAGTGGTGCGCTGGTCCCAGAATCTGGCTAACAAAATGATATTGATGACTAAAAAGAGTCCCAGTCCAATAATGCCTACTTCTTGCCCAATCTGCAGGAAGTAATTCTCGGCAATCCGGGCGGGTTTGCCAACGTTTCGGCGCGAAGCTGGCCCGGCACTTCCAATACCACCACCAAGTGGTTGGTTTAGCACGTCACGACTTCCGCCTTCTAGACCTCGAGTACGCTGCTCATTAGAACTCTCGGCAGAACTAGAACGCTGTGACGAATGAAATAAAACATTTTCAACTGCATAGTTATGCCTGAGGCCAAAGAGAGTCCCAAATGCAACTACGCCAAGTACTGTGCACGCAATAAGAAAGCCCCGGGAAAATTTTTGTCGGTAACGAGCAAATAGAATAGTAGCAAAACCTAAAGCAAGCCCAACCCAAGCACTTCGAGAATACGTACCAAACAACACAACGCCAGCCGCGATGATAAATAACGCCCACTGTTTTCTGTGTCGAGCTTTTTTGTCGGCCAATAGACTACAGGTGGCTAATATAATAATCAGAGTTAGATAGGCTCCAAGCGGATTCGGGCCTCGGAGGGTTGATTGAACACGGACAAAATCGGGCCGGTTATCTACAGTCTGGTATGGCACAATTGTGTTCTTACTATAACCAATATGCGTCAGAACATCTTTTGGCAAGACAGTAAGTTGTAAAAGACCGAAGATTATAACCAAGCCAGCAGGAATAAATACTAATTTGCGCCACGAAAAGCGTAAGTGTAGTTCCTTAAAAACAACTGACAAAAAAGTTAAGGCGAAAAAGCCAATTAATCGTACATTAATTAGTAGGCCATATATAACTGCATCTCTGGCAACCCGGCCACTCAGTAAATCGAATGCACCAACCACTAATGTAAGGCAAATATACATAAAAAAGCTTAGAAAAAGCTTATCTCTAAAGAGGCTCTTAATTTGTTTATAGTGGGCTACTGAAAAAATAAGCAAAATAACGCCGAGCGCAGTAAGTGCAATTTCTTTCCAGATTTTCAAAAAGTCAAAGTGCTGCACGTGGGAGGCCAGCCAGACAGTAAGTGGTGCGTAAAACGGTGCAACTACAAAAATAGCTACAATTCCCCATTGTAGTGAGAAGTTGGTCAGTCTTGAAAAAAAATCAGTCCTTTGTTTTGCCTTTTGCTTGACCAATTTCATAGATGTTATAGTTAAGTATACTCTTATGAAAAATAACTCGTCGTTGCTTTACAATTTGTTCTTATTAATCGGCGATTTTTTGTCTCTTTTGCTAGCTTTTGTC
Source organism: uncultured Candidatus Saccharibacteria bacterium (assembly GCA_964584265.1). Taxonomy (GTDB): domain Bacteria; phylum Patescibacteriota; class Saccharimonadia; order Saccharimonadales; family CAYVSP01; genus CAYVSP01. Next base: position 63,053 of record CAZOZI010000003.1, on the reverse strand, counting down.
GGCGCCTACATTTTGCGCGTCAGTCTTGGCCTAACCTTTGGTAGCAGCACTATTATTCACCCGGTGCATGCTCATACCTACCTAACCATTTTTCTCTTGCTCGTTCCCTTCTGGATAATCATTTTTGCCCTCTTGGGTCTCTATAACAGTTCTATTTACGAAAAACGTTTCGCTGAGGCCGGACGTCTATTTGTCGGTTCATTTGCAGGACTATTATTTGTACTCAGTTATGCCTTTTTCACCAACGAAGTAATTTTCCCAGCCAAACTTGTGCCTGTTTATGGATTTATCCTGAGTTTTCTATTTCTACTGATATTTCGCAATTTAGCGCGGTTGCTGCGAAGGATCCTCTTCCACTATGAAGTCGGTATCACTAATCTCCTCTTAGTCGGCGATACCAAAATTACTGATGAGCTTATTAGCTCGCTGCAAAATAGTAGAAAATCTGGTTATAGAATTGTTGGCGTAGTCGGAGAGCCCAAGCATATACCACCGGGTGTACACCTTAGGATTTTTCAATCGTTTGATAGAGCCATAGACAGCATAGGCCATAGTAAAATCCATGCCATCGTGCAAACTGAGTTGTATGCTAATAGCGCTAGGAACAATGAGGTGTTGACGTTTGCCCAAGAGCATCACATAGCTTACCGTTTTGTACCAGGTAACACTGAACTTTTCGTCGGTAGACTGCAGGTAGAGTTATTCCGCTCCGCCGTGCCAGTGCTAGCTGTTCATCAAACTGCTCTGATTGGTTGGGGGCGCATTGTTAAGCGTCTATTTGACTTACTAGTAGGGGGTCTCTTGCTAGTAATTGCTTTACCTTTCTTGTTGTTGATATCAATTGCGGAACTATTAAGTGGAGGGGATGTGTTTTTCCGGCAAACGCGGCTTACTCGCTTTAATCAGTCTTTTCGAGTTTACAAGTTTCGCTCACTTAAAAAGGCTTATAATGGGCGTTCGCCAGAAGAAGGCTTTGCCAAAATGGGCAAGCCTGAGCTTATAAAAGAGTTCCGTGATAATGGCGATTTTTTGCGTAACGATCCACGCTTGACCAGGCTCGGGAAGTTCCTCCGAAAAACCAGTCTGGATGAGCTACCGCAACTATTTAATGTCCTAAAAGGCGATTTGAGCTTAGTAGGACCGCGTGCTTTGGTGCCTGATGAGCTGGAGGTCTATGCAAAGAGGCATACTATTTTGAGCGTTAAATCCGGTATCACTGGGCTAGCGCAAGTCTCGGGTCGCAAAAGCATAAGCTTTGACGAACGGCGCAAACTCGATATGTATTATGTCCAAAATTGGAGTTTCTGGTTCGATATTGTGATTCTACTCAAAACTATCCGCGTTATCATCGCTGGTGAGGGTGCCCAGTGATGCAGAAGACCCAAGGCAAACTCCGAAGTTATGTGCAATACAAGACGCTGACGAGCAGCGGAGTGAGGCGTACACTATAGTACGATGAGCGAGCAGCGGAGTCAGCAACGAAGTAGTGTACATGAAAGCAGCGGCAGAGTCGCTAGTTCTACTGGCGAGCAGGACGCTGCGGTTCGGAGTTTGCGCGTGGCGATTGTACATGACTGGTTAGTAGGCGGCGGCGCCGAACGAGTAGTCTTTGAGCTGCACAAAATGTTCCCTGATGCACCTATCTATACGTCACGTTGCACCCGTGAACTACGCAAAAAGTTCGACGGTAAAGTTAGGACCGGTTATTTGCAGCACTGGCCATTTTCAAGTCTGCGCAAATTTTTGCCAGTGCTTAGAATTTGGTGGTTTAGCCGCCTCAAATTAAAGGGCTACGATCTAGTCATTAGCAGTTCCAGTGCGGAAGCTAAAGGCATCCGTGTTCCCAAAGGCACATTGCATATAAATTACTGCCACTCGCCGACTCATTATTATTGGAGACGCTTTGAGCAATATATTAAGTCACCCGGCTTTGGTGTGCTTGATCCAATCGCAAGGCTTGGTCTTAAGTTGCTAATTGCACCTCTCAGAAAATGGGATTATAAGGCTTCTAAACGACCGGATTTTATGATTGCTAATTCAAGCTTTATTAAAGAACAAATCAAGAAATACTATGGGCGTGATGCAGTTGTAATACACCCGCCAGTAGATGTTGAACGTTTTAAATTAAAAGGACCTCTGAAAGACCGCCATGGCTTTGTAACTGCTGGAAGGCAAATTCCTTATAAACGTTTTGATCTTGCCATAAGAGCTTGTGCCAAACTTGGTAAGCATTTAACTGTGATTGGTACTGGCCCTGAGCACCAGAAGTTGCGCGACTTGGCAGGTTCTCATGGTGTAACTTTCCTAACAACCGTAACTGATGAACAGATGCCACTTGATTTTCAAAGAGCCGAGGCTTTTATTTTTCCGACAAATGTCGAGGACTTTGGAATTACAGGAGTTGAGGCCATAGCCGCCGGAACACCAGTCATTGCCTATAAAGCAGGTGGACCACTTGATTATGTAGTGCCGGGCAAAACCGGTGAGTTTTTTGAACAACTAACAGTTGGTTCACTAGTTGAAGCTCTGAGGAAGTTTGATCCAAAAAAATACGACCCTTACGCAATTAGCCGGAGTACCGCTCAGTTCAGACCAGAAATGTTTCGCAGCAAGTTGGGATCATTTATTCAGGAAAAGATATGAAAATTATTCTAGTAACCGGTGGCGCCGGGTTTATTGGCTCACACACTGTGGTGGCCCTGCATGAAGCTGGTTTTCAACCTGTCATAATTGATAACCTCAGCAATTCCGACCGAAGCGTCCTGGCTGGTATCAAAAAAATTGTCGGTGTAGATATACCTTTTTATGAAGGTGATTATCAAGACGAAACGCTCCTGACCAGAATTTTTGATGAGCATAAGATTGATGGCGTAATTCACATTGCTGCCTTTAAAACCGTCGCCGAATCCGTTGAGCAGCCACTTAAATATTATGAAAATAATGTCAGCGGTTTTGTGGGGCTATTACAATTTTTGCTGAAACATAAAGTCCATAACTTTGTTTTTTCGTCCAGTGCCGCTGTCTACGGCAACCCGCCAACCGAAAAAGTTACGGAGGATATGGTCTGCGAACCAGTTTCGCCTTATGGGTGGAGCAAGCGTATGGATGAAATTATTTTACAGGGCACTTGTATTGCCAACCCAAAATTCAAGGGTATTGCACTGCGTTATTTCAACGTGGTTGGTTCTCACGCTTCAGCTTCAATCGGTGAGTTGCCAAAAGGCAAGCCTCAGAACTTATTACCAATAATAGTACAAGCATGTACTGGCCAAATACCTCCTTTAACCGTCTTCGGCACTGACTATCCTACGCCCGATGGAACATGTCAGCGGGATTATGTCCATGTGGTCGACTTAGCCAAGGCTCATGTTGCAGCGCTCCAGAATTTAGTTCAAAAATCTGGCGCTTATGCTGTTTACAATCTTGGAACAGGCCAACCAACTAGCGTCATGGAACTAATCAATACATTTGAGCGTGTTAATAAAGTCAAGGTTCCATATAAAATAGGCCACCGCCGTGCCGGTGATCCAGCTGCTTACTACGCTATTGTAAAGAAAGCCGAAAAGGAACTTGGTTGGCAAACCCAGAAAACTATTGATGATGCTGTCAAAGATACCTGGCGCTGGCAGCAAAAGCTCACGACTAAATAACGCCCATCTATTGTTCTAAATGTGCAAAGAATCTATAATTTTACAATTAGACCACGTAAGTAGCAGTATTGTAATGCTTATGTTTTTATGATATAATCGCTGGTATAACTTGGTAAAATAAAGATATGGCTAAATCACGAAAAACCTGGCGCCGCTTTCTGAAACCTTTGCCCCTACTTCTGATTGCGCTGTTAATAGGTTTAGCCAGCTTTGCCATTTACCGCTGGCAGCACAATTCCGGCACAACCACCCAGGCACCGACTAACCCGGCCCCGCACGTTGATTTGAATCCGCCGACCCAAGAACAGCAAAACGCCGCCCACGACACGCCGGCTACAACTGGTTCTGGCCAGAACAGTACCAATTCCGGCGCCAAGAAGTCAGTCAAGCCATTCATTACCAGCGCCGATAAATTCAGCGCTCGGGCCTATGTACCGGGAGTTGTAGAAGACGGCGGTACCTGCACCGCGACATTTACTCACGGCGCCGATAAAGTCACCGCCAGCTCGCAGGCCTTTGCCAATGTCAGTAATACAAACTGCCGGCCAATGACACTGAACGGTCCGCTCAACATTAGCGGCACCTGGACAGTCGTTGTTAGCTACAACTCAGGCATCTCTGCTGGTTCATCGGATCCGTTTACGTTTGAGGTTCAGTGATGTTACGCAAGTTAATTATAAAAGGCGTTATGCTTGTCAGCGCTCTAGCACTACTGACTCCATTATATTTTCACACTCCCAAAGCCAGTGCAGTTTCGCCTAGCCAGTGGAATGCCGCCCGCATTATTGATGATTCGGTCTTCTTTAACCCTAATACTATGAGCGCTGATGCTATTCAGCAATTTTTAACCAGCAAGGTACCGAACTGCACCGGCAGTAATCCGACTTGTCTAAAAGGCTATAGCCAAGCCATCCCAACTATTAACGCTGACGCGTATTGCAGTACCATCAATGGTAGCAACGGCGCCCAGTACAATGCTGCCACCATTATCAAACTGGTAACGGCCGCCTGTAATATGAACCCTCAAGCCATGATTGTGTTACTGCAAAAAGAGCAGGGTTTGGTAACCTCGACTGCGCCAAGTAATAATATGTACACCCTAGCGACCGGCTATGGTTGCCCGGATTCCCAAAATGTTTGCGACTCGCAATATTACGGCTTTTTCAATCAGGTCTACCATGCCGCTCGCGTGTTCCAGTACTATGTCAAAAACCCTAACGACGTCAACTACGCCGCTGGCCGTACTTCAAATATACTGTGGAATCCTAATACCGGTTGTGGCTCCAGCCCGGTAACTATACAGAATGCCGCCACCGCCGGTCTCTACAACTACACCCCGTACCAGCCCAATCAGGCCGCCCTCAACGCCGGCTATGGCACCGGTGATAGTTGTAGCGCCTATGGCAACCGCAACTTCTGGCTCTATTTTTGGGATTGGTTCGGCAGTCCAATAGGTTCTGAATACGCTTGGTTGATAGATAGTTTCACTTATTCCAGCGGTGATAATGTTCTTACCAAGGGCTATACCGAAACTTTAACGCTCAAAGCCCGTAATGTAGGCCGACAACCATGGTATAACAGCGGCGATCACCCTATCCGGTTAGGGACTTATGAACCAGAGAATCGCACTAGTGCTATATTTCCTACTCGCCCTGCAACGTTGCAAGAAGCAGTAGTTCAGCCCAATCAAGTCGGGACTTTCCAGTGGCAAGTTAATCCACAACTACTAGGTACATTTGCCGAGTCACTAAATCTTGTTGCTGAAAATTATACGTGGTTCTCCTGGCCAGGTTTTCGTCCTACCACAGTCGTAACTGACAACCCCTATCAGTGGCAAGTTAACAGTGTAAGTTATGGCAACGGCACCGGTGTCATGGATCCTGGCTCACAACAGGACTTCACCGTGTGGGTCACCAATACTGGAAACACCACTTGGACTAAAAACAATCCGCCCATTTGGCTGGCAACTTGGGGCCCAGACAGAGCTAGCGCCGTACGTAATGCCGTTGGCGGTAAGTGGCCAAGTGCTACCCGAATCACCCAGTTTAACGAAACATCAGTGGCACCAGGTGCGCAGGCATCATTCCAGTTCAGCGTGTATATGCCCTATGGTGGCAATTTTTACGAGCGGCTTAATCTGGTTGCAGAAGGGCAAAACTGGTTTAACGATCCCGGACTTACTTTGTACTTGCACGGTCGACCCTATGCTTGGCAACCAGTATGGTCGTCTCTAAGCACAGGAAATCCAAACATCGGGCGTAATCAAACGTTTGATGTCACATTCAAAGCCAAAAATACTGGCGAAATGGCTTGGTATAACAGTGGCAACTTCCCAGTGCGCGTTGGTACGTCTAATCCGATGAACCGTGGCAGTGGCCTGTATTACACAAACTGGCTAAGTGATACCCGCCCCGCGAAGTTAATAGAACCAGTTGTCCCCCCCGGCAGTGAGGGCACATTTACCTTCACCGCCCGCACACCGAGCACCCCTGGAGCAAGAAACGAATACTTTAACCTTGTAGCTGAAGGTGTCACGTGGTTCACAGATCCTAGCTTTTACGTTTATGTGAACGTATTATAGATAGCTCCATGTAATAAAGAATGGGTAGATTTAGCTTCCTGGTTACTTAAAGCTTAGGTGAGTTTTACCTCTGTTCGTGTTATACTTTTTCTACATTTCATGGATAAAAGCGCTAAGATTTTTGTTGCCGGTCATACCGGGCTTGTAGGCAGTGCGATTCTCAGAACATTGCAGGCTCAAGGTTATACCAACTTTATTCTTAAGACTTCAGACGAAGTAGATTTACGCGATGAGCAGGCTACGGCAACTTTCTTTAAAGGGTACAAGCCAGATTATGTTTTCCTGGCAGCCGCTAAGGTTGGCGGTATTATGGCTAATAACGTCTACCGGGCCGACTTTATCTTTGATAACCTCCAAATTCAAAATAGTGTGATTGGAGCTAGCCACCGCCATGGCGTCAAAAAACTGCTATTTTTGGGGAGCACCTGCATTTACCCTAAAGAAGCGTCTCAGCCAATGGGTGAAGACGCTCTGCTCACTAGTCCCCTAGAATATACTAACGAACCGTACGCCATTGCAAAGATTGCCGGCATAAAACTGATTGAGAGTTTTAACATTCAATACGACACCAACTATTTATCCGTTATGCCGACCAACTTGTATGGCGAAAATGATAATTTTGACCTAGAAAAGTCGCACGTTATGCCTGCGCTTATCCGTAAGACTATCCTATGCAAATGGTTGGAAGATAAAAACTTTGGAGCAATTGCTAAAAATCTTGGCTTAGAAGGGCAAAACGAGCAACAGATCCTGGAAGCGCTAGCCAAGTATGGAATTGAGCAAAACGGTAACGGTGTTATGCTAAAAGTCTGGGGCACTGGTAAGCCACGACGCGAGTTCTTACATGTTGATGATATGGCTGAGGCTTGCGTATTCGTGATGAATAATGTCAATTTTGCCGATGTCTCAAAAGGTATGACAGAAATCCGCAACACTCATCTGAATGTCGGCACAGGCAGTGATATTACCATTGATGAGTTAGCCCATATGATAAAAGACATTATTAACTTTAATGGTGGTATCAAATTTGATCCAACCAAGCCAGATGGCACGATGCGCAAACTAATTAGTGTGGATAAGATTAATGCTTTGGGTTGGCATCACAAGATTGATCTAAAAACTGGGCTGGAGAGAACCATAGCTTGGTACCAGGAGCAGACTAATGCGTAGTGTCACCCAAGACATTGTCATAGAAGCCGATAAACGCCAAAGCATTAGTGTTCGTGAGTTGTGGCTTTTCCGTGAGTTATTTTACTTCTTCGCCTGGCGCGATATTAAAGTCCGCTACAAACAAACTGCTCTAGGCGCTGGCTGGGCAATTCTGCAGCCATTTCTGGCTACGGGCGTATTCACATTATTTTTCAACCGTGTAGCCGGTATCAAAAGCGGTAACGCTGCCATACCTTACGCTGTTTTTGCCTATTTAGGACTAGTATTCTGGAATTGCTTTTCTAGCGCCATCAATACGGTTGCCAATTCCTTAGTAGCTGCTCAAGGGTTTATTACTAAAATTTATTTCCCACGTCTCATTCCCTGTTTTGCGGCTGCTGCTTTGAGTGTTGTGGATCTGTTTTTTGCAATGTCGATTTTCTTTGTACTACTACTCATTTACCGCGTACCACCACATTTGCTCGGGTTTGTCCTGTTCTTACCTTGCCTGGGATTAATAGTATTGGGGGCACTGGGTGCTGGCATTTTCTTTGCCGCGCTCAATGTCAAGTACCGTGATGTTCGCTCAGCACTTCCATTTATAACTCAAATACTTCTCTTCATGACTCCCGTTATTTACCCAATAACATATGTGCCGGAACGCTTCCGAATTTTTCTATACTTAAACCCGGCAACAGGCGCTATAACTACCATTCGCTCCGCCTTTTTTGGCGATCAAATAAATTGGCTTGGCAATCTCTTATCGGTTATATCAGCGATTGTCGCTATGGCGATTGGTGTCTGGTACTTTAGCAAAACTGAAAAGAACTTTGCGGACATAATATGAACGAAGAACCAGTAATCCATGTAGAAAACATCAGCAAGAGCTACAAGATTAGCCACCAGCAACAGGCTGGTTATGGCACACTAAAAGATGACTTTGCCGCTCTGTTTAAAAAATCTTTTACAAAAAACGAGGACGATCAAAAAGAAACCTTCTGGGCCCTCAAAGACATTTCGTTTGATGTAAAAAAAGGCGAGGTGTTCGGTATCGTAGGTAAAAATGGTTCTGGAAAGTCTACCTTACTTAAGATTTTATCGCGCACAGTTGATCCGACAGAAGGCAAAATCGTCATGCATGGCCGCGTTGCCAGCATGTTGGAGGTAGGTACCGGCTTTCACCCAGAGTTAACTGGCCGAGAAAACGTATTCTTTAATGGATCAATGCTCGGCATGGGGCGCAGTGAAATTGAACAAAAGTTTGATGAAATCGTTGCATTTTCTGAGATTGAAAAATTCCTTGATACCCCAGTGAAATTCTACAGTAGTGGCATGTATGTCCGCTTGGCTTTTGCAGTCGCAGCCCATCTGGAACCAGATGTATTAATCATTGATGAAGTCTTGGCGGTTGGCGACGCCTCATTTCAGAAGAAATGTATGTCACGAATCAGTTCGATTGCCAGAAGCGGCCGTACGGTCTTGTTTGTCAGTCACAGTATGACTGTAGTAAAACAGCTCTGTGATCGAGCAATGTTTCTGGAAAAAGGCAAAGCCAAATATATCGGAGAGACTGAGTTTGCCACTGAACAGTACATGGCGCGAAACATGCCAGCCGTCGCTGAAACGCATTTTGAGGAGAACCCCAAAAAAGCGGCCCAGATACGGGACATTCAAATACAGAACGGTGAGGGCGAGAAGGTCGAAGCCTTGGACCTAGATGAGTCCTGGCAGCTACAGCTGAAGTACACAGTCAAAGAACCGCTTGAGCACAGCGTAGTAGCCGTTGAAGTGTTGAGCAATGAAGGCCAGGCTATATTTATGACAAGCGACAGCGACTATCGCAGGTCAACCCAGACTTTGGAGCCTGGTACTTATAGGGCTGTGATTCCTTTTTCTCATTTCCATCTCGTGCCAGGTGTATTTTATATTCGAGTCTCTATACAGGCTCCTGGCAAACAATTACACGACATGCGGGAGAACATTCCGCTCAAAATACGACAGAACACAAAGGATGTACGCTCAACATATTTTGGCGGCAAGTATATGGGTTATATAGCCAATAAAGTTGAGTGGCACGTTACAAAAAAGGAAGTTTGAGCATGGCCGAACCTAAGCGTTTTATCATTATTACATCTATTTTTGAGCCAACTGAGGCTGTTAAGAATTTCGCGGCTGTTTCTGGCTGGCAGCTTATCGTGGTTGGTGATCGTAAAACGCCCTCGAACTGGCAAATGGAAAACGTAATTTACCTCGGTCCGGAGCAACAGGAAAAACTTGGTTATAACGTCCTTAAACATTTGCCATGGAATCACTACTGTCGGAAAATTACCGGTTACCTTTATGCTATTAGCCAAGGTGCTGATCTTATTGCTGATTCTGATGATGATAATGAGCCGCTGGCAGACTGGCCAGCTTTGCCCGAAGAAGCTACGCTACAAACTCTTTCAGGCAAAAAATTTGTAAATATATACAGCTACTTTACTAAAGAATTTATCTGGCCACGCGGCTTTCCTCTCAATCGCATTCTCAATACCGAGAAAGCTAGCGAGACCGAGACGACACCAGATGTCGCAATTTGGCAATTTCTAGCAAACGAAGACCCTGATGTAGATGCCATTTACCGTCTTACTAAAAACCAGCTAATTACGTTTAATAAAAATGAACCTTTAGCGTTGGCATCTGGTACGGTTTGTCCGTTTAATTCTCAAAACACTATTTTTAAAAAAGAAGTGTTCTCTCTTTTGTATCTGCCGGCTTTTGTTACTTTTCGTTTCACCGATATCTTGCGCGGTCTAGTGGCTCAGCCGTTGCTATGGAAGCGAAGCAAGCAGCTGGGCTTTGGTCCAGCAACAGTTGTCCAGAAACGTAACCCGCATGATTATTTGAAGGATTTTGAATCAGAGATTCCGGTTTATCTGCACAGTGAACAGGTAATCGATATTGCCACAGAGACATTACAGACCATCTCAGCAGACAACTTAACCGAACAAATGGTAGCCGTTTATAAGGCATTGCATGCTGCTCAAATTGTCCCCGAAGAAGAACTTAAGTTGCTCGATGCTTGGGTGGAGGATTTGAGAGCAGTAGGAATCACCTGATGCGTATTGGCATGCTCGTCAACAATCTCGAAATAAGTGGGGGCTACCAGAAGCTTGTCATACGCCTAAGTCAAACACTCGTCCATAAAGGCCATCAGGTTATTATTTATAGTCCTAAAGTCGATAAAATAAATTGCTACCCAGATGATATTAAAACCTTAGATATCGTTAGCTTGCCGGCTAAACAGGCTAATGCCGGACCGGTCGCAGCTTATCAAGCATTAGCCGCTAAAATTGCCGCTGATCTTGATGCATTGATTATTCACGACGAGCTCAGCCTGATTGGCGTGGCTTTACTAGAACATCGTCCGCCTAAGGTGGTCTGGATGCTCAATAATCAGTTACCCGAACACTTAAAGCACTACACTCCTGAGATCAAGAGCGTCTATAAACAAACGATCGGCACTTTAAAAACCAAGCTCCGGGAATCAACGAAAGCTATATCTCGGGTAGGATTAATTCGTCAAGGGCTGAAAGCGGTTACCAATTTTGTAACCTACGATGAGCACAACCAACGGCTTGTGCGGAAAACTCTGCACCGCAATGCTATCGTCGTATCAGCCGGTGCCGATCTCGATACCTTTAAGCAGTATGCTAAAACGCGTACATATGACAAAAAGGAAACTTATACGATTTTGTCCGTAGGTGTGCTCTTTCCGCATCGCCGTTACGAAGACCTCATCTCTGCTATTCCATATCTTCAAAAGAAACAACTACAAGTCAAGGTGATTATTGTAGGTCGTCAGGATATATCCCCGAATTATTATCAAAAGCTGAAGACATTAGCAAAAAATAAAGGTGTCCAGAATGCAGTTGAGTTTAAAAACTATGTGCCAGACAAAGAGATGGTTGAGTTGTACACAAATAGCGACGTTTTTATTTTTATAAACGATGGTTTTACATGGGGTATCTCTGTGTTTGAAGCCATTGCTGCCCATCTACCAGCTGTCATTACTAATAATATTGGCGCGGCTGATCTTGTTAAACATCATCAAACAGGATGGGTTGTAAACCCCCGAAGCCCAAGAGAGGTTGCTGTAGCGCTTGCTGATATTATCGAGCACCCTGAGAAAACTAAAAAAATTACTGCGCGAGCAGATAAGAAATTGACGCCGTTTGTTTCATGGGCTGCGTATACAGATCGCATGCTAGGGGTAATTAATTCGCCTGAAAAACATTAGTATGCTGTTCCGAAGATATTCACCAACCACAGCGCCGACTATTACAGATAACCCAGCCCGCATTTTCGGATACAAGACCTGGCTCAAACGCCCCCCCAAGAAACGCGCCTTGTTGGCATATTTACCACATACGGTTATCGCTGAATTGCGTGGTCAACCAACCGTACGATTTAGCAATGAAGGTATTGGCAGAAGCTGGGCACGCGTTTTGAATGAGCTGGATTATGAAGTAGATATTATTAGTTGGGATGACGCGACATTTACGCCAGAAAAGGACTATGAATTGGTAGTTTTCCATGGCGGCAAAAACTTTCAAAACATCTATCCTAATTTGTTAGGAAAGCCCAAGATTATCCACTGGCTAACGGGCAGTTATTGGAAATTTAATAATGAGCAAGAAGATAAGCGCAGGACTAATTTCAAAAAGCGCCACGGTGTTGAAGTACCACGCGACCGTTACATTGAAGCATCTGAAGATCCTGTAAACGAAGCTGCTGACAGTATTATTGTGTTGGGTGATCCATCAATGTCTGAAACGTACCCTCCCAATCTAAAGGTAATTACCGTTAATAATGCAAGCTACCCGGACAATCATTTTGAAAAAATGAAGAAAAACTTCGTAGATGCACGTCATAATTTCCTGTTCTTTGCCGGGGCTGGCAATATTCACAAAGGTTTAGATTTAGCGATTGATGCATTTAAAGAACTGGATGAACATCTATATATTGTGACAGTCCTGGATGAACAAGTATTGAGTGTTTTTAAGCATGAGTTAAACCTGCCTAATATACATCTCATTGGTGAGGTGAATATGCGTACACCGGAATTTTATGAAGTTATGGACAAATGCGCCTTTGTGATTTTGCCATCTTGTAGTGAAGGGCAAGCCGGTTCGGTCGTGGAGTGTATGAATCAGGGCCTGATACCGATTGTTTCAAAGGAAACGCGGCTGGATACGCGCGAATGCGGCAAGGTTCTGTCTGATTGCAGTATACTTACCATTCAGAAAACAGTACGTCATATGGCTAAACTAACTCCAAAGCAGGTAGCAGTGCTATCTCAAAAGACGCGCCAGACAGCGATGCGCCACCATTCGCCTGAATATTTTAGAAAAGAGCTCAATAAAGCTATCCTTTACATAATATAGAAGTACTTGCAAGAATAGGTTATTTCATATATAATATAGGTCCCATGTCAATCAATGTCGAGCCAACCGCCAGCGAAAAAGTAAACATCTTACCCAAAGAACAAAGTATTTCAGAAGAGGTACTATCCAACCCTTCCAGGGTAGCTATTGCGACTATTACCTATTATCCGATCTGGCGCCAGGGTGGCACAATCGAAGAAAACATTGACCAATTAAGAGGGAATCTCGCTCTTGAAACCATAGCAGCGGCTACAGAGAACGGCTATCAAGTTGTTGTCGTTGACAGTGGTAGTACCCAGTCCTTTATTGATACCGCAAGAAGCTTGGGTGCGCGAGTTTCGGCTCAAGAAGAAAAACACATGAGCGGGGCTCGACGGCAAGCTATACGAGAAAGTGCTGCCCAGACAGGCGTAGAAGTTATCTGCATAACAGAGCCCGAAAAAATATCCTTAGTCCGTGACCTTATTCCAGCTGTAGCGCAGCCCATCCTGGAGGGCAAAGCCGACATTGTTATCCCGGAAAGAACCAGTTATAGCTATTCCACCTATCCAGAAGAACAGGCCAAATTTGAGCAAAAGAGTAATAGACTTTTCAGCCGACTTGCGCAGATAGCCGGCTTAATAAAACCTGATGCGCCCGAACTAGATATGTTTATGGGGCCGCGAATCATTCGTAATGAGCCCGGATTAATTAAACTTTTTATGGAGCGTTATGCGTTTGAGCCAGGAGAAGCAAAAACACACTCTCTGGTTAATACTGAGGCATGGGCAAATACTCTATTCTTTCCTGTCCTTACGGCTTTGAAAAAAGGTTTAACCGTCTCGAGTATAAAGGTTGATTATACCCATCCGCCCGAGCAAACCGCCAGCGAAATTGATAATCCGGACTTTAACTATAAACGAAGAATGCAATCTAGGGGCATCCTGACTGCGGTGATCCATTATTTAAAAGCTTCAAAAGATCAGCAGTCAAGGTTAAGTAAGCTTGAATGAAAGATTAATTCGGGATTAGGCTACTTGACGATCGTGACATAGAACATTTGAAAAATGATGTCACCAAACTAAAAGTTGAGCGGTAAGTATCCTGTAAATAGGATAAAATAACTCTATATGAAAAAGCCCGTAGTATCAGTGGTTATTGGTAGCTATAACCGCCTGCCGTTTTTGCAAGCCACACTCGAGACACTGAGAAAAGACATAGAAGATATCCCCTCTGAAATCTTTGTGGTTGACGGAGGCTCAACAGATGGCACGATTGTCTGGTTAGCCGACCAAAAAGATATCATTAGTATTATCCAGCACAACCGGGGCGAATGGCACGGTAAACCGATTGAGCGCAAGAGTTGGGGCTATTTTATGAATCTCGGCTTTCGCGCTGCCAGCGGCAAATATGTCTGCATGCTCAGCGATGACTGTTTAGCAGTTCCGGGTGCTATCAAAAATGGTATCGCGTTGGCTGACAAGCAAATCAAAGCTGGCAAGAAATTAGGAGGCGTAGCATTTTATTGGCGCAACTGGCCGGAACAAGAAAAATACTGGGTTGGACTAGCATGGGGAGATAGAATGTTCGTCAATCATGGCTTGTATACCCGCGAAGCCTTACAGAAAGTGGATTATGTTGATGCCGAAAACCTGTTTTTTTACCACGCTGACGGCGATCTATCTTTGCGCATGTGGGAAGCAGGTTATCTCACAATAGATTCGCCCGATTCATACATTGAGCACTTCTCTGATGCGAACAGTGAAGTAAGGGCCACAAATATGGAGAGGCAAAAGCAGGATTGGGCAACATACGAGAAGCGGTGGAAACATCTTGGCAAACCAAAAAATGATTGGATTGAAAAACCTTTTAACGATTCAGGTAAGACGGCAGAGAAATATTGGATGCAAAAAAAGAGCTTATTAGAAAGGCTTAGAAAGTGAAACTACATCTTGGTTGCGGTCAGGTTTATCTGGAAGGATACGTCAATATAGACTTCCCTTTAACTGAACATACTGTTCAGGAAAAGTCAGTGGCAGATGAGTTTGCCGATCTAACAAAGCTACGCTATAAAGCTAGAAGCATCGAAGAAGTCCGCTTGCACCATACTTATGAACACTTCCCAAGACACATCGCTTTGGCATTGCTGGTGTCATGGCACTCCTGGTTAAATCGCGGCGGTAAAATTCATATTGAAGTTCCAGACTTTGAAGAAAGTGCCCGAGTAGTGCTAGATAAAAAAGAGTCTGATCACAACCGTAAGGTAGCTTTGCGCCATATTTTCGGATCCAACGAAGCGCCGTGGGCGACGCATTACGAAGGTTGGACCGAGCATGCCTTCCGCGAGGTCTGCAAATTGTTAGGATTTAAAAAGGTCAAGGTTGAAAAGACCGTCTACCTGGCCACACGCAACATTACTGTCCAGGCCGTCAAAGGCTTTGGTGAAATTGATGCCGAGAAAGCCCGCACCCTAGCTACGAAATATCTCAACGGCTTTACGGTCAATGACAGCGAGTTTGAAACGTCACTCCTCAATATATGGTTGAGTGAGTTTGACCAACAGCTAAAAAGAACAATTGCGAAGTAATGGCTAAACCACGCGTCAGCGTAATCATCCCGACCTATAATCGTGCCGCCTACATTGCTGACGCAATAAAAAGCGTGCTAGAGCAGCAAGACAACAAGTGGGAAACCGAAATTATTGTCGTGGATGACGGTTCATCCGATAACACCGCCGAAATCTTAAAGCAGTTCGGCGAAAAGGTTACTTACATCAAAATCAAACCGTCCGGACGACCGGCCGTACCGCGGAATGTCGGCATAAGACAGGCTAAGGGGGAGCTGATAGCGTTCCAGGACTCTGATGACAAATGGTTCCCTGACAAACTAGCCTCTCAAGTCCCCCTTTTTGATAATCCGGCTACAGTAATGAGCTGCGGACACGCGGTTATCATGGAACAGAACGGTTCGGTGACAAATAAAAGAATCGAAACTTCTGAAGCCCTAAAAAAGGTAGAAAAATTCTCCAACCTGCTCAAGATGAATAGCGTCAGCACGCTGACTACTATGGTGAGAAGGAGTGCTCTTGAGACAGTCGGACTTTTTGACGAGTCGGAGGGACTAAAAGCGGTTGAGGATTATGAGTTATGGCTTAGGATCGCGGTGGCGTTTCCTGGTGGCGTTAAAACAATCGATAAAAATTTAGCCTACTACCGAACGCATGAGGGCAATATTTCCCAAGCCGATGCTCTGCTGGCAGTTGAGCGCCTTATCAATGTATATAATACGCTTTGGAATTTTTCCACTCTTAAAAAGTCGCAACGTTTACAGCTTGAAAGGCAGCTGGCTGACATGCAGGAAAACTGGAGCCGTCTCAAAGTTGAAAGTGGCGACCATCCGGCCATTTCAGTCGTTATGAGCGTCTATAACAGCCAGACGTACTTGCAACGAGCAATCGATAGTATTCTTAATCAAACATTTAAAGATTTTGAATTCATCATTATCGAAGACGGTTCGACTGAGCCGGTACTTAAACAACTGTGGGAAATTAAAGACCCACGGGTCCGGGTTCTACCCCAGACCAACCATGGCTTAGTTTATTCACTAAATCAAGGTGTTAAGTTAGGACGTGGTACTTTTATAGCTCGACAAGACAGTGATGACATTTCTCAGCCGGAGCGTTTTGCTAAAGAATTAGACCTGATGAAAAGCGATGAGCGTTTGGCTGTAGTGGGCAGCTTTTTTACATATGTCGATCTGGAAGATAAACCTTCAATAACGATCGTAATGCCGACTATGCCGGAAGATATTCATCTGTGCCTGCTGTACACCAACCCGATTGGTCACGGTTCAGCCCTAATCCGCCGGAAAGCCTTGATTGAAGCCGGCCTATACAGCGACAATTATCATGCCGTCGAAGACTATAATTTGTGGCGTCAACTGGCACCATACTGGCGTTTTGCAATCGTGCCCGAAAGTCTCTATTTATATCGGCTTAATCCTGCCAGCATTTCACACTCCAAGCAATCCACCCAGCACGGCTCACGAGATCAATTAGTTGAGGAATTATGGAATAGTCCAATACCACCTATATCACCATTTACTATTCGCAAGCATTACAAAAAATATACCCGTCTGCCCCATAGTGCTTCGAGTGTCGTCGACGTTTACAAGAATATGCTTTACCACATAGCCTTTGAGTCGTTGCGGCGCAAAAAGCTTAAATTTTTCTTGTGCACATGGAGTGGTCTGGTACTTATTGCACCGGTGCGCGCACTTAGAGTGTTGTTTGATGTTTTAAAGCGAGGTCTGCATAAAGCACTTGTTAAACTAAAGGTACGCTCATGAAAATACTACACGCGGTTGAATCATACTACCCTTCTATTAGTGGAGCACCCGAAGTAGTTAGGCATTTGAGTGAGCGCATGGCCCAAGCTGGGCACGATGTTTATGTCGCTACCCGCAAATTAACGGATAGAAAAAGTTTGACGCATAATGGGGTAAAGATCGTCGAGTTCGATATTCGGCCGACCTCTCAACAGGGTATGAGCATCGTCACGGGGTTGACCGGCGATCTAAAAAAATACCAGGATTTTCTGATAACCGGCGGTTTTGATGTCATTATGACCTATGCCGCGCAGCAGTGGACAACCGATTTAATGCTGCCAATTATGGACAAGATTAAAGCCAAGAAGGTTATCGTCCCATGCGGCTACTCTGCATTGTATGATCCTATATACAAACAATATTTCAAGGATATGCCTGGTTACCTTAGAAAGTTTGATGCAAGTGTTTACTTGTCTAATGATTACCGAGATATTAACTTTGCACGGCAGCACAAACTTAAAAATATTCATCTAATTCCAAACGGTGCCGATGAGAATGAGTTTGCAGATATACAAACTGTCACTGAAAAGAAGCAAATTAGGGAAAAATATGGTGTCAAAGGCACTATGCTTATGACAATAGCCAATTACACTGGGGAAAAAGGACACACTGAGCTTTTAGCTATCTTTAAGCGCTTGCCGGCTCGTGCTACATTAGTGTGCGCCGGTACAATTACTCCTGGGGTAGGAAGCTACGATCTTTTTAAAACGCAGGTCAAGCGCATAAACAACAATCCTAAATTTATGGGTAAGAGAGTGATTATGATTGATGGCACAAAGCGCAACAAGGTACTCGAGCTACTGAAGTGTGCCGATATATTTGTATTTTTATCAAATATTGAAGCCAGTCCTTTGGTGCTGTTTGAAGCCAACGCGGCTGGGGTTCCTTTTGTGGCTACAGCGGCTGGCAATAGTGCAGAAATTGCTAAATGGACTGGGGGTGGCGTCGTTATTAAATCACATGAGATGGAAAACGGTCGCGTACGTGCTGACCTTAAAGATACGCTTTGGCAGATTGCGAGATTGATTTATAGCCCAAAGCGTCGTAAAGTGTTGGGCCGCCATGGACGCCAGGCATGGCAGCAAAAATATACCTGGCAGAAGCTAACTCAAGATTATTTAGATCTTTACAACAGATTGGTTGGCAAATCATGATTGTTGTAAGGCTAATGGGTGGTCATAGTAATCAGCTGTTCCAGTACGCTGTAGGACGCCGACTCGCTATGCAACATAAAACTCAACTACTACTTGACACGAGTTGGTTCAAAGAAGTCGCAGAGGTTGATTCACAGCGTGAATACGAGCTGGGCTGTTACCCACTACAAGCCAATACGACTAATCTTAAAGGCTTCTATATTGTTGATCCCAATCAGCCCACTCAACGCAAACCACGTTTGTTGAGTAAATTATTACCCGGTAAAACACTGTATAGCTATCATGAAAAAAGTCTGGGGTTCCACCCAGAGGTTTTATCTTTACCTGATAACTCGTATTTAGTTGGTTATTGGCAAAATGAAGGTTATTTTGCTGACATTCGACCGCAATTACTCAAAGAACTAGAACCCTCTAGCGCTCCTAATAAAACTAACCAAGAGCTTATTAACAAAATACAAAATTCCGAATCAATTTGGTTACATATAAGGCGTGGAGATTATGCCGAAAACGCACAGACTAAAGCTTTCCATGGCCTAAAAGATTTGTATTATTACCAAAAGGCTTTGGGTCTGCTTGTCAAGAAACTACCGAGCAGCCGGCGTAAGCAGATTGCTCTTTTTGTTTGCTCAAATGACATTGCCTGGTGCAAACAAAACCTGAATCTTGGTTACCCAACTTCTTATGTAGAAAATAAGTTAGGATCAGATGACATGCGCGTCGTAAAGCATTGCAAACACGACATTTTGGCCAATAGTTCATTTAGTTGGTGGGGTGCATGGCTTAACGAAAATCCAAATAAGATTGTGATTGCTCCAAAGCAATGGTTCCAAGATAAAAAAGCCAACCAGGAGATAAAAATAGTCCCCCGGGAATGGATAAAATTGTGAGCAATACGCCTCGAATAAGTGTAATTATGGGTGTCTATAATGATGCTAGTTATGTCCGTAAGGCAATTGACAGTATTTTAAACCAAACATACAAAGATTTTGAGTTCATTATTATAAATGATGGATCAACTGATGACACAGCTGAGATTCTAGCCACTTATGATGACCCTCGTGTAATAAACATAGCCCAAAATAACCAAGGCTTGGTAGCCTCGCTTAATCGGGGAATCAAAAAGGCAAAAGGCACATTTATTGCACGCCAGGATGCTGATGATTACTCAGAGCCGGACCGTTTAGAAAAGCAGATGCTTTTTTTAGGAGACCATAAAAATACTGTGGTCCTTGGATCTTCTATGAAAGTAATGGATAACGGTGGTCGTATTAGGCACAAACACCATGTGCTCTTGGCAGAAGCCGAACTTAAACAGGAATTATTACTACGATCACCGTTTGCGCATGGTTCTGTGATATTCAATAAAAAGGCTGCCTTACAAGTTGGTATGTACAAGCAAGATTTCTGGCCGGCTGAGGATTATGAACTTTGGCTACGCTTAAGTAAGTTTGGTGACTTTGCTAATATTAATGAACCACTTTATGTCTACCGGGAAAATACTCTTGGTATTTCTTTGTCTAATAAGAAGCTACAGCTACAGAAGATTTATGAAATTCAGGCTCTCGCATGGGACGAAAAAGAACGACTTGCTTTGGGCAAAAAGATTCGACTGGCACAATATAAAAAATTAGCGGATGGGCAACTACGAATTGATCGCATATTAGCTAACAGAAGCTATATCATTAATAAAGCTTGGCAACAAAACCAATATGGCTTTGCGCTGCGTTTGCTACGCTCAACCTTGCTCACACCTTACACCTATAGGAATAAAGCTGGTAAATTAGTGCGTAAAGCAAAAGGTTACCATGAGTAATCCAGACATCTGCGTGGCAATACCAACATATAAGCGCGAAGGAGTGCTCTTAGATACTATTCATGGCATTTTGGACCAATCTCACCAAAATTTAGAACTAATGATAGTTGATCAAAGCCCCAATCACTCTTCTGAATTTACTAAGGCAATTGGTGAAATAAAAGATCCTCGTTTTCTATATTTCTTAGCTGATCCGCCATCCTTACCAGCCGCACGCAATTTTGCTTTACGTCGCACTAGTGCTCAGATCGTTTTATTTCTAGATGATGATGTTGTAGTCAGCAAAGATTTAGTGAGATACCATCTGCAAGCATTTAAAGAACATCCTGAAGTTAGTGCTGTGGGAGGCAGAGTCTTACAAAAAGGCTTTCCTATAAAAAAAGAAGTCCTGCGGTTTGATAAATACGCAGTTTCAAACGGTGTGTTTACGGCTACCGAAGCTGGTTATACCAATGCTTTCCCCGGTGGTAATTGTGCCCTAAAGGTAGCGGGTGCGCTCAAGCTTGGTGGTTTTAATACCCTTTTTTTTGGCAATGCATTCCGAGAAGAAAGCAATCTAGCCTTGAAGATGACAAGCGCTGGTATGAAAATATTCTATGAGCCACGTGCTTTTCTAACTCATTTAGCTACGCACACTGGCGGGACACGCAACAAAAGCTATACTGATATTCTGGATACACCTATGTTTTACCGAAATGAAATGTTCTTCACGCTTCGGGCAGTTCGGCTGAAGAATCTACTACCGGCGCTGTGGAAAAAATACCGAGAGTATTGCCGAGGTAGAGGAAGACTGGTTGGGCTAAGAAGAAGCTGGCTGTTTTGTCTTGGCATTATTGCCGCTTTGTACAGACAAGTATTCGGGCGTCAAATTGTTGCTAAGGAACGTTTGTCATGAAAATAGGTATTGACCTAAGGCCATTGCAAAACCAAAACCGCTTTCGTGGTATTGGTAGATATCTAGAAAACGTGCTGCGTGAGATAGCGCCTATGGCCAAAAATCATCATTTTATTTTTTTTGTTGAAAGAAAAAGCCAGTTGCCTGAAGATGTACTACGTCTGTTTGAGAGTTATGAAATACATTCTGTGGCTGCAAATAAAATAAAGGCCGTTAAGTACGTTCGTGCACTGGCCCGTCCGCAAGTTAGAGTTATCGTTAAGCGTGGTGATGTGGATGTATTTTTTCAGGCCGACCCGTGGCTTGGTATACCCAAGAATGTGCCGACCGTAGCCAGTCTGCACGATCTTATACCTTTGTTTTTCAGAATTGAAAAAGAATCTACTAAACTCAAGGGCATTAAAAAATATAAGCAGATGTTCGGCGAAACCGTGCAGGGTAAATTCTATAACGAAATGTTAGCCTCTTACGCTTCTGCGACGGCCATCGTAGCTCTATCGAAATCATCCAAAAATGATTATTTAACTAATATTGATGGTTCTCGTTCCAACGACATATTCGTCACACCGCTGGCTGGCTCAGAGACAGCTTTTTCTAAGCCAACGCCTGCCGGCCGTAAAAGCGTGCGCCGTAAATACGGGCTGGGCGATAACCCATTCCTACTTTATGTGGGGGGCGTAGATTTGCGCAAAAACATTAAAGGACTGGCCAGAGACTTTTTTACGCTCAAGCAAAAGCACCCGGACTTAAAAATGGTAATGATTGGCAAGGAGTTTAGCCTAAAGCGGGACCTCAAAACGGTTGGCTGGACAGATGAACTTGCTAAACATCCCAAGGAGGCAAAAGATATTTTGCTACCTGGTTTTGTGCCCGATGATGATCTTGGCGTACTGTACGGCGAAGCTGCCGTTTTCCCCTTCCCTAGTCTATACGAAGGTTTTGGGTTGCCGATTTTAGAGGCCATGCAATTGGAGTGCCCGGTTGTGGCTTATGACAATTCATCGATACCCGAGGTAGCTGGTGAAGCGGCCATTTTGGTCAAAAATGGTGAACCGCTCGCTCCAGCAATTGAAAAAGTTTTAACCGATCCGGTGCTACGGGCAGAACTAATTGCTAAAGGTAAGCAACAAACCAAAAAATTCAGTTGGCACAAGACCGCTCAGCAGATTTTTGATGTGATACAGCGGGTTGGCAATGACACAAAAAAATAAGACCAGGCTTCGCCTGGTCATTGACGTTAATGCTGCTGCCCTACCAAGAAAATCGGGTGTAGGCTATTACACACTTGGGCTATTGGAAGCATTAGCCCGTTATCATGGAGAGCAGCTGGAAATAGTGGGACATTATTACAATTTCTTGGGGCGTCAAAGTGTTGCCGCGCTACCACAGCATCCAGCAATATCTTACAAAGTCAGCCGTTTAATACCTATAAAGTTGGTTAACCTGCTACGTCGCTGTTGGTTGGAGTTGCCATACGAGCTGCTCACCAAAAAGCGGTCCGGTGTTCATTTCTTCCCAAACTATTTAAGCTTGCCTAGTTTGTTTAAAACTCCATGTATCTGCACGATACACGATTTAAGTTTCATTGATGTGCCCGAAACACTTAGTCAAAAAAATCTCAACGATCTGAAGCGTTTTGTGCCCAAAAGTCTCAAACGGGCTACTGCTGTGGCCACTGTGTCTAAGTTTACGGCTGAACGCATAACCAAAGTGTTTGCTTATAATAAGCCGATAATTGTCACCTACACGCCTCCACAAGCAGCTCGTATAGATAAAACACAGCATGGAGATGTAGCCAAGCTTGGCATCACAAAGCAGTATCTTTTGTTCGTCGGCAATCTGGAGCCACGCAAAAACCTTGAGAACCTTATTACTGCCTACAGTCTGCTCACTCCTCAGTTGCAAGATACCTATCAATTAGTGTTAGCCGGTGGCAAGGGCTGGAATAGTGAAAAAGTTATAAAGAGTATCGCAGCCGCCCGGCAATATGGTCTGGATATTGTCACGTCTGGCTATGTGACTGACGAGCAGCGTAACACACTTTATGCGCATGCCAGTGTGTTTGTATTCCCATCTTATTATGAGGGCCAAGGCATACCGCCACTTGAGGCTATGGCCGCCGGCGTGCCAGTAATAGTCAGTGATATTCCGGTTTTAAAAGAAGTCTGTCAACAAGCCGCCATGTACTGTAAGCCAGATAGCCCGCAAGATATTGCTGATAGTATGGCTGCGTTACTCGGTAGTAGCCAAAAACGCAGTCAGCTAATTGAAGCCGGGCAGCAACGTGTAAGCAATTTTAGCTGGGAAGCAGCTGCTAAAACAATGTACGAAGCAATTGTTAAACTTGCTACGAAGAAAAGCTAGGATTCTTTGTTAACCTGGACGTGCCCGGCAATCCTGCTCTCTAGCTCGCTTACATCGGCATCTACCATAATTTTGACCAATTCTTTAAAGGTAATCTTGGGCTTCCAGCCGAGTTTTTGTTTAGCTTTGGTAGCATCCCCGATTAGTAAGTCTACTTCAGCAGGTCTGAAATACTTCGGGTCAGTCTCTACGTATTTTTCCCAATCTAAGCCGGCGTGCCTGAACGCTTCCTCCAGGAACTCTTTGACAGTGTGCGTTTCACCGGTGGCCACTACATAATCGTCCGGTTTATCCTGTTGCAACATAAGCCACATGGCCTCGACATATTCCTTGGCATAACCCCAGTCTCGCTTACTATCTAAATTGCCTAAGTAAAGTTTATCTTGTAAACCGGCTTTAATGTGTGCCACCGCACGAGTAATCTTGCGCGTGACAAACGTTTCACCACGACGTGGACTCTCGTGGTTGAATAAGATACCGCTGCAGGCAAACAAGTCATAGCTCTCACGGTAATTGACTGTGATCCAGTGGCCATAGAGCTTAGCAGCTGCATATGGTGAGCGCGGATAAAACGGTGTATCTTCTTTTTGGGGCACCGCTTGCACTTTGCCAAACATTTCACTGGAAGACGCTTGGTAAAAACGAGTGTTCTTGAGCCCCAATTTGTGAATAGCTTCCAGCAAGCGTACGGTACCCAGTGCTGTAACATCTCCGGTGTATTCTGGAATATCAAACGAAACACGCACGTGGCTTTGGGCTGCTAGATTATAAACCTCATCGGGTCTGACTTCTTCTAAAATGCTGTTAATCGAATTGGCATCAGTAAGGTCACCGTAAATCAGGTGCAGGTGTGCGCCACTTTTGTGCGGGTCCTCATATATAGGGTCCAGGCGACCGGTGTTAAAGCTGCTAGCTCGACGGATTATGCCGTACACTTGGTAGCCCTTGCTCAATAAAAATTCTGCTAAATAACTGCCGTCCTGTCCAGTAATGCCCGTAATAAGTGCTTTTTTAGCCATCTAAGCTCTTTCTCCAATTTATTGTTACAAGTAGACCCATTTTAGCAAATGACGGGGCACTCTTAGGAAACTTTGAGTGATTTGATAATATCCACTGCTTGTTTATAGGCACTGGAAGACTGAAAATTATTTGATTCCAATTGATAAAAGCTTAAGTCATCTTTGTTGCTATCCGCGGTGAAACCACCGGCAATAATGTAGGTATCCGCCTCTTTGCCATAGTTGGGGCCAAGCGTATCGCCTTTTTTAAGCGTAAAGTTACCGGTTATCATCATGAATGCAAAGTTATCGCTGGTGTCATAGCCGAAAAACGATAGATTAGTGTCTTTGCGCTGGTTCGGGTTTGGTTGTGTGTACGTCAGCTTTTCGGTCGGGCTTACCACGACGGCTCGGCCAATATATTTGCTGTCAACAGTTCGTGCCCCCTGGCGTATGTAGAGCCGGAAGTAGCCAGGCAGTGTGCCTTGGTTTTTAGTTTGAATATTAAAGTTTGGTGATTTTATGGTTATGCCGCCCTCTTTTTCGCTCACCGTCCAGTTTGTCGGATAAGTTAGTGTTACTGCCAGTGATTCGGCCGTAAAGGTTTTAGTTGAGCTCACGCTCGGAATATCGTTCGGGGCAAGAATGGTTGGGTTTGAGCTGAATTGCCCATTAGTTACAGGCGTCTTGGGCGCAGGTTTTTTACCAAAAAGCTCCATGGCCCCAAAAACAAGCACTACGATTAATAAAACAATACCGAGTAGGATTAAAAATAGCTTGCTTCGGCCCTTTTTCTTTGCCGGCGTGGGCTGCCGCAACGGTTGTTCCTCGCCAGGTAAGTCCAGTGGCGCTTCATAAGGTGAGGGAGTGTCTTCTGCCATATGTTTTCCTCTGATTTTACTCTAGCATCAAACAACAGATGGGCGAAATTCTGCTACCATACGTATATGACACAGAGCTCACTTCCAAGCCTCATTTCGCTTGCGAAGCGATTGGAGGAGGAACCACAAAACAGATCAGGCGAGGAAGCGTACATGCAATGTACGGTGACGAGCGGCATCAGTTTTGTGGCCCTTAATCCAATCGTTGAGGCTGAAAGGAGCGCTTGGAAGTGAGCTCTAAAATTGTGATTGACGCGCGTGAGCTAAGAACAAGCTCAGGGCGTTATGTAGAGCGCCTGCTGCATTATCTGCAGCAAATTGACCATACCCACAACTACACGGTACTACTCAAGCCAAAAGACATGGATAGTTGGACGCCAACTAATAAGAAATTCAAAAAGCTGGAATGCCCTTATAAAGAATTTACTTTCGCTGAGCAAATTGACTTGCTACGTCAGCTCAATAAGTTAAAGCCAGATCTAGTGCATTTTGATATGGTGCAGCAGCCGGTTTTGTACCGCGGCAAGGTAGTGACTACCATGAACGACCTGACAACCACGCGCTTTCGAAATCCCAGCAAGAATTGGTTACTATATACGCTCAAACAGCAGGTCTATAAACTCGTAAATTGGCTGGTGGCCCACAAATCGACTGCTCTACTAACTTTTAGTCAATTCGTCAAAGATGACGTAGCTAGATTTGCCCGGATTAACAGCCGCAAAATTACCGTGACCCTTCTGGGGGCTGACAAAATTACAGTGCCGCCAGAGCCTATGAAGTTGCTGGAGCACAAAGATTACATTATGTACGTAGGGCGACCATTTTCACATAAGAACTTAGAGCGTTTGGTTGAGGCTTTTGCGCTTCTCAAAGAGACCCACTTTAATTTGACTTTGGTACTGGCGGGTAAGCTTGATGCCAACTACCGTAAGCTACAAAAGCTGGTAGATGCAGAAGGGGTCCCCGGAGTTTTCTTTACTGATTTTGTAACCGAGGGTGAGCTACGATGGTTGTATGAACATGCCAAGGCATATGTCTTCCCCTCTTTAAGCGAGGGATTTGGTCTGCCTGGGCTTGAAGCAATGGCCGCTGGCTGCCCCGTTATATCAAGCAATGCGACCTGTCTGCCCGAAATTTACAAAGACGCTGCACACTATTTTGACCCACTGGACGTAGGCGACATGGCAGCAAAAATCAATGATGTATTGGCTGATCCTAAGCTAGCTCAAAAACTAGTCGTCAAAGGTAGCTTAGTCGTCAAAAGTTATTCGTGGGAACGAACCGCCAGGCAAACACTAGATGTTTATAAAGCCGTTCTGGGCGAACGCGTTGCTCATTCCTCTTCATCAACAGAAGACTGATTGTCGTCGTCCGGTTTAAGAACTACATGGCGCTCAGGCCCTTCGCCAACTGATTCAGTGCTCAACCCAGCTCCTGTGGCCATCTTGTGGATAGTTCTACGGTCGGCAGCATGCATAGGCTTTAAATGCATTGGTTCCCCGCTAGTTTTAACGTGTTGCACCCAATCTTGGGCCGTATGTTCTAGCCGCTGTGCCCTGCCTTTTTTGTATTCTGCCACATCAATATTGACGCGGACAATGTCGTATCCATTATTTTTAAGTGCGTTGCTGACCATAAATTGCAAAGCGCGCATTGTCTCGCCACGCTGGCCAATTAAAAAGCCGTTCAAATGTGTGCTTGGTACATCCAGTTCAATTACTTCATCATCGCTAGTCGTAGCATACACATCAGTATTGAGCCCAAAAAACGAAAGAAGGTCTTCTAAATACTTTTTGGCGTACACAATAGCATCATCCATTAAGCGCGCCTCTTTTTGCGTTTGGCTTTTGATGTCTTTTTACCACGACTACCCGGTGATGATTTTTTTTGTATAACTTCGCCTTCAATTACTTGTTTGCGGCTAGGTCGGTCGGCAGCTGCTTCCAATTCGGCCTCATCACGCTTAAGTACTCTGGCTTGTTGCAAGTAGGCAGTTACGCCGCTCACGAGCCAGTACAAAGACAGGGCTGATGCTAGATTGACTGTGAAGAGAAAAATCATAGCCGGGATTAAAAAGCGTGTGCTCCTGCCTACAGCTGCATTAACTTCAGTTTGATCTGCCTGTTCGCCCTTACCAGCATCTTTCAGAATATGTCTCAATTTGCGCTGGTCTTTACTCTGCGGCATGAGTTGCTTACTCTGGAAATACTGAGCCGCGGCACTGCCGATAACCAGGAACATGGCCGGCCAGTAAATACCACCGCCCTTATTTATAGCGGCCCGCGTCAAATCCACTACCCCTAATAGCGTTGGATCAAAATGATGAATATCGCCGGCTAGTATTTGTAGCCAGACCAAGTGGCGTACAAAGGGGTATGAAAAAGTAATAATAGTATGTGGATTAACGACAATACGCCGCAAACCGCTATATAGACCAATCAAGATTGGCAATTGCAACAAAAGCACACCGATGCTGGCAAACGGGCTAATGCCTCGTTCCTTGTAAAGTTCCATGAGCATCGCCGACTCTTGCTGTCGATTGCCCTTTGCGGCAGCTTTAATGCGTTTGAGTTCTGGCTGAATCTGGCGCATCACCCTGGCTTGGTGGAGCTGCTTTTTAACTAGTGGCCACATGAGCAGGCGTATGACTATGGTGAATATAATGATGGACAGTCCGAAGTTATGGCCAGGCAGTAGAGCATAGATTAGAACCAGAAGATTAAATATCGGCCGTACAATTAGGGTCGTAAACATGGGTTCTCCTTTAGTGTCTTATTATATAGCCTCGAGCCATTTCAGCTATCTGTTTTAAGGATTGCTGGTCTGGGCTCGGCATATAATCTTCCTTTACCAACCAAATTATAGCGGCGCCAGTGCTGCCCTCAAAGCGTAAGAGTAATCTCAAATCTACTTTTTTATGACCCCGGCTTGTTTAAGCTGGTTTTGAACTAGCGTATGAAGTTGGCTTGGTGTCAATGCAGCTATATGGTCACTGTAAACCGTAAATACCATATCAAAAGATTCGAGTATGTTGGCTTCCTCCGCTCGCACCAATTCATAAATGCGTCGGCGGATTCTATTGCGCACCACTGCTGATTTATTTACCTTACGGCTAACAACTACTGCCAGGCGATAGTCGTGGCGCCTTTCATTAGACAACACTTTTAGCGAACTATCGGTCCCACGCACCTGCCGACCATGTTGGTACACATGCCTCAAGGCATTATAGCCGTGGAAGCGGTGTCTTCTTGCGATCATGGTTGGATTATAGTGGTTAAAGACTTAAGCGGATAGTTTAGTACGTTCTTTATTGCGTCGGCGGTTCAACACTTTGCGACCAGCTCGCGAGCTCATACGCTTCATAAAACCATGCTCTTTGGCGCGCTGTCGTTTTTTTGGTTGGAATGTTCTTTTGGGCATAGTTCCCTTTAGTGAAATTAACAATGCTTACCCCCTAATCCTAGCAAGTTTTCCACGGAATCGAAAACATTTTCCACATTTTTACAGATATGAATTTGCTGTGTGCATAACTTCCATCTGGGCTCGCTTTATTTTTTGGTTAGTAAATATTGTCTTAGTTACCCTGTGGAAAACTCCGCATACTTACTGTATAGTTCTGTAAACAATGTAGTGAGGGTACGTGAACACACATGCAAGATGATAGTTTGTGGCAGGCGGTATTGGGTGAAATTGAACTTTCGGTTTCAAGAGCCAGTTTCGTAACATGGTTTAAAAACACACGACTACTCCGTTACAAAGATAACGTACTGGTTATTGGTGTGCCGAACGTTTTCATCAAGCAGCAAATGGAGCGTAAATTTAACCAGCTGATTAGTGATACCCTGGCCAAGAACGGGGTAACGCCAGACCGCATTGAGTTCAAAATTCACTCAGCTATCGTTAGCTCCAAAAAGACCGAAGACGAAACCGTTATTTTGGGCCAGATAACACGTAAGGGCTCAGCCGATCGGCCGATGAGTACACTTACTCATAGCTACCGCCAGGGTCTTAATGAACGCTATACTTTTGATAATTTCATAGTTGGATCAGGGAGTGAGCTGGCGTATGCGGCTTGCCAAGCAGTAGCCCAAAGCCCTGGTACAAAATACAACCCCCTTTTTATATATGGCGGTGTGGGGATTGGTAAAACGCACCTTATCCAAGCCGTTGGTAATGCACTAATGCAGCGTAAGCCAGAATCCCATGTGGTTTATATTTCAACTGAACAATTTGTCCAAGAATTTATCGATGCAGTTCGCTACAAAAAGAACACTGACTTTGCGAGCTATTATAGGAACGCTGATGTTTTGATCGTTGACGATATGCAATTTATAGCCGGCAAAGATAAGACCCAGGAAGAATTCTTCCACACCTTTAATGCGCTACATCAAGCTAACAAACAGATTATTATCAGTAGTGATAAACCGCCAAAAGATATACCAACCCTGGAGGAACGCCTGCGTTCGCGTTTTGCCTGGGGTATGAGTATTGATATGCAGGTGCCTGATTTCGAGACGCGTTGCGCAATTGTGCAATCTAAAGCAACAGCCCACTCAATTACCCTGCCCCAACCGGTAGTTGAATATCTGGCTACTAATATCCAGACAAATATTCGTGAACTTGAGGGCGCACTAAATCAATTGTTAGCTTTTTGTGAAATGCGAGGACTTGAGCCAGACTTGATAATTGCCACTAGTTTGCTTGGTGATAATAAGACCAGACCAAAGCATCTGAGCGCTAAACAGATTGTCGAGCGAACTGCTCGCCATTTCCAGATTGGCATTGATGATATTTTGGGGCCAAAACGAGACAAGGATATTGTGGTGCCGCGGCAAGTTGCTATGTACATACTAAGAAGCGAGCTTCATTTAAGTTTCCCTAAAATTGCCAGGGAGCTCGGCCGCAAAGACCACACCACAGCTATTCATTCGGTTGAAAAAATCGAGAGAGAGGCCGCTTTTGATAGTGATATCCGCTCTGCCATTGCTGAAATAAAGGAGCGTTTGTATGCGTAAAAGTTGTGTACTGAATGTGAATATGGTGTGTACAAGAAGCCTTTTTTACACACATCTTCTAATAGTATTTTTGTGGGTGTGGGAAAGTTTGCGACTTATACGCTGCCTTGTTCAGAGTTTTTGCACCTCCTTATGCACCGGCTTTTGTTTTTTTATCACTTGTAAGGATGTTGTTTTACACAGTTTCCACAGTGCTAATAATGAATATTACTATCTAAATAAATTAGGAGTAGTTGTATGAAGCTGCAAGTAACCCAGGAAAACCTAAACAAAGCCCTTTCGAGCGTTAGTCGCATTGCCAATAGTCGCAGCACATTGCCAATTCTTTCAAATGTTCTTATCAAAACAGTCAAAAACCGCTTGAGTGTAGCAGCGACTAATCTTGATATAGCTATCACTCACAACATTGGCTCAAAAGTTAGTAAAGAAGGTAGTATAACGGTCCCAGCCAGGCTTATGCAGGAGTTTGTCAACAGTCTGCCAAGTGGCATTATTGAACTAAGTGTAGAAGAAAACAAACTGCACATTTCTGCTGACTCATACCAGTCAACAATTAATGGTGTGGCTGCCGATGAGTTCCCTGTTATGCCTGCCATCACAAAAGGGGAACAAGGATCAATATCTGCTGGCGTGCTCAAGCGAGCGTTTCAACAGGTTATTTTTGCAGCTTCAAACGATGAGGCACGGCCGGTACTCACTGGTGTATATATACATTTCACCCAAGGTAAACAATTCATAGTAGCCACTGATAGTTACAGGTTAGCAGAAAAAGCCCTCGGCAAAACACCAAGCATAGGACCGTTTTTGTTGCCGGCCACAGCTATGCAGGAATTACTGCGAATTATTGGTGAATCGCCTGTTGCCGAAAACGACACAGTGGATGTTATGTATGATGAACAACAAGTACGCTTTAAAACAGGCGACATTGAGTTAGTCACAAGGCTACTAGAAGGCAAATACCCAGATTACCGCAAACTAATCCCCAACTCTTTTACTACGACCGCAACCCTAAAACGAACAGAACTTATGAACATCACCAAAGTATCCAGTTTATTTGCTCGCGAGAGCGCTGGCAGCATCACCATAAAAGTGCAAGAAAATAACCAAACCGTTAGTATCCGCGCAATTGCCTCGCAGCTTGGTGAAAACACAGCCTCTGCCCAAGCCACCATCAAAGGTGATGGCGATATCACACTAAATTCTCGTTATTTGCTTGATGGCTTACAAGCCTTAAGCACAGAAGAGGTTAGTTTGTGTTTCAATGGCAAACTTGAACCATGCGTACTAAAAAGCAAAGATGACCCAGACTATCTTCATTTGATAATGCCACTCAAAAGCTAAGCCACTATACTGTAGACGGTAATGATCACCGATTTACGTGTGCAACACTTCCGTTCATATCGCGACGAGTCTTTTGAATTTGAGAGGGGCGTGAATATCATTGTGGGGCCGAATGCTAGCGGCAAAACCAACTTGCTTGAGGCCATTATGGTTGGCTGCACAGGACGCTCATACCGGGCTAAGGACGCTGATTTAATTGCGTTCAAAGCAAAGTGGGCGCGCTTGAACATCCACACAGAAGCTCACAAACGAGTTGTTAAACTAGTACACGATAATGACAAAGTCGCGAGGCAGTTTGAAATTGATGGCCACCATTTTTCGCGTCTTCCCCTAAATCAGACAATTCCGGTCGTATTGTTTGAGCCGAGCCACATGCAGTTACTGCAAGGCCCACCAGAAATGCGTCGTAACTTTGTTGACGATTTAATTGAACAGACTGTTAGTGGCTATAGTCGCTTGCGGAGCCAATACAAACGCACACTGGCGCAGAGGAATGCTTTACTTAAAAAAGGTAGGCCAGCTGCCAGCAAACAACTATTTGCGTGGAATGTACGACTCAGCGAACTCGGAGGGCAAATTGCCACTGAACGCCAAAAGTTGATTGCCAACTTCAACCAAGCAATCAGCAAGCACTACAGTCGCCTGGCTACTAAACGCCACAGCATTGAGCTTCACTACGAAACAACCTGCAATCTAGCGCACTACAGCAGCCAGTTGCTGCACCACCTTGAGAAAGACCTCGAAGTTGATATTGCGCGTGGTTTTACTTCGCTTGGGCCACACCGCGATGATTTAGTTGTTTTTCTTAGAGGCAAACCAGCAGGTACAAGCGCCTCCCGCGGTGAGACGCGTACGGTGCTACTAGCGCTCAAGCTGCTGGAGCTTCAACTAATTGAACAAAGTCGCCAACAGCCGCCCTTATTACTGCTTGACGATGTCTTTAGCGAGCTTGATGGCTCCCGCAGGCGCGCTCTAACTAAGATACTACAAGATCATCAATCATTTATTACGACAACTGACGCGGACGTTGTTGTGCAGCACTTCATGGGCAAACACAATATTATCCCTATACAATAGCAATGCGGCCTAACGTACCGTATTAATGATTTTGTAAACATTCCTATCGATTCCGATCTTAGCAATTGCGTTTCCGATCTCATTAGTCGCTTTTGCTTTAGCTACAGGGTCATAAGTGTATTGCCCGCTACTCTGGCTGAATGTAAGAGGAACAGCCGGTGAGATAAATATATATGCGCCATTAATTGAAATATTATTTATACTAGTCAGTTTTTCTAGCTCGGCAATTTTTTGGTCAATACTGTCGGAGTTGTTATTAGCCCAGTCAAGTTTTAAAGCCACTTTTTTAGAACGACCGTTAACGACACATAGCAAATAATCATTTCCCTCATTCTGGCTTCCACACTGCTGGTAACCACCAAAGCTATAAGCTTCGGAGCCGTGCTGTGCATCCACGTCGACAGTTAGTAAATCAGAGTCCCGTGCAATCAAGAGTTGCCCAGCCACGTCGTCAATACTGTTTGCTTGTTGTATGGTAAACAGTAACCTAGGTTTAGGAACACTAGTGTCGTAGACGTATACCACTTTATTGCTTAAGAAACACAGTTTTTGAGTACCACATATTTCAACATCGGTAAAAATTTTCTTATCTAGTCTATAACTTCGAGAGTTTCCCTTTGCAGGATATATCACGACTTCATTTCTAACGGCAGAACTATTTGGCTTATTGGGGTCTTCGCCGATAACAGCATTGGAGTAAACTACCACAATAGTGTCACCACCAACAGATAGTAAGGATGGTTTTAAGTTATTGACAGATGATTGCAGAGAAAACGTGGCTGGTTTAGCGCTTGGTGAAGAAAAATACAGCACACTCGTTAGTGTGGAATCGTAGGCAATAAAACCCTGTTTAAAGGCTGCAAAAGAATACGTTTGATTACTAGCAAGTTCCTGCAAAACGACACCATTCGTAAGGGCCAATCCGTTGTTAAGAGAAAATGCGGCATGGTTTAGCCCTGTATTAACAATCGCAAAATTACTGCCTGTTGTTTTTACAATAGCTTCGAGCGAACCATCCGGCCCTCGGGTGTTTTTTGTTACATAAGTTGGTTGATGCTCGTTAGCGGGCACATGTACGCTTATGGATTTCACTGTGCCACCGCACGCTAATGAGTACAGCTTATCAATATAGTACATGCACGGAGCTGGGTTATCGCCCACAAATTGGCGGGCTTTCTGGAGCTTTAAACTAATACTAATGTGTTTGCTATGTAACCAACCTGGTGATTTGACCACCGAAAATGAACTACCACCGTTTTTTGTTACTAAAACCTCATAATCGGCTTTAGCTACTAGCTTTCTAACTTTTGTTGCCGTAGTTTTAATCTCAGTTGTCTTTTGAGTGCTTTGATTTAGGAGTTTGTAACTGAAAGGGCTATTGTCTTGAGGTGACCCAGTTACTTCAATGGTCACAAAACCATGACGCATAATCACAAATGTAATTATTAATAGTAGTGTTAATACAAGTAGGAGGCGAATATGGTGCTTTAAAAACTGTACGATCTTGTATCCTTCCATTTACTCCTCCTTACTGTACGCTTAATAAGTACAGCCACTAGTTGGCAATTTAGTTATATCGGGGGGCGAACCGTTAGCAATTCCTACCAAAAAGGTTTGAGGACAATAGTTGGTACCGTTTATTCTAATACCAACATGCAGGTGCGGACCAGTAGTATGCCCGGTATTGTCAGTATGCATAATAAGCTGCCCAGCTGTAACTATATCCCCCTGATGAGCTCCATCCACCGCTCCACCATCTTCGCCGTGGCAGTAGATAAAATGTATGCCGCTTCCGGCATCGATTTCCACACCCGTGCCGCAATCGCCTCCGGTCGGTGCCGATATTATGGTACCGGCTGAAATCGAATAAACTGCCGTACCAGTTGGCACCGGAATGTCATCGGCCGGATAATCATGATGAGGCTTCGTAAACCAATCGGGGTGGTCATGGTAAATTTGGATATCGACCGGGAAAGCAAACCCGCCAGCGATCACTCCCGATGACCCACAGGAGCTGCTGGTTGGGGCGGGGCCGGTACCAGAAGTTGGGCTAGTGTTTGAACCATATTTAGTAAGCAGGTCTTGAGCCGCACTTAAACGTGGGCCATCATCAACACCACTACCTTCGTAGTATTGATTCACAATATGCACAGCACTTGCCAAATCAGTAGATTGTTGCAACGGACCAAGCACACTATCTTTATATGAAGTAGTTAATTCTTGCCACGAGAAGTCTAACTGAACGCCGAGGTCTGTTATTGGTTTATTGGCACTGTTAGCAAAGTCACGCAGAGCTGTTTGCCTGCCTCCTAACCACTGGACTAAACCAAAAGCACTGCTCGGGCTTGGGTTATCAGTATGCCCTCCCGGGTAGTAGGCAGTAGGGTCAAACCCAGACTCTATTTGCAGATTGCCTCCCAGCCCAGCTGTCTGCAGTGCCGAAAGACCCTTGCCCAAGTAATAATTGAATGCTTTCTCGGCGTTATTTGAACCAGCAATGTTTGTTGAGGACTGACAACATTGTGAGCTGGTTGAGGCCTGACTTGGGTTAGCCTGAATCAAACCCAAAATGTCATTAGTTGCATTTTTGATAACCGTTGCTCCACTATCTGGATTAGTTGCATTAGTATCACCTTTCCAGTCCTTCTCAACATACATGGTAATAATGTAGCGAAGCGAGCCAACCGCAAAAACAGCACTATTCCCAGTCACCTTGGACGTCCCGCCCCATTTATTAGCCTCTGGGCTTAGACCATATTTAACTGTTTCCTCTTTAAGGTTAGTGTAAGCAGATTGGTAGGTAGGGTCAGAGCTAGTTGCATATTTTTCCATAGAAGTTGTAAGTTCTGTCACGGTTGTTGCATTTGGCGCAATGGTAGCGGCACCCGCATCATTGTAGTAGGACAAGATGGAAGTTTTGCCGTAGCCGAGACCATGTGCAGCATCGGTAGCGGCCTGTAGACCGCCTGACGCATCAATCAGTACGTTAGCATTAGTATCTGATGAAAATTTTAGAGTTTGTTCCAGCGCGTCTTTTAGGCTAATACTTTGTCCAGTTTTAGGTGATACCAGTGATCCATCACCACCGCTAGCACCAAAATAATTTTCTTGGGCAGTAACTGTTACTGTTTTAGTTAAATCCGGATTTTTGCTTAGGAATACGTCTGCTATGATAAGTTTTAGAACTGAAGCCACTGAACCGGGTGATTGGTCTGAGTTGACGCTGCCAAGTACATTGCCACCCACCTGCTTGGTAAAAACAGAGTGCAACCCGTACTTAGTAGAAATGTCGTTAAGGTTTATAGTGGTGTTTGCTTGCGAACTTCCGCAGGTCTGCCGATCCGGCGAGTAAAAACCATAGTTACCGTCAATGTACTGTAATGGTGCTTCTGCTAGGACGGATTTTGTTAAAAACAAACTACCTAATAACAGCACGCCGAACACATAGAGAATTCGCTTAAAGAGGTTGACGTAACGGCGTTTTTTAATTGCCATTATCTTTTGTTACATCCTGGTTTAAGTTGTCGACAACAAAAGAATGTACTTTGTACAGTCGCCAGTGGAGTGCATCGGGTTGCGACAATGTACCTGCATCACAACCGGAAGGAATGTCAGTTAAGAGTGAGTTTGAGCTATAACACTTACTAAACCGCCCATCTAGGTCCGGCCGAGCCTCTACATAAGCGGCATTATTGGCAAAGTCAAAGTCTGGGTTGCTCTCAATCTGGTTTATTTCTTCTTGCGACCAACCCCATTGCTGCACACCAAAGAAGTTCGCTTTGGTCTGGAAGTCTACGCTGTCAGCCGCATAGGCTACTTGTTGATGTGAACCATTAAATAAATTGAGCACTAGCCCGCCGCTTAGTTGGCCACCAACAAACGAGGCAAGTGTTTTGGGTAACGAACTTAAACTATCCGCTAGGCGGTTGCCAAGACTGGCCAGCGATGACGGGAAATAGGCGCTGAGTGAGCCTACTAGAGAGTAAGGATTATTGATGGCAAAGTAGCGGTCGCGCCATGCCTGGTCTTGAAATTGTTTGTGCGTTTCAATCAGAGCGGCGGTTTTAGTAGCGGCTGCCTCATCATTTGATAGTGGCCGCCCCATTGCCACGCCACGATTGCTTTGCTCGTTAAGGTAATCTGTAGATACGCCTCCCGCATTAACTTTGTCAACTCCCGACTTGCCGCCCCCAAAGCCGGTGCCAGACAAACTCTCTACATAGCTCTGCAGAGCTTGTCCGGCATAAGCACCTCCACCAAAAAAGACTGCTGCCTTAAACATGGCTGTAGCGGCTGCAGTTGTGCCACCACTTGC
Source organism: uncultured Candidatus Saccharibacteria bacterium (assembly GCA_964584265.1). Lineage (GTDB taxonomy): Bacteria > Patescibacteriota > Saccharimonadia > Saccharimonadales > CAYVSP01 > CAYVSP01. The sequence continues at coordinate 26,029 of CAZOZI010000003.1, read as the reverse complement.
AGCAGCGGCCGCCACATCAAACAATACAAAAGCTGTTTGTGCAGCCGGGTTAGTAATTGTGCCACATGCACTATCAATTGCGGCGTCATAGCCGCTATTAATGATTTTTCCAATACCGGGTATGTTAACGGCACCTGCAGAGATGGCATTTTTAATTATGGTATCAACATCAGCCAAGTAACCCAACGGAGTTTCAATATGAGTTGAAGGAGTATCTTTAAGGCTATCCATGTCAGCACCGCTCATTGATTGGCCAGTAGCGGCCTTGTAGTAAGGCGAAACTTCCCCTGGGGGAATAAGCGTGCTACCATCAGCCGCCTTGACGCCATCGTAATCAGCATTGGCCGCTGACACAAAGGCAGCATTTACGTTTTTGCCATCCATAATTTGTTCGCTCGTCACTTGTATGTCTGAAGCGGAGCGCGCGGCTTGCTTTTCTAATGACTGGTTTATGCGCTGATCAACTCCACCAAGGTCATGGCCAATGCAGTACAGCGTGCCAACCAGTACATAGGGGCTGGCCTTAGCGACTGTTTCGGTTAATACATCAGGATTTATGCCAGCATTGGATAAGGCAGTACGGTATATAGTTGGGTCACGCAAGCGCTGGCCGAGCTTGATCGAGTTTGTAGTCTCGGCCTTGACCGCATCTGTCGTCTTTTTAACTGTGTCTATACCAGAGTCAACTCCTGCACTCCCATCTATGTTCTCCTCTTGATTGAGTCGAACACTTGTTTCCGCTTCAATTGGTTTTTCGCCCAGAAGACTCCTCATAAACTGGCGTGGAATACTCATGCGGATACCGGTTATGTCACGGAATTGCGTCCAGAAATCGTTTCTAAAAAACCGTCCCTCCTCTCCGAGGCGCTGAGCCATACGCACATTTACTTCATCAACCACATTTTTTCGTAATGTCATTCGTTGTCTTATAGTTAGTTGGTCAGCATTTTTGGTAAATAATCTCTGAGCTATTTCGTCATAATTGATAATATCGCTGTTTCCGCTGCCAAACTGGAAGCCTTTTATCTCGCCGTTTTCGTTCACATATTGCAGACTACCTTCGCGACCCAGCTTCTGAGCCACGCTACGCGGATCATCGCCGGTCACTAACCGCCTTAGTAACTTGCTGTCGGGCCGATTGCCCAGCGGGCCAGTGCTATCTGCGGTTGTAACGGTTTTATCAAACTCGACATCGGCGAAAAAGCGCCGCATGCTTAGCTCAAAAGTCGCAAAGCCACCAGAACGTAGCACGGTCGCAAAATGCACTGCTTTGAGCTGCCCGACAAATATCATAAGTAGTACGGCTATTATGGCAACAATGCCAAGCGGGCCACCGATAAACAAAGTGCGCCTAACTCGTTGAGCGGCTCGAGGACTGCCCGTCCCAAATCTGCTTCTACTTGGTTTGTATAGGCTTGGCTCTGCCTCTCCAGCATTATCGCTTTCACCATAATCGGCTTTTTTCTCTTCGCCTTCACTTGGTTCTTTAGCTTGGCCATCTTTGTCTTCGCCTTTTTCGGCCAATGAGTCAAGTTCACCTTGTTCTTCCTCATCTGCCTCACGCGGAGCAATAGCCTCTTCTTGCTTTTCTAATTCTTTATCGTAGACATCGCTCACAAAACGTCCTTTTGATTTGTTTGTATTATAGCTCTTTGCCAACGCGAGCTATTTTTCTTAAAATCCATTTACTCTGGGTCAATTTAGACACCCGGTGTTAACCTGTTCGATAAATCAATTGTACCTTGCGGTTGAGGGACCTCACCTTGTGGTTGCAGACCAGGCTGTGGTTGCAGACTAGATTGGGCTAACTGCTGGACTTGGGCTGGATTTGTAGTAATCAGACTCATTTCAGTTGGACTCGCGGTTATTTGCACATGCACATGATTCTGGCCAGCAAAGAACAGCCCTTGCCCGATTGGAAAATTGCTAAGGCGTTTGCGTTCTTCACTGGTAAGTTTAAAGACATCAGTTAAGATGTCGACAGCAGAGGGCGACTGCTTCAAGAGCAGTTGCATGCTGGCATTAGCAACAATCGCGCGCCCCATGCGAGAACCCATAAAGTCTTCTACGTCCTGAGTGATAGTGGTAATGCCGAGATTATATTTGCGAGCCCGTTTGGCTAAAGAGAACAAAAAGTTAGCTGAATCTTCATATTTCATCAGTTGCCAAGCCTCGTCAACCACCAAAATCCGCCGTTTCTGGTCGGTCTTGGTCTTGTTCCATATATAGTTCAGCACAATATACATAGCGACTGGACGCAACTCATCTTCCAGGTCTCTAATGTTAAAAACAACCAATGGATTATTGATATCAATATTGCTTTGTTGGGAAAATATACCAGCGAACGTACCACTTGTATATTTACGTAGTCTCTGAGCAAGTTGGGGGCCGGTGTTGCCCATATGCAACAGTGACTCATATAGATCGGCAATGGTTGGTGGGATGCCGGTATGCGTAAGCGGATCATTGGTTATACCAGCTTTGGCATAAGTGTCTATCAATGCTGCATCTAAATCAGCCTCTTCAACTGGGGTTAGCGCAGGTGTGGTCGTAGCATTACCGCCAATAAGCTGCGTTTGTGCGCCACCCATCATGAGGCGGAGTAGGCCATGAAGTGTGATGAGATTACTACGCAGCGCATTGTCGGCTTCCTCCGTATCGACTACTTTTGGCAAATCAAATGGGTTGATTCGTGTTGCCGAATTTAAGCTCAACCGCACATAAGCACCACCGACTGCTTCCGCCATGCGTTCATACTCATTTTCTGGGTCAACCACAAAGATTTCTGTGCCAAACATCAGGCTGCGAAGTGCTTCAAGTTTTACGGCAAATGATTTACCGGCACCGGATTTCGCAAAAACGACCGAATTACCATTTTCCAGACTGAAACGGTCAAAAATAACCAATCCAGAATTATGCATGTTTATGCCATATAAGATGCCATTATCCTGCGTCAAATCAGCTGACGTGAATGGAAAACTGGTACTGAGTGCTCCGGTGTTCATATTGCGCCTGATTTGCAGCTGATCAGTAAATTGCGGCACCGTGCTATTAAAGCCCTGTTCTTGTTGGCTACTAGCTGGCTTGGAGTATATGAGCTGTTGACCCAAGATGGACTCGACCTTATGACCAACAAATTCCAGCTCATCCATTGATGAAGCGTAAAGAGTAAAATATAAGCCAAAACGGAAAAAGCGCTCTTCGCCAACTTGCAGTTTGTCGCGCATTTCTTCGGCGTCTACGATAGCAGCCTGTTTACCCGGATCACGAACGCGACCTTTTTCAGCGTCAATCTGCAGACCTGCCTCTAGCTGGGTTACTTTTTTGCGCAAATTTTCTAATACAACCTGGCTCTCTACGGGATAAATAAACATAGATAAATCCACAACCTCATCAAGATTGATCATACTACTTAGCCAACCCGTAAATATCTGCCTCGGGTAGCCGTATACATAGTAGGTGCGAGCATAGCGGGTGCCTAGTTGAAAATGCGAACCTTCAAAAGCCAGCGAACTTGGGGCAATAAAGTCGCGAAGCGCTGTGATACCTTTTTGAAAAGCAGCACTTACTTCTTGCTCTTCGCGGGCACGTTGGGCTTGTGCAATGGCAACAGGATCAAGCTGTGGTTTCTTCTTACCAAACAGTGCCATCAGATACTTCCTCCAAAAATATCGCTAGAAAGTTTTTTCACTGCAACTCTCTATCTAGGTTTGGCTGCCTTGCCGAGCCTTGGCCTTTTGTGACTACTGGCGTGGCCATATCCTCGAAATTCTTAAGTTGTTGACGAGTAGCGGTGTCTGGGTTGTAGGTGTCATAATACAGCTCAATCAGTTCCTGTGTATCAAGTGGCAAACCCTGGATGCCAGACTGCATAAGTCCACCCAAAACTGCCTGCACCCGATTGCGTAGTTCATCTTTGGCTTTGGCCAGATTGGCTTCATTAATAATGACGTGTTGCTGTTTATTCTTGAGCAAGCTAAACACGCCGGTAAACAAATTTTTGCTGGCTGTAATAGCTCGTTGAGCGTCAAGAACTGGGAAGAAAGGGATAACTACGTAAAAACGTTTGTCCATAATGTTGGTCTGGGCAGCCAAATTGTCAATGAAGGTAATATAGTCGTCCATCAGAAGTGCGAGCAGCATATTATCATGTTCGGAACGGATTTTGTCGAGCTTACCAATGTATGTCTGCAAGTCAACTTTTTGCGAGCGCATAAAAATCTGAATAGGAAAGTACAGTGAATTTAAGAATCCTTGGTAGCTAAACTCAACAGCATCCCGTTCTTGTGGGCTCATCAGGTCAAAATTGATAGATTTGACCATGACAACACAGCGGAATGAGCCGTCTTCCATGATAACAATTCCGTCACGGATTTCAGCAATCTCCAGCGCGTTTTGGGTGCTATTAGGGTTGACACGCGGATTGGCGACAAGCTGCTTTGCGGGAGTTACTACACCGGGTGCTTGCACTTGAGCAGTCGCAGGTGGTTGAGGTTGCTGGAAGGTGCTCGGTGCAGGTGCACCTAAAGGAACATCACCACGCGTGGCAGAATTAACATCATTAAGGTTTTGATTTGGTAGAGACGGATCCATAAATAAACTCAGCCCACCTTTTAGTTAGGGGTTACTGTGTACATTTAAGTATAGACGAAATAACCTCAAGCGGGAAGCTGTAAACCATGCTATCGTAACGGGATAACCACCTCATCGGACGGCTCATCATTATTTGTTTTGTGAGCTTGACGGGCGATGGTCGCCACATTGAGATCGTTATTGTTGGCAAGTCCAAGTAATGCGGGGTCAGCTGGGTTGGTTGTAGGGGTTAGTGGCGAACTACTTGGCACGCTACCCTGCGTTTTGTTCTTGGACGTCGAGTTGCCACTGGGGTCAATGACTTTCATGTGCCCATAGGCGGCGCTAGGAGATGTTTTATTGGGGTGCAATTGGGCTAATAAAGCTTGCTCTTCTTGCTTGGTCAGAGGTATTGGTGCGTTTGTGGTGGCTGTTTGGTCTTGCGCAGATGGAACTGAAGTTTGAACACCAGAACTATTTAATCGTGGCATTTGCTGCTGGCTTTGCATAAACCATAAGTCCTGTGGGTCTGATGACTGCGATGGTTCATCTGCTTGAGAATTGTCTGCTGGCAGCTTACGGAGCTTCTCGACCTGACTTACAAGCTGTTGACGATGTTCCTGAGTCGATACATTAATCATTTGATCTAGGTGTTGGGCGACTGGATTATTATCGGGGTCAAGCATGTCATCGGCTGGCGCTACATCAATACCAGACACTTCCTGAGGTAGCGTCGAAATATCAATTAACCGATCAGTTACATCTGTTTGAGTAGCATAGGACGGCTCATTGTTAAGATTAATGTTAACATTTTTAACTGCCCAACCACGGCTATCAATGGTTTCAGCCAAGGCTTTAAGACGGCTCTTTACTTCTGTTTGTGACAAATTGTTGGTAAGATGCGGTTCAAGCTTTTTAGGGACTGTTATAGTAACTAATTCTTGAATACCATCTTGATCCCAGATACGTTTACGCGGCTTGAGCATAAAGCGGATTTTGGCGAGCAGCCAAATCTCGGTAGGCTGGTCTCGGCTCCAGGGCCAAGCCAAAAAACCAGCTATCAACATTGGAGGCAAAAAAATAGCCATAAGGAAGAGCAAATGCTTCTGGATTGCCAAGAAATTCAGATATAAACAAAGAACCGCGACGCCAGAAAAGATAAACTGTTTCAGCGTCAATGGGCCAAGCAGCTTATCGTCGGCTTCAATGTCTTGGAGTACTTTATATGTTGCCACTAGAGATAAGTGTAGCAAATGTCGTAAGCGTTATGAATGCAGATCTTGGATAGTGTGTGCCTGCTGCAAAGCGGCATCTAAGAATTCTCCACCTAAATTAGTTCTCTCCAGGGCTTGTTGTTCGTTATCGCAGGTAAGAATGCCAAACCCAATCGGCATATTAAAGTCCAGCTGCACGCGCAAGACGCCTTCACTAACAAACTTGCATACATATTCAAAATGAGGCGTAGCGCCGCGTATTACACAACCAATAGCTAGCAAGGTGTTATATTTTCCACTTTTAGCCATGCTTTGAAGCACTAAAGGTATTTCTATGCAGCCCGCAACGCTGACTGTGTCGATGTTGGCTGGCTCAATTTTGTAATCTGTTGCGCGTTTAAGAGCGCCTTCGACTAGCTCATTCGTAATATGTTTATTAAACTGAGCAACCACTATGCCAATGCGCCATTTGCTGGCGTCAAAGGGTTTAAAGTCTCCAGTCTTAGCTGCCTGCATAAGTTTTTAGTCCTCTTACTATGTGCTTGCCTATCATATCAAATTCAAGATTTAACCAGTCACCTACTTTGAGTTTGCCAAGTGTGGTGTGCGTAAGGGTAAATGGTATAAGCGCTACACAAAACGTATCATTTTTTAGTTCGGCGACGGTCAAAGACACACCATCAAGCGTAATTGAGCCTTTATTAACAACCAGCGGTTTATTTTTAGGGTCAAGGTTGATGTAAATGCGCACATCACCATTTTTTTTGGACACCTCAGAAATTTTGCCCGTGTCATCAATGTGGCCTTGTACAAAATGACCACCAAAGCGGTCGTTTGCTCGCAGAGATCTTTCTAAATTTACTCTCTTTGGCACAGCAATTCCAAACGTGGTTTTCTGAACGGTCTCGGGCACCAGATGGCATGCGAATGACTCATCTCCGACATGCTCTACAGTTAGGCATACGCCGTTGATGGAAATTGATTCGCCTTCTTTTAAGTCTCTCCAATCAGTCGGCTTTTCAAACAAAATGCTTAGCCCATCAGCTTTTTTGTCGGCACTCATTACCTTGGTTGTGTGCGAAACAATACCAGTAAACATTTATGAACCCCGCTCTTTAAACCACTGGCGTGCTGCTAGCTCGTCACTCCGCATTGCTTTTAGCAATTCGTTAATTGAGCCAAATTTTTTGTTGGCTCGGTGGAAGTGATAAATCCTAACACCCAACTCCTCGCCATAATAATCCTTGTCTTCAATATCCAACAAGTAAGCTTCAAGTCTGCGGTCATTGTCGCCAACAGTGATTGGCGTGCCGATAAAGATTATAGCCGGATGATTGGAGTATTTATCAAGCTCAGCGTACCCAAAGTAGACACCATCCTTCAGATCGCTTGCAGTGTGGATATTGGCTGTTGGATAGCCGAGCTTGCGGCCATTGCCCTTAAACTGGACTACTTCTCCACGATATTTCGCCAATACCGGTTGCTCTTCCATGCCTTGGTAGTGTAGCGATTGTTAGGCTACAAGTATAGAGGTATGGTAGATGTCAAAAAGGGCGCTTTAAGCTGCGCGCTTCTCTTCTTTACCTTTTTCTTCTGGTTTGGTGGCCCGTCCACGGCCAGTTCTTTTGGCTTTTTGTTTCCTTAGCTCATCAAGCTCATCCCACTCTTTTTCGTCCAGCAGTTCATATAACACCGATTTGCCTTCCTCGGGTACATATAAATCAAACTGAGCTTTCTGTATGCCAAGATAGGCTGGCAGCTCACGACTTAGCAACTTCATTTTAGTGCTGCGCAGCTCACTAGCTCGGTTATGAATTCTTGCGGCTACTTCTGCTTCACTTGCTTGTCTTTTTGCTTGCTCTCTTTCAAGTGCTTCCGCAGCTGTCGCAACCATGGCCTTTAATCGCCTACGGGCTATTTTTAGTTCTTCAATCTCAAAGTCTAATTCATTATCCTCATCATGCTCGTCAACTAACTGCTGACTTTTTCTGTTAATCTCTTCATTAACCCGTTCTTGTGCAGCCAGTAAACCATTAATGCCATGGACAATTTCATGTTCTTGCTCTGTAGCTTTGTCGATTTGCCTCCTTGCTGTACCAATGGAGTCATCAAAAACTTGCTCGGCTCGCTGCTCAACATGAGCTCTAAAATCAGCTATTCGATCAACATCTAGTGCTTGCTGCCAATTTACGTTTGTATCAATACGCGGTTCAAGAATTCTGCTAATATTATCGGCATGCCCACGGAGTCGACGGCCAAGGCTTCCTGGCTTGCCACGATCAGCCAGGCGCAATGCTTTGGCCTTTAGCCTTGATAGCTCTTCCAACGATTTTTGCTCAAATTCATTGGGCGCTTCGTACCCAGCTCGTTCATCATAGGTGAGAAGTCTATACCTAAGACCGTGCATAGGACTTGATGGTCTTCCGACGCTGCCCAGAGCATTTTTTAGTTCAAATTCGTCAATTTCCCCAGTCTGGTATTGTTCTCGTAGGGCTTTTTGTTGACCAGCAATATATTCTTTTGTAACAGGGGTCCAGCGCAGTGTACCTTTTCGTTTAGAGGCATCAACACCGCGACGCAACCTGTCGTGAAAATCAGTCCTCATCCGCTCAGTTTTCAATTTCTCGGCCAAATTGTAGGCGCTATGTAGGGCTGCCTTTTGGCGCATGTTGCGCGGTTGCAGTTTTTGCTCAGGCTCATCTTCTGCTGGCGATTCAGACGGAACATTCTCAAGACTTATACCTGCATATTCAAGCACTTTTTGGCTTAATCTTTCATAAAAGAGTTTTTCTTGTTCAGCGCGGGCGCCACGCCGGCTAAGCTTCACTTCTGGTGTATCTGGGACCGCTGGCTCACTTTCAAGCCCGATTGGTTCACTAGCGTCCTTAGGATGTGACTCTGGGGGTGGAGCATGCTTGGCTGACATAGCCTGTAGTATAGCATATTTTATAAAATTTGTCTATAAAATTACTAGATAACTTAGAGCCAAATTATAGAGTTCCACCCCCAGATATATCAACAGTACCTCCTATAGTTGGATCGGCAGGTGGACCCCCTGCGTCCGGCTCCTTACCCTCAGGCCTACCGGGTATGGACATACCCAAGTCTGACATGGCTTGGGTGGCTACAGTGTAGCTGTCGCTGGCTCCTGGTGAATAAAGTGCAATCATCTCTAATGTCTTTTTTGCAGCCGTTGCCTTTGCACCAATGCCTGAATCCATAACCTGCCTTGTGGCTATAGCTTCATCCATGCCCCCAGCAACCTTTTCTCTTATTCTGGCTTGCTTCTGAGCCGGTGACATCTCTGCAGTTCTAATAATATCACTTAGCTCGGCCACATCAGATACGACAGCGTGTTTTTTCTGGCCAGCAATTTCGTGGTAGCCTTTGGAAAGAGCACGATCCCAACCTCTACCAGCAGTGGTTCCGGTAATGATTTTGCCGTCTTTATCACGTGAGTGACTGTATGTTGCTTTCAAACCAGAAGATGCGCCGTTGACTTCCATCTGTGTCATCATCGTGTCCGAATAAGCCCTACCATGCTGTGCTTCCATATTTTGCCCTATCTGCTGCACGTCGCCCTCATTTGCAAAACCGTGACTGGCTACAATCATACCGCCAGCTCCTACCATGTCAGTGTAACCCTTACCTTCTCGGTTCAAATTAAGTCCCTCGCCCTTTAGAGCGAGTAGTGCATCAGAAGCTTTTTTGACAGTCGCTGAATCACTACTACCCATTATTGTGGCAGCATCATCCCAGTCTTGCTCAGTCTGCAGGCCTTTAAACACTTTGTTGCCTTTACTATCAGTCGTGTAAAATCGTGACTCAAGTAAATCTCTAACATTCCTGCCTTCTGTGTCTTCGCCCATGTCTAATTTGGGATCTAAAAAGGCACCGGACAAAACACGGCCGGTTTGGTCGTTACCACCGACTTCATTGATACGCTTGGCAAACTCCATAGTTTGGTTTTGCCTTTCCGCTCGTATTTTTGAGTCTAACCTGGTGTGGGCTCCTCCAAAACCTGGAATTCCATGTTTACCAAGTGTGTGAGGCACGACCTCATCAGCATTGAATAAATACGAGCCAACCTTATTGCCAAATCTACCCCGGCGAGTTCCTGAACTATACAGTCCGCCTCCACGGAACTTTTTGACGCGCTCAGCAGCTTTATTTCTGCGAATTTTGCGTAGTCCATCAAAGACGCCACGGCTGCGGTCATTTACCATGCCACCGAGTGTACCAATCAGTCCCGAAGCCATCGAGAAAGCCTTGGGGATAAGGAAGTAAGGTATGTAGGTAGCGATTAGAGCTATAAGGGGTGCAGCAGCGCCACCGGCTGTCCCGGCAACTTGCCCAAAAACCGCCCCTGCCGCAATCAAACCAGCGATAATGGAGTACACAAGCAGTGCCCCAGTAAATGTCTCGTGCCAAATTTTCCAAAGCTTCTGGGTGTTTGGCAAAACGGCAGCAATGATAGCAATGGGTGCTATGATTACCAAAAAGACGACAATAATTTGCCTAAGTATAATGGCCACAAAAGCAATAATTAGGGCAACGGCTGCAGTGCCAAGGAAGGCTAATAAACCAAGTGGACCAAGGGCTTGCACGCCAGCCACTGCTCCTACTGCGCCTACTGATGTTATGAGTCCTCCGACATCCGGTGCGGTTATAGATTTGAACGGCGCATAAATAATAGACTGGACTGCCTTGGCAAGGTCATTGGAAAAAATAACCGCCAATCTGCCAAGCTCCCACGATAATGAAATTGCAATCACAGCCGCTGCAAGGCGTGGCAAGACCTTCTTAACTGTGTACGCATCCACGATATCTAGTGACAAAGCCTGAGCAATCACCATAACCAAAGCAATGATGACTAAAAAGCTCATGGAAATTAGACGAACGCTATTCCAGGCTGCATAAATATTTTGACCTTTATCTTGCAGGCCTTTATTAAAGTATGTGTTAGCGTCAATTTCCAATTGAGCTGTAATAAATTGACCTACTCCGTTAATAATGCTTTGAGCCAAATCCAGGAGCGGGCACATAATCCATGTAAGCGGGTTAATTGACCATGAGCAATCGATGTGAGGGTTTGGGGTGCCTGGTGCTCCCCCGTTTATTGAATTACTCTTTACGTTGGCATAAAAATCCGCAAGTGCTCCAGGGTCGGTCGGCTTGCCACCATTAGCAAATGTGATTGGTTTACTATCTGTGCAATCCGTGGGAGTTCCATTAAACTTGGGAAACATCGTGTTGTCAGCTGTATGGACTTCCACGCCGAAGTTATCAACATCATCCCAATTGCCACCAGAATAGCGTGGGAATACGTCGTCTCTATATCTATGCTGGGGGTCATCCTTTGGCCATCTCCTAAAGTAACCGTCAGCAGCAGTAAATTCAGTTGAACTACAGGATGCTTGCCCTAAAGCTAAATCATGGTAGCTCTTGTAGACCGGTAAGTATACATTGTCATCATCTATTCTATAAGCTGTCACGTAACGTCTGTCAGCGCTTGTGACAGTTACTGGAACTTTATTGTCCTTAACACAGCCACTGCCAGGGTTGTAGTAATTATAATAAGTCGCTTTATTAACTGTTGCACCCAGTCCTGCGGAATCAAAATCATCGATATGAAGAGTTGGCATACAATCATTCCGTGCTTTATTGACGTTTTGACTAGAGTGTCCATCATCTAGTGCACTCCATTCGCCAGCCGGTACATAGTCCCCGCCTCCCCAGCTATCAAAGGAACCGGCCGCTCTAAAGTACACGCTATTAACTTTTATTAATGTGCGATCTATCCACTGAAGTGATGTAGGAGGTGCAGGTGGTGCAGCATGAACTTTGGCAAAAGGCAACAACGTCGATATAGCAATAGACAGCACTATAAGAACAAGTAGAAATATTGATTTGCGTTTTAGCATTTCTTGCATTATACCAAAATGGTGATGCTTACCACTGATTATTATCAGTGATACTAACTTTGCTCATTATATAAGCTGAGGTATTATTGGTATATATACCTATGCGTATCTTCAAACAAAAAATGTTTCGTAGTATCTTGGTAATATCGCTCAGCGTGTTGGCTTTGTTGATTGGCGTTGGTGCTTTATTGATTGTTGCACCGCAGTCACAACCAGTAAATGCTCAAGCAGACAGCAAACCTGTTGTCTTCCAGTCTCCGTGTGCCGTAGGGTCGGACTTTTGTGACTTCGAAAACAAATACATAAATCCGGCCATTGACTTTCTATCCATTGGCTTCGGGCTGTTAGTTATAATTATGATTGCGAGTGCCGGTATACAGTACAGCGCAGCTGGCGGTGACCCACAGAAGGTTAATAATGCTAAAAAACGGATTTCAAATGCAGTGCTGGCACTGCTGCTCTTTATCTTTATGTTTGCACTGTTACAGTGGCTAGTGCCCGGGGGGTTATTCTAATGATAAAACGCTGGCCAAAGATTGTGCTAGCAAGCATGACAGCAATATTCGTGGCTTTTGCACTGGTAGCCCTGCCCGCCACGTCACGCCTACTGCCTTCAATTAGAGTACATGCGCAAGTTGATACCAGCGATGCTGTAAATGACCCTACTTGCAAAAAACCAAGCTTTCTGGGGCTTAAACCCTGGTATTATTACCTACCTCTTAACCGGCCTAGTACCGACCCAAATAAACCACCAGACCAAAATAAATGCGTGGTTAACCTTGGTCTTACCGATGCGACCCAAAATGTCTACAAGCCAAATGTAAACAAATTGTGGCTAATCGGTATTGTTGTTTTTGAAGATTTACTGCGAGTGGCTGGTTTAGTTGCCGTGGGCTTTGTAATCTACGCCGGAGTGCGCTATATAACTAGCCAGGGTGAGCCCGATCAACGGCATGCGGCAATGGGCACCCTTGTTGATGCGCTTATTGGCGTAGCAATTGCAGTCGCTGGCGCTACCATAGTAGCTTTTGTGGCTAATAAATTAACGGGACCATAAAATTATGCAGCTATATTTGATGTTAATAAAATTTGCGCTTGATAATCCATTCCCACAAGTTAACGCGGATGATACGTCAATCCAGAAAATACTAAGTATTATATTAGCGGCCATTGCGTCTGTAACTGTCATATTCATTATTATTAATGCTCTGCGATATAGCACGAGCCTGGGCGATCCTCAAGCCAATGCACGTATTCGCGACAGCATACTTTATGCAGCGATTGGCCTGGGAATTGTTTTAGGCGCGGAAGCCATAGTAGTCTTTGTGTTAGGAAGATTATAATGAAGCGCTTTGTTGCATTATTTCTGCTGCTTGTATTAGCTCTCACCCCCATTATTATTACCCCCAAAGTTCATGCGGTTACACCTTCGCTAGACACGCTTTGTAATGGTGATCCTAACGATCCAAGCCACATTCCCCCCGCTGATCCCAACAAGGAATCGGAAACGTGCCAAAAGAGCCAGGCTATAAATGAGGACCCGATTACAGGTCCTCACGGTGTACTAACTAAAGCGACTAATCTACTTGCTTTTATAGTTGGTATTGTATCGGTTTTTGTGATCATAATTGGCGGGATAAAAATGATTACGTCTTCCGGTGATCCAAGTGGCGTGACAAGTGCTCGCAACACCATACTTTATGCTCTGATTGCGATTGGCATAGTGTTAGTGGCAAGAACGGCAGTTCAGTTTATACTAAGTAAGATAAATACTTGAAGGAAATGCTTTGAAAAGAATCCTATTCACCCTCCTGCTCATGACCTTTACCCTATTGCCGTTGCTAGTTGCTAGACCAGCCGCTGCGCTACTTGAAACTGCTAGTAATCAAGCTTGTCAAGGCATTGCTGTGTCTGATGATCCGACTAAGAATACATGTGACGCCGGCGTAGGTAATAAAATTAGCGATTTTATTAGTGTCGCACTTAATGGCTTTTCGCTAGTCGTTGGCGTGGTAGCCGTTATTATGGTTATAGTTGGCGGTCTTAAATACATAACGTCCAGCGGGGATAGCAACAGCGTAAACTCGGCCAAAAATACTATCCTTTATGCTCTAGTTGGTTTGGCAGCGGCTGGGTTGGCCCAGGTTTTGGTCATATTTGTGGTAAGGAAACTATAATGGTTATAGGATTTGACTTGAAGAAACAACACGCTTTTGGTATAAGTAGACTATCTAGAAAAGAAAGGCTAACTAAAAAATGATTCAAAAATTGAAAAACTTAATAACCGTTTTTGCGCTCAGTTCCATGTTCCTTGTACCTGCACTAGTGCCTGTCACTGCGCATGCTCAAGCGACCTGTGACAAAAACACTGTTGATATTCAAGGTTGTCTGGAAACTGGCGCTTGTTTCAATACTGACGCAGCCAATTGTGCGGCAGCTGGAGATAATGCTAAAACCAGGGTGAATACTATATTAACTACGGTAATTAACATATTCTCAGTAGTTGTTGGTTTTGTGGCCGTAGTGATGATTATAATTGGCGGTCTAAAATACATTACTTCATCTGGTGATTCGGGGAATGTTACGGGGGCTAAAAATACGATTCTCTATGCCATTATTGGTCTTGTTGTGGTTGCGTTGGCACAGATTATAGTTCACTTTGTCCTACAAAAAGTAGCACCGAGTTAGACCTTTCAAAGCAAACTAAAAACCTCGCTTCATTACCAGCGAGGTTTTTTATTATCTTTGCCTTTTTACAGTACTTGAATTTTCTTAACGCTGTCTTGCTTGAGCTTTGTAAAGCTAATGGTGAGCACACCATCTTTGAGCACCGCTTCTACCTCATCCTCTTTTACGGGTACGGGCAGGGCAATGCTGCGCGAGAATTCACCCCAATAGCATTCTTGCACAAAGTAGTTCTCGACATCTTCTTCGTTGCCGGCTGATAGTGTACCGCGTACGCTCAGCGTATTATCGGCAATACTAACATCAAGATCATTTTTATTCACACCAGCAGTGCGCGCTTTGACAACAATCTTATCTTTCGTTTCATATACGTCAACAGCCAGTTGTCCGGGGACAGCTTCATCCTCATCCCACTCCTCTGCAGCTGGTGTAGCGTTATCACTAGCAGGCTGCTGAGTACCGCCGTCACCTGTATCGTCTTCGCCTAGGAAGGCGGCTGTCAACTCATCTTCCATCAGTAAATCTTCGTCTCGATTTCGTCGAGCCATAGTTGTTACCCTCCATCGTCAGAACCGATTTACGACCTCTGCTAACAAATATATTTGTTAGCTGCAGTCTTTATCGTTTCTTCCTCCCAGTTTTTCAAACGGTCGAGGCGAGTAAATCGCCTCCCTGATTTGAAAAACTGAACAGTGTTAAATTTAATCGAGTCTGTTTGCAATTTTTGTTCCTTAGCAGTATAGCTTAAGCTGCAAAGACGACGCAATGGTACAGCCCCCTTATTTACAACATAACCTTTACAACATCTAGATATGGGCCAAAAACCCCTCATGTTTATAGCCCTTAGTCTTGCTAGCATAGATTTATGAGACTAATTGAGCGTTTCTTAAGCGTGCTGGCGCCATATGATTGCCTAGGCTGTGGCCGTGAGGGGTCCTTGCTATGTATGTGGTGTCGCCCAGATGCTTGTAGCTCGTTGCCGCCACGCTGCTACCGCTGCCAGGCTCTGAGTTCATATAGCAGTGTTTGTCAGCGCTGTCGTCCAAGAACGAGACTCAGCTATGTTTGGGTGCATACAGAGTACGAGGGAATTGCCAAGCAGTTAATCCGCCAACTTAAGTTTAAGCGCAATCAGGGTGCGGCAACTGTCATAGCTGATCTTATGAGTTCGACTCTGCCCTACTTAGATGAACAAATTGTTATTACGCACGTTCCAACCATAACAAGTCATGTGCGTCAGCGGGGTTATGATCAAGCGAAGCTAATTGCCCAGGCACTGGCAGATATTACTGATAGGCCAAGGCTTGAGCTGTTGGCCCGGAGCGGACAGTTGCAGCAAGTGGGCAGCAAAAGACGCGAGCGCATAGTTCAGCTAGAAGGAGCGTTTCGTCCTCTGCACAAATCACTTATAGTTGGTACTCATATTGTGTTGGTTGACGACGTACTTACGACTGGCGCAACCTTAGAACAAGCTGCGCTGACACTCAAAAAAGCCGGCGCTAGACGCATTGATGCTATCGTCTTTGCCCAAACACGGTAGCCCACGATACTTATCCACAAGCATATCCATTCTATAACTAACTCTGTGCAAAGCTTATGTTTAGGTATACAATGGTTTTTATAAACTAAATAATCAAAAACTCCAAGGAGAAAAAATAAAGTGGCAACAGCAAAAAAGAAAGCTGGATTTAGCAAAAAACTCGGCAATTTTTTAAGAAATCCAAAAGGACTAGTACTGCTAGTCTTCATACTCGGCTTTGTCGGCTTCGGCACATATAAGCTTTATGTGTCACATGCAGACACTAAGGCTCCAAATAGCGTTGGTCAATGTAGAGATGCTTCAAATGCCGGCGGTTATTATGAAAAACAAGGCTCAAATGATGACTGTGTCAAAACAATCAAGCGAACACTTAACGACGTTGGATCAGTCGTTCAGGCCGGGTGGCCGTTTCTAGACCCCTACGATAGTTATTTCGATGCTACTACAGCCCAGGCAGTCAGAGGTTTCCAGGGCTGGGCCGGTATTAGTCAAGATGGCATTGTAGGACCGGACACATATGGAAAACTTTTAGATGCCTGTATTAATGTTGCTCATCAGGGCGGTGGGATTTGCTACTAGTTAACGGCTGATAGCAATGAGCTGATGAGGGAGCTTAGCTTCAAGCGTATATTCGCACCTTTCGTTGTATTGGTTTGGTTGGTATTTGGTAACGTAGCTTACGCAGCAAGCGGTTCGGTTTTGCTAAGCGGAGTACCAGCTAGTGTTGCTCCTGGGGCAGTGGTCCAGCTTACTATTAAAGTAAACACTACTGGCATAAGCGGTGTGGAGCTCAAGCCAACCTTTGATCCAAAGTACATTCAATATCAATCCTACTCGGCTGATGGGACAGCTTTTCCCAATAACTGGTCAACAACTCCTTATGCGGACCACATTACTATTGCTCGTTCAGCTCATAACAACGTTTTAGTGACGGGCACACAGTACGTAGTCACCCTCAAATTTAAAGCCCTTGCCAATGTAAATAATACGACCATTACAACTACTGCACGTGCAGATGCAGGAGGCAACATATTCAACCTGTCGCCTGCGCCAGTAAAATTAGCCATTACAACACCTACCCCTACCAAACCTCCCCCAAGCGGTGGAACTACTAATCCGTCTGGCTCTACAGGTACAAGCGGTTCTTCACCTGGTACTACTGCAGATGGGTCTTCTTCAAGCGCAGGCAGTGGGGCCAAGGATGGCAGTACAGATGGAACTGATTCAACAGTGGCAACAGATGGCGGCGAGGCAGGCGGTGTTCTAGGCACCATTGGATCCATCCCAGGACTTTCGTCTCTCGAGAAGCACAATAAACCTGCATTCTTACTGATCATTGTTGCTGTACTTACTTTGCTTGCAGGGGGCACATGGTTCTTATTACGCCGACGCAAACAAAAACGTTTACAAGAAGCAATACCCTTTTCTAGCCAGCAAGATTCTGATTTGACAGCTTCACAACCAGATGCTGAACAAACAGTTGCCCAGCCTAAGGTTAAACCAGCCGAGACATCACTTGGATCTACTAATACATCTAATACTGGCAGTGATTGGCAAGCATCACTCAGCACTTTACAGAGCTCAACTAGCCAAACTCCTAATCCCGCTGTTCAGGAATCCCAGCTATCAACATCGGCTTCGTTTAAACCTCAAGTTATTCAACCCTCAGCACTCAATCCCACACCTATACTTAATCCAGCTAGTTCGCAATCAGATAGTGGACCTATAACAGTGCAGTCTCCTTTGCCTCCACAGCCCAATGTCAAACCGTAAGCAATTTCAAGCAATTCTTGGTTCAGACGGGCTGATTATTGTTTTGGTAATTCTTTTTATTGCCACTAGCTGGTCGTGGTTCTTTTTGAGCAAAGTAGCACAACTGGCCGATTCTTTGCTTGTTGGCTATCTTATGGCGCTATTCGGCTTTAGCGTCATAGTTGGTTTAAGTTCATTTATCTTCATCAAAACGATTCTGAAAATAAAACATAATGTGAATCAACGCCATACAATTTCATTTTGGATAGTACCGTTAATGTTCTTTATTTGGGCAGGCACTGGCTACTTAGTATCTTGGTTGATAGCGGTTATTTGGATAGGTAAAGGAGGAAGCTGGGATACTGTGCTACCATTTTCTTCACTAACACCACTTCTTGCTCACACACCGCTGCGTTATCTTGGCCGGTTTGTGGGATTTTATGGCGTTACAGCGGCTGCCATGACAATGCTCTTTGTCTTCTGCATGAAAAAACTTCGCCGCTTTGCTGTACCGACAATCGCATTTATTCTATTGGCTACTTTACTAGCTTGGAGGTTGTATAGTCGTCCCAATGGTCAAAATTTTCGTGCAGTTATTGTATCTGAGGGGCTTTACGACAAAGCTGGTAAAGTGCAAGGCACCTACGATTTAGCAGTCTTCCCAGAATATGGATTAGTTAACTACACGAGCTACACCGAGCGTTTGCATACTGATAGTAAAAAAGAAGCATACTACATTGGCTCTAAAAAAGAAGGCAAAATAGGCGATCATGAAAATGCCCTGGTATTTGGCACAGATCAGCGCGGTGTACTCGAGGAACGTCATAAATCACGTCTGATTCCAGCCGGCGAATACGTGCCTTATTTTATCGAAGTAATATTACGCATGGCTAATGCCAATCATACCTTATCTTTTTTCAATAGTCTTCTAACGCTTCAAAAAGGCGCTGCTAACTTCAATCCACTCTATATCAACAATAACATTGCTCTGGGGAGCGGTATTTGCTCCAGTATCATTGCAACTGAGGACTACCGACATTTTACAGCTCATGGTGCGACTGTTTTAACGAATTCAGCTTCGCTTAGCCATATAGACAGCAAATTGTATACATTTTTACATGAAGGCCAGGCAATGTTTATGGCTAGTGCCAACGCCCGTCCATTTTTACAGTCATCTAATGCCGCGCCAGCCTTTGCACTTGATAATAATGGAGCAATAGTTGCTCGTATAAGCCCAATACAATCCAAAATAGCTACTATAAAAACCAATAAGCGCCGCACACCCTACACAATACTTGGCGAGTGGCCGGTTTATGTCGGCTTGGCAATTCTTGCAGTAATGGGCGCAGAGAAGATCAAGGTTATTACGAAGGCGCGTTCTAAAAAAACTCAAAAGAAAAAATAATACATGGCGGAAGGGGTGGGATTCGAACCCACGAGACCTTGCGGCCTGGCGGTTTTCAAGACCGCTGCACTAGACCGGACTATGCGACCCTTCCTTGAGCATATTTTACCTGTTGCTGAGGGATATCGCTACGCTCCTCCGCTCAGCCATGCTCGATGCAAGCATCTGCGCGTGGCTTCGCTACGCCGAACCCTTGCTTCTCGTCAGCTAAAGCTGCCGACCGCGAGGACGCAACCCCTCGTCAACATTGAAATTGTCCCGGTTTCAGTCGAGACAATTTCAATGGCGGAGAGGGAGGGATTCGAACCCTCGCGGGGGCTTGTGGCCCCCCTAACGATTTAGCAAACCGTCCCCTTCAGCCAGCTTGGGTACCTCTCCGCAACAGAGGTGATTATATCAGACGGACGGTACTCACCCTATACTATTTTCAGGTGCTTACTTTTGGAACATCTCTTTTCAAAAATTAGAGCTTCACTCTATTGGAAAGCGCTGAATAGTTTAAGTCACCGTCGTACGCTTTAACTCTGTAGGTGTACGTCTTACCTACTTCATATGACCAATCCCAGAAGTTAGGAACCGTACCATCAGGGTTATACAGACGTGTGTCAAATCTAGCTACATTACCGCTGTTGTCCGTCCTGACAACGATATAGCCATATACCTTTTTATTATCGGTTGATACCGTCCAACTAAGATTAGGAATAGTACCGGCTTTACCATCAAGAAAGCCAGTCAGGTTAGTTGGAATACTGGGAGGTGAGGTATCTTTTGGTGGTATAACCACATTGAGAGCCTGAGAGGCGTCTGATACATTACCGGCACCGTCTATAGCTTTTACGGTGTACGTCGCAGTAGTGCCAGGGGTAAAGTTCCCTTTATTAATAAATGTTACGACACCAGGATAGTTTTGATCAGGGAAAGCCGAGCCTAGTAAATGCCCGTTCTTAAATACTTTGTAATAGGATGTATCTGTCTCTGGGGAAGGTTTCCAAGTTAGAGTCACGAATCTTGTACTGGTGTCTGGTGACTGCAGATTTGTAGGAATTGAGGGCGCAGTTTTATCAATCTGAGGCACATTTCTAACATCTATATGTACCACAGCCTTATTTGTATCGTGAGAAAGTTGCTTAATGGTTATATTATGTCCGGCATCGGTAAAGCTCTTGCCATCGTGTATTGAATAAGAATTATAGTTATTAGGATCAAGGTAAGTCTGTAAAATGTAAGATCGTATAGTGCCATTAGACCCACTGCTAAGTCTAACAGTAACTCCTGTAACTGGATCCTCGGAGGCGTTAAAATCATCAAAACCTTTTGGCTGACGATATTCGAGATATAGGTACTGGATATTATTGGAGGTATCAATTGAATGGATTAGGCGGATTGCTTTTGTACCGGATGTATTAGTTTCTGGAGGCGTTATGGTGTAATCGCCGCTTTGTGTCACGGTTTTAACTTGCCCTTTTGGAATCCAGCCTAATTCATACAAGAAATAGTTATTGGAGTGAAAAGTGTGAATGCTAGATGAGCCTCCGCCCATAACATCATAGGGATCACCATACTCAACTGGTATGCAGTAGTTACTATCACTGATTAAGGCTGTAGCGCTGTATGATCCATCAGTCCAGCAATCAATAGCATTAGCGTGCCCCGTCCCAAAATTATGCGTTAGCTCATGTTCGATTGTTCCCTTCATTAATGAGTCGTATGTGAATATCCAAGATCGACTTCCACCAATCTGCGCCTGGCCAATAACACCGATCTCACAATTTGATGCACCAGGTATGTAGATAATATTGTCGTATTGCGTTATGTCATGCCCGTCTGCAGTAGCAGCTGCATTGGCTGCGTCTGCCCAATCATTCTCATTACAGCCCTGAGATAATGCAAGTGGAATGGTGTAATAGCCAAAGATATCACCAGCTGGATCGTTAATACCTATCAGACTTCGTTGGCCAAAAGATTCCTCTTTAAAAAAGGCATTAGCCGACTTAGGATCCGTAAATACTGTAGACTTTACTGTGCTTGCAGCAACTGGCTGGTTTTTATTATCACTGAAATTGAATAATATAACCGCAGTTTTATGAGGTGTTTCCGGTGGTGTAGTTACTTGCAATAGCTTGATATCGGTGGCGGACTTGGCTTGGACTCGTCCGTTCTTGATTGTTCCCTTTACGCGTACGCGGGCCTGACCCATGTAGTCGGCTACCTCACCTGACGCTATATCTAAGGGCGTGCGTTCACCGCTTGGAGATATGAGCGTATATTTTTCGGTAGATTTTTTACCCTTGAAGTTGTCTCCATGAAGAATTTCTAACTCCCCTTCAACAATAACTGTGTGGGTTGAAGTTTGGGTAGGCGACTGAGCAAAAACTGCTAATAGAGCTATGCAGCCAAATAAAGCAAATATTAAGACAAAAATTAAACGAGGATTTTTAGTTAGCTTATTGAGCCATTGTCGTTTTGATTTCTTAACTGTTTCTGGTTCGTGGGTGTCCGCGAACGGTTGAATTTCTGTGTCCATTTTCCGCCTATGCTTTGTTTATAATACAAAATTTTTATCTCAAACACGAGAACAATCTTCTGATACAATACGCTTATGGAAGACAGAGAAGGCCAACAACCAGGACAAGTTATCAGCCCGAGTGGGACTGTGCCAGAACAGCCCCAGCAGGCCGCTTCTACCCCAGAGCCTGCTAGAACAACAGAACCGGCATCACCGCCAGTAAATGAGCAGACTTCTCAGGAACTGCCAACTTCGTGGCAATTTAATACCGAAAACCAAGCGGCCCAAGCTGCTCCAGCTAATCAGCCCGCCCAACCGCCCGCCCCACCAAATGCACAGGTAAGCTGGACAGCCTCCGAGTTCATTGCTCATGATAAAACCGCAAGCTGGTATGGCTTATTAGTGCTTGGCGGTATTATTATCGCCGCGCTTATTTATTTACTAACGCATGTTTGGAGCTCCGCCATTATGGTGTTGGTAATAATGATTGTATTTGGGGTAGTTGCAGCCCGAAAACCCCGCGTCTTAACATATGGTCTGGATAACAGTGGTATCCATATTGGCAACAAACTCTATCCCTATGGTGACTTCAAATCATTTGCTGTTATGGATGAAGGCGGCATTAGTGGAATCTGGCTTATGCCGCTGAAGCGTTTTATGGCGCCTATCACTGTGTACTATCCCCCATCCGATGAGGACAAAATTTTGGATGTACTAGTAAGCTACCTTCCCCTAGAGCAACGCGATCACGATATGGTTGATAAATTTATGCGCAAAGTTCGGTTCTAATTTCTAAACTTATTTCAGACGGCTTGGTACACCACGCTATACCAGGTTAGAACTTTAGTTAGGGGTGTTGACACTACTATTCAATTTGTTCAAGCTGCTTCTTTTGTTACCAGATGCAGCAACCATGCCACTAATTGAACTGACAAGCGCAGACCCTGAAATCAAAAGCAGGTTGAAGTCTGTCGGCTGATAACCATCTTTTAAGGCTTTAATACCAATGCCTATTGCGGCAATACCACCTATGAGCCCACCAACATGAACAATTTTGGCTTGCGCTTCAGCGCGCCCATACTCAATAGCACATTCTATAGTCTCAGAAAACTCTGGCATGAGAAAACATTAACATAATAAATATTATTTGTCAATAAATGGTACGCGTGGCAGGACTTGAACCTGCGACCTTCAGTACCGCAAACTGACGCTCTATCCAACTGAGCTACACGCGCGCGTCAGAACCGACGGTCAGCTTTCACAAAAGCAATGAATTGCTTTTGTTTCATCCTCTAGTCGCTTCTTCCTTTCAGTTTTCCAAACAGTCGATTAAGCAAAGCTTACTCCTTGGTTTTGGAAAACTGGTTTGGACTTCAAACAGGGGTAATTCTATCACAGGGTTCTGCTTAACACTAGTTGAGAACGTTGTTTTAACAGGGTAAGCACGTATAATCCCCTAGCGGAAGGGTCGCATAGTCCGGTCTAGTGCGCCGCTCTCGAAAAGCGGTATGGAGGCAACTTCATCGAGGGTTCGAATCCCTCCCCTTCCGCCATATCCTAATTCTTTGTAGTCGTAGCCGAAGTTGGCTTATTGGATTTTTCCGGTTTGTCTTCGGTGTTAGTTGAGGCATGTTCAGGTTTGGGCTTAAGTACATATTTAAGAGTGATTAGCATACTTGCTCCTATCACAACGTAACCGACTCCAAACCACTTATCAACATTTTCAATGGCTTGCTCGGCGTGCCTGACAACGTAAAGACCTGACTGCTGGAGCGATGAGGAAGCACCATTGCTTTTTGTTTCAACCTTTCTATTTAAAACACCAAAAGCACTTCCAATAAGTATGGCCCACACTAAAATAAAAGCACCCACCGTAATAAGCTTATTTGCCACACGTCGAAGCCCCAGTCGACGGCTGGGGTATAGAAATACAAGTCCTGCCCCAGCCGCCAAAATAAGAATCACTAGGATTATCACTCCCAAGCGGTTTAACCGGTACAAAGCTGGCAGGAAAGCTAGTTGCTTATAGACAGGTTGTTTATTGTCGCCGCCTGGCTTAATGTCGTCTGCCGTAAAGGTATCTTTGCCTCCCAATGCCTCATTATTAGTGACTATTTTATTTGTTTGCCTATCAATTTCAGCATTGGCGTCAAAACCGGGCACACGGCAAGTTACGGTAAATGGATCAAATTCAGTCGGTATAGGTTGATTTCTGGGACAAATCGGCAAGCTGGCATAGCGTGCTTTGGCAGAGGCGTTAACTTCATCCGCAAACTTTTGCTTAACTGCACCAAGTGGTATTGCAAACTCAGGCTTAGGTGTTTTGCCGTTCATCCAGTTAAAGAAGCCATCAATTACACTCTCAGTTGAAGTCTGCAAAAATTCAGGTGTGAAGGCTTTTTCGGCAGCCGCTTGAATTTCTGGCCGGTTAATGTCATTTTGTTTAGCTGGCTCACTAGCTTGGTCTTTAATGGATTTATTAGCCTGATCAACCAAACCAGTAATGGCGTTGTCGTACAGCTTGCTGTCTTTTAGCCAGACTTTTATGGTAGCTGCATTACCAATAGTGTGGTTAATGGCCACTAAAGCCGGCAATGCAAACAGTAAGACTACAAAGGCTAGCGAAACAAAAAATATGGCCGCCTTACGGGCAAAATGCATATGGTTATTGTACCTTACAGTCTCTGATAGTTCGCAATAAACAATAACAAGGTAAAATAAACACATGAGCGATTCAATCTTTACTGGTATTATCAAAGGTGATATACCTAGCCACAAAGTATACGAGGACAATAAAACACTAGCTTTCATGGACATTCATCCAATTCAGTACGGTATGGTGCTCGTAGTTCCTAAAAAACAAGTTAGCCATTTCTTTGACTTGCCTGATGAAGATTATCTGGCTCTGATGAGCACTGTAAAAAAGGTGGCCAAGCATCTTAAGGTGGCCTTCCCAAACAAAGATAGGGTTGGTGTGATTATCGAGGGCTTTGATCTACCAGAGCACGTTCATGTCAAGGTTTTTCCAGCCGATAGTGGTGACGATATGAGGCATTTGCCAGATCCTAATGTTGAACCTGATCATGAAGAGCTAGCCAAGCTAGCTAGGAAACTAGCATTTTAGGTGCTTCGCTCCGCTTGCTTATGAGACAAACCTACGGTTTTTCTCATCGCGCCGGGCTTGGAATAAATCCATGTCTCGGGCTCTCTTTTCCCTCCATTTGATTCGAATTTAGTAGACAGAAGACTGACAGGGTGCGAAACTTAGAATATGTTTTCAAATGCTACTGTAGCCCTGCTGGGTGGTTTGGGTGTTGGTGCGTGGGTGTATAACAGGGCTTATCACACAAATGGTGGCGTTGCCAAAAACTCACTTATTTTAGGAGGAGCAGCTGGCGGCGGCACTTTTTTACTAGTACTTACACTCATGAGTATTTTTCTTAAATAAACTTTGCCAAAACTAGCCGTTTAGTACCACTTTTTCTTTGATATTTTAGTGTTAACTAGTACTATTGTGCTATGGATGAGAAGAGTTTGGGCAAGCGCCTGCAACGAGCTAGACAAGTTGCTAAATTAACGCAGCAAGAGCTCTGCCATAAGGCAGGTCTTAGCTATTCAACGCTTGCAAAAATTGAACGAGGGGCGATCAAATCCCCATCAATTTTCACGATTCAGCAAATTGCGGCAGTCCTTAAAACTCCACTGGATGAATTAGTTGGTGCCCCTGCCCTGCCCGCCAACAAGTCCAAAAAACGCAGCAAAAGTGGTATTCGTTTTGTCTATTTTGATATCAACGGCTGTTTGGTGCGTTTTTTCCATAAAGCTTTCACCCAGCTTGCCAAAGATACAGGTGCTTCGGCCGACATTATTGAGACGGCCTTTTGGCACTATAATGACATGGCTTGTAGGGGTGAAATGACGCTGCCAGAGTTCAATCAAGCGTTAGCTAAAAAGCTAGGGATGGACACACTTGATTGGCAAGCCTATTATCTGGCAGCCATTGATCCAATTCCGGAAATGCACAAACTGCTTGCCTGGGCCAGCGAGCATTACCACGTCGGACTTTTATCCAACATCATGCCAGGTTTTATTGAGTTGATGAAGAAGCGTAAGCTCATCCCCGACATTCACTATGCCAGCATTGTTGATTCATCTGAGCTTGGCTTCATTAAGCCAGAGGCAGAAATTTACAAAATAGCGCAAACACGAGCTGACTGCTCACCGTCTGAGATTTTACTGGTAGATGATTCCCGTACCAATCTCATGGCCGCCGAGCATATGGGCTGGCACGTGCTGTGGTTTGACGATTTCCGCCCTGCCGAGAGTGCCGAGCGCGTGCGTAGTTCTTTAGAGCCTGAATAGTGACACTGCTTCTATTTCTTGACACCTCCACCCCCGAGCGTACAATGAACCGTAAGTACTTTAGCTAAT
>CAZOZI010000002.1:0-132675 GCA_964584265.1 uncultured Candidatus Saccharibacteria bacterium | reverse complement strand
CCTACGACCTCGACGTTAGAACCGTCTTGCTCTAATCCACTGAGCTACGGGGGCTCGTCAGAACCGACGGTCAGCTTGCGCAGAAAGAAATTATATTTCTGTCTGCTTCATCCTCTGGTCGCTTCTTCCTCTAAAATTCTAAACATTCAAGTCGGCAAAGCCAACTCCTTGGTTTAGAATTTTGGTTACAAGTTTTGCAAACCAAGCTTAGCTGTTTGCAAAACTTTAAGGAGTAGTCTTGCTAGAGCTCGGACAAAGGCTTTTTAAACTTGTTTTTGAAAGTTTTTGTCCGAGCTCGAAAAGAACTAGGACGTGGTGCGGGATACCAGAGTCGAACTGGTCTCCTCAGTTTGGAAAACTGATATATTAGCCGATATACGAATCCCGCGTCGCAACCGACGGTCGGCTTTCATACAAATAATTTATTACTTGTATTTCATCCTCTAGTCGTTTGCTCCTTGCAATTTTGTAAACAGTTGAGTCGGCTAAGCCGCTCCTTGGTTTACAAAATTGGTTAAAGCAGGAATTGCAACAGGGGTGATTATACCATAAACTCTACTTTAGAGTTCATGCATCACTGTAATATGTGCACCGAGACTATTTAGGCGTTCGGCAAAGTCTTCGTAACCACGATTAATCGAATAAACATTGCGCAGCACACTAATACCCGGAGCGGCCAACATGCTAAGGAGGATGATAATTGCCGGGCGTAGAGCAGGCGGACAGGTAACATCTGCTGCGCTAAAGCGGGCTGGCCCGTCAACATACACGCGGTGTGGATCCACGAGAGTTACATTGACGTTAAGTTTGCGAAGCTCCGTGAAGTAAATAGCACGGTCTTCATAGAACCAGTCATGAATAAGAGTACGTCCTTTAGCTGTTGCGGCAATCGGTACAAACAGTGGCAGGTTGTCAATATTAATACCCGGATATAGATCGGCGTGAATTTTATCTTCTAAAGCTGTCAACTCACCGTTATGTTTTTGAATAGAAATGTCAGCAAGGTCAGTCTGCCCATTTTCTGCTTTGTAGAGACGACTTACTTCGTATTTCAAACCCATTTTTTCGAGTTTCAGTAGTTCCAGCTCAAGAAAATCAATCGGTGCACGTTTGACAGTTATGCTTGAGTTGGTTGTGACTGCTGCTGCAATAAATGTCATTGCTTCAATTGGATCTTCACTTGGGTAATAGGTAATGTTCTTTTTGATTTCTTTCACGCCGCGCACTTTTAATGTACCTGTACCTATTCCTTCAATTTTTACCCCCAGTTTTTTTAGGAAGAAGCAGAGATCCTGCACCATGTAGTTGGCGCTCGCCATTTTGATAGTAACCTCCTGGTCAAACTTTGCAGCCGCCATGAGTATATTCTCAGTCGCAGTATCACTGGTTTCGTACATAACAATTTCTTTAGCTGGCTGTTTTTTGACTGACACATTGTAATTACCACTTTTAGCGATTATTTTCACTCCTAGTTCTTCGAGTGCAAAAATGTGAGCCTGAATACTGCGTCGGCCAAGTTTGCAACCCCCGGCGTAAGGAATTTGGAAAGATGAGAATAGATGCATCAAAGGACCAAACAACATAACAACACTGCGTGTTTTGCGTGCGGCACTTTTATCCATAGCTTCTAGGTTTAGCTTTAAAGGAGGCTTAATCTCTAGATCATCACCTAACCACTTTACATGCACACCGATACTCTGCAATACCTCAATAATACGATTAACTTCTTCAATTCTCGGCATGTGCTTGAAACGGGTGGTGCCTTTGTTAAGCAGGGAAGCTGCCAATAAACAAACAGCCGCATTTTTGGAAGCATTGGTTGTAATACTGCCGCTTAGTTCATAACCACCTTCAACGCGCAAATTAACTGCACTGCCACCGATGTTAATGATTGGCTTGTGCAATACATCACTAATTCGCCCCAGTGTATCTAGGCTGAGATTCTGTTTACCGTGTTCAATCCGATTGACAGCAGATTGGCTGGTACCCAGCTTTTGAGCGAAAGCAGCCTGAGTAAGGCCTCTCTCTTGTCGTATCTGGTAAATTAATTGGCCAATTTTCTCATTTGTAGTCGACACAAGCCTAGATTATATACCGCCCGTGATATTAATCCAGTAGTTTTTTGCCCCCGATTTTAACAAGTTATTCTAAAAATATAGACTTTGCTTATACTGATTAACATGGCAGAAAAGATGTTTGGTACAGATGGTTTTCGGGGACCCGTAGATATTGATGGGCATCCTGGGAGAATAAACGAATTTACCTTTTGGGAACTGGCACAAGAGTATGCATATTTAATCCAAGAGCAGGCTAATGAGCCTGGCATATTTGTAGTTGGTAGTGACACAAGAACTTCAAGTGAGTCGTTACGTGCAGCTGCATGTGGTGGTTTAGGCATGGCCGGTGCAGAGGTTTGGGACCTTGGTGTTGCACCAACTCCAGTTATTGCCTGGGTAGCTCAAGAATATGGCACAAATGCCATTGCTATCACAGCCAGTCATAATCGAGCAAGCAATAACGGCATGAAATTATTCGAAAAGGGTGGTGTGAAACCGAACATTGATACTTTACGTGAACTTGAGGATAGGTACCATAGGCCGGTCCATAGAGCTAACAACAGCAGCGGTAAATATACTAGGCGTCCAGAGCTGTCAGAGCAATATCTCCATACAACAATCGAAGCGCTTGGCGCGGAAGAAGTACTCGCTGGCAAAAGGGTGATTGTAGATGCTGCCAATGGGGCCGCCTACGAACTAGGACCACGTTTATATGAAGCCTTAGGAGCACATGTCATTAGATTTGCTTGTACTGATGATGGTACACGAATCAATCAAGCATGCGGGGCCGCTGATCAAGAGGGTGTAAAGAAATTTCTGGATGAGTATTGGTTATTAACAGGTAACACGGACGATTTTTTGGGGGTATTTAGTAACGATGGTGACGCCGACCGAGTACTAGCAATTGATAATCGTAGCCGTAAACTGGACGGTAACTATTGGTTAAAACGTCTGGCAATTGGTCAGAAAGGAATTGTAGGTACGATTTATACTAATTCTGCGTTACGGCGTGCAGTGGAAGAGTCTGGGGTGATTTTTGACCAATGCAATAACGGCGATAGTGAGGTTACGGCAAAGCTACAAGATCTGACCAAAAAACTTGGTCCAGGCTTTACGCGTGGCGGGGAATTTACTGGTCATATGATAGACCTTACTCACTTACCAAGCGGAGATGGTTTATATATGGGTGCATGGTTGGCTGCACAACTAGTTCAAGAAGGAAAAACTCTAGCAGATCTAAGAGATGAGCTTGAACTCTGGCCGGAAAAAATGGTAAACCTTCGTGTTCAAAACGGCGAAGCCGAAGCAAGGCTGAGTGATCCGCTTATTTCAGATACAATTGCCCAAGAAGAAGAAAAACTAAAAGGTATTGGCCGCCTAGTTGTCAGACCTTCAGGCACAGAGCCGGTTATACGCTTGTGGGTAGAAGCTCAAGAACAAGACTTAGTAGATGAAGCTATCCATAACGTTCGTGAAGTTTTGCAAAGACAAACAGTTACCTCTTAGTAAATATTTAAGAGATTTATAACCTGGCAAGCTGTGCTGTAGAATAGAAACATGATCTAGCTACGCTTTAATTTGGCCCATTGATTTATAAGCGTAATGGAGGAATTGGAAGATGAAAGATAAAGCTATTGAGAAACTAATTAAAGCCGAGGCCAAGCGGCAAGTTGAAATGATCGGTCTCATACCATCAGAGAACCACTGCTCTGATGATGTTCATGCTGCGCTGGGCACAGCACTAAACAGTAAATATTCCGAAGGTTATCCGGGTCGCCGCTATTATGAAGGCAATCAGAATATCGATAAGATTGAAGACTTAGCGCGTGATCGTGTCAAAAAGTTATTTGGCGTGCCGTACGTAAACGTACAGCCGTATTCTGGATCGCCAGCTAACAGCGCTATATATTTTGCGCTTATGGAGCCTGGCGATACGTTAATGGGTCTTAAACTTGCCATGGGCGGGCACTTAACCCACGGACATCCTAAAGTTACATTTTCGGGTAAATATTTCAACTCTGTGCAGTATGGCGTTGGGCATGACCTTCATATTGACTTTGACGAGATGAAACAACTGGCTAAGCAACATAAGCCAAAGGTTATTGTTGCTGGCATTACTGCGTACCCTTTTCTGCTGGACTTTAAAAAATTTCGTGAAGTTGCCGATGAAGTCGGGGCATGGTTAGTTGCAGATGTATCACATATAACAGGACTAATCTTGGGAGGCGAGCATTCCTCGCCAGTGCCAGATGTTGACGTTATTATGACGACTACCCATAAGACTTTCCGAGGTCCGCGTGGGGCTATGATATTGGTCACCGAAAGGGGATTGAAGCGGGATCCGGAGCTCGGCAGTAAGATGGACTCGGCAGTTATACCAGGCCTGCAAGGTGGCCCTCATAATGCCACAACAGCAGGTATTGCTATAGCAGCTGCCGAGGCCACCACCCCGGGGTATAAGCGCTACATTAGGCAGATCAGGAAAAATGCTGATGCCCTAGCAAAGTCACTCATGGATAACGGCTTAAAACTAGTCGGTGGCGGTACGCAAAACCACTTAATGCTCATTGATTTAACGGAGTTTAGTGATGGACTAGGCACTCAAGCGGCCTATGCCATGGACGTAGCCGGTATGTATGCCAATCGTAATACCATCCCTTATGAACCCTGTTCACCATTCTATCCCTCAGGATTACGTCTTGGCACACCACTAGTAACAACGCGTGGGATGAAGGAAGCTGAAATGGAGCAAATTGGGGAGTGGATCACGCGGGTAGTTGAGCATGTTAAAACAGCCAAATTACCTAAGGCCAAGGAAGAGCGCCCCGCCTTTATCGCTAAGTTTAAAAAACAAGCTGATCAAGACGAGATACTTCTAACTATCAGACAAGAAGTAACAACACTAGCTAAAAAATTCCCACTGTTTGACAAGTCAACGCGTTAAACAACCAGTATTTTTAGAATACCCCTAAATCCTATGCTCCAAGCAACTCCGGCTCTTGTTGCAAGGTAATGCCAAATTTTGTCTGAACTGCATCTATAATTTTTTGCTTGAACTTTAATAAGTCAGACGTATGTTCAGCATGTTCGTTAACTAACACAAGAGCTTGTTTAGGCCACGTCCCCATTCCAGTCTCAGCATCATGCACGTCCTTAAAGCCGGCCTGCTCAACCAACCACGCCGCCGAGATCTTTCTACGGCCGTCATCCACCTCCCACGACATAATGTTTGGACTGCTCGATTGCAATTGCATAAACGTATCCTCATCAATGATTGGATTGGCAAAGAAGGAGCCATTATTTGCCACTTTAGCCGGATCAGGTAGTTTACTGTTGCGAATTGCAATAACGGCGTCGCGGATTATTTGTGGTGTGTATTCACGGATACCGTCAGCTTGCAGATAGGCCTCTAGGCTGTCGTAAAAGGGTGGGGCAGGGTTAGTTTTCATAAGGTGAAGCGTAATACTAATGATAAAAAAGCGTCCATGGTCAGTAGTTTTAAATCGGCTTGTACGGTAGGCAAACGCACAGTCACTATTGGAAATTGTCACAAAACTTTTGGTTTGTTTGTCATACGCTTCGACACTTACCAAAACGTTTGATAATTCTTGGCCGTAAGCACCGACGTTCTGGACAGGAGTCGCCCCAACCGTACCCGGAATCAGTGATAAAAATTCAATGCCGCTAAGCCCCATACCAACGGTTTTAGCAACCAGTACATCCCAGTTATCGCCGCCACCCGAAGTAATATAGTGGTTTTGCTCATCTTCGGCAAAGTCTTCGAACCGGCTGATTTTATTAACCATGACTAGTCCTGGAAATCCGGCATCAGTCCAGACAATGTTACTACCGCTACCAATCATTATGGTTGGCAACTGTCGACTCTCAGCCCAAGCTAATGCCTCGGTAATTTCTTGCCGGCTGTTAATATCTGTTAAATATGCTGCTGGACCGCCCAGCCGCATTGTCGAGTAGGAACTTAAAGGAACGTTTTGCAGCACATACATTACTGACCATTATAACGGTTATTCGGGGGTTGCGGCCAACATATAAAAGGCGTACCATACTATGTGCATGAGCGAGAAGAAGAGAACAGATCGTCCTTTTCAATACCTTGGACTAGCCCTAAAACAGACACGTGAAAAACGACGCGAGAGTCTGGCTGAAGTCTCCGGCGCGGTTGAGATTGACGTTGATTTATTAACTGAGTTTGAAAGTGGCAATCGTCGCCCTAGCGAAGACGTACTACTACTACTAATTAGTCACTTTGCTATCAAAGAAGATCACGCCACCAAATTGTGGGAATTGGCTGGGTATAACCAGCAATCAATACCTGCCTCGCACATGATGAATGACGACGATGGCCAAGTGCAGCCTATGGTGGCAATTATGCCCTTGGACCCACGTATTACTTATACCGATAAATTACACGTAATGGTTAATAACTACGGTGTGGTTATGAATTTTATGCAGTCCTCTGGCTCTAAACAGCCTCTTACTGTTGCCAGAATTGGTATGAGCAAAGAACACGCTCAAAGTGTGCTTAAGGTATTACAAGCTACCTTAAATCAAAAAGATACATCCCAGCAAAAAGCATTGCCTTCTCCCAATACAAAGTCGGACAAAACAGATACAAACTGATATAATCTACCGTCGTTTTTAGTAGGCGCCTGTAGCTCAGCTTGGGTGAGCGTTGGGTTCCAGTGCCAGAGGTTTGCAGTTTCAATTCCTGCGAGGGGCATTATTCATGTTAATCTGTTAGCATGCCCGCGTAGCTCAGTGGATTAGAGTACTTGGCTTCGAACCAAGGGGTCGCAGGTTCAAATCCTGCCGCGGGTACCAGCGGCAACATGATGACCTTTAGGTCGTCGTGGTGCCGTTTTTATTTGTTGACAGATTTGGTTCTGCGACTCGACAGCCTGCTGGCGATAGTCGCTGGTTCGTGCAGCGAAAACATGCGCAGATGCTTGCATCGAGCATGTTTGAGCAGAAGAGCTTCGCGATAATCCTGCCGCGGGTACCATTTCGCTTATGCTTGCTTATGACGACCACTAAGCCTAGTTTAAAGTTATGAATTATGACAAAGCACCAGTACCTGTTGACCCTGCCCAATGGCCAGAAGCCCGCGGTTTTAGACGAATCTATAGTGGAAATCCAGAATATCAAGCTAGATTCATAATGGCTCTCTTTGGATTCAGACAAGATTTATTAGAGTGGGCACACGATGAAGATACTGCTAAAGCGATTGAAGCCGTAATTCACACATTTCATCAGCGCCACTCAGAATTTATGCAAGATGGTTTTGTACCAGATAGTGATATTGGTACAGGTACGTACCATATTGATGATAGGCTTAGAACTTATATGGCAGAGATAGGAAGTATACCTACTACTGAACCTAGTGCTGAGCAATCAGAGTAGTTCTAACTTCGTATATCATGCTGTACCAAAGCATTAGTATTGGGGCCAAATTTTAGGTCATTCTTTATCGATTGAGGCAGCGATTTCTTGAGTTATCTTTTCGTAATTATGCGTAGTGGTATTAAAGATCCTATAGGGAAGAGTTGAGTGTTTTAATAATTCAAGTTGGTAATTCTGTTGGTCAACATAGTATTGCCTTCTTTCTTCTAATGTCTCGCCACGCGATCTGAAATAATCCAATCCTCTGTGCCCAGATGCCTTAGTTATTCTATCCTCAATCACATCATCATCTACCTTGAGAAAAATAGTCAATGAAGAATATTTGGAGAGTAGTTTTTCAATTTCTGCATAATTATCAATGCTACATTTTGCGCGAAATGCTTGAGTTAAGTAGAGCCTATCAAAAATTAATATGTCGGGCCTCTTTGCAAGATACTTTTGGATAAGTTTTTTGAAGAACTCAATATGCTTGCCATTAGTTTCTTGCATAATTGGTATATGTGTTTCGGTCTCCCCAGCAACTACAACTACTCGGTTAGGTAAAGCTTTTTGCAAACCGGAAATGACGGTAGACTTGCCGCTTGTAGCTATACCCTCAAATATCAGAACTTTCATCGCTGTAATAGTATCACGCAGCAAAAAGAAGGGCTCTAACTGCGTTCAGCTTGCTGTTCTTCTAAGAGATTTTTGATAATGTTTCAAAAATTTGCTGTATGAAGGTGCTGCAAAAAGACAATAACCGCAATTCCAAGTAGAATTATCGTAACTAATATGACGGTGCGGTGCCATTCTTTCATGATGTCCTCTTAGAAACTAGTTCAGCTTGCACAATTAACCGGTTCTTGGCAGTTAAAAGCGGAGTGCAGGTATACATGGTGAATGTATTAACTTTGGTAGGTGCGCTTGCTGATGTATCCGAGGGGGGAACAACAAAAACTTTGGTCACTTTATATGTATATTCTGTGCCTCGCCAATCAACGGTTACGCGGTCATTTATCTGTAGCTTATCAAGAAAATAAAAGACACCTTGCGGATTAGTGTAGGTAAAACGGTGTCCCGCCACTACAGTATTACCATCTTTATCGGGGGTGCTGGTACCGGGGATATGCCAAACACCTTTATTGAGCTCTGACATTGACGGGCTAGTATAAATTGGCGTATGAAGACTGAGTCGCGGAACATCCAACCATGTATCGCTTGATATCGGCTGGGTTGATGAATTGTTGCTCGCACTACTGTCGTTGCTGGTAATTTGCACTTTGGAGGCTTCCGGCTTGTTAAACACTTGTTTTACCCGCCATCTAAACTCTGGCAAAAAGGGCACTGCAATAATGTATATGCCCAAAGTTAGGGCAATAACTGTCAATACATTGTTAAGGCTATGAAGCGGTTGGTCAGTAGTTTGTTTCATACTGGCTTAATTATAACCAGTTGCGTTACTGTTTAAGTTAGTTTATAATGCAAACCAAACAAATAACCTCCCAAAGCAACAACGCTAATATAAAGGGCAGGTGATTATGGCTTCATTACGCAGCAAACTGGGTGGTTTTATCAAATCTTCTTTGGCTCTATTTATGGCCTTTCTTTTCTTGGCAGCTCTTGTAGCTCCTGCAGCACGAGTCTTTGCTGACGCAGCCGACCCAATACCGCCTGCAACTACCGGCAACTATGTTGTCAATGGCGATGGCTCAATCACACTAACAGTCCAAGGACAGTGGCAATGGACTACTCACCACTCAAACTGTAACCTTGATCGTTTCGGCGTTGGCTGGGCGGTTGATTGGCATGATGCTTCTGCACCCGGAAATTTGATTACCGGCAAAGATGCAAATAATAATCCTATTGTTGCGCACGTCGGGACTCCATCAGACAATGCCGTTCATTATGCTGCTAGCCCACCTTACTGCGGTGTCTATGACCCAAACGTGGACTATAATTCTGGTAATTGGGGTCCAATCTCGCATACTTACCCCGCAGGCACTACAACTTTTGATGCTTGTGTCGTGACTTACGATATTCATGGTAGCCTGGCTAATGGGCCTGATGCCGGCTTTTTAGTCGCTGGTGGAGCAAACCATAATGACGATAATTCGGTAGAAAAAAATGGCAAGACTCCGCTTGGTAACGGATGTTTCTCAGCCAACATCCAAAACTTGGTAGTGGTTAAACATGTTATTAACGATAGTGGCGGCCAAAAAAGTGCCGGTGACTTTACTATGAATGTAACAGCCAACAGTCCGTCACAAAGCTCTTTTGCGGGTAGTGAGTCAGGTACAACCGTACAAGTTGGCACCGGATCTTACAGCGTTGATGAAACTGCCGATGCGGGGTACGCCAAGTCGTTGAGTGCAGGTTGTTCGGGAACAATTGCAGCTGGTGAAACTAAGATTTGTACAATTACAAATAATGATATTGCACCGACCCTTAAACTTGTTAAGACAGTAACTAATAATAATGGCGGTAATAAAACCGCTAACGACTTCCAAGCTAAGATAGATGGTAATAACGTGGCGTGGTCTACAGTCGTTCCAGTTACTGCTGGCGCACACACTGCTAGTGAAACTACGCTTCCTTCTTACAGCGCCAGTGACTGGGGTGGAGACTGTGCCAAGGACGGCAGCATAACACTGGCTGCTGGGCAACAAGCAGTCTGCACCATTACAAACGATGATATAGCTCCTAAGATTACCGTCAACAAACTGGTGAGCAATCCATATGGTACGCCAAAAGACGCTAATTTATTCCCGCTATTTGTTGATAGTACCCAAGTTACTAATGGCGCAACCAACACACAATTTAACGCTGGTAACCATACTGTTAGCGAAACACAACAAACAGGTTATATGTTGAGCGACGTTAGCGGTGATTGTAATGTGTCCAACTCGGTTATAAGTATTATGCTCGATATTGGCACAACCAAGAGCTGTACTCTTACTAATACCGCTATTCAGCCAAAACTGATTGTTAAGAAGCACGTTATAAACAATAACAGCGGTACCGAAAGCGCTGATGACTTTACCATGACAGTCAGTGGTAACTCAGTTGTTGTTCCTAATTTTGCCGGCGATGAAGCAGGCACCACCATTAATTTGAATGAAGGCAACTACTCAGTTGATGAACTACCTGATGCTGGCTACACTAAAAACCTTGGCGCCGATTGTAGCGGCACCATTGCTATTGGTGAAACTAAGACCTGCATAGTTACCAATGACGATATTGCCCATCCAAGCATTCATGTTGTTAAGAGTGGAGCTACCCAGGCTCATGAAGGCGATACTGTAACTTATAACTTTACAGTAACCAACACAGGCGACACGGCACTTAGCGCATTGACCGTTAAAGATAATGTTGCTGGCGATGGTAATTACCAGTCTGGCGACACTAATCACGACGGTATTTTACAGACCACTGAAACGTGGATATATACAAAAGATTTTGTCATTCCAGCTAACCAAACCGATGATGTTGTCAACACCGTTACAGCTTGCGGACACTACATTGATACAAAAGTATGTGATACCGATGACCATACGCTTGATGTCTTGCACCCCTCAATTCAAGTTATCAAATCGGGTCCTGCTACTGCATTGGCAGGTAGCACTGTTACATATGATTTCTTGGTAACCAATACGGGTGATGTGGAGCTCACAAATGTTGGCATAGACGACGATATTGCGACTGGCGAAACCTGCTTGGCGAATGTTTTAGCTGTTAGCGAATCGACTACCTGCACCGCTACCTACACAATACCTACCTCGCAGACAGCTGACGTTACAAACCATGTAACCGCCAGTGGAACTGATACGTTGCAGGAGACAGTTACCGACACCGATGAACACACACTTGTTGTACTAAACCCATCTATCCATGTGGTGAAATCGGGTCCGTCGTCCGCGGTAGCTGGCAGTACTATTACTTACACCTTTACCGTAACCAATACTGGTAACACCCCGCTTAGCGGAGTTACCGTTAACGATAACATTGCTGGTGCTGGTACCTATCAATCAGGCGATGATAACAATAATGACATCCTAGAAACTGACGAGACATGGATTTACACCGCACAATATACTATTCCAGCTAATCAGACTACTGGTGTAAACAACACTGTCACAGCCTGTGGTACACTCACAATCCGACAGATCGAAGACAACGAATTAGATATTAGTAGTCTTATCAATTCTCTTACTAATAACAACCAAACAGTAGTATGCGATCAGGATCAACACAGTCTGACTGTTCCACAAGTTTTGGCCGCAACAACTCCACCTCTTGTTAATACCGGACAGACTGCACTTCTGGAAATGCTGGCCGGCTTAACCATTCTAGGAATGGTTGGGGCTCTGACTGTTGCTGCCAGAAACAGCAAGCAAACCGCCGGCAAACCCTAAGTCACTAAAAAGACACAAGCCGCAACTACTGAGGTTCTCCGCGAGTTTGTTAGTAGGCACCTGCTGTTATTAAGAAATAGTACAATATGGCAAGCATGGATAGATTGAAGAATTTCGCCGATGTACACCAAGCTTTAGCAAGTTATGTGCCAAAATCACGCTCTATGAGCGCGCCCTACACACTTGAGCGTATGTGGAAGCTCATGGCAGTGCTTGATAATCCACAGGATAAGCTCAAAGTTATTCATGTTGCTGGTACATCCGGTAAAAGCTCAACCAGCTACTACATTGCTGCTTTATTAACTGCTGCCGGTAAAAAGACTGGTTTATCTATTTCGCCTCATATTGACGAAGTAAATGAACGGTTACAGATAAATCTTATGCCATTTCCCGAAGCACAATATTGCAAGGTTTTGAGTGAGTTGATCGCGATTATTGAAAGTAGTGATATCAAACCGACTTATTTTGAATTACTAGTGGCTTTTGCTTATTGGTATTTCGCCAAAGAAAAAGTTGATTATGCGGTAATGGAAGTTGGTATGGGTGGCCTGCTTGACGGAACCAATGTTGTAAGGCGTTCAGACAAAGTCTGTATTATTACCGACATTGGTTTAGATCATACCGATGTTCTTGGTAAAACATTACCAGAAATTGCTACACAGAAGGCAGGCATTATCCAAACTAGCAATCTAGTATTTATGTATCAACAAGGCGATGCCATCATGCAAGTTGTCCGTGAGGTTTGCGCAAAGAAGCATGCAATACTACAAGAGATAGAATCGGCTTTAGAAAGCCATATTATTACTAAAGGTTTGCCTTTATATCAGCGACGTAACTGGCAGCTTGCTAGAGAGGTATATAAAGCTGTAGCTAAGCGAGATGATCTTACTCAATTAAGTTCTGAAAAGCTGCATGAGACCGCTAAAACCTATATTCCAGCACGTATGGAGATAATTCAGCGCGAGGGTAAAACTATTATTCTTGATGGCGCACATAATGGCCAGAAGCTGGAAGCGCTCGGTGAGAGCTTGCAGCACATGTTTGGCGATCAAGAAATCGCGGTATTATTTAGCCTTGTTCAGAGTTCCAATCTAAGATTAAAAACTAGCCTCAAAGCCTTAACCAGTTTTTCAGACCATCTTATTGTTACATCGTTTACGAGCCAGCAAGATTTTACCAGACAATCAATTAATCCATACAAAATTGTAGAAGGTTGTAAAAGCCTGGGGTTTGAAAGCATAGAAATTGTTAACAAACCGGCTGAAGCCTATCAAACTCTTCTGAAGCGATCTGAGCCAATTCTAGTTGTAACAGGGTCGTTCTATCTAATGAACCATATCAGACCCATTATTCTTAAGAGCAAAAAATAAAGCTATAATAAAGTTATGATTCGTTTTATTGCTGCGATTGACAGCAAGCGGGGCATTGCAGATGAGCATGGCCTCCCATGGCAAGGTAAAGTGCCAACTGATGTGCACTACTACCGCAACAAAATCAAGAAGGGTTACATACTCATGGGCTTTGGTTTGTACGTTGAACTTTCGCGGCCATATGAGAACGAACATAAGATTAATTATGTTGCCATGCGTGGGGTGCACGAAAAACTGCGAGAGGGTTTTGTAGCAGTGTCAGACGGGCGTGAATTCCTAAAAACCTGTAAAACCGATGTATGGAATACGGGCGGTGCTCTGTTATTTAAAAGCACAATGGATTTAGCGGAGGAGCTGCACTTAACACGACTAACTGGTGACTTTAATTGCACCAAGTTCTTTCCTGAGTTTGAACGTGATTTTAAGCTTGTTTCCAAGAGCGAACCCATTACCGAGAATGCTATAACCTATCATTTTGAAGTTTGGCGACGAAATCAAGCTTAATTCATACAAGTTTCGCATTTGGATGCGGTGCTAGGAAGAAACGAGCAACAGAGTGAGTCGTATGATTATACGGTGAACGAGTAGCGGAGTTTCTGACATCGCACCACGCTAAAAGCATGCGCAGAGTGGCCAGTTCAGCTGGGCAGCAGGCCCATGCGATGCGAACTTGTAGTTAAATATCTAATAGTGAACCGTGTATTAAGCAACTATGCTAGGTAGGCTAACTAATGTAAGGGAGGGTTTTTATGGCAAAAAAACGCGGATTTGCGGCAATGGATAAAGCTCGTCAACGCGAAATTTCGAGTATGGGGGGCAGGGCAAGCGGCCGAGCGCGCCGCCGAAACTCCTAGAGATCCATAGCCAAGTAGCCACACTACTTACAATAAACGGAGACCTTTAAACTAATGAGAGGTCTCCGTTTATGCTAACTATGATATAAATTAACAATCTTTTACAAATCTATTTGGCAGGCTGGATATGCTTATGCTATGTTGTATCCTAATGCATAAAATTAGATATCGCCGAGCATGAAAACGCGGCCATATCTTTGCAGCAAAACAGCCCTACGGGGCTGTTTTTTTATGCATTCGGCGCATCCCCGCACCGGCAAAGGGCTGTCAACGTGCGGGGGTGCTCAAGTAAATCAACATAAGGAGGGTATAAATGGTAAACAATTATAGAGGAGTAGATGATAGCCTTGCCTTTAGCAAGGTAGTCAATAAGTTGCGTAGCTTTTGTTTAAGCAAGGGTTTCGTAGAGGTAAGTACTCAGGATCGCTTAAGCATATTAGCTGCTTGCGAGGACCCAGATACTGTAGCTACCTATAACTACGCTGGTAACTTATGGCCTTTACCGCAAACCGGTCAGATGTGGTTGGAGTATGAACTGCTTACACGTCCACAGTTGCCGGGTGTTTTCTGTGTGAGTACTAGCTACCGTAATGAACAGAACCCTGTACCTGGCCGCCATAAGCTCATCTTCCCTATGTTCGAGTTCGAGATCAAGGGCAGTATTAAGGACTTACAAAAGTTCGAGACCGAGCTATTAGAACACCTTGGCTTTGGTAGCCGTAAGGACTTCCACTATAAGCAATATGACGTGCTAGCTCGTCATTATAAAACTCGCGAACTTACACACACCCACGAAGGCCGTATGCAGGCTGACTTTGGTCCAATCGTATTTTGCCAAGACTTCCCTGTCTACACATCGCCTTTTTGGAACATGAAAAAGAAAGGTAAAAGCCACGCCCACAAGATAGACGTCATTATGCACGGTCATGAGACTATTGGGAGTGCCGAAAGAAGTAACGACGCGGTAGAAATGACAAAAGGGTTTTACTCCATTAGTAAGGGTAAGTATGCCCAAAAATTGTTTGACCTGTTCGGTAAAAAACGGGTTGAAAAAGAATTACATGAGTTTTTGGAGCTTAACTTCTTCCCCCGCTCAGGTGGCGGTATAGGGTTAACGCGGCTAATTAATGCCATGGAGAAAGGAGGAATCATAGGCTCATGAGCAATAATAACAATAACTAGTCTTTCTATAGACGAAGAAAACTCCTATTTAAGGGGTTTTCTTTTTAAAACAAGCATTTTATATTATATACTTGACAATCCTAGAACTATGTTCTACAATGTTCATAAGCTAGTGAGGACTGGCGCATTAAGGAGAGGAAGTTTATGAAAATACGTAATTTAGTTATAGGTCTCGCTTTAGGTGTAGCTTTGGCTACCGGCATGACCGCTTCAGCGAAGGTATTCGCTAACCCTGGCGATACGCCAACTTGTAAGTTTACAGAAGAAGGTCTTGGCAAAGGTTTCGTTAAAGGCACTAATGCCCAAGGCGATACTATAAGTATAGATTTCAAGGTATCTGGCGATTCTAACTGTCGTAAGGACTTTGTGCTTAGTGCCTTCACCATTCCACACAAAGATGGTAACCCATACCCCCTTGAAGATCAGAAGTTGTTTGCGGACGCCAAACTGAAAAATGCTAAGCCTGGTACGCACACAATGACCGTTAATGTACCAAAGTGTTTCTACCAAGTTGACCTGGCTTTGGGCTTGAACCCAACCGGTCCTAACGGGCACTTGCCATTTGAACCAGGTCGTTTGTTAAACGCTTACGTAGGTGGGCATGGTCTTAAGTGCGAAGTTAAAACACCAAAAACTACTCCTACTGCAACACCAGCTTCTACCACTCACCCTGCTGAATTGACAAGTACTGGCCCATCAGGTGTAGCTGCAGCAGCACTATCGGTATCTGGTTTGTCAGCTATCGGACACTACCTGTTCAGCCGCCGACGCCAACTTAGTAAATAAATAACACACTATTTAAATAAAACTAAAAGAGGCAGCCTGACTGGGACACACTTACACGGGCTGCCTTTTAATATGGCGAATGAAGTTTGTTATTAAAGTGTGGTGGACGGCCACAGTAACGCTAATCGAACTAAGCTAAGCACTTTGTGAAGGATGAATGGGTTGGCTTACCGCATGCTGCGTAGACCATATTCCGATGACACTGCTTACTTTTACATAATCTGGTCGGCCGTTCGGTTCATGGGAAGCACTCAGCTGTTGAATAAACCATTCAACATTGTAGGTATTCCCGTCTCGACCTCTTAGACTATGTACTCGATCCCATCCCTGGGCAAAGCCACCACCGTAAGGTATGAAGCCTGTACTAAAATTA
The DNA here is from genome assembly GCA_964584265.1 of uncultured Candidatus Saccharibacteria bacterium. Classification (GTDB taxonomy): domain Bacteria; phylum Patescibacteriota; class Saccharimonadia; order Saccharimonadales; family CAYVSP01; genus CAYVSP01. The sequence goes on along the minus strand of CAZOZI010000002.1, from coordinate 116,241 downwards.
ATTCCTACTGCTGCCAAATCACTCAGTAACTGTGCTGCCAACACGGCGTCTTCAGCTGGTTCACTCGGATCATGACCGACAGTTGGGTCACCTTCTAATATACTTTCTGCGTCACTCATACGATTATCTTGATACTGAGTCATTCATTTTGCAAGCATGGGCGGGTTTGGAGGGCCAGGAGGGACTCGAACCCTCGACACCCTGCTTAAGAGGCAGGTGCTCTAACCAGCTGAGCTACTGGCCCTCAACTTGCTTGGCCGCACAAACCTGCTTTTGACAGAGTCAAAACTCTGTTTGTGCTCTTTGACTATTGCGGTGTTAATCTCGCTGATTTGATCGGCCAGCAGTATTTATATACAACTGACCTCACAAACAGCGGCTTTCCTAGCACTAGCCTAAAGCCAAGCAAGCTGATTTGGTCAAACTACGGGAACTTTAGCAAATTACCCCTGTTTTTGCAATATTGGGTTACAATAGCACAGATGAGACTACTAAACGGTAAAGAACTAGCGGATTTTATCAAAGAGCGGCAGTCCAAAACTGTCCGTGGTTTAAGGCAAGCCCACGATATTGAACCGAAGCTAGCTATTGTTCAATGCAAAGATGATCCGGTTATAAATACTTATGTAAAACTGAAAAAAGCGTATGGTGCTGACATTCTAGTTGATGTTGATGTACATTTTGTTTCACAAGAGGAAATTGCAAAACTTTTGCAAAAACTTAATCAAGATAAAAAAATCCATGGCATCATTGTTCAATTACCTATAACAGATACTAGCCAGACCGAAGAAATTGTTAACATGGTTGCACCTGAAAAAGATGTAGATGCTCTGGGCAAAAACGCTAAGTTTGATCCCGCTACACCGATGGCTATACTGTGGCTCCTGTCTGGATATAACGTTGATTTAACTGGGAAAAAAGTGCTACTAATTGGCCGTGGTAAGCTAGTTGGCGCGCCCTTAGAGCGTATGCTAAAGAGTTCTGGTATTAATGTTGAGGTTGTAGAAAGAGGTATACCTGATCTGTCGGTACACACAAAACAGGCGGATATCATTATCACTGCCACAGGCAGCCCTGCTATTTTATACTCAGATATGATCACGCAAGGTGCTGTAGTAGTCGATGCTGGGGTGGCGAGTGAATCAGGCATAACAGTAGGCGATTTAGCGCCAGATGTGTATGAGCGCGAAGATTTGACGATAACACCCACTAGGGGAGGTGTCGGCCCACTGACAGTCTGCGCTTTATTTGATAATGTTATAAGAGCCGCGAAGAGGGGAGTGGAAAACAGCTAATCGAAGTGAGCGCATGCCAAAAACCCTTATAACACCTTCAGCTTCTGAGATACATCCTTTAATTGCGTTTGGCCAAACTTTGCAAGATACAGCAGTTGAGCATTTTGACACGCCTTTAAGTTATGGACCAGGCGAGTACTCAAACTGGAATTTTGATTCATCTAGAGCGATATGCGAGGGAGGCATTGCCCTAGAAGCTGGCAGACTGGCTTTTATATACGGGCTCAGTGAAGGCAACAAGACGGGCTATAGTAGAATTGCTGCTAGCACCGTTGCTGGTGCCATGTTATCCATGACATTGGCAGGTGCTATGCGCGGCAGTCCTTTCGAGGGCGCTACCTACACAATGGTTGTTCTCGACAAAGACGATCCTTCAGTCCCAAGAGATATTAAAAATGGATATGGGCTGCATGGTCCAAGCGTAGACGGGCAGGATGTCTTAGTTGTGGCTGGGAGCGTCTTTTCGGGTATGCGTTTTGCGGCTATGGCTGACATGCTGCGTCAAAATGGCGGAGAAGTAAAAGATGCATTTGCCTTAGTTGATAGAAGCCAGGGTCGAGCCGCAGCTAACCTCGGACGAATTGGAATTCAATACCATTCACTCTATCAAATGGACGAAGATACTGGGCAACTTTGGGTAAGCGATAATGTACCTGGTGATTTTGATCGCATAAGACCTGCAGAATCCGAGCGAGTACTTGAGGCCCTTCTCGACATCGGTTTCTTTAAGATAAAACGTAGTGGGGAATGGACATTTGCGGGAGGCCAGACTTCTAATAATAAAATGGATTTCGAAGAAGCTTATAGACACCCTAAAGTACTAAAACTGATCTTAAACTCACTTGAGCGGATGGCAGCACCGTTTAAAGCCGATCTAATCGTACCTGTAGCAGATGGGGCAAATCAGCTTGGATTACTGCTGGGGGTGCATATGGGTTTGGACGTTGTTTATCTACAAAAAGAAAAAGTAGGACCTGGCGTAAAGACGTTCAAGTATAGAAGTGAAGAAGATCAAAAATTGGTTGAGGCATCCAACGGGCTCATCATTGTGGAGGATGTCTCTAATAGACGCACCTCAGTAAATGGTGTTCTACAAATTACTTCTATTTTAGATAAAGCCAGAGTAGCAGTTAGCATAGCGGATCGTGGTTTACCAGGTGAAACTATTGAGTTACCGATACCTGAAAAGTCAATTGTTAAAGTACCGCTTTCTAATCGGATAACACCAGAACATGAACTTTATAGGCGTGCCGTGCTGTTAAATGAATAATTGATAAAAATTTGCAATCTTAGAAGTTGATTGCTGCTTGAAAAACTACAAAAAGCTCTGCAGGCATACTGTGCGACGAGAGAGCAAGATAGTCATATTCTTTGGGTATCTCGAATTGATATTTTGATAGTTCTGGGTATATTTTCTGAGCTAGCCTCATCGCGGCACGTGACTCTTTGACCTCACCGACACAATCTAAAGGTTTGTCGCCTTCAATGCCCAATAACTGGCGATAGGTTGCCTCTAGCTTTTGATCCAATAGCAGATTTTTGCCCTCAAATAGGGCTTCTAGTTTTTCTCGATCAATAAATGGCGTTAGGGCTAAGAAAGTAAATGCACATTTGGGACACTCACCACACCAAAACATATGATCACTGTGTTGAGTAAAGGCTCGATTACATGAGCTAAACACACTTTTGTACTTTTCAAACCCAACTCGTGCAAATAATTTGGCAATATGTAGTTCACTCAATGGTCGCAAGAAAGAATAATAACGTAGACTTTCTCCATAATAACACTTTAGGAATTGCTGGAAGTCCTTCTCAAATTCGAGAGATTTAGAGTACTGGTGGTTAATCGGTATGCCTTGATATATAAGATTTGGTTCGCTGGCAGAGCTCTCATTGGAAACCACTACGTCACGATAGCCAGTCAGGATTGTCACTATTACACCTACGCAAGCCAGAATTGCAGAGATCGGGATATGGCCGTTATAGGCATCTGGGTTATTTTTCAGCTCCAGCAACTTCGGGTCAATCGTGCGGTCTACCCAGTAGTGTGGCAAACCTATTTTTTCGACTAGTGGTGTGAGTTGTGTGCGATGTCCCACGCTCCAGGTGGCTATTTTGGGCTGGTCGCGTAGAAGCTCTACACTTAACAAAGAGTCTTTACCTCCCCCAATGCCAATCAATAATCCATTATTATCATCTGCTTCAATAGGCTGTGCGTGAGCAGAACTTGGCGGAAACTGAACAGGCGTATTTGGATTAAGGTGATTTGTATAAAAGAATTCTCCCAGACCTTTTTGGTAGGTTTTGGCAAAGAAGTTGAGACTAGCTTGATCAAGACTGATGGGCATTTGGAATTCGATTTTCTGAGGCAAATAGGTTTTATAATACGAAACGCCAGCCATTAAGAACAAACTTTGCAAAGCAATATCGAGTTGATGTTCGCTGTAATCTACGAAATCAAAATCAAATTTATATATCTCATTAAAGTTGAGTTGCTCGTCAAAACTGTAGTGTAGTTGCAGGGTTTTAGCGGCTATGTCAAATTGATAATCTTTAAACATAAAAGTGTTGTATTTACTCATAGTGCATTGACCGCCTCTTTAAATTGCAGGCCACGTTCCTCAAAATTTTTGAACATATCAAAACTGGCAAAGCCAGGTGAAAGAAGCACCGCATCCCCAGACTGAGCCGTAGACTGTGTCTTTTTGACGATGTTATTCATACTTTTTTCTGCAACGACTTCATAGTTGGTGAAACCAGCTTTCTTAAGAGATTCAGCAACTTTAGAACCGGTTACGCCGATACAAAGAACTTTACTTATGGTGCTTTGATTTGCCACAAAAGCCTGGGTGAGTTCAGTTAAATCTAAGCCTCTTTCAAATCCCCCGACAATCACCACCTTTGGTTGATCTATGGCTTTAATGGCGGCTATTGTGGCATCTGGGACAGAAGCGAATGAGTCATTGTAATAAGTTACACCATTGAGTTCACGAACTAATTCTAAGCGGTGTTCAAGACCCGTGAATGTGGTGATGACTGAACGTATAGCCTCAACGTTTTTATCTATCTGCCAGACAGTAGTAACGGCAGCACAGACATTTTGCCAGTTGTGCTTGCCGAGCAATTTAAGCTTATCAACTTTGCAGATGGTTTGGCCGTCGATAACCACGGCATTTTCTATTACATCAGCTCCAGGATGTTTCATGTAAGGGATTTTTTGGCCGGGGCTTACACTGGCAATATGTTGCGAAGTTGGATTGAGTCCATAATAAATTGCTGCATTGCTTGATGATTGGTGAGCAAAAAGCTGTTGCTTAGCAGCGATATAGTCGTTCATATCACTGTGCCAATCCATATGTTCCGGTACTACCATAAGGCAGACAGCTATAGCTGGGGAAGCTTTGAGGTCAATCAACTGGAAGTTGGCTAGCTCCAATACTAACCAATCATTTGGCTGGATTCCTGCTTTGAGCATATCTAGTGGTGGGGTGCCTATATTGCCGCCCAAATGCACCTTTTTACCACTGGCTTCTAGCATTTTGGCAATCAGCGTGCTGGTGGTGCCTTTGCCCTTGGTGCCAGTAACGCCAATGATATTTTTGGTTGGGCAAACCTTGAAAAATTCATTAGTTACAGTTGTGACTTTATCAAGAATGTTTGGTTGGTCAGGATTTGCTGCAACTATGTCACGGGGATGTAGGGCAGGCGTGCGGACTAGCAGATCAAATTTCGCCAGGTCTTTTAGATAATCTTGGCCGAGCTTGGTTTGAACCCCGTTTGGTGTAGCGAGTGCTGCATTGCTGTCACAGATAGTTAGTTCGCTACCAAGTTTATTCCAATATTCATAAGCGGCTTTACCTTGAGCACCATAACCAAGAATTGCAATCCTCATGCAAAACCTCGCACCGCCTCAGCCTGCTGTCTAGCAAAGCTAGCCACTCTACTGAGGCTTTTGGTGTATTGCGGTGTCAGCGTCTCCGATACTTGTTCAATGTACCTTATGTACACCTCACTACGTTTCTCGACGCTTCCTTGCATTGCACTCAAATGCGGAGTTTTTGCCATTAATTATATTGTAGCAAGCTTAAGATTTAAGCGTAGTCTTAACGAGTTCAGCCACTTGGCGCGGGGTCATATCAGCCTTAAGAATAACAGCGGCTACTCCAAGCTTCTTAACATCCTCAGGTACTTCTTGCTCGCCCATATTGGTTAGAATGACCACCTTAATATGCTTGCCCCAGTCAGTCTTTCGGAGGGCAGCCAGCATTTCATCACCACGCATTTCGGGCATCATTAGATCGAGTAGGATAATATCTGGTTTTAGCTTTTCACATAGTGCTAAGCCTAGTTTGCCATTCTCGGCAGTCTCAACTTCAAAGCCCTCCGCCTCAAACTTGATGCGGTACATCTGGCTGATAGCCAGGTCATCTTCAATAATTGCAATTTTCGTCATAATCTCTACGGGTAGTATATATCGGACGCCAAAGTATATAAAAGTTCTTGTTTCGCTTTGAACATTTGCAAAATAAGTTGCCAATGACATACTTGAGGTAAATGGAAGCATGGATACCACTTGCACTCTTGGCACCGTTGCTTTTTGCTGGTTGCAATTTTGTTGACAAATATTTAATTGAAAAAGTAACTGAGGATAGTCCGGCTTATGTTATTACAATATTAGCAGGGCTGGCGGGTGTACCTTTCTTAATATTTGTAGGGTTTATTGCGCGTAACGATATCACGAGTTTTGGTATTGCAAATGCATTGGGAGCGATTAGCGCTGGTTTACTGGTGTTATGGGGTTATTATTTTTACTATAAGGCTTTAGTAATTGCAGACGCGTCGCTTGTGGCTATTCTATTCCAGATGATAGTTGTATTTAACTACGTTTTGGCACTTATCTTTTTGGGCGAACATCTTAGTGTTTTACAACTTGCAGCTATGGGCCTGATCATTGGCGGTTCAATTATCCTAACCGTTGAAAGCGAGAACAGAAGCCTTAAATTTAACAAAGATATTTTTGTTAAAATGCTAATCGCTTGTTTTTTAATAGCCGTTAGTGACGTAGTGTTCAAAAAGATTGCTAAGGAGACCGCCTACTTACCCACGCAATTCTATGAATATTCAGCGGGCGTTATTGCTGGTATCTTTCTATTGGTCTTTCATAGTAAGGCTCGCAACGCTTTTATAGCTATGGCTAAAAAGTTTAAGAGAACTGCTATAGGCGCAAGCACCTTTAATGAAGTACTAAATTTAGGTGGCATAATCTCTATGCGTTATGCCATGTTTCTTGCACCCATTGCTGTGGTACAGGCAGTTATGAGTGTACAATCTATATACTTAATTTTGCTTGGTTTGCTACTTTCTAGATTACTTCCGAAATACATACACGAAGATGTAAATAAAAAGCACTTAACTCAAAAGATCCTGGCTGTAGCAATAATGATTATTGGAACGATTATAGTTGCTACTAACAGTTGACTTCCAGACATTAGCAGGTACTATGAAGGAGACATTACCAACAAATGTACTAAAATAAAAACATGAGAGATTTAGCACCATCAATTTATAGACAGCGATTGGTTATAGAAGGAATACCAGCGAATCCTATAAATGATGAACACATAAAGGACTATCTATCTGAACTCTCGGGAGTTTTAGGGATGACAACTTTACTACCACCTGTCACCCATAAGTCAGATAAGTTTGGCTGGGCTGGATGGATTCACTGGGAGTCATCAGGCGCCCATTTTTATGCGTGGGACGAACCAGTATTATTCTTCAGTGTTGATATTTATACTTGCAAAAAATTTGAAGATGAGTTGGCCATAGATTTTACAAAAAAGTATTTTCAGGCAAGCGAAATTGAGTCCCGTCGATTCTAAATTTATATGATCTGCTTGGTGGAACTTCTAGCCTTTGAGCTATCAATTGTTACGATGTATTTTTTCAAGTGTCTAAGCGGGCCTAGAGAAGTCTTATAATTACGCAAACCCTCAATGCCCGAATCACACTGAAGATTCATGAAGCGTGAGCCATAATGCTTTTGCATATACTTAGCAGTTTCATGCTCCAAGAGCAAACCCAGGCCATGATGAGACCTATCTGCTTTACCAAAGAAAGCCTGATAGTAACCATTGCTTTCGGCTTCATTAATGGTGAAACCAACCATTTTTTGGCCATCAAAAACGCCCAGACAAATTAGATTGACCCCTTTTAAGGTCAGAGCTCGCTTTATAGCTAAATACTCTTTATGCCAATCGGGTGGGTGAGTTTGCAATACCCATCTTTTATATACTCTATAAATTAATTGTCGTTCTGAAGTCTCCTGAATATTTAACAACCTTACTTTTAAGTTGGGATGCATTTTCACTAAACGTCTATAAATTTTCTGTTTGTTTTTTAACTCCTTTGAGCTGAATTTAACAAGAGATTCAACACTGAAAATATAATCGTGATTATCAATATCTTCTTTGAATTCTAAAAGCGCATCCCATCCATCAAGTGCTTTTAGGGTCTCTTCAGGCAAACATTTCAGAATTAATGTTTTCTTACGCTTGTTTTTTTCACATAATTCTACAATTGCATGTTTGGCAGATTCCTTGCCAAGAAGAGTGAAATAGTACGAATTGTCCATGTAATCATTTAATTGGTATACTACTGTGTCACCGGTTTTAAACCAATGGTTTGGTCCGCCTCTGTAGCTCCACATATCAACGATATTTAAATGGCAATAGGGTTCAAACCGCAAATAATGTTGTCTTAGAGTTTCCAGGTCATCTCGTTTAATTGTTCGCCATTGTGTCATATTGATAAAGCTTTAAAAAAGAGTATTCTATACCTAAAAGGGTACTAGAGATTATAACAAATGAGAAATAGCCGTTCGCAAAATCTAGCTCTTTACTTGCCTATTGTAATTTTCCTCGTCTACATCGGTTGGTGGATTGGCATTAATCATTTTAATGCACCCTCACGCGATAATTTTACAGACTCTTATGGGTTAATTGCCGCAACAGGAGCAATCTCCGGCGTAGTAGTTGCGAAAAAATGGGGATTATTCAAAAGTAGTTTTGGACGAGCGCTCGGCTTTTTTGCAATCGGGCTTTTTATGCAGTTTCTAGGTCAATTAATTTATGCCCTTTACTTTAGATTAGGGAATGTCGAATTAGCCTTTCCATCTGTAGGCGATATACCCTTTCTTTTAACTGGTATTTTCTACATTCTCGCAATTGTCAATTTGTTAAGAGTAATCGTATATAAGGGGAGTATATTCAAACCGCGCACGGTATTGGTTATTAGCATTGCACTTACAGTAGGATTAGCGTGGCTAATGTGGGTCGCATTCCTTCACCTGGCAGTGCATGATGATCGTGGTACAATCTATTCTCTCACCAACGCAGCGTATCCCATTATTCAGGCGTTTTACTTTTTGCTTGGTCTAATAGCTATCATGCAAGCACGCAGGATGGCGGGCGGGAAAATGCTTAAATCAGTCTCGATTGTTTTACTAGCTTTAGTTGTTCAATATGCCGCTGACTTTAACTTCCTATACCAGTCCTACAAAGATACCTGGCAACCTGCTGCTTCAAACGACTTGTTTTATGTTTTTGCTTACGGACTTATGGCTTTTGCTATTTTAATGATTGATAGGGTGCGACGAAAAATTGTCGCTGCACCTGTCAGTACTGAAACTGTGGAGATGGAGAGCAACTCCAATGGATAACTACGCACAGATCGCCCAAAAAATCATCGAAGAACAAGAGAATATAATTGGACCTGTAGCTATTGAACAAGCCAAACAAGTTACCGGTATCAAACTGGAGTGGGGCAAACAACATGTTGTTACCGTTACCGGCAATGAACCGAGTGTTATAGATAAGCTAGTCGAAAAGTATAAAGAACTATTTGGGCAGATTTCTGTTGAGGTCTGTAAAGAGGCGTCTGCCAAAATTACAGCTCAGATGCAGCCTGGCGAATTACCCCAAAGCTTAAGATAAGTGAACCCATCGTATACCTTCCGTTCAGCCTCAATCTTGCTCGATGGCACAATGCACTCGTTTTGCTCGTCAACGTATCTTACGGATACGCTTCCTCACAATAACGAGCACCTTGCACTCATCAACCAAGCCTTCGCTTAACGAACGTAAGATATGCAATGGATTCAGCCATAAGCGGTTACAATTAGGACATGGCGGTTGAACAAACACGCATAAAGCGACCTTTTACAAGGCGTAAACAGCTTGAGCAAGACCTTGAGCATGTAACTGAGGAAATGTATCGCCGCAACCTGGAGCTGGCTGAAACAAACCGTACGCTCTCCTTGCTGCGTACGATTGACACGCTTGTGCTCGAATCGCACGAGTCACTAGAAACAGTGGGAAACCAAATCTCGCAGGCTATTCTGACAAACTCTAACTACGCCTTTGTAGCAATAGCTGGCAAGACGCCCAATCATCCATACTTACAGTCGTTTGGGTGGAGTACGGCAAGCAAACTACGTCCTGACGACGATGAGACATTGCGTAACCTTCGCATTGTCACAACTTCTGAGTGGTTTGAAAAAGAAGAACGCTCTCGACTAGTACAGCTAGCCCACGTAACAGATAGAAAACTAGCTAGCTTGTTGGGTACAGAAACTAACCATATTTCAACTTTGCGCGAAGCTTTGCCGCTCCAGACTATTTATATAACTAAGTTAATGGCTCGCAAGCACTTGGTTGGAATCATTGTCATTGGTTTTAATTCCCAGGTTCACGAGCTGCATAGAAGCGATGCAAACTTGTTTGAGCGCCTAAGCGAAGCCGTAGGCGTGGCGCTAGATAACCGATTATTGTTTGAGGAAAATCAATTGGTGCTCAAAAAACTACAAAAAACCAACGAGAAATTGCGCGAGCTTGATGAAGCTAAGGACGACTTTATTAGCATGGCTTCACACCAGTTACGTACGCCGTTAACTAGTGTCAAAGGCTATATGAGCATGGTGCTAGAAGGCGATGCCGGTAAAGTCAGTAAAACACAGAGTAAATTGCTCGAGCAAGCCTTTACCAGTTCTCAGCGCATGGTCTATTTAATTGCTGACCTCTTGAATGTCTCGCGCCTCAAAACCGGCAAATTTGTGATTGAAGCAACGCCTACTAACCTAGCTGAGGTGGTCAAGGGCGAAGTGGCGCAATTAGTTGAAACTGCCAAAGGCCGGGGGCTTGAGATGGTTTACCATCAACCTAAGGCATTTCCAAGCCTCATGCTCGACGAAAACAAAATACGTCAGGTCATAATGAACTTTATAGATAATGCTATTTACTACACACCGAGCGGGGGGCACATTACAATCTCGGTTAACAATACGCCCAGCACAGTTGAATTTACGGTAAATGACGACGGCCTAGGTGTGCCGCGCGAGGAACAGCACCATCTGTTTACTAAGTTTTATCGGGCTGACAATGCCAAAAAAGCCCGACCGGATGGCACAGGACTTGGTCTGTTTATGGCAAAAAAGGTTATTGTCGCCCAGGGTGGCGCCATTATCTTCAAAAGCCAAGAAGGTAAGGGCAGTACCTTTGGCTTTAGCTTTGTAAAGTCCAAGCTCAAGGCTCCAGCCAAAACAGTTACCAAAGCTCCTCAAAAAGATCTTGTTATCAGTTAGATAGCAAAGCTAATCTATGAGTAAATTTCCTTCACATTATGAATAATGTGCCGGAAATATCGCTGCGATTCTATTACGCTTGTGCTTTAATAAAAATATTATGAAAAGTATTGACTTTTATAATCTATGATTGCAGAATTAAAGTCATAGCTAATTCCTCTATTTTGGAGTGGACTTAGGGGAAGATTTAAGGAGGGAGCACATATGGCCAAAGGTTTAGGAAGAACACATAACTTAGTTTTAGGTTTGGTTTTAGGCTTAGCTTTGGTGGTTGGTTTTGCGGTCAAGTCACATGTTGCTGCTTCACCTGGCGACACACCAACCTGCCAATTTATCGAGCAAGGTCTTGGTCAAGGGTTCGTTAAGGGAACTAATTCTAAAGGCGATACGATCAGCATAGATTTTATAGTACGAGGTGATAGCAACTGCCATAAGAATTTTGTGCTTGCTGCCTTTACTATCCCACATCAAGACGGCAACCCATATCCACTTGAGGATCAGATGTTATTTGGTGCATCTAAGCTTGAGAATGCCAGCCCTGGCACATACAAAATGACTGTTAACGTGCCGAAGTGTTTTTACCAGGTTGACCTTGCCTTGGGGTTAAACCCAACTGGTCCTAATGGCCACCTGCCCTACGAACCAGGACGTTTGTTAAACGCTTACGTAGGTGGTAACGGTCTAGATTGTGCACCCAATCCACCACCACCTCCGCCTTCAACCGGTGTTTGTAGCAGCCTAGATGTAGCTTTTGTTAACAAAGAAGAGCGCACTGTAAGTGCCAAAGTGAATGGTGAAGTCCATAACGCCCAAATCATTGGCTACAAAATTGCTTGGGATGAGAATAACGAAGTAAGCTTCAAGCAGAGCGATACTCACAAATACAGCAGTAATGGTCCATTCACCGTCGTTGGCAGCGTACATATCAAATTTGCCAATGGTGATACTAAATGGGTGTCTGACAAGAATAAGTGTGTAAGAGTTGTCAACTTCAAAACCAAGACTATTACAACACCTCCACCCACTTCCACTCCAGTGACTACTACAGCCAGTAGCACAACAACCCTAACTGATACGGGGGCCGAAGATATCGCGGGCATCTTTACGGCCGCGGCTATTGGTGGTGCTCTGTGGCACAAATTCTATTTCCTTCGCAAATTTGCCAAGCGCTAGTGCGGGCAAACAGCTAATTTAGTCAATTCTAACTGATAGCGAATCACAGAAATATGCCAAGGTAAATTAGTTTACAGACCGCTTGACAATCCATTGGCCACGAGCGTTCTCAATAAACAACTTCACGTAATTAATGGAATAAGTGTAATTAATGGTATCTATAAAACGCTTGTGCTTTAATAGAAAATGTTATAAAAAGTATTGACTCTGATGATTAATATGATAAAATAGCTTATATTATATAAACTCCGTTGGAGTAGGTTGTGTACGGTGGGATAGGAAAGGTTAAATGTTTATGAAAGTACGTAACATAATTTTAGGTCTCGCTTTAGGAGTGGTCTTAGCAGTAGGTGTTGGCGCCTCAGCACATGTATCGGCTGCAAATGGTGACACACCAAACTGTAAGGTCATACTAGCGGGCAAGCGTGGAGAAGGTTTCGTAAAAGGTACTAATGACAAAGGTGACACAGTTAGCATTGGATTCAAAATAGAGGGTGACGACAAGTGTATTAAAGATATTGTGTTTGCTTCGTTCATAGTTCCTCATCCAGCCGGCAACCCATTCCCAGTCGAAGACCAAGTACTATTTGACTTTACTAGATTAAGAGAAATTACGCCCGGCACGTACAATATGACGGTCAATGTGCCAAAGTGTTTTTACCAAGTGGATCTGAGCTTGGGAGCAAAGCCAACTGGTAAAAATGGTCACCTACCACTAGACGAACCTGGTTCCATGTTAAATGCTACTTTGGGTGGTGATGGCCTGCAATGTGCGCCTCCTATAACCCCTACAGCCACATCAACAACACCTACCACTCTAGTCAATACTGGATCTGGTAATATAGCTGGACTATTTGCCATTGTCACCGTGGCAGGTGCGCTTGGCTATCGTACAGTTGTGTTGCGTCGAATGCGTTAACTTGTGGAAAACTAACTAGCCAAAAAAACAAAATTGTGCTAGTATAAATCTAGTTCAAAAGAGCAAAGACTGACCGCAGCTCAAAATTGTATTTCGGCTTCCGTTAAACGACGGAAGTCGTTTTACATTCAGCCTCCAACAATTCTTTCGCTTTACCCCACGACGAATCCTCTCGTCGTGGGGCCCCCTAATAAATCCCCGCAAAAACGTAGCGGGGATTTCTTTTTCACCTCTGTTATGGTACACTAGCGCGGTCATTCTGGCCTCATCGTCTAACGGTTAGGACACCAGGTTTTCATCCTGGCAATAGGGGTTCGATTCCCCTTGAGGTCACCAGTACTTCTTAATCTGTATAAAACTTGCCTCTTGTAAGCATAAGCAAGTACACTTATAAGAAGTATGGATGTGACTGATCGTATACCCAATGTTCCTGTTGCTCAGTTTAAAAGAACTAAAATTCTGGCTACCATTGGACCGGCCACCAATAGTTATGAAGCTATTTTGGGGTTGATTAAAGCCGGCGCAAACGGCCTGCGCCTTAATTTTAGCCATGATACTTATGAGGTGCGCACCCAACAAATAAAATGGATTCGAAAGGCTAGTCGTGAGTATGGCAAACCTGTTGCAATTGTGCAGGATCTACAAGGCCCAAAAATTCGCCTTGGAGATTTTGATGGCGTTATTCCAGTGCAAAAAGGTCAAACTTTGCGCTTTGGCTTTGAAGCTGACTACGAGAGCAGTGGGGTTGTACCAACACAGTATGACTTAAGTAAAAAAGTGAAGCGTGGCGAGCGTTTGTACATATTTGATGGCAAAGTACGCACCGCTATTACCAGTGTTAAAGATGGATTGGTCCACGCGACAGCGGACAATGACGGCGTGCTAGTGAAGCGTAAAGGCATCAATCTACCTGACACTGATCTTAAAGGTGATATTTTGACGGATAAAGACCTAAAAGATCTGTCATTTGGTTCATCGCATGATATTGATTATGTGGCAATGAGCTTTGTACAAACGCCGAGCGATGTTCGTAAACTGCGCGAAAAACTACACAATCTTGGCAGCCACGCTAAAATTATCGCTAAAATTGAAACTAAGGCAGCGGTTGAACAGCTTGATGAGATTGCGGATGAAGCTGATGTGCTTATGGTAGCCCGGGGTGATCTAGCGACCGAAACTTCACCTGAATCCGTCCCAGTTGTGCAACGTAAGGTGATCGCTTTGGGCTTGAGATTAGCTAAACCCACTATCGTTGCTACGCAGATGCTGGCCAGCATGATACATGAATCTGAACCCACCAGAGCTGAGGTGTCAGATATAGCCACCGCCGTTATTTTAGGCACTGACTGTTTGATGTTGAGCGATGAAACCGCTAATGGCCAACATGCTATCCAAACCGTCGAAGTCATGAAGCGTGTTATTAACTACATAGAGTCTAATCATGTGGTCGAAATAGACTTTTTGGATGATGCGCAGTCAAACTACTCCAGAGCAATTTCGGCTGCTACCATTACTTTGGCAGAGAGCATAGGTGCGAAAGCGATTGTAGCTGAGACAAAATCGGGAGCGACCGCTCGGCAAATTGCCGCGCATCGCCCAGTCATTTCTATAATTGCGGTCACGACTGATGCACGGACTGCGCAACAGCTGGCCCTTGCATATGGCACTAAAAGCTATGTACGGCCGGCTGATAGATTAGCGGCCACTAAACTCACCAATTGGCTGCAGAAGAACAAGGTGCTCGCTAAAGGTGACATTATTGTAACGGCCTCTGGAAAATATCCTGGCGTGGTCGGCACAACTGATACAATAAAGGTAAGAGTATTATAGGTATAATAGGGTGGCGTTTCATAAAAAGACAATTCGAGACATAGAACTCAAAGGCAAACAAGTACTTTTGCGAGCTGACTATAACGTGCCGTTAGATGAAGATGGCAAGATTGCTGACGATTACCGGATGCAAAAATCTTTGCCCACCATTGAGTATTTGCTCGATAAAAAATGCAGCATTGTAATTACTTCACACCTAGGCAGGCCTGAAGGCAAAATAGACCAAGCCTATAGTCTTCGTCCGGTTGCCAAACATTTGAGCCAATTATTGAAGCGGCCGGTTGACTTTATTGCCAACTGCGTTGGACCTGAAGTGAACAAGCAGACTGCAAAACTAAAACCGGGGCAGATTGCCATGCTTGAAAATGTGCGCTTTCATCCCGAAGAAGAAGTCAACGATAAAGAATTTGCAAAAAGGTTGGCAACGGATAGCCACGCGGCTGTCTTTGTGCAGGATTGTTTTGGTGTGGCACATCGTTCCCATGCTTCAATTGTGGGCATGACGTCCTACATGCCTAGTGTGGCTGGACTATTGCTAGAACAAGAAGTAGACACCATTACTGAAGTTATGGAGAACCCTAAACGTCCGCTCATGGCAATTATTGGCGGCGCGAAAATTGCTGATAAGCTTGCTCTATTAAGGCGTTTTATTGAACTGGCTGACGTAGTAGCTATTGGTGGCGCCATGGCTAACACGTTCTTATTGGCCGAGCATATTGCCATTGGTGCAAGCAAGGCAGATAAGACCGACCTACCTTTGGCCAAAGACATTTTGGATAAAGCCCGGGCCAAAGCCAAGAAACAACATTTTATTTTCTACTTACCGCAAGACGGCGTGGTGGCCTCGCGTGCAGCCGAACATACCAAGACCCGTATAGTAGACTGGGACGCTCACGTTATTGCAGATGTAGAGAATTATCCCAAACGTCCACCACGTTCCAGCGCCACTATCGCCTCAGATGAGATGATTCTAGACACCGGACCCTTTAGTGGGGCTTTTATTGCCGGTGCTATGCAGCTCTGCAACACGGTTATATGGAATGGCACTATGGGTGTTACGGAAGTGGACTCGTTGCATGGTCCAGTTGGTCCGTTTGCTCATGGTACAGAGCTGGTTATGGACGCTTTATTTGGTCAATATGGCCACCGTCCATTTAGTCTGATTGGAGGTGGTGACACAGTGGCTTACATTGAACAGCGTCGTATGACTGATTGTTTTAATCATGTCTCAACAGGCGGTGGCGCCAGTTTGGAATTAATGGCTGGTAAAAAATTACCGGGCGTGGAAGCGCTCATGGATAAACGGTAGCAAAGGTATTACAATAACCGTAAGAATTATGCGTAAGATATTAATTGTGGGTAACTGGAAAATGCACTTGAGCGTGGCTCAGTCCAGTTTGCTGGCACACCGGCTTGACCAACACATTAAAACCCATCGGCAGATTGAGGTTGTGTTGGCGCCAAGCATGCTGGCTCTACAGCCGCTAAGTGTGCAGATTGATCGCCACAAGTTTCGCCTATGTGCCCAAAACGCTTATTTTAAGGATGAGGGTGCCTATACGGGCGAAGTGTCATTCAATATGCTCCGGGAGATTGCTCATTACGCACTTGTCGGACACTCTGAGCGCCGGCATGTTTTTGGTGAAAGTTTACGTACGATTAGTGAAAAAGTGGCAGCCGCATTTCGCAATGACATCACGCCAATTCTCTGCATAGGTGAAACCAAAAGCGAAAAAATGATGGGCGAGACCAGCCGGGTTATCCATGATCAACTCACCACGGCCGTGAGCAATCTAACATCTCAAGAAATTGAAGATTTAGTTGTAGCGTATGAGCCGGTATGGGCTATCAGCAGCGGTACAGATTATGCGCATCATGCGATAGCTAAACCCGATGAAGTCGAAAAGGTCACGAGTCTCATCCGTCATCATATTAGTGAGCTTTATGGTGAGAAAGCAGCGAGGCGTGTGCGTGTACTCTATGGTGGCAGCAGTGATGCTGACAACGCTGCTGGATATTTGAATGTAGCGGGAGTGGATGGCTTGCTACCTGGCGGTGCCAGCCTCAATTATCACGAATTTAGTGGCATTGTTGCGGCAGCTGAACGTACTTTAAACCGGGTAAAAGAGGTGAGCCATGGCAAAAAATGATGATGAGCGGGTATTTGATGTCGCCAAACCGGGCAAAAGTGAGCCATCCTCGACATCACGCCCAGTTATTGTCGGCCACAAAAAAATGATAGATGACCCTATGGTTACACCATCAGCCTCAGCTACATTGGATAGCAAAAAAAACGGTGAGCAAAGCGGCACCTTGTTAGGCAAACCACCTGAAGAACAGAGCCTTGCGCCTCATGAAGGCAAAAGTGTCGTACCGATTTCTTCTGAGACAACAGAACATAGTGGATCATCTACCCCACAAAAAGACAGTGCAACGCCAGACGCAAAAACCCCAGAGAATACAGAAACTGACAAAGATAAACCAGTTCCTGACGAAACTGTACCAGACGCTGTTGAATCTTCGAAAAAAACCGACAAGACTAATGCAGCCGACAAGCTGGAACAAATGAGCCAAGAGGAAAAAGCGCGACAGGCAGCTACTCAGAAACTCATTGAAAGCAAAGCTTATGTAGTGCATATTGGCGAAGTTAAGCAGCGCCGTAATGTTCGACTGATACTTATTGGTTTAGGTGGCGCAGGGCTCATTGCTGTTATTACAATCTGGCTCTTGATGAGTAGCTAAGTAACTAAGAAACGCACTATTATTGCTAAAATAGCTAAGTGTTAAAAGACGTTTTGGTTGGTTTGAATCCCGAACAACGCCGCGCGGTTGAATCGACTGGAGGGCCACTGCTTATTTTAGCTGGCGCTGGTAGTGGTAAAACTAAAACACTTACACACCGGATTGCCTATCTAATTGCCAGCCAAAAAGCCACATCATTCAATATTCTGGCTGTCACATTCACCAACAAGGCAGCTCGTGAAATGCGTGAACGCGTTGCCACTCTTTTAAGTGAGCGAGCCGACAACCGTAGTTTTATGCCTTTCATGGGAACCTTTCACTCCATTTGTGTACGACTTTTAAGGCAAGACGGCGAACATATTGGTGTCCCACGTAACTTTGTTATTTTTGACGAAGCTGATCGCCTTGCCGCTGTTAAACAAGCCGTCAAACAATTACATATTGATGAAAAGAGCTTCCCACCGCGCTTGCTAGCCACCCTTATTAGCAGTGCCAAAAATGAACTTGTTACACCAACTCAGTACGCCAGCCTGCAAAGTAGTCCAGCCGAACGAGCTGCAGCACTTGTTTATCCTGAGTACGAAAAAATCCTGCGTGCCTCCAATGCACTTGATTTTGATGATCTAATTGGCCGCACAGTCCACTTGCTAGACTCCCAGAAACAAATCTGCAGCAAGTGGCAAACGCAGTTTCGCTACATTTTGATAGATGAATATCAAGATACTAATGCAGCCCAGTATAAACTGATTAAATTGCTGACCAATCCCGCGCACAATATCGCAGTAGTTGGTGATGATTGGCAATCAATCTACAGTTGGCGAGGTGCTGACTTTCGCAATATTCTTAATTTTGAGAAAGATTATCCCAAGGCTACCATAATTAAATTGGAGCAGAACTATCGCAGCACCAAGCATATTTTGGATGCTGCTCACGCTGTGATTACCAAAAACTTACAGCGCTCAGATAAAAAGTTGTGGACTGAAGCCGACCATGGCTTGCCGGTCCAAATAATGCAAGTGCATAGTGAGCGAGCTGAAGCAGAGGCAATTGTGCAGCGGATTCGTAATACCACTGATATAAAAGTGCGAACCTATGAAGATTTTGCGGTGTTATATCGCACAAACGCCCAGAGCCGCTCTATAGAAGAGAGTTTTATCCGCTACGGAGTACCATATCGTATTGTTGGGAGCGTGCGTTTTTATGAGCGCAAAGAAATTAAAGATCTGGTAGCCTACCTGCGCTTGATTTACCAACCAGAAGATGGCGCTAGTTTTCAACGTATTGTTAATGTGCCAACTCGTGGTCTTGGGCCAAAGTCACTAGAGGTATTCTCGCGCTTTCAAACAGACACAAATCAAGGTTTACATGCAGCGCTTTTATCGGCCGAGCAGTGTGCTGAGTTAACCCCTAAAGCCCAAAAAGCATTGTTTGAACTTGGCGAGCTTATAACCAAGTTTCATGAGCTTATTGAAGAAGCTAGCTTGACTGGTCTATTGGACAGCTTGATCCGGCGACTTGGCTATCTTGACTATCTGTCTGATGGCACGCCCCAAGGCGAGGCCAGGCAAGAGAACGTCCGTGAACTGTTAAGTGTAGCCAGATCATATGAAGACATTGGACTGGCGGGTTTTTTGGAGGAAGTTTCATTGATTAGCGATATTGATGAAGCTAGTTTTGGCAATAATGCCGTGACGCTTATGACCTTGCACGCGGCTAAAGGCTTGGAATTTCCGGTAGTATTTATGACTGGCATGGAAGAAACTATATTCCCGCATTCCAGAGCGCTATATGACGAAGGCGAAATGGAAGAAGAGCGACGGCTGTGTTATGTCGGCATGACTCGGGCTAGAGAGGAGCTTTATCTTATTCAAGCCAATCTGCGCATGCTGTATGGCAGCTCGCAACACAACCCACCCTCGAGGTTTCTTAGTGAAATTGAACCTACTAGTCAAAGCATGGCTTTTGAAACTGATATATACCACTATGATGAAGCAAATCAAGAACCAGCTTACACGCCTGAGCTAAGCGAAGGCGATCAAGTTCGCCACAAACTATTTGGGGCTGGTCGGGTTGTAGAAGTTGAAGGTGAGAATATAACTATCTATTTCAAGGGCAAGGGCACTAAAAAGCTCAATGCTGCATTTGCACCACTAGAAAAGCTATAGTTAATAGCTTTTACCCCTGAAATTTGTTACACTGGACGCTGGTTTTTAAGTTGCGAATGTTGATATTTTTTAGAGGGTTCAGCTTGAGGGAAAGGTAGAGGAGCGTGCCTAAGCGCATTAGGTTTATTCATAAAACTAAACGTCTGGCCAAGTTAAGGGCCAGGCATCATCGCTGGTTGCAGTTAAGAAAGCATCCTTTTGTTGTTCCTGTTATAACTTTCCTTTGCTTATTTTTTTTGACGGCTTTTGCTT
The DNA here is from genome assembly GCA_964584265.1 of uncultured Candidatus Saccharibacteria bacterium. Lineage (GTDB taxonomy): Bacteria > Patescibacteriota > Saccharimonadia > Saccharimonadales > CAYVSP01 > CAYVSP01. The sequence goes on along the minus strand of CAZOZI010000002.1, from coordinate 96,225 downwards.
TTGTGGCTTTTAACGGGCACACCGTTGAACCCAGTGATGCTCATATTGTAATTCTGTCGCACGACAAGAAAACAGAAACTATTCCCACTAGGGCAAAGACAGTCGGCGAGCTTTTACAGCGGCTTGGCATTGTGGTGAATGAAGGCGACGTTGTTGAACCTTCAGCCAGTACGATTATTCCCGAGGACAACTTTAAGATCAATGTCTACCGAGCCAGGCCGATCACTATTGTTGAAGGCAAACATCAAATGTTTTCATTAACAGCGGCCACCACGCCACGTACTATCGCTGAGCAAGCTGGCGTTACGCTATATCCAGAGGATAGAGTTAGTGTGGCACCGGCTGATGATTTTATTAAAGACGGTATTACGGCTAAGGTTTCCATAAGACGGGCCACTCCACTTACTCTTAATATATACGGAACGCCTGCCCAGGTTCGGACACAAACCGGCACGGTTGGCGATCTATTAAAGGAAAAGAACATTAAGCTGGAGGGCGGGGATACGGTGCAGCCGGCTGTTGCGTCAACTATTACAGCTAACCAACAGGTCTTTATTTTGCGAAAGGGCACACAGCTTTTAACGGAGGAACAAGCTATTCCAACACCTGTTAAAACTATTAAAGATAACTCGTTGTCTTACGGAACGAGGGTCGTACGCCAAGCCGGGTCGCCGGGCAAGAAGCTCGTTACTTTCATTAATAATCCAGACGGACAACGTCAAATCATCCAAGAAGTTACCGTTCAGGAAGCGGTCACACAAATTGTTGCTGAAGGTTCATTTGTAGACATACCAAACGACAAAACTGGTATTATGGCGGCCGCTGGGATATCTCAAGGCGATTACAGTTACGTTAACTATATTATTAGTCGTGAGTCCAACTGGCACGCAGGTGCGCGCAATGGCAGTGGTTGTTTGGGTCTGGGACAACGCTGCCCCGGCAGTGTTCTCATAAACGCCTGTCCTAATTGGGATGTTGATCCGGTTTGCCAACTGAGACATTTTAGCGGCTATGCTAGCAAATTTGGCGGCTGGGGCGGAGCATATGCCTATTGGCAATCCCATGGGTATTGGTAAAATCAGAGTATGACTTTTAAATTTGATGGCTACAACTGGTTGGTAAGGCTTGAAAAAGGCGAGCTGCTCATAGAACAACTCACCGAATTTGTTAAGCAGCAGCAGGTAACAAGCGCATGGCTTAATTCTATTGGGGCAGCTATGTGGGCAGAAACAGGCTTTTATGAACTAGACAAAAAACAATACATTTGGGAAAAATTAGAAGGGCCATTGGAGATTTTAAGCTTGCAGGGAAATGTAGCATGGGAAAACGACGAGCCAATTCTTCATATACATGGCACTTTTTCTAAAGCTGATATGCAAGCTTTTGGTGGCCATCTGAAAGAACTGGAAGTTGCGGCTACCTGTGAGGTGTTACTGCATCGTTGGTACAAAGATGGTCTATCACGCTCCTATGATGATCAAACTGGCCTAAAGCTCTTGGATTTATGAACAGTTTGCCGCCCGCAAAAAAGTCCCTTGGCCAACATTGGCTGACTGACGAAGCGGCGCTGGACGGTATTATCGAGGCGGCTGATTTAACGCAAGATGACACAGTACTTGAGATTGGCCCAGGTACCGGCAGTCTTACTCATAAGTTGTGTGCGGTAGCTGGCTGTGTAATTGCGGTTGAGCTAGATAACTCTTTTGCTCGCAAGCTTGCTAGCCAAAAAATTCCCAATTTGCAAGTAATTGAGAGTGATATTTTGCGCTTTGACCTTACATCGTTACCGCCTGATTACAAAGTCGTAGCCAATATTCCGTATTACTTGACTGGTAATCTACTCAGAATGCTATCGGACTCATCAAATCCAGCCAGTCGGATTGTTTTATTGGTCCAAAAAGAAGTCGCCGAGCGGGTTGCAGCGCGTCCCGGCGGCATGTCTTTACTGAGTGTAAGTGCTCAGTTTTACTGGCATGTAAGCTTGGGAGCTGTGGTACCAGCCAAGTTTTTTACGCCGCCACCAAAAGTTGATTCACAGATTTTGATTCTCAAGAGCCGATCAGAACTACTACTGTCGGATACTGGGACAAAAGCCTTCTTTAAGCTAGTAAAAGCTGGCTTTGCCGCCCGGCGCAAAACGCTGATTAACTCTTTAGCAGGCGGTCTAAGAATGGAAAAGGCTCAGATACAAGTGGTTCTGGACGAGGCTCAAATTGCTTCTGAGTTGCGTCCCCAAGCATTGTCTTTAAGGGACTGGAACAGACTTTATGTAGCCAGTGTCAAAGCCAAAATTTTATAACTTCCCTGCTCCGTACAAACAATACTTGACGTGTTAAGTATGCATACGCTACAATCAGTTAGTTAATATATTTTCAAGGCTTTAAGCTCATGGGACCAACAAACAACATCGGCTACCTGCTTCAACATTTGTCTGGCGTATTAGCCAAACAATCTGATCAAGCGCTGCAGGAACAGCTCGGCATAGGCTTTTCTCAGTTTAAAATATTAATGGTGTTGCATAATAACCCAAGCGTTCAGCAGCGGCACATAGCTGAAGCGCTTGGCCAAACCGAGGCGAGCATTAGCCGGCAAATTAAGTTGCTTCACGATCAAGGCATGCTGACAACCCGTATCAGTGAACGTAATCGCCGGGAACACATTACGGTGCCGACCGCCAAGGGCGAGCGCATGACCGATGAAGCCTTGCAGGTACTCAATAGCTACCACGCGCCGATGTTTGCTAAACTAAGCGATAAGCAGCAACAGCAGTTGCTCGAAGTGCTTAGTCTCATGCATCAAGAAGTCTGTAGACCCGATAGACCCGGTGCGTGCGACCACCCATTTAATGTCTAATAAGGGAATCAGCTGAATGACAAAAGCTTCTTCAAGGTTTGAACATAAAGCGCTGCCAATTGTTTTACTGACCATATTTCTAGACGTGCTCGGCGTCGGTATTCTTATTCCGATTATTCCACAATTACTGGCTAATCCACATTCAGCCTATTATCTGCTTCCGGCTGGTTGGACATTTAAGGGTGGCCTTATCTTGCTTGGCTGGCTGTTGGCTATCTATCCGTTTATGCAATTTCTAGCTACTCCTATTTTGGGGCAATTATCAGACCGCTATGGGCGCAAACCGGTACTTGGTTTTAGTATCTTCGGTACTGCTGTCGGCTATGTCTTATTTGCTATTGGAATCATTACGCGCAGCCTACCGCTATTGTTTTTTAGCCGTGGTCTGGACGGTATTACTGGCGGCAATCTTAGTGTTGCTCAAGCGGTAATAGCTGATGTAACACCGGTCAGAGATCGAGCTAAACGCTTTGCCCTTATTGGGGCGGCTTTTGGCTTTGGCTTTGTTCTAGGTCCTTATTTAGGTGCTAAATTAGGCAGCCCCGGCATAAGTTTTTTTGGATTAGTGCATACTCCATACTGGTTTAATCCGGCTACACCGTTTTGGTTTACGGCTGCGCTAAGTACCGTTAACTTGCTGCTAGTACTTTTCTTGTTGCCAGAGACACATAAAATGCTAAGACATGTCAAAGTCAAACTTACAAAATCACTTCATAACATTGTAACTGCCATGTCGTATCCGGGTCTTAGGGTAGTTTTCCCATCTGTTTTCTTATTTTGGGGCGGTTTTGCATTTTTCCAAACTTTTTTCCAGGTGCTACTTATACAAAAACTGCACTTTACTCAGAACAATATCGGTGACTTCTTTGCGTACATTGGTATTTGGATCGCTATTACGCAAGCCATTTTTACACCACTATTAGCCAAGCGGCTTAAGCCATATCAGGTGGTACGATTTAGTCTGATCGGTTCTGGCTTAACACTCTTTATGTTCTTAATGGCTTCAAACACGACTGACTTGTTGTGGATTACACCAATATTTGCATTTTTCCTAGGTAACTCAATTGCCAACCTTACAGCGCTAGTCAGCATCTCGGCAGACCAACATATACAGGGTGAAGTTCTTGGCATCAACGCGTCCGTTCAGTCCTTGGCACAATTTATTCCCGCGGCTCTAAGTGGTTATCTAGCAGAGATAGGAGTGGGCGTACCGGTTCTAGCTGGCGGTATCACGGTGTTGTTTGGGGGTATTCTATTCCTGACGATTTATCGTCCACCAAAACATTTACTACACCAAGATTGGGGCTCTCAAGAGGCACCCGCAAGCGGACACTAGACATAAGCATATTAAAAGTGTATAATATCTGTTACGGGGCTGAATTTTAAGCTTGACGTTGGACTTTATCGGTTAGATCAGCAGGTCGCTTGCTAAGCGTCATATGGCAACCACGAATAAGTGCAAAATCACGAATTCGCGAATTTGTAGCTAGCATTCAAGGTAAGGTAGACAACTTTGTTGCTTCTATCTCTCCGCTAGCTCCATCTTTTGTTAAGGCTTAATTAGCTTTAACCGCGCCTAGCCTGACGCCAGATATTGCCAGTGCGTGTCATATAATCTGGATGCATCAAATGTTTGATTCGACATTTGGTTAAGACAATTGAATCAACCTGTAAGACTTTTTGGTCATTTCTATGTCTTGCAGTAATCAAATGACCTATGCCTGTAGAAGACTAACCAGATAAACTAGCGGACCCGGGGGTAGTACCCGGCAGCTCCACCATAAGAGACTTTTCAGTATTTGAAAGGTCTTTTTTGTTTGGTTCTATTCTTTAAACTTACGAATTATGGCAACTTCGGTCAAAGGTCCAACAAACATTGCCATCGTAGCATCAATTACATATATGTCACGTTCTGAAAGTTGTTCCATATTATTTAACTGTGTTAGACCTTCTTCAACAAGAAAGCGTAAGCCTGGTATTTCCTGTGCTCGCAGTGTTCCGTCTACACCATCTTCTTGTTCAGTTTTATTAATAAATTGAGCTACACCAGCTTTGGCTTCATTGCGCGTGATATTGCTTAGTTCCTCGAACAAACCCATTGTATATTTATAGTAACATCTTTTATCTATTTATGCAATCAATTCAGGGTGCATACCGCTAGGGGGACTACTAACTTCTTTCGCCGTTCTTACTCTCTTTTGAATTCAATGTAATCATCCCAGAGTAAATACCGCCATCTTCTTATTTCTTCAATTATGAGGGGTGAACTTTTTTCGAGGTGCGCTTGGCAAATGAGCATTAGAATCATTTTCTAGTGCTTTTTTGTTTGTTAATATCAATCGTATGAATAAACAATGTCTTGGCTACATACCAAGATCCTGGATAGATCCCAGGATAGAGATTAAACCATCATCTATAAGCGGTATGGGTATGTTTGCAACTGAATTAATTAAGTGTGACGAAACTCTACTCATATGGGGCGGGAACGTTTTCAAACGAAAAGATATTATTGCCGGGCGAACTATTAAAGATAGCGCTGTGCCTATAGATGAAGATCTGTATATTGCTACCAAGATTAACACCCCTAGGGATGTAGCTATATACACTAACCATTCTTGTGAGCCCAATATATGGATGAGTGATGAAGTTACTTTTGTGGCCAGAAGAAATATTTATCCTGGCGAAGAAATTAATCCAGATTATTGCATGTGGGAAAATGACAATCAATGGGTATCAAAATGGGCATGTAATTGTGGTTCTGAAAACTGTCGGCGGCGGATAACAGGCATAGATTGGTTGTCGGTTAATTTACAAAAAGTTTACGAGGGGTATTTCTCGCCCTTTATAAACAAAAGGATTGATGACATACAACAAAAATTATAGCGTTCAGCTTATGCTAAAATATCGTTAATGAACAGCCGTTATATTCACAATCGGCCACTGCGTTATGCAGCAATCATTTTTATTGTTACGCTGTTTGGCTTAATAAATTTTCACGCTAAGAACTCATCGGCAATTGCATTAATAGGCATGTCTACATTCCTCTTCGGAACTTTCAATGCGTATGTTTTAGCTCACAGGCAAACACGGATGGTAAATATTCGATCACAGGCGAATAATGAACGCTCAGCATTATTGAACTTCTACTACCTCACTCTTCCGCTCGAAGACAAAAAGTATGTCAAGCACATGAACAATGCAATCGAGTCATATATACAAGCAACTCAAATCCACCATGTTGCGTATTACTACAAGACAAATTACGCTTTTGAAAATCTAGTAAAAGCAATTAATGACTGCGACAAGAAAAGTCCAGAGGGCGCAGCCGCCTACAGCAATATGCTGTTTGGCTTATCCGGCCTTATCAATGCCCGTAGCACCCAAGTTGGTTTAATTGGCAGTAGACTATCCGGATTGGAATGGTTTATTTCTGGAACACTTGGCACAGTGGTGATTTTGTCGTTACTCCTACTTAATACCGGAGGGCTAATCTCAATTATTATAATTTCGGTGTTTATGTTTGCGATTGATTCGCTGTTTTATCTTATTTATAATCTTGACACTTTGCAGTGGCGAGTAGAGGATCAAGTAGTTGAGCCATACCAGAAAGTATTAGACGTAATAGGCGCACCCCGTGTATATACCAACTATATGGTCGCTTACGGCCAAGCCGAGTACCGTGACCAGAGGAATCGACCCTACTGGTATCTTGATTACCCTCACGAATACCCAGATCTAAAAGATCTAAAAGCAACCTATGTCGACGAAAATGGTAAACGTGAGAGCCGTGATTACACACCTGACGTTTGACTTAAGATATTAAAGCAATAACCCAAATAACTTAGCTGTGGATAACTATTTGATATCTTATAAAAAACTTCCTATACTGAACCATAAGAACAACTAAAATCAAACAAGGTTTATTAACATGCCAGTCAAAAAGAAACAAAGCAAACTGAAGCGTTTTGGAAGAGCCCTTGTTCCAAACACCAAACTCAAACAACTCCTAGCCTTTATCCTCGTCTTCGGAGCTGTTGGGGGCGGTTACTTCCTCTACAGAAGCTTTGCTTATTCACCGTGGGAGTATACGTTGAGAGCGTATAATTGCCCAAATATCAATGGCGTACCAGGCCTATATACCCAAGGTCATGGACCAGATGGTTGTATGGTCACCCTGCATGTCGTGTTATGGGAACGAGCAGGACTAGGGACAAGCAACGAAGTGGGCTTTGGCCCATACACAAGAGCCGCTGTCGTCCAATGGCAAAAAGCCAATAACATAACTCCTGATGGTGCGGTGGGTCCGCAAACATGGTATACACTTCAGGTCGCACTAAATGCTCAAAGCGTTGGCTCAAGCGCTCCTGCTGGAAACTATTCGTATCTAAGCACGTTTGGAAATGGAGTAGTGGAATGGGGCTGCCAGACGTATACCACCGCTTACGGAGGAACATATAATGTTAACTTGCGCTTTATGAAGCCACAAGGTGCAACGTTAGGTCCACCTTTGTTTGTAAAAATATATAGAAAAAGCATTGGTGGTGGGGGCAGTGAAATATACAACTCTGGCTGGTTTAATACCTATTTTGGTGGCACTACGGCAGCTTGGAGTGGTAGTTTGAACATGCCTAATGGAGATAGCATCTTTCCTGATTCTGCCAATGCAAGCGGAGGTCATACGATTGAATACTGGAACGTATCTAACCTGGCACAATGCCGCTAGTTTAATCCGTTACTGTAAATTATACCCTTAGGGGACAGCTATCTTTTGCCGCCGTTCTTTCTTTCGTTTGTGTTCTATATAATAATCTCAGAGTAAATACCTACATCTACGTATTTCCTCAATAATGAGGGGTGAACTTTTTTCGAGGTGCTCCACCAAATGAGCATTATCTAATTTAGATAGTGCTTTTTTGTTTGTTCCTAATCTGTAAATGCTCATGCTTGCAAGTATGGTTAATAAATTTACACTATTATCATGGAATATGTGGAAGGTGCAGGAATAATAGAGGTAAATAAAGATTGGCATAATATCCATCGAGTACTTAGGGATGACTTCGATGTAGCGTCTTGTCCGATAGTAAATAATCCTGAAAGGGATATGGATTTAGGGGATGGATATTATCTAGGGTCTTTTGGTGTAACATTTGGTTCTCCAGCGGAATTACCAAGGCAATTATCTGAAAAATTTGGTGAGGAATGGTATATCTATTTTGCTGACGGTTGCATAGTTGAGGTGGCAGATGATAAAACTGTAAGATGCAGTGGGAATCCAAATGCAGTTTCTGTTGCGTTATTTCCGAAGCAAGCCTATGAAGACTACCAAGTATGGTATTCTGAGATAAGTAGAGAACGTGAAATTCAACTCGGTGAAATTAGGCTTGCAAGGGCGCAGAGAAACCAAGCAGAGGCGAAGAGAAACGGAAAATTATTAGTTAGGCTCTGGCACAAAATCTTCGGCAGCTAAGAGGGCGGCTAACACTTGCGTTAGTTTGACTGTGGATAACTAATTTGTATTTTTAACTAACTGCACCTACACTTATCCTTAATAGTTACCACAAAGGATAAACAAAAATGCCAGCCCGTAAGAAACAAAGCAAACTAAAACGTTTCGCTAAAGCCTTAGTTCCTAATACCAAACTCAAACAACTAGTAACCTTTATCCTAGTCTTTGGGGCTGTAGGAGGCGGCTACTTCCTATATAGAAGTTTTGCCTTAACACCCTGGGAGTACTTCTTACAAGCCTCATCCTGCCCAAACTACGGTGGACAACCTGCTAAGCTTTCTGCGCCCCCAGCCGGGACAGCATATAATAACTGGAGTAGTTGCACCAAAGCTGTGGACAAGTTTTTAGGTAAGTATGCTGGTTTATATTGGGCCGAACACCAAGATTACAATATTTCGCTAGATCAAAACATACGAGCTTGGCAGAGGGGGGCTAACCTTACTGCTGATGGCGTTGTAGGACCAATGACCTGGCTTACTATGGCGGCAGCGGTGAATGCCCCAACTAACTACTATGTTCCTCCTGGCTATAGCTATCTTGGCCAGTTCGAGAATCAAGTTAGGATGTGGGGCTGCCAAAACTATACATCAGCTTTCGGCGGTGTATATAATTTCAAGTTGCAATTCATCAAAGCCGCCGGTGCATCGCTTGGGCCACGTTATGGATACTGGATAGAAAATAACCGCACTCAAAAGGATAATAAGTCTAGCAACACATATTACTATGGCACAGCGGGTAGCTTGGAGGGGAGCCTTTCGATTCTACAAGGCGATTGGATTACTGTTGAGGGTTATGGTTCGAATTTCAAAGGTGCTGATGGTAGAGAAAAAATTAATTTTGCTACAAATGAAGTAAGATACTGGACTACCTGCCGTTAAACAATTACTTTGTATATATCTCCCAGGCTAGATAATTTGTTCTATCTATCCAGTTGTTTGAACCATAAGAAGAACTAAAATCAAAAAGATCAGAAAATGCCAGCAAAAAGGAAAAATAGTAAAAAGCAAAGTAAACTGAAGCGTATTACTAAGGCATTAATTCCTAACACTAAACTTAAACAACTAGTAGCCTTTGTGCTTATATTTGGAGCCGTTGGCGGAGGAATCTTCCTGTACCGCAGCTTTGCCACTTCACCATGGGAATATTTGCTTACTGCCAATGCCTGTTATGGTTTTGGTGGTATTCCGGCTACTATAAGTGATAGTAAGCCAAATAATACTGGTTGCGTGAAGGTAGCCCAATATTTCTTGATGCATAAAGCCGGTCAGTTTGTTTCTCAAAATGGTTACTTTGATTCAGGCACTAAAAACGCCACTATAGAATGGCAAAAAGCTAATAATATAGCTGTTGATGGCATTATTGGGACTCAAACATGGTATACGTTTGCAGCGGAGATGAATGCTACATTTACAAACGATACATATAGTAACTACGCTTACCTTGGGCAAGGCAATAATAAGACTAAAGTATGGGCTTGTCATAATACAATACAAGGCATATATGAAAATGTCAGATTTTTATTTCAAAAACCAAAAGGTGCAATTATGGGACCTCGTTATCAAGCTGAAATTCAACGAGTTAGTTTAGGTGCTCATGTTGTAGGGCCGAGTATTAGCGGTAATGGTTACCTATATGGCACAATTGGCAGCTTGACTCTTACTGGGCTTGACATTCGGACAGACTATGGAGATCTTGCAGTAATACACACAGATGTATTTGACGGATCATCCTGGGGTTTAGGCCCATCAAATATTAGGAGTTGGCCCGCCTGCCGCTAAATTTTCTTCTAACAAGACACAAAGAAATATCTGTTCTACATCGTTGACATATAATTAGTAACATGCTAATGTATATGGATTGTTTCAATGAATCCGGGTTTTATAGTTTACTTACTCGATTTCATTACCGACAAGTAGTAACTATTTAAACCAAAAGGATTCTTTTTTTAATGTCTTATTCGTATCGCTCATCTTCTATTAAGTATCGCGCTCGAACCAATAATCAAACCCGAAATAACAGCGGGCGTCGCCGCGGCCAGTATATTGACCCGGCTCGTTTTGTGCGGGCTGCCAGTCCTAAGGAAGCTGACAGCTACAACCCAACTAATATGTTCAGCAATTTCCGGATTGCCCAACTGCTGAAGCAAAACCTAAGCAATAAAGGCTATAGAACTCCTACGCCTATACAGGACCAGACCATAGCGCTGGCTCTAAACGGCAAAGACATTATTGGCATTGCAGATACCGGAACTGGCAAAACAGCTGCTTTTGCCATACCGATTATTAACCAGCTTATGGAACAAAGAAGTGCCAAAGCTCTGATTATTGCGCCAACTCGGGAGCTTGCCCAGCAAATCCAGGAAGAATTCCGTTGGATGGCTGCCCGCAGCGGAATAAACACTGCTACCCTGATTGGCGGCAGTCCGATGAACCCGCAGCTGCGTGACCTGCGCATAAATCCGCGCATCGTGGTTGGAACCCCAGGCAGAATAAAGGACCATATTGAACGCCGTAGCCTGCAGCTGGCGTCATTTAACGTTGTTGTGCTTGATGAGGTCGACCGCATGCTGGATATGGGATTTGTCCATGATGTCCGGGTTATTCTTAGCAAACTGAGCGAGCCGCGCCAGTCATATTTTTTTTCAGCCACTTTGGATAGGCGAGTCAGTGATCTTATTCAAACTTTTTCGAGCGATCCTGTAACCATTTCTATCAAAAGCGGCGAGACAAGCGAAAGTGTCCACCAAGACGTGGTAGCCTACAGTTCTACCGGCCAAAAAATAGATAAGTTGCACGACATTCTTATAAAAGGTGAGGTTGAGAAAGTTTTAGTCTTTGAAGAAACAAGACGCAGCGTGGAGCGCTTGAGTAAGGAACTACAGGCGCGCGGCTTTAAGGCCAGTGCCATACATGGCGGTAAAAGCCAAGGCCAGCGCCAAAGAGCACTCAACAGTTTTAAAAATGATGAAGTCAGCATTTTAGTGGCGACTGACGTAGCCGCACGAGGGATTGATATAGCTGATATTACGCATATTATTAACTACTCATTGCCCCAAACCTATGAAGATTACGTGCACCGCATCGGTCGAGCTGGCAGAGCCGGCCAGATCGGATATGCCCTAACTTTTGTAGCTTCATAACCAATGAAACAAGACCCTAACAAGATTAGAAATATCGCCATAATCGCCCACGTCGATCATGGTAAGACAACCTTGGTTGACGGGCTATTAAAGCAGTCTAAAACTTTTCGCGACAACCAGGCCGAAATGAGCCAGGAACTGATTATGGACAGTGGTGCCCAGGAGCGCGAGCGCGGCATTACTATCACCGCCAAAGTTACAGCTGCCCAGTACGGCGATTTTCGCATCAACATTATTGATACTCCGGGTCACGCCGACTTCTCAGGTGAAGTCGAACGGACTTTGAACATGGCCGATGGCTGTATTTTGATAGTTGACGCCCAGGAAGGCCCGATGCCCCAAACCAAGTTTGTGCTGAGCAAAGCCTTGGCCTATGAGCTTAAACCGATTGTTATAATCAACAAAATTGACAAACCGGCCTCTAGGATTAATGAAGTTGAAGACGAAATTGCTGACCTGTTTCTAGAACTAGCCGTACATGAAGACCAACTGCATTACCCAACTTATTACTCGATTGGCCGCGCCGGCAAAGCCTGGCAGGCCGTACCGTCTAATCCAGAGACAGACGTTGCTGATTTGAGCGTAATATTTGAGGCTATTAAAGACCACATTCCAGCGCCTAAAGTGCAGCGCGACAAGCCCTTCCAGATGTTGGTAACGGCTTTGGCTTGGGATAGTTTCAAGGGTAAATATGCGGTTGGCAGGGTTTCCCGCGGCCATGTTAAACCAGGCGATACTGCCGTTCTATGCAAAAAAGACGGCAGCCGTGCAAACACTAAGATTGACAGCATATTCATGAGCCAGGGAACCTCCAAGTTTGAAGTAGCAGAGGGTGTAGCTGGTGACATTATTCAGTTGACGGGCGTTAGTGATGCCCAGATCGGCGAGACCATTGCTGACGCCAACAACCCAGAAGCATTACCAGTGCTAGAGGTCGAGGCACCTACCCTTAAGATTTATCTTGGCCCCAATACTTCTCCTTTCAAAGGCAAAGAGGGCGAATTCACTACCAGCCGCCAAATTGGAGAACGCTTGCATAAGGAATTGGAATCCAATGTCGGTTTGCGCGTCGAAAATAATGACATTGGCTTTGTGGTGTCTGGTCGGGGCGAACTGCATCTGAGCGTGTTAATCGAAACTATGCGCCGCGAAGGTTATGAGTTTGAAGTCGGACGTCCCCAGGTCGTTTTGAAAGAAGAAAAAGGCCAGAAATTAGAACCCATTGAGGAACTTATGATAGAAGTGCCTGCCGAACATGTCGGTGCAATCCAGATGGAGCTCGGCACCCGGCGGGCCGTTTTAAAAGAGCAATTTGCCAATTCTAAAGGAATGACAAAACTAGTTTATAAAATGCCAACCAGGGCTTTACTTGGTTTGCGCAACATCTTAATGACCAACACTAAAGGCACCGTTATCATGAACTCACTGATGATGGGTTACGAACCGCTTGGTGCTGTGCTCCAACAGCTTCGCAATGGGGTCATCATAGCTTTTGAAACCGGTGTGACGACGCCTTACGCTCTGCAAATGGTTGAAGAGCGAGGTGAAACTCTGATTGGCCCCGGCGAGAATGTTTACGCTGGCCAAATCGTTGGCATCAACAAACGTCAGGATGACATGGAAATGAATGTTTGCAAAGCCAAGCATTTGACCAATATGCGCAGCTCATCCAGCGACGGCGTAGTCCAATTAACACCACCAACTATCTTCAGTCTAGAAGAGTGCATAGACTTTATCGAGGACGATGAATTATTGGAAGTTACGCCTAAATCATTAAGGCTGCGCAAGCAAGAACTTAACCCGGTAAAACGCAAACACCACAATAAATAACTTTACTCGCCGTTCTTTCTCCCTGTTGAACTCTAAGTAATCATCCCAAAGTAAATATCTTCATCTTCTTATTCCCTCAAATATGAGGGTAAGGTCTTTTTTGTTTGGTCTTGATTCAGTGTAGAATTGTAAAGTAATTAAGGAGCAAAGACGTGAATAAGACAGTAGTGATTATTATAGTTATCGTTTTAGCTGTTTTGGGTATTGGTGGTGCAATCATGCTTTCAAACAAGTCCGATAATAAATCTTCAACAAGCACACCATCTGCAACTTCAAACTCAACTCCCAACACAAATAGTAACCAGACAGCAGCAGCCACGATTACGTATACCAATAATGGCTTTAGCCCCAGTACTGTAACTGTAAAATCTGGCGATACGGTTGCGATTAAAAACGATTCATCAAGTACAATGCAACTTGATTCTGATCCACACCCGGCACATACCAGTGACCTAGACCTGAATGTCGGAACTGTTAGCTCTGGCCAAACTGTTACATTTACAGTGACCAAAACCGGTACATTTGGTTACCACAACCATCTCAACCCGAGCGATACTGGCACAATAGTAGTGCAGTAAATACTATAGACGATATATTTTGTTGTAAATGTGCATAAATAATTGTAATTTGTGTGATGTGGGTGGAAAATGGTCGTGAAGGATAAAAAAATGGCTACATTTGGCGAGATTGTTGGTAGATTTGCCCCCCCGATCGAAGCGGGGTCGAGCAGTGGAGACCAGGTCAGAGATCCAATTGCGGCTACGAACAGTAGTTGGCGTCCAGTTTTAGAACAACGGGGGGCTAGGCTAGTCTCTGATGTTACGGGTGATATGAAACTCGGTGAATTACCAGTACCCCCCAATCATGTAAAAAACATAAGTGATTTAGTTTTTCACAGGCTAAGCCCAGATGCTGAAGCAAGTTATCGAGCACTTTATGCCGGCGCCCCGGTTTTAGAAGATCAACCACCTAGCCTGTAGTTAAGTCCAGGAATAATAGTATATTCAGCTTCAAATCTTTGTGGGTTGACCGCTAGCTTATGATGACCTAGGCTGAGAAGAGATGCTAAATAAAACCTTTCAACTTGTAAAAGGGCTGTTTCGTTCGCATGGTGAGCTGACTGCTAGGGATGTTCAACCGGCGCGCGATTACATTCATGGCTATTGGGAAAAATTAATTCGTTATCACCCTAAAGATGATGAAACGCTAGTTGGCTTGCCAAAGCCTTATCTAGTACCCGCTTATGAAGAAGGTCATGAATTTGATTTTAACGAGCTCTATTACTGGGATAGCTATTTTATGGTCCAGGGTATGTTCGACGAGGAACACAAGGAGTTGATAATAGGTATTATTGAAAATCTTCTGGTGCTTTTTAGGCGTTTTAAAACTATTCCCAATGCTTCGCGTACTTATTTAACGGGGCATTCACAGCCACCATTCCTAACTAGTTTCATATGGGATGTATTCGATGCCTATAAACTCGACGACAAATGGCTTAGTGAAGCTATAAGCGTAGCAGAAGCCGAATATCAGACGGTTTGGATGGGGGTTAATAAACCTAACGCCAGGCAAGTTTACCAGGGCTTGTCACGCTTCTATGACTTTAACTATATTCATGATTTGGCCGAAACGGAAAGCGGTTGGGATATGACCTCACGCTTTAACCGCAAGTGTTTAGACTATGTAGCAGTTGATCTAAATGCCTTACTTTATAAATACGAGACGGACTTTGTCCGCTACTATGAGCATGTTAAAGATGAAGCTTCTGTCCAGAAATGGAAGGAAGCAGCAGAACATCGCAAAATGGTTATGCAAGACCTTATGTGGAGCAGTGTGCGCAGTTGGTACTATGATTATAATTTTGCAAAGCGTAAACGCGGCAGCGTGAACTCTCTAGCCGGGTTTTATCCAATGTGGGCCGGTATGGTAGACAGTAATCAAGCCGCCCAGATGGTCAAAATGCTGAAACGCTTTGAAAACAAAGGTGGTCTGGCTACGACCGATACGCCAGTGTTCAGTAAATTTGTACCCGGCGCCGTGCCGACCCAGTGGGCCTACCCAAATGGCTGGGCGCCGCTGCATTTTTTGGTAGTTAAGGGACTACAGCGCTATGGCTACAATCATGACGCAAAGCGTATTGCCGAAAAGTGGCTCCACACCAACCTGGATTGGTTTAAAGTCCACGGTGTTTTTTTGGAAAAATACAATGTGGTGAATCCGCTAGATCCGCCGGCTAAAGGGCTTTATCCTTCGCAGACCGGCTTTGGCTGGACGAATGCTGTTTTTGAGCGATTCTGCAAAGAATTTATTGATTAGCTAATCTGTCGCCGTCCTGATTGCCGGCAGAGCTGGCAACTCTGCCGGCTCTTGGCACATTGCTGTGTCGAATTTTCCGGCGCGCGCTCACTGTATTTCAATACAGCTCACTTTGCTCCTCAAATTCTCCTTGCACTGCACTCAAGCAGATCAGTTATCAATATGATTCGCCGAATTTATTGACTAACTGGCGTTCGCGTCGAGGATTTGTTTGAGATTTAAGACTTTACCAAAAACCAATAAGCTGCTGCTCCTGCGAGCACGATAACTATCGTTGCAATCCATAGCAAAAGTCGTTTACTTTTCTTACCGCCTTGTTCAGGAACGACTGGACCAGTCGGCGGCGTAGGTACGTTAGGCTGTTGAGGTGTCTGCGTTGGACCTGGTGTCATTGGCTGGTTGTCAGCCGGTGTCGGCGAGTTTGGTGGCTGAGGATTTAACGTCTGATTTTGTGGAGGCATTATTTGACCTTTCTTAATTGCTTATGTTTATCTTGACAGCAACCAACTTTAGCGTCAAGTCCAGGCTGTGCTTGAGGTATAATCGAGCTACATTGGGTTCTTAGCTCAGTTGGCTAGAGCGCAGCATTCACATTGCTGAGGTCACAGGTTCGAGCCCTGTAGAGCCCACCATTATTGTAAAAGGGATAGCTTAAATCTTATGAAACAAAGCGCCGGGATATTGGTTTATAGAAAAAGAGGTAACAGCATTGAGGTTTTGCTGGTCCATCTAGCTGGACCATTTTGGGAAAAAAAAGATGTATGGTCCATCCCAAAAGGCGAGCATAATAATGACGAAGACCATCTAGCTGCAGCTAAGCGAGAATTTGAAGAAGAATTAGGCATAAGACCACCTACAGGTAAACTTCTTAATCTGGGTACAGCCAAAAGTAGTAGTAAAACCAATTACATTTGGGCGGTTCAAGGCGATGTACATTTAGAACATCTTAAGTTTGAATCAACTTTTACCATGGAGTGGCCACCTCGGTCTGGCAAAACACAGGAGTTTTTAGAAAACGATCGAGCTGAATGGTTTGATTTGGCCACTGCCAAAACAAAACTATTGAAGGCACAAATGGTATTTATTGACAGGCTAGCTGATAAGCTTAACATTTCTATACCTAATTCGGGCGTTAATTCAACGCCAGAAAAGTCAGACAACCAGCAAGTATCACTGCTATAAACTGATACAATAGACCAGTACATCGGTTCTTCATACTTGTGCACAATGCAAGGAAGAGGCGAGGAACAGAATGAATCGTACAAATAGGTACGGTGAATGAGTACCGCAGTCTCTGACATAGCAGAGTGCCAAGAACACCGGCAGAGTTCTGGCTCTGCTAGAAACAGGCCGGTGTGATATGAAGGAGCGAGATGAATTATTATGTAACCACGTCTATTCCCTATGTAAATGGTGAGCCTCATCTTGGGCATGCCTTTGAATTTGTTATTGCGGACGTTCTGGCACGGTACGCACGCGCTGAAGGTAAACCGGTTCTTTTCAGTACGGGTACAGATGAGCATGGCGGTAAAATTGCTGAAAAAGCGGCCGAGCAAAAACTTACACCTAAAGCCTTTAGCGATCAAGTGAGTCAGCACTTCCGTGACCTGTGCAAACTGCTCAATATTAGTAATGACCGCTTTATTCGCACAACTGATCAGGGACATGAACAGCGCGCCCAGCTTATCTGGGAAGCATTAGCTAAAGATATCTACAAAGGAAAATACTCCGGCTGGTATTGTACCGGTGATGAGGCCTTCTTCACAGAAGCGACAGTTAAAGAAAATAAGGGCGTTTGCCCAAACCACAATCGACCATATGAAAAAGTCGAAGAAGAAAACTATTTCTTTAAACTTAGCCAGTACACGCCGCAGATTAAACAAGCTATAGATAGTGGCGCATTTCGCATTATCCCAGCCACTCGCAAACGTGAGATTTTATCTGTCATAAATGCTGGCCTTGAGGATATTAGTGTCAGCCGCCCAAAGGAAAAAATTGCATGGGGCATTCCAGTACCGGGCGATACTACACAGGTGATGTACGTATGGTTCGAGGCTCTGATGAACTATATTACAGTGCTCGGCTACCCTGAACATAGTGATTTTAAAAAGTTCTGGCCAGCCAACATTCAAGTTATAGGTAAGGATATTTTACGCTTCCATGCTGCTATCTGGCCCGGTATACTACTTGGGCTTAAATTGCCTTTGCCTCAAACTTTATATGTGCATGGATTCATAAATGCTGAAGGTGGCACCAAAATGAGTAAGAGCCTTGGTAACACGGTTGCGCCACAAGACGTTGTCAAACAATATGGCAATGAAGCCTTCCGCTACTATCTACTGCGCCATATTCCAAGCTACGACGATGGTGAGTTTAGCTTGGCCCTGCTGCATGATGCTTACAATAATGAGCTGGCTAACGAACTAGGCAACGCTGTCCAGCGCACTACGGCAATGATTAAGCAATATCAAAATGGGCTGATTGGTAATATCCCTCCTTCCGAACACGACATGGCACAATACAACAAAGCACTGGAAGATTGCCGGTTTGATCGTGCACTTGACGAAGTCTGGGAACAAGTCCGTGGGCTTAATCAATATATTGACGAGGAAAAACCATGGGAGTTGCACAAGCAAAAGGATACAGATCATCTGCGTGAAGTGTTGGCATACCAGGCAAGTTGCTTGCTGGAGATAGCTGACTTGCTGGAGCCATTTTTGCCCCAAACTGCCGTAAAAATCCGTCAGACCTTTAACGAGGGCGTGGTTCGCCCTGTTGAAGGAACGTTGTTTCCACGCAAAGAAAACACGCCAGTAAAAAAATAGACCCCATATGGAACTATTTGATACGCATTGCCACATTCATTTTGCTGATTATCCACTAGATGCCGATGACGTCTTTGAGGCAGCTATAGCTGAGCACATAACACGGTTTCTCTTGGTTGGCTGCACGCTCGAAGATAGCGAAGCCGCTATTCGTTTTGCAAAAACTCATTCTAACACTTGGGCTAGTATTGGACTGCACCCCCATGAAGGAATAGTTTATGCCGAGAACCGAGCTGCCCTAGCGACCCTTGAGAACTTAGTCAAAAGTCCTGAAGTGGTAGCAATCGGCGAAACAGGACTGGACTATTTTTACGATCACTCTCCCAGGGCTAAGCAAAAGCAGCTGCTCGAGTTTCAGCTAGATTTAGCACAACGTTACAACTTGCCGGTCATATTGCACGTTCGAGATGCGTTTGATGATTTTTGGCCTTTGTTTGACAACTTTTCTGGATTGAAAGGAGTGGTACATAGCTTTTCGGCTCATACATCTCAACTTACCCAAGCTTTGTCACGTGGGTTGTATGTTGGTCTGAATGGCATTATGACGTTTACTAAAGATGAAGGACAACTAGAAGCAGCCCGCAGGATACCGCTTGACCGACTGGTTTTAGAAACTGACGCGCCGTACTTGACCCCTGTACCGTTTCGTGGTAAAATCTGCGAGCCTAAACATGTGGGTGTTACGGCGGAGTTTCTGGCAAAATTGCGTGGCGAAAACTTTGACGAACTAGCTGCAACCACTACGCAAAACGCCAAAATGTTATTTAACCTATAGGAGACCATAGGTGTTAGGATTCAGGGAAGAGCAGTTTAATAATCTTGGGACACCCGACGAAGCCCAAGAAGTTGCTAGTCAACGTCTATTTGATGATGTTGTTGGAGCTGTCCAAAATCTGGAGCAAAGCGCCCAGGTGCGAGAAATGCTTACTGAATTGCAATCCGTTGATTCACCTGAGGCAGATGCCAGTAAAACTGCAGTCTCTGATGGTGCTGAAATTATAACTATGATGCCGCCGGACCCTGATATTGACGTAATTCGTCGCTATATAGAGGCAGCCTAATGATACGCAAATTATTTGAGAATGTAACAGCCAAAGCCCGCGAACAACGCCGTGCGGAACTGTATCGCAATTTAATCAGGCATGAAGCTAAAATTGGCGGCCAACTCTTTGGTCCCGTAAAAGAAGGCGGACGCCGTGAATTTTTCTGCTTAGATAAGCACACTTGGATTTGGCATGAGGAATGGCTTGATAAAAATGGAGAGCGGCATGTTAGAACAACTCGCTACGATGTACGCCCTAATGCGATTTTAAAGGCCCAGGACAATCAGCCATACCAAGTTACTTCAAAAGAAGAAGCTTACCGAATCTACCAAGCTGCTCAATTGTATCTACAGCGAATTCGCACCGAAGTTTACAACTTCATATAAAGTCAGGCCAACCCTATCTGCTAGTATGAAAAATATGATCTATTTGGATTATGCGGCAGCTACACCTATCGACCAAGCGGTACTAAAGGCTATGCGGCCATATTTTAGTGAGCAGTTTTATAACCCATCCGCTACGTATCTGCCGGCGCAGCAAATTGCCAATGATCTCGCTGCGGCACGCTCGCGAGTAGCTCGTCTTCTTGGAGCAAAACCTGCAGAGATTATTTTTACCGCTGGCGGTACTGAAGCCAACAACTTGGCTATTGCCGGTGTCATGCGTCTCTTCCCGCAGGCCGAGATGATAGTTAGTGCAATTGAACACGAATCGGTACTAAAACCAGCCGAACAACATAAACGACACGTGGCACCAGTAAAACCCGATGGTCTTATTGATATCTCAAAACTAAAAAAAATGATCACGCCACAAACGGTACTTGTAAGCATCATGTATGCCAACAATGAAATTGGTACCATTGAGCCAATTAAAGAAGTTGCTCGACTGGTCCAAGAAGTTCGGCGTGAACGTCAAGACAAGAAACAATCCCTGCCGCTGTATATTCATACTGATGCCTGCCAGGCAACTAACTATCTCGACCTGCATGTTAGCCGCTTGGGAGTTGATTTGATGACATTGAATGGCGGCAAGATTTATGGCCCCAAACAATCTGGCGCGCTCTATATTCGTGCCGGTGTGGAGCTTGTACCACTTATTTTCGGGGGCGGGCAAGAGAATGGACTGCGAAGTGGCACAGAGAATGTAGCGGCAGCAATTGGCTTTGCTAAAGCCTTGGAGCTGGTTCAAACCAAACGTCATGTGGAAGCTAAGCGACTGCAAAGCCTGCAACGCGATTTTTATAATCTTTTGCAGCAGCAGATTCCCCAAGCTATTATCAATGGCTCCCTAAAGCATCGTCTGCCGAATAATATACATATCACGCTTCCTGGCCAAGATAACGAACGACTTCTTGTTGCACTGGAAATGAAGGGTGTATTGGCTGCTGCCGGCTCAGCCTGTAGCGCCAGCAACGAAACACCATCGCATGTCCTGGCTGCCATTGGATTGTCCGAAACTAAAGCTCGGGCTAGTTTACGTTTAAGCATGGGCCAGGCTACGACTGCAAAGGACATCCCAACCATTGTCAATGCTCTTTTGGGCGTCATTGAGTGATTGGTGCTGGTCGAGTTATACTAGGGATAGTTTATTATGCTTAAGATAAAAAATTATGTGCAACCTTCTTGGCGTCGCTGGCTAGCTATATTTGTGCTCATTGGGGTTATAAGTCAAGGTTTTGCGGGACAGGCACTGGCCCAGGCCGTTGTGAAAGGCTACAATGCTGACAAAGTGCTTGAGAAGGGTACTATGGTGGCTCTAGCGAGCGGCAGTAATACGAAAGTTGAACCGGTCAGCGCTGACACCATAAATCACATGTTTGGTGTAGTGACTGATCCTCAGAAAACATCTATTACTTTGGCAGCACCTAACGAACAAGTTTACGTAGCTACGACTGGACGCTTTAACGTGCTTATAAGTGACCAGAATGGCCCTGTGCACGTAAATGACTATATTAGTATTTCTTCACTTGCAGGTGTTGGTATGCACTCCCAGATCGGTCAACCACTCGTCTTTGGTAGAGCAGTTTCGTCATTTGACGGTAAGACTAATGTAATTAGGAGTGAATCAGCCACCGTGGATGACGTAAAAAAGACAGTAGCTATTGGCATGGTGAGCGTAGACATAAATATTATCCGTAATCCACAGGCGATCACTAAGAACAATCTGCCGAACTTCCTACAAAGAGTGAGTGTTGCTATTGCTGGTAAGAGTGTAAGTCCTACCAGAGTCTATCTGTCATGCGCAATATTGGTAATATGTGCCATCATAAGTGGTAGCTTACTTTACGGTGGTGTTCGTAGCAGTATTACAGCGATTGGCCGAAACCCATTGTCCAAACGTTCTATCATATTTGGTCTGGCTCAAGTGACCTTCATAAGTCTGACTATTTTCACCGGTGGCGTTTTTGCGGTATATTTACTACTGAAGTTATAAGCATATGCATAAAGAAGGTGGGTAAGAATGGATCCATGGGCTCTCGTTGCAGTACTGGGGTTGCTTATAGCAACCACGCTCGCTTTTATATGGGTTGCACTTAGTCTTTCAGGATCATCCAAAGACAAGACAAAACAAGAAGCCTACGGTGATGCAGCGACGCACGACATTGAGCACATTTTTAATGATGAATTTCGAGAAGAGCTGCGCAATCGTGGGCGCCTCCATTTTGAGAAAATCATCGGTGAAAATGCCATGTTCTTGCAGCAGGATTTGCGATTAACTACTTCACAGCTAAATGAGTACATGAAGGCTGAAATTACTCGGACACTCCAAGAAGAATTTGCCAAATACGAAAAATCAATAACTGATGCTAAACAATTAGCGGTTGACTCGATTCAGAAAACACAAGCTGCCATTGAGCAGCAACGGCAAATTCTCAACGAGCAGTTACAAAAAGAAATACATGAAGAGAAAGCGCGCCTTATTAGTCGTTTTGAACAAAATATGGCCGACATTGTGAACCACTATGTATTAGCCGCCGTTGGCAATCAGATCGACTTGAGTGATCAACTTGATTTTATTTTAAATGAGCTTGAAGAAAACAAAGAGGCGATAGTTGAGGACATTAAACGTGGCACTTGATATACAATTACCCTATTCGATTGTAACAAGGGCAGATGTTGGTAGACTTGTCCGCGAGCTGCAAGCCCTAGATGAAGCTGTCCAGCAGAACAACGTACGGGGTAATGTTGATAAAATATTACCGACTTCGCGTTTGCTTGATGAGCTGGCAGCCTACAATAAATTGAATTTATTGCAGCAACCGAAACGAGAAAAGCTACAAACGTTTTTAGAACATTTGCGTTCAGACGCTCCCTTAATACATGTTAGTTTTAGCGCCGATCCGTCTTCGCGCTTTATTACCAGCCTCATGACGTGGCTGAGACGAGAGATTCATCCCGAGATACTTCTGCAAATTGGGCTTGAGCCAGCCCTGGGTGCGGGGTGCATTTTGCGCACTACTAACCGCAGTTTTGACTTCAGCTTACGTAAACATTTTGATTCACAGCGAGAATTGCTCGTTGCCAAGATTATAGGAGACAAAACATGAGTACGGGTAACCGTCACGTTGATCGTCTTGTTGCAGCTGGTCATCCAGTTGGTGAAGTTATTGCCGTAGATCGTTTCATGGTCAAGGTTCATGGCTTGCAACCAGTTAGCCTACATGCTCTGGTAGTTTTTGAAGATGGCAGTAAAGGCTTTGTCCATCAAATTTTTGATAATCACGTAGTGGTGCTGCACTTAGGTAACAGCAATTTGGCTGCAGGTATGGTAGTGGTGGTGCAGTATCAGGAACTAGTCTGCAAGGTAGGCAAGGACTTTGTGGGTAGGGTTATTTCGGTTACTGGCGAAGCACTCGACGGAAAGGGTCCAATTGCAGCTGATGCCTCTTGGCCGGTCTTTAATGTGGCACCACCGATCTATTCGCGTCAAGCGCTCGAAACACAATTAGAAAGTGGTGTTACCGTTATTGACTCCATATTCCCGATTGTGCGCGGGCAACGCCTAGCGCTTCTGGGTGATAGCAAAGTTGGCAAAACAGCCCTTGTTACCCAGTTAGCATTGAACCAAAAAAACTCTGATCAAATCGTAGTGTATGTACTAATTTCAAAACGTCGTGATGATATTGATATGTTGCTAAGTCGTCTTGAGGCTAGTGGTGCCATGGAGAAAGCTGTTGTGGTGGTTTCGACGATGTTTGAATCTCTCATTATGAGCTATCTGGCGCCTTACGTGGGCTGTGCTATTGCAGAGTATCTGTGGCAAGTTATGAACCAGGACACCATTATTATTTATGATGATATGACCAGTCATGCTCAGGTATATCGAGAAGTATCATTACTAGCTGGTGTTAACCCGGGCCGTGATTCTTACCCAGGAGATATGTTCTATGCCCACTCTTCGTTACTGGAGAGAGCTGGGCGGCTGAAGAAAAACGGCAAATGCCTTACTAATATTCCTGTGGTATTAACAGTCGGTGGAGATGTTACTGCCTACTTGCCCACTAATATAATGTCTATCACTGATGGGCAATGGATTTTGGATTTGGATATCTTTCGTAGTGGTGTACGCCCGGCTTTAAGTATAGGTAAAAGCGTTACTCGTGTCGGCGGGATTGGGCATAACAAACGCCAAAAGCAGCTTGCTGCGCAATCGTTAAAACTTCTGGCTGACTATCGTCAGGCTGAAGAATTTTCACACTTCGGTTCTGAGCTAGCAATGGAATCTAAGCAAGCGCTTAATACAGGTAAGCGGCTTCTCGAGCTACTGAGCCAGGCACCAAATGATACTTATTCTCTCATGGCACAACAGCTTATGCTTGATATTGTCATGAACAGTGAAGATTCTAGTTTGTTGGATCTTCATAACTTAAAAGCTCAGGCTAACTCGTTTGCTACTAAGGTGACAAACGAACAAGACTATGACAAGGTGCGGGATATGCTCAAAGCGGGCAGTACACTGGAGCTCAAAAAATGAAACGACCTAAGGAAATTGAGCGCGAGCAGAGCTCCATGAAAACACTAAGTGGTTTAACTGGTGTGTTCGAAGGACTAGCGAGTATGCGAATTGCTCAGATTAAAAACCAGGTGCTTCAAGCCACTGAGTTTTTTGATGAACTTTGGCACATTTATACTCAGTTGAGGGTCAACACGAAGTTTGGTTTTGGACGTAGCCAGTCGCAGCTGTCAGTGCTTAACAAAGACTTAGTTATTTTAATAACAGCCGAAGGTGGTCTGACAGGCGATATTGACCAAAAACTTGTCAATTTGATGCTAAAAAGCTACGACGTTACAAAGCAAGATATCATTGTGATTGGACACCATGGCGCCTTGCAATTAGTGCAAGCTAACGTGAACTTTAAAAAGTACTTCAAGCTTCCAATAAGAGACCATGACATCAACGTTATGCCACTCATTAATGAAATCCAGCAATATAACTCTACGTCGGTCTATTATCAACAGTATGTTTCATTAATGGTACAAGACGTAAAACAAATAGAAGTCAGTAAAGCAATTCAGGAGCAAGGCAAAACCGCTGGCAGTAGTGAAGAAATCATTAATGAGCAAACATATATTTTTGAGCCCAGCACTTTTGCAGTCGTCGATCACCTGGAGCGTTCCATGATGCAGATTGCCTTGAGTCAATTGATTCTAGAATCCAAATTGGCTCAATATGCATCGCGCTTTCGGGCTATGTCAGCAGCGCATGATACAGCGCGCGGTTTTGTGCGTGATTTAAATAGTGAGTATAACCGCGCCCGTCGTGCTGAAAAAGATGAACGCTTACGTGAAATTGTGACCGGCTTTAAGCGAGTTAGTACGTTATGAAACCAGGCTATGTAACCACTATCAGAGACCTTGTTGTCCATGTCCAGTTTGACGAAGAGGCCCCCAAAACTGGCGAACTACTCAACGTTGATAACGGCTTTGACACTAAATTACTCGTTGAACATCTAGAACCAGGCGGCATAGCAGTTTGTTTAAATATCCGTACTGATCGTCGCATCCAACATGGAATGAGCGTGAAGCCAACCGGTAAAGGTATTGAGATTCCAGTAAGCACCGCCACTATTGGCCGCATTTTTAATGCACTTGGCGAACCGCTTGACGACCAGGCGCTTTTTGAAGATAAAGATGTCCAGTATAGAGATATCCAAGTCGTACCTCCACGTGACAGCAGTTTTACAATTAGACAACCTGAGATTCTTGATACCGGCATTAAGGTTATAGATTTTTTTACACCCTTTGTGAAAGGACGCAAAATCGGAATCATTGGTGGCGCTGGAGTAGGCAAAACTGTCCTTACTATGGAATTGATTAACAATGTTGCCTCTAGACAACTGGGGCTGAGTTTCTTTGCGGGTATTGGTGAGCGTATCCGAGAAGGCCATGAACTATATGAAACACTTAAAACAAACGACTTACTAAAAAACACCGTAATGTTTTTTGGGCAAATGAACGAAAACCCGGTCCAGCGTGCTCTGGTTGGTCTATCGGCCACGACGTTGGCGGAATATTTTCGCGATGAACAAGGCAAAGACATTCTTTTCTTTGCCGATAATATGTATCGCTATGTGCAAGCTCGAAATGAATTGGCTACATTACTCGACCGTGTCCCAAATGAGGGTGGTTATCAGCCAACCATTTTTTCTGACATTAAGGTACTACAAGACCGTTTGAGTTCCAACAAAAACGGCTCTATCACTTCTGTGCAGACTATTTATGTGCCAGCAGACGACCTGAGCGACCCAGCGGTACAAATGATTGAGCACGAACTTGATTCTATTATTGTTTTGTCAAGAAGTATTGCCGAGCAAGGTATCCGTCCAGCCGTTGATCTTAACCAGACCAGTTCTTCACTTCTAACACCAGAAATTGTAGGCGAGCGGCACTATCTGTTAAGTGTCCAAGTGCAGGCTCTTTTACAAAAGTATGAATCACTCAAAAATATAATTGCTATTATTGGCGAGAGTGAATTAAGTACAGCTGACCGTGTGGATTATGCTAAAGCCAAAAAGCTCATTCAGAACTTTTCTCAACCATTGCATGTTATGGAGAAACTCACCGGTCTGAAGGGTGAATCATATGCGCGTGAAGAAACATTAAAAAGCATTGAAGAAATTATAGTATAGTTATGCCACAAGCGAAGACCCAATCAATCGCAAAACCCCAGCCTAGTATGCACGTAAAGGTTTATTCACCCTTTAAGCTCTATTACGACAATGATGCGTTTAGTGTTTCGGCTATAAATGCCACGGGTCCGTTCGACATTTTGCCTCGCCATCATAATTTTATGACGCTGCTGGGCAGTGGCGATATTATTGTTCGTAGCAGTCGTGGTGAGCAAAAAATTCGCATTTCCCAAGGCATCATGCACGTTAAGAAGGACAAGGTCATAGTTTTTTTGGACGTGTAATCTAATAGCTTTATATAACAGATTGGCTAATCTGATACAATAAGGAGCTATGTCTAAGACAGTGTTTGTTGGGATGAGCGGGGGCGTTGACTCCTCTGTTACGGCTGCTTTGCTGAAAGAGCAAGGCTACCGGGTTATTGGTGTGTACATGAAAAACTGGAGTCAAGACTTGCCAGGCCATCATTGCCCATGGAAAGAAGATTATCAAGATGCAAAACGCGTTGCTGTGCAACTTGGCATTGATTTCAAAATGTATGATTTTGAAAAACAATACCGCTCCCTGGTGGTGGACTATATGCTGGATGAATACAAAAAAGGGCGTACACCTAATCCAGACGTTATGTGCAATCAAGAGGTTAAATTCAAACTATTTTTACACACCGCGTTACAAGATGGTGCTGACATGATCGCGACCGGACATTACGCGCGGATAAAAAACGGCCAATTGCTAAGTGCCAGAAATAGAGACAAAGACCAAACCTATTTCTTGTACCGAGTTACAAAGCAAGCACTGGCAAAAACTCTATTTCCCATTGGCGAGTTTAAAACAAAGGCCGAAGTCCGCGCTCTCGCTAAAAAACTTGGTTTAGCCACTGCTGATAAGAAAGATAGTCAAGGTATTTGCTTTGTCGGCAGCGTTGGAATTAAAGAGTTTTTGCAACAGTTTGTTAAGACCAGACCAGGTAGTATTCTTGACCAAAACGGCGTTGTTATAGGCGAGCACGATGGTGCCATTTTCTACACAATTGGCCAGAGGCATGGATTACATATTGGCGGTGGCTTACCTTACTATGTAACGTTTAAAGATATGAAAAAAAATATTGTATTTGTCACGACCAATCTAGACGATAATAAACTTTGGCATAACAATCTTACACTTAGCAGTGTTCATTGGATAGATTTCGAGCCGGATTTAGCAAAGACCTATAAAGTGCAAACTCGTTATCGAGCACCTCTTATTGAAGCTAAGCTTACCAGAACCAAAGCAGGCTTAAACCTTAAATTAACAGACTCAACTCGTGCAGCAACGCCAGGCCAATCTGTCGTTATATATAATGGCGACTATTGTCTGGGAGGCGGTATTATTTCAGAGGTCTAGCAAGGCTTCATTAGCAGTGTCTGATATACGTACTCTAAGCATAAAAAGGCGTAAAAAAACTGTATGAAGATGTAAGCTTAAGAATAAGACAACAGTGCCCAAAATAGCATATAGCCATGCTGTCCACATACCGAGCTGACCTACCCAGATTTTAAACGACAATAGAGAAAAGGGCAGAAGTAGCTTCAAAAAAAATACACTATAAAGTAACCAGCAACCTAAGATAACCAAACGAATTACAATACGTGAGCCGAATTTTCGCCAAACCGTTTGCGGACTTGCGTGTACATAGTGCTCTTCTTCAACAGCTTGAGTTGTCGAACCAACCATGGATCGAATTGCCATAACAATTTCATACACAAGCAGCCCAAGTACTAGCCACATTACGTAATACAGAACTTTATTGAAGGTAGGGTTGCTAAAGATTGTATGCTTGAGCGTACCAATAAGATTGTTCTGCTCTTGAAGAGCTGTCAATGCACCACCCGAGCCAAACCAATAGTTGTACCACGCGCCTGTACGTAGCCCATTAGCCCAAAAACACAACCCAGCAAATACTTCAGTAATGATAAGCGTAATCGTGAGACTTAGGGTGGAAGGTCGAAACAGTAGGCCAATATAGCGTAGTCGTGGTTTCATATTGTTTATAATTTATGTTTTTTCACTGGTTATTTAAAGTATACCTCAAGTGATACAATAATGCGTAAATGACGGCGCAAGAGATAAGACAGGCTTATTTAGATTTTTTTGCTAAAAAGGGGCACAAGATTATTCCTCGTGCCAGGATTGTGCCAGATAATGATCCTACCACGCTTTTTACGGGCAGTGGTATGCAGCCACTAATGCCATATCTATTAGGCGAAAAACACCCTGCCGGCAAACGGTTAACCGATTCACAAACCTGTTTTCGAGCCGAAGACATAGATGAGGTTGGAGATAATCGTCATACCACGTTCTTTGAAATGCTTGGTAACTGGAGTCTTGGCGATTACTTCAAACAGCAACAATTACCATGGTTCTGGGAATTTCTCACCGAAGTTGTAAAACTGGACCCACAAAAACTTTATGTTACTTGCTATAGCGGCGACGATAAAATTGGAATACCAAAAGATACCGAAGCAGCAGAAATCTGGAAAAAGCTTTTTAAAGCTAAAAGTATTGATGCTAAAGAGGCTGAGATGCATACGGAGGCCGACGGGTATAAGATTGGCATGAAGCCTGGCGAGCGCATCTTTTACTATCAAGACAAGAACTGGTGGAGTCGTGTTGGCGAACCATCTAATATGCCGGTCGGAGAACCCGGTGGACCAGATAGCGAAGTATTTTTTGATACTGATAGTGAACATGACACGAGTTTTGGTGAGCATTGTCATCCTAATTGTGATTGCGGTCGCTGGATAGAAGTCGGCAACTCTGTTTTCATGCAGTACATTAAGAATAAAGACGGTGGTTTTGACGAGCTTCCAAATAAGAATGTGGATTTTGGTGGTGGATTAGAGCGAATTGCCTCGGCTAGCATTGGCGGTTCAGACATGTTTAAGATTGATTTGCTATGGCCAATTATTGAAAAGTTACAAGAATTATCCAGCAAAAAGTATGAAGACCACGTGCAGGCCAAGCGCATAATTGCCGATCATATGCGCAGTGCTGTATTTATGGCAGCTGATGGCGTCACGCCGAGCAATAAGACACAGGGTTACATTCTGCGTCGGTTACTACGCCGCGCAATTCGCCAAGGACATGAGCTTGGGATCGAACAGGGCTTGTTCCGAAACATAGCACCAATAGTGATTGATATGTACCGTGAGCCTTTTCCTGAGATTGCCAAGGACGAAAAAATTGTTATAGATGTACTTGAAAAAGAGGAAAAATTGTTCCGCCAAACTTTGAAAAAGGGATTACGAGAGTTCAATAAAATTGCTCATAGTCCCGGCGCAACCGTATTTAAACCGAGATCTATTGAGAAAGATGATAAGGCTAAGCCAAAAATTGTGTATGAACTCATGTTGAATGGCACAGATGTATTTAAACTCTTTGATACCTATGGTTTTCCTCCAGAACTCAGCTTAGAAGAAGCCAAGGAGTCAGGTGTGAAGATTAATGAAAACTGGCAAACAGAGTATAAACAAGAACTAGAAAAACAGCGTAATCGATCTCGCAGCGCAGCAGCCGGCATGTTTAAAGGTGGTTTGGCTGAGCATTCTGAGCAGACCATTAAATATCACACTGCAACGCATTTAATGTATAAAGCGCTTCGTTTGGTCTTAGGTGATCATGTTGAGCAGCGTGGCAGCAACATTACTAATGAGCGCTTGCGCTTTGATTTTAACCATCCTAGTAAAATGACGCCTGAAGAAATTAAAAAAGTGGAAGATATTGTTAATGAGCAGATTAAAAAAGATCTGCCAGTAACCTGGAAGGAAATGCCGACCAAAGAAGGCTTAGCAACTGGTGCTAGGGGTCATTTCGGTGAAAAGTATGGTGACACAGTTAAGGTGTACATTATGGGGCCAGAAGATAACCCGTATACCATGGAACTATGCGGTGGCCCACACGTCGAACACACAAGTGTACTGGGCGAAGATGGTAAGAAATTCAAAATCATTAAAGAAGAATCTAGTGCAGCAGGAATACGCCGAATTAAAGCAGTGTTACAATGAGGTATGGAGCTCAAATACGGATTTCTTGATCCTTATCAAGAAACAGGTATAGCACAAACAACTGAAGTTTTATTTCAATCTTTTTCAGAACAAGCTAGGCAACAACTTATAACAAACCTTCCTAATCTGGGCATTCCTCATGATGAAGTCGCTCTGCCTGAACGCATTATTTTACTGGCCACTTACCATGCTGTAGCGGTCCATCGCATGATTACAAAAGTTGGAACTGACAGAATAAAACCGGCGCATATTGTTATTGAGCCACCGAAACCGAAGATACAAGACCTTCCACCCCTGTCATGATATAATCATTAAGATTATGCTTGATAAGGTTAAGTCCATTAGCAGCCGTGCACTGGCTCGCAACAAAACAAAAAAGAAAGATACCGCTGAGCATCTGGTAGCACTAGATATTGGTACTGAATTTGTGAAAGCTCTCATCGGTAAGGTTGTTGATGATGGCGTAGAGATTTTAGGGGTCGGACGGTCCCACCAATCACTGACTGATATGCAGGCAGGAGCTATTTCTGATATTGGCTCAGTGGTCGCTAATTGTGATCAGGCACTTAACCAAGCCGAACAACAAGCTGGCTTGAGTGTGCGAACAGCAGTTATCGGGATTGCTGGTGAGCTTGTTAAGGGTACGACCACCACTGTTCGGGCCAATCGAAAGAATACCGATAAGCCCTTAGATATGGCCGAGGTCGAGCAGATTATTGGTTTAGTTCAAGAACGCGCCTCGGCTCGCGCTAGACAACAATTAGCTTGGGAAATGGGTGGCAAAAAAGTTGAGATACGTATGGTTAACAGTGCGCTTGTGAGCATTGAAATTGACGGCTATAAGGTGACTAATCCGGTTGGTTTTCAGGGCAAAGAAGTTATTGTGCAGCTATATACGGCTTTTGCACCGATGATTCATATAGGGGCATTAGAGCGCACCGCGCACGAACTTGATCTTGATCTGCTAGCAGTGGCCGCAGAACCATTTGCCGTTGCCCGTTCGGTCATTGGTGATGACCCGAACGCTAATATGAGCGCCATACTGATGGACGTAGGCGGTGGTACTACTGACATTGCTGTAATTAACGATGGTGGTGTGCAGGGTACGAAAATGTTTGGCATCGGTGGGCGTGCCTATACACGGTCAATTGAAAAAGACGTTGGTCTGGAATTTGAGCAAGCCGAGGCGGCTAAGTTATCACTTGGAACTAACAAAATTCCGCATTCTAAAGTGGAGCCCATTGAAGCAGCTTTGCACAAGACCTTGGATGTATGGCTTAGTGGTGTAGAACTTGCACTCGGTGAGTTTGATAAACTAGATCATCTGCCACACCGTTTGCTGCTATGTGGTGGTGGCTCAAGTTTAGATATGCTTATGGATAAGCTGGAACAGGGTAGTTGGTATCGAGAGTTGCCGTTTACGCGAAAGCCAATTGTACAGCACATTCAACCGGAGCAAGTGGCAGGCATTCTGGACAAAACCGGCTCAGTGACAGATCATACATTCATAACTGCAATGGGTTTGTTACGTGTTGGTGTTGATACAATGCATCAAACTGGCGCCAACCAAGGCGGTTCAATCAAAGAACGGATCGATAGAATTCTGAAAGTATGAATACGAATAGCACCAAGGACACCATTTATATAGACGTTGATGATGATATTACCAACATCATCGATAAAGTCCGCACGAGCAAAGATAAAATTGTAGCGCTAGTGCTACCAAAACGGGCAAGCGCTTTGCAGAGTATTGTTAACATGAAACTTTTGAAACGCTCAGTTGATGAGTCTCATAAGAATCTAGTGCTTATAACTTCCGAAGCTGGTTTGCTACCGCTAGCTGGTGCCGTCGGTTTGCATGTTGCTAAAACCCTTCAAAGTAAACCTGCAGTTCCAGAGCCGCCAGAAACTTCTGATGAAATTATGGAGACTGTTGGAGCTGATGAGGTTGGAGATGCGCCTGTTGATGAGACAAAACCGGTAGGTGAACTTGCCGGATTGCCTGCCGCGCCCGAGGAAGAAACCATTAATGTTGATAATGAAGCAGAAGACGAATCCAAGAAGGGTTCCAAAAAGAAAAAAAACAAGAAACTCAAAGTACCTAACTTCGAGAGCTTTCGTGCAAAATTGTTCTTAGGTGTAGGCGGCTTTATCTTACTAATACTACTTTGGATACTTTTCACCAAAGTTTTGCCCAAAGCCAATATAGTTATTACGACTGACAGCTCTACGGTCAGCGCCAGTGTAGACTTTACGTCTGATTCGGGAGCGCAATCGCTGGATGAATCGGCCAAAATTTTACCTGCCACGCAGAAAACCTTTAGTAAAACTGACAGCGAGAAAGTAACTGCTTCTGGACAAAAGGACCTAGGCACCAAAGCTAAGGGGACTGTTACGCTCAAGAATTGCGCCCATGCTGACGGTGGTGTTACTGTCCCCGCTGGAACAAGCGTAACGACAAGTAGCCTAACTTTTATTACGCAGTCAGACGTAGCCTTACCCGCCAGTGCTTTTAGCGGCGGTGGAAGTTGTATTAGTGGCACAAAAGATGTAGGTGTACAGGCCCAAAATGCCGGAGATCAATATAACCTTAGTGGAGGGAGAACATTTACAGTCAACGGCTATCCTAATGTTAATGGGGTTGATAGTAGTGCTATGACAGGCGGTACTACGAAAGTTGTCAAAGTAGTGTCACAGGCAGATGTTGACGGTGCCAAGCAAAAAATCCTTGATCGCAACAGCGAGCCTGCCAAAGCCGAGCTCACCAAGCAGCTGCAAGCAGGCAAACTATTCGGTATTACTGATACGTTTAACGCTGGTAGTCCTACTATCACTAGTTCACCAAATGTTGGTGAGGAAGCCAGCGACGTCACAGTAAATGCAGCAATTAATTACACTATGCTCGGTGTTAAAAATGATGATCTGAATAAAATTCTTGAAAATGAAGTCAAGAAGCATATCGATACAGGCAAACAGACCATTCTCAATAATGGTTTAGACAAAGCCCAAAGCCATGTAACTGATAAAAAATCTGACACTAACGTTAAAGTAAATCTATCAACAAACGCTGAAGCTGGCCCGCAACTAGACAGCGACGCTATTAAAAAAGCCATTGCCGGTAAGAAGCGAGGTGACACCCAGTCAATTATCACAGCGCGGCCGGGCATTAAAGACGTAAAGATTACTTATAGTCCGTTCTGGATAGGCGGTACACCGCACCGAACTAGCCGTATAAAAATCACCTTTATTCAACCCAATGGCCAACCATCTAAACAATAATAGGGGCGTTCTAGCGCTGGATGTGGGCGACAAGCGTATTGGGATAGCCTATGCTGGCTGGGTTGCTCGCTTAGCTAAACCACTCACCACTTTAGTCAACAATGAGGTACTCGCCGATGAGCTAGCCAAACTGATCAAGCAGCACGATATTGATACGCTTGTCGTTGGCTTGCCGCGCGGCATGCAAGGGCAAACAACCGAGCAGACAACCAAAACCAATCATTTGTTACAGTCGTTGGATGAAAAACTTAGTGTTGATATTGAATGGCAAGACGAGACACTCAGCTCTGTCCAGGCGAAAGAGGAGCTTCGTCAACGAGGAATACGCTATAATAAAGAGGCGGTTGATGAGTTGGCAGCCTGCATAATTTTGGAGGATTTTTTGCGCTCTCATTCGCACTCTTAAATATGGCGAAGTATAAATTACATATACGAGATCGTCGGTGGCCTTTCCTGCTGATGATTAGTCTTGTTGTACTGATAATCCTATCAATTAGTGCGATGGTATTAGTACGGCATGTTTATCATGAAAACCTTAAACCGGTTAGCAAGGTTCAGACTGTAAAATTGGTTACCGTTCCAAACGGTGCTTCAACCAGCAAAATAGCAACCCTTTTAAAGCAACAGGGTTTAATTCGTAGCGATTGGGCTTTTCAGTGGTATGTTGGCAGCAAAGAAGTACGTGAAAAGCTACAAGCTGGCACATATGCATTAACACCTAGTCAAACCGTGCCGGAAATTGTTAGTATAATGACACAAGGTCGAGTAGCAACAGCGCTAGTTACTATTCCTCCGGGGCGCCGCATAGACCAAGTGAGGAGCATTCTGATTAACAATGGGTTTGTAGCGACTGACGTTGACCAGGCACTTAACCCCGGCCTGTATCGAAATCATCCCGCACTTGTCGATGTTCCTAAAGACGTATCAACACTTGAGGGCTATATTTATCCTGAATCCATCCAAAAGGATGCCAATACGTCGTCTCAAGATATTGTTACAAAGTATTTGGACGAAATGCAGAAGCGGCTAACGCCGGAGCTGCGAGCCGCTTTTGCTCAAGAAGGTCTATCCGTTTATGATGGCATAAAACTGGCTTCTATGGTTGAAATGGAAGTTTCAAAGCCGGCTGATCGCCCAGTGGTGGCTCAGGTTTTCTTAAGTCGTTTGCGTCAAAATATGGTGCTAGGATCTGATGTAACTGCCATATACGGCGCTATCTTAGCCGGTAAAGCTCCCTCAGTATCTTACGATTCACCTTATAACACTCATTTTCATCAGGGGTTACCACCGACGCCGATTAGTAATGTATCTGCCAGCAGTTTGCAGGCTGCTGCACATCCGGCAAACACCGATTATCTGTACTTTGTGGCCGGAGATGATGGTAACACTTATTTCGCACATACTGCCGAGGAACATCAAGCTAATATCCAAGCACATTGTAAAAAGCTCTGTAATAACGCTCAATAACATCGGTAATCTACTTTATTAACGGGGGTAAAAAAATCGCTTTTTGCGTTGCTTTGAGGTACCATTTTTGCTATCATAACGCCTATGGCTAACAGATGTGGCGTTTGTCAAATTATCTGGAGGCCAAACCCTAAACTGCGCTATACAACTAGAGGCCAAGCCATGGTCGAACAGCTTGGATCGTGTAGTAAACCAGTATGGGTTTGCCCGCTAAAAAGCGGGCACGGAGCTGAATATTCGTAGCACGATAGGCCTCAACGAGGCTCGTCCACGTCTCAATACAATTAAGACGACTGGTATCTACAGGCGTCTTTTTCGCCATTCCCAAAAACGTTTGCTTCGCTACAGTTTATTGATTGCTAACCTCTTAGTTATCGGAGCAGTAGCCAGTTTCGTTATCCGTAATCCTAATACCAGCCAGGCTGTCCAACAAAATGCCGCGGCCGTTAATTCCAACAGTGTTGCGACTGACCCACTTGACCAGGTATCTTCAGCTGATATTGCCGTGAACGTAGCGCGCATGACCCACTTGCCCGAAGCCACATCAGTTACTAACCAAGCTGACTCGGTCAATGCACAATTATCAATTACACCTGCTGATACAAGCGTAGTAGCTAAACCTCAGATTGTGGCTACTGGCCTGAAGTCTCGTAAGGATATCCAAAAGTATATTACAGTCGCAGGCGACAGCGTCTCCAGCATTGCTGCTAAATTCAGTGTGACTTCTAACACGATCCGTTGGTCAAATGGTCTTGGAAATAGCGATAACCTCCCTGCGGGTAAAGCAATCTGGGTTTTACCTGGAGTTAATGGCGTTATCTATACTGTTAAACCTGGCGATACACCAGAGATCCTGGCCAGTCGCTACCAGGCTAATAAAGATCAGATTATTGCCTATAATGACGCAGAAGTAGGTGGGCTACCCGTCGGACAACAGATTATTATTCCTTCAGGTATGCAGGTTGTGGCCTCTCGTCAATCAACAATACCAGTTGGTTTTGCATTCGGCTTCTCAGCCACTTATGGATTCAATGGCTATGACTATGGTTGGTGTACTTGGTACGCTGCTAACCGTCGGGCTGAACTTGGCCGTCCAGTCCCCAGTAACTTAGGTAATGCTTATAGTTGGTATTATCTGGCACAACGCGCTGGTTTACCAACGGGTAGTACTCCACAAGTAGGTGCAGTTGCTGTAAATACTGCCGGCAATCACGTGTCGATAGTAGAAGTAGTTAATTCGGACGGAAGCTTCTGGGTTAGCGAAATGAATTCCCGTGGCCAGAAGTCAATGACCGATCCAACCCCTTGGGGAGGCTGGGCCGTACGCGATTATAAACTCTTTACATCAGTTGGTAGCCTCAAGTTTATCTACTGATCACACACTTAAATAATTAACTATGCCTACATCACTAAAAGATACTTCAAAACCATGGTCTAAGATTGCTGAAAAATGGCTAACC
Source organism: uncultured Candidatus Saccharibacteria bacterium (assembly GCA_964584265.1). GTDB lineage: Bacteria > Patescibacteriota > Saccharimonadia > Saccharimonadales > CAYVSP01 > CAYVSP01. The sequence continues at coordinate 59,335 of CAZOZI010000002.1, read as the reverse complement.
TACTTCAAGCCACCGAGTCGGCCGTCAATCCAGGAAGTAAAAACATATCATAAATGGCTAAAGTCATATGCGCCTAAGTCGAAGAAAGCATTGGTTTTGGGCGCCACGCCTGAATTGCTGGATATCTTGAGCGAAGAACATATTGAGTCTGATCTTATCGATATCAACAAGGAAATGGTCCAGGCAATGACTGCAATCACTAAGGATCCAGCCGCAAAACGTGGTGTAACTATAGGTAATTGGCTAGAGATGCCATTTAAAGATAACACTTATGACCTAGTGTTGGGCGATGCTGTTGTCCCGAATGTGCCATATGAATCCAGGCATCAGTTTATCCGTGAGATAAAAAGGATTCTGAAACCCGACGGGTTATTTTTAAACAGGGCCTTTAATGCACCGGCAAAGAAACCATATGATTCGATCAATGAGATCCTACTGAACTTTAGAGAGAAAGATACAAACGAAACAACGGCTTTAGAATTGGTGTTTGAAATTCAAATTTTAACTTGGGACGCCAAAGATCATCTAGGTAGCATGCCAAAAGTAAGAGCCGCTGTTGAAAAATTGCGAATTGGTAATAGCTTCACGCGGGGAAATACCAAAGAGAATGAACTACTAAATATTCTATGGGAATATTGGCTAAAGGATATTTCTGACAAAGTGTGGGTTTATGATCTTCGAGCCAATGAAGAAGCTAGCTTATACTTACCCAACTTTAAGATAATAGAGACCTTCGAGGCAAAGGATCATCCCTACGGTCAATACACACCGCTTTATTTACTGGAAAACAGATCGTAAACCCATTACCCACAAGCAGACTCCAAAGCTTTCGCATTTGGGTGCAGTGCAAGGAAAAAGTGAGAAGCGGACTGAATCGTATTTGCTTATACGGTGAAGGAGCACCGCAACTTTTGACGCTGCAATGCGCCAAAAACTTTAGCGGCGTGACCAGCTACGCTGGACAGCAGGCTAAAGTGGTGCGAAACTTTGGGTATGTTTGTAGATAAGGTTGAGGTTAGTATTCAAGCTGGCAATGGCGGTAATGGCAAATTGTCGTTTCGCCATGAAAAATTTATCCAAAAGGGTGGACCTGATGGCGGTGACGGCGGCAATGGCGGTGATGTTATTTTGTCTGCTAGCCGTAATCAAAATACGTTGGCTGCCTTCCGCTACAAGAAACTGCTTAAGGCGGAGAATGGCCAAGCTGGTGGGAAGGCTAAAAAGCATGGCAAAAGTGGCGTGCACCTTATTGTCCCAGTGCCCGTCGGTACAATAGTTACCGCAAGTGATCAAGTGATTGCCGACTTAATAACTGATGGACAAGAAGCAACAATTGCGCTGGGTGGCAAGGGTGGGTTTGGTAATGCCCACTTCACAAGTTCTACTCGCCAAACACCGCGGGTAGCCGAAAAGGGGGAAACTGGGGAACAGTTATCAGCCGTATTTGAACTAAAAATGATAGCCGACGTTGGTATTATTGGTCTGCCGAATGCCGGCAAATCTACCCTGCTAGCTTCCGTGAGTAATGCCCGACCGGAGATTGCCGACTATCCATTTACTACCCTAACTCCCAATCTTGGTGTAGTTGATCTGGCTCGCAACAGTTCTCTGCTCTTTGCTGATATACCTGGTTTAATTGAAGGCGCCAGCCAGGGCAAAGGACTGGGCGACGCTTTTTTACGTCACGTTGAACGCACGGCTGTGCTACTGCACTTAATTGACATCTATAATGAGGACATACCAAGCGCCTATAAGACTATCCAAAAAGAGTTGGCCGATTATAATGTGGACTTGAGCAAACGCCCTCAATTGGTAGCACTAACCAAAGTAGACGGTCTTGATGAAGACATAATAGACGACAAGTTAGGTGAATTAAAGAAAGTAGTGCCAGCCAAAACACCAATACTGGCGTTTTCGTCTCAGAGTAAAGGAGGGGTAAAGGACATGCTTTTTGCTATTAAGAAAGTTGTTGATCAGCAGCAGCTCAAACGGGCCAAAAAAACAAAACCCAAGATTGCACTACCCGTTTTTCGTCTCAATGACAGCGAATCCTGGCGGGTTACCAAAACAGAAACTGGCTACGAAGTTACGGGGCCCAAGATTGAACGCTTTGCTGCTCGAACCGATTTTACCAATCCGCAAGGTGTGGCGCGGCTGCGTGATATTATGCACAAAATGGGCATTATGCATGAATTAGAACGTAAAAAAATTGAACCAGGCGCAACTATTACTATTGATAATCAAACAATCAAGTACTGATGAAACAACAGACGTTTTATTTTTATGATCTTGAGACCACCGGTTTTAACCCGCGTGAAGCGCGGATTATGCAGTTTGCCGGACAGCGTACCGACATGGAGCTTAAACCAGTTGGCAAACCACTGGATTGCCTTATAAAAATTACTGAAGATATTTTGCCAGACCCAGACGCCATTTTAGTAACCGGGATTACACCTCAGAAAACATTGCAAGCCGGAGTATCAGAAGCTGACTTCTTGAAACGTTTTCATGAAGAAGTGGTTACGCCTGGCACGATTTTTATTGGCTATAATTCAGTGCGTTTTGATGATGAATTTATGCGCTATCTACACTACCGTAACTTTTACGATCCATATGAGTGGCAGTATAAAGATGGCCGTAGTCGCTGGGATTTGCTGGATGTGGTGCGCATGACTCGAGCACTTCGACCAAAAGGTATTAAATGGCCGTTTGATGCGGAAGGTAGACCGACTAACCGCCTGGAACTAATTACAGCGCTTAATAAACTGGGACACGACCACGCTCACGATGCACTTAATGATGTTGAGGCGTCTATTGCAGTCGCCCGGCTTTTACGTAAAACACAACCAAAACTCTTCCAGTATTTGCTACTGCTTCGTAATAAGCAAAAAATTGCTCAGCTGGTGCTGAGTAAGCAGCCATTTATGTACACCTCTGGCAAGTATCCAAGTGAATTTGAAAAAACAACTGTTGCTATTATGATCGCAGAGCATCCTAACGGGCGTGGCGCTTTAGTTTATGACTTACGCGAAGATCCCAGCCAATTTGTAGCTATGTCGGTTCAAGAGCTGGCTGAAGCGTGGAAGCGTAAGTGGAACGAGGAAGGCATAAGGCTTCCGGTCAAAACACTTCAATTTAACCGCTGTCCAGCGGTTGCACCACTTAGCGTGCTTGATAAAGATAGCCAACAGCGGCTGAATCTTAAACTTGACGCTATTAACATGCACGCTCAAGAATTAACAACTATGAAAGACTGGGTAAAACGAGTCTGCCAAGCACTAGACATACTTGACCAACAACAACAAACTAGTCTGTTGCTAAACGAGCGCAGCGTTGATGAACAGCTTTATGACGGTTTTTTTGAGCGCCGTGACAGGGAAGAGTTACATCATGTACAAACTGCCAAGCCAGAAGAACTCAGCGAACTGCGGACTCAGTTTAAAGATATGCGCCTGCAAACACTTATACCACTTTATAAAGCCCGTAATTTCTCAGATTATTTGACTGATGAAGAGAGGGCTATATGGGAGAAATACCGATTTGATAGAATTTTTGGTGGTGATCAAAAAAGTCGAGCGGCTCGTTTTTCAACCCGTCTTAGCCAACTCGCCAACGAACCAAATTTGACTTCACACGAGCAATTTGTACTTGAAGAACTACGCTTATACGCTGAATCAATTGCGCCAACCGTGGATGAGTAATGGGAAGTTCGCTTTGCGCTTTAGCCAGTTGCAGATGATGCAGTAGTTTAGTATCCACAAAAGTGATAGCAATGGCTGTAAATACCAGCACGAAGGTGATAAGCCCTGCAAAGGTGATTTGAAAGTGGGTGCCTGGTACGAGTCCCAGTACGATAAAGTTCAGCATTTCCTGAATCCTTTTGAAGTTTAGAATTATTTTACACAAAATCGCAAATAAATCAAAAATATTATTAAGCAATAGCATTATGGAGCTTTGTAGTAAACACCTTGTGCTCTACTATAGAAGTGTGAACCAAGAGACATTTAGCCAACAATTAGAACACTGGCTAAAAAGTAGCAGCCCTAAAACTATTCGCGCTCTCACCAGTGTATTTGCCGAAAAGAGCTTTGCGATTGTGGTGTTGGTATTGATGTTTTTACCGGCTTTACCACTTCCCACTGGCGGCATTACTCACATTTTTGAGCTTATCGTGATGTTGCTGTCTATTGAATTGATGCTTGGCAAGCGTACTATTTGGCTGCCAAACAAATGGAATGATATGCACTTAGGTAAAGCGATGCAAAAAAAGCTTATCCCATTTGTGATCAAGCGTATTGAGTGGTTTGAGCGTCATTCTAAACCACGCTTAGGAGAAGTCATTAATCATCCATTGGCGCTACGCTTTTTGGGGTTGATATTTTTCTTATTTGCTCTAGGCGCCTTTTTGGCGCCACCCTTCGCAGGTCTTGATACTCTGCCATCTATGGGGGCGGTTATAGTGGCTCTTTCGCTTATATTAGGAGATATAGCTTTGTTGGCGTTCGGTTGTTTAGTGGGAGCAGTCGGAGTTGGTATCGTTATTGGCACCGGCGATTTGACCATTCATTTTATTGAGCGATTAATTCACTAGTTATAAACTTGCGTGGGGTGTTGGAAAGTAGTTTAAAATGTTATATTAATGCTTATTAGACAATTGATATGACGAGAAGATACACTCAACAAGATACACTTCGTGTAGAGCGAAGGGTCAATACAGACAGTGAAGCAATGCATGACTTTACAGATCTCTTTGGCTATGCCCTGCGAGGAAAAGGTATTACACATTCATTGGGTTCAATGGCATTAGGCGAATTGACAGGTAACCAATTCCATAGAGTCAGGATACGCATGGCCAAAGAAGAGAGAGCAAAAATTGACCTTGCAGATTTAGAGAAAGCTATGCAAGAGAGACTAAACAAACGCCCTCAAGGTACTCCAATTGAAATAGAAGGTCTAGGGCTCTATGGTACTCAGGTTCGCCGAGGGCGACAATTCGGTACAGCCAAAATTGCCTTTGTTATTGCTGACGATAACGAGCTTGTAAATGAAGATGAGGCGGCAATACGTGAAGTATTGGATGAATTCCATGTGCCATCTCCTAATTTTGCAAACTTTGATAGGCATATAACGTTCGGTGATGTCTATCTGGAGAGAATCTTGAAAGGGCAGAGTGAAAACCCCCACCTGTTGGTACCCAAAGGTCTAATTATTCCCTGTGAAGTTGCATTGGATGGTATCAGTGCTGATATTGTTGACCGCGCCACTAATCCCTAGAGACTAGAATTTTTCTCTGTTATCCTGTATAATAACCCGACTTTATGAGTGAGAAAATTGTCGTTAAAGGCGCGCGTGAGCATAACCTGAAAAATATTGAGGTAGAGATTCCACGTAACAAACTGGTGGTAATTACGGGACTATCTGGCTCAGGAAAATCCAGCTTAGCCTTTGACACTATTTATGCTGAAGGCCAGCGCCGCTATGTGGAATCACTGAGTAGCTATGCCCGCCAGTTTTTGGGTCTCATGGAGAAACCCGATGTCGATCAAATTGATGGCCTAAGCCCAGCTATTAGTATTGACCAAAAATCGACCTCACGAAATCCGCGTTCCACAGTTGCAACGGTGACTGAAATTTATGATTACCTGCGTCTATTGTTTGCTCGCATTGGTATCCCGCATTGCCCTGTCTGCGGTAAACCCGTGACGCGGCAGACAACTGCAGCCATTGTCGACCAAATAGTGGCTGGGAATAACGTCAGCTCTTCCAGCTTGGATGGAGTGCAAGGCGCTGGCGAGCAACGCAGAGAGACGTATCAACAATACGATGAACGAGTAGCACAGCCAGCAACGAAGCAATCCGCCAAGAGTGCTCGCAGTGCTGACGGCTTGGCAGGCAGACAGGCGAGCACGGCTGGAGGAGCTAGACTGATGATTTTGGCACCGGTGATCATAGACAAAAAAGGCGCTTTTGAGCATATACCAGAGCAATACCAACGAGCCGGTTTTGCCCGCGTAAGAGTGGACAGTGTGGTCTATGCGCTTGATGAGTTCCCAACACTTGATAAAAACTTCAAACATACCATTGAGGTGGTAGTAGACCGCTTGGTTAATGATGCCGCGAGTCGAGGACGCTTGAGCCAGTCAGTTGAACAGGCGTTGGATATTGCCGAAGGCAAAGTCCACGTACTCAATGTCGACAACAATAAATTAATCAATTACTCTCTTATGTATGCCTGTCTTGATCACCCAGATATTGCCATACCTGAGCTGGAACCGCGCACCTTTAGCTTCAACAGCCCACACGGAGCCTGCCCAGTCTGTACGGGTTTGGGGTCACGCTTAGAAGTTGACCCGGATCTTGTTATACCTAACGGCCGGCTGACAATTGCTGAAGGCGCCATTCGCCCGTACAACCGAATTAATGTTGATAATTGGTACATCAAAAAGCTGCAAGCAGTGGCTGATAAATACAGCTTTAGTTTGCAGGTACCAACGTCTGAGCTGAGTAAAGACCAGATTCATAAAATTCTGTATGGCACGGGCAATGAAAAATTTCGGGTTAGTTTAGGCTTAGGCCGCTCATTTGAGACCACTTATGAAGGTGTTATACCAAATCTGGAACGGCGGCACCGGGAAACTGAAAGCGATTTTATTAGACGCGATATTGAGCGCTTTATGCAAGAACGGCCTTGCCATGCCTGTGAAGGGCGACGACTTAAGCCAGAAGTTCTAGCGGTAAGCGTCAATGACTATTCCATTACAGATATTTGTGAACTATCCATTGATGACGCAGTGTCTTTTTTTGCCTCTGTAAAACTTAATGAAAAAGAAACCAAAATAGCTCACCAAATTCTTAAAGAGATTAAAGCCCGTCTGCAATTTCTCAAAGATGTTGGGCTCAACTATCTCAATCTGGCGCGCAGTGCGGTTACTCTGTCTGGTGGTGAGGCGCAGCGTATCCGCTTAGCAACACAGATTGGCTCAGGTTTACAAGGTGTGCTCTATGTGCTGGATGAACCTTCAATTGGCTTGCACCAACGCGATAATGCCCGTCTTATCAATACCCTGAGGCACCTGAGAGATATTGGCAATACAGTGCTTGTTGTGGAGCATGATGAGGAGACTATCCGAACCGCCGATTATTTGTTGGATATTGGCCCTGGTGCTGGTATCCATGGTGGCGAAGTTGTAGCGGTTGGTACGCCTCAGCATGTTGCCAAATCTAAACAAAGTATTACGGGTCAGTACTTGCGCGGCGACAAAACTATCCCGACACCCGTTAAGCGTCGAAAGGGTAATGGCAAATCACTTGTTATTAAGGGTGCACGGGAAAACAACCTAAAGAACCTTGATGTTGAAATTCCGCTTGGACTATTGATTGTAGTCAGTGGTGTATCCGGTTCCGGCAAATCGAGCCTTATTAATGATATTCTTGCCAACGAACTCTCAGCTAGGCTAATGCGGGCTAATGTGGTCCCGGGCCGCCATGACGACATTGAAGGCATTAAGCAACTGGATAAAGCTATCGTGATTGATCAATCCCCGATTGGCCGTACGCCACGAAGCAATCCGGCTACCTACACTGGTTTATTTACACCAATTCGTGAGTTATTTGCCAGTACTCCAGAGGCTAAGATTCGTGGCTACAGCCCTGGGCGTTTTAGCTTTAATGTGCGTGGTGGCAGGTGTGAAAACTGTGCCGGTGATGGCATCATCAAGATTGAAATGCACTTTTTGCCGGATGTCTATGTACCCTGCGAGGAGTGCAAGGGCAAACGCTATAATCGTGAAGCGCTGGAGATTCACTATAAAGGAAAGACTATTAGCGATGTGCTGGCAATGACCTGCGAAACGGCCTTCGATTTTTTTAGTAACATACCCGCCATTGCCCGAAAACTGCAAACTTTAGTAGATGTTGGGCTTGGCTATATAACACTTGGGCAGCCTGCCACCACGCTGTCTGGCGGCGAGGCGCAGCGTGTGAAGCTAGCTACTGAACTGTCTCGCCGAGCCACTGGCCGCACGCTCTATATTCTCGACGAGCCCACAACTGGCCTACATATGGCAGATGTACAAAAATTGCTAGATGTTCTTCACGCGCTAGTCGACGCAGGTAATAGCATGATTATAATTGAGCACAACCTGGACGTTATTAAATCAGCCGACCACATAATTGATATGGGACCGGAAGGCGGCGACGCCGGCGGGGAAGTAATTGCCAAAGGTACTCCCGAACAAGTTGTGAGGAATAATAAATCTTATACTGGTCAGTTTCTCAAAAAAGTTTTATAACTTTAACTATGACATTGCCTGATAGTGAATTCATACCAACAGAGGCAGAACAGATACAAGCTAGCGAGGCCTATATACGATATTTGCTTGGTACTACGATGCTGCATGACCCACATAGAATGCGCGTAGTTCATAACCTGGATCCGACTGATTCTGCCGGCTGTCGATTAATTTTGCTTTACGCGGAGACTCTCATGCTTAATGGACTCAAAGGCGTCATCCGATTTTCCCAACCTGCTAGTGATGATGGTACGCGACCCTTGAGCCCGCTTGAACAGAAGTTCGATCGAGCCTTACCAAATATGCAAGCTACTGTTGCCAGAACATATGAAACGGAAAACGAACGTTTGACATTACTAAACTCCGGACTTGATTTATTGCGCCCAGCTCCAATGACGGATCGTGTAATCTACAACTATATTTGCCATGGCCGATTGGATCACATTCGTACACTGCGCTTAATGGATTTGCTCCTACCGGCTTCTGAGTTCACACCTTTGTTATCACAGCGAACGCTTGGTTACCAAGCTAATGTTGAACATGAGGTCCCTGGCCTTACTCTAGTTAGCAATGACGATATCTAACTTTTGTGCTGAAAAATGCTTTTTAAGAGATGATAGACCGTCGGCCCGAAACTTATAACCATTGCCGCTAGGATAACGGGCAAAATGTAGCTATCAATGTTTGGGATACGGCTACCAAGCCAATGGCCTAGTAGAAGCACACCAATGCCCCACACAAATGCGCCTAAAATGTTAAACATGTTGAAACGCTTCATATCCATTTTGCCCATACCAGCAACGACCGGAGCAAAAGTTCGCACTATAGGTATAAATCTGGACAGAAAAACGGTTTTACCACCATGCTTTTTGTAAAACTGCTCGCTTCGGACTAGATATTCTTGTCTAAAAAGTACTCCGTTAGGTTTGCTAAACAGTCGCGGGCCAAACTTCCTACCGATTGCATAGCCAACGTAGTAGCCCGCAACGGCTGCACAAAAAACCAAGATAGCTAACCACCAAAACGGTAATTTACCTTGGGCCGCAAAAAACCCAGCGCTGAAAAGCAATGTATCGCCGGGCAAGAAAAAGCCTAGTAGCAAACCCGACTCGGCAAAAATGATGATTGTAACAAGAAGCAAACCACCGCTTTGTATCAAGTGTTGAACGTCTGGCATGTACCATGTAAGCCTACCTTTTTACCCTTTAAATATCCAGTCCTAACTGATATAATGTGCCCAAACTTTAGGAGATTTCTTTTGTGGCTGAAGATATTACATTGACCTTAGAAAAACGCGAGGTAGTTGGTAAGGCGGTTAAGCATTTGCGCCGCGACGGCCAAGTGCCAGCTGTCATCCACGATCACGGTAAAGCGTCTGTGCATGTTATGGCGCCGTACCTTAATATGCTAAAAGCCTACCAGCACGCTGGCAAACATCATCCGGTTTCGCTCAAAGTTGGTCAGGTCGAGCACCTAGCGCTTATTAAAGACGTTGACTTTGACCCTAAAAAACACCAATTGCGACATGTGGTGTTTAACGCAATCAAACAAGATGAGGCGGTTGAAGCCGAAGTGCCGATTGTCATAACCGGCGACATTCCAGCTGAAATGGCTAATCTTATGGTACTCAAAACACTTGACCATGTGACGGTTGAAGCACTTCCTAGGGATCTACCTGATGAGCTTACTATCGATGGCGCTAGATTGGCCGAGATTGGTGACCGTGTTACAGTTGCAGATCTTGGTGTGCCAGATGGAGTGACTATAAAAGATGATCCTGAGCAAATGATTGCCGTGGTTGAAGAACCTAGAGTTCAAGAAGAAGAACCAGAAACTGAAGAAGCTGAAGGTGAAGAAACAGAGGACAGCGAAGAAGCCGCTGAAGGCACTGAAGAAGAACCATCTGCCGATAACAAACAAGCTAGCAACAACGAAGAATAGTCATTTAATAAAAACACCAGCCAAACCACCAATTACTATTACAAAAAAGGGGTTTATTCTCCAAAAACCAACCGCCAGAAAAGATAATGCTGCAATAATGCCATATTCTATGGTTATTGGATTCGCACCAAGTAGACGTAATCCTATGGCAACTAATAACCCAACTGCTGTTATACCAACAGCTTGCACAAAATAACCAGCTCTTTCACCCTCAATCCAACCTTTCAAGTAGCGGCCAGCTACAATAGCTAATATTATCGGCGTTATGAAAATGGCTATAGTCGCTACTAAAGCACCGATGATACCCCCTGCACTGTAGCCAATAAAAGTTGCTATCGTAAACACTTGTGGTCCTGGTGTTGCAAAACCAAAGGCCAAGAACGTTGAGAAATCCTGAGGCATTAACCAGTGTGTTTGCTGTACGCCAACTTCGTAAAAAAGCGCTTGAGCGCTACCCGTATATGCCGTCAGACTAATTAAAAACATGTACCCAAAGATCTGTAGCATTTGTTCAGGCATGTCTCGGTCTCTTTAGTAAAGGTACGCAGATAAGTCCAATAAAGGCGGCTGCTAGTAGGAGCACGATAACAGGTATACCTAAAACGAGTTTGGCTAAACAAGCTAATGCTGCTATTAGCCACATCCACTTTTTTTGAATTTGAATGCGACCGATACGGTATGCATTACCTAAAATAACGCCCCCCACTGCCGCCTGCAGACCAAGAGTGTAATTAGCAAAGTTGCTCGTGCGTAAAAAATGGAAATAAATAATAGAAAATATGATTGTTAACGTTACTGTTGGTAACAAATAAGCGATCATAGCAACCGACGCGCCACGTTTCCCTCGTACGTAATAGGCAGTCTGCGCTGCAATAATAACTTGCGCGGCACCAGGCAAGAGCTGGCCTGAACTAACAGCACCCTGGAGTTGCCTCTTCGTTAATAAGTGTCGCTCATCAACTAAGGATTTTTCCAACAAAAGCGCTGTGGTCGACCAGCCACCAAAAGCAGAAAGCCCAGTTTTGAAGTATAGTTTTGCAAGACTAATGTAGGTAATTTGCTTTGGATGTGCCATCTCGTAGATAATCTTTAATTAAAGCATTTATCTATAGCCTTCGGCTTGTTTAGTAAACATTTCGTGGTAGATGCCTTTATTTTCCAGTAGTTCCTGATGTGTTCCTTGTTCCATAATATTACCTCTATCAAGCACTACTATTCGGTTAGCACGTCGGACAGTACTAAAACGATGGCTTACAATCAGAGCTGTTTTGTTATCGTAATGATTGAAGATGTTGTTGAAAATCTCGTATTCGGCTTTGGCGTCTATGGCTGAAGTTGGCTCATCAAGAATAATCATATTTGCGTTTCTATAAAAAGCACGGGCTAATGCTACACGTTGCCATTGCCCGCCGCTAGGCTCAATGCCTTTTTTAAAACTACTGTCCAGGACCGTATCCCAGCCATGCTCGTAATCTTTAACCATTCGATCAACGCTACCAAATGTGGCAGCTTTTTTTAGCATTTTAGCATCGGGTTTTTCACCAGATCTTCCAATCTCAATATTCTCTGCAATAGTCAAAGGATAATGGTTGAAGTCTTGGAATAAGGTAGCTAATTGAGCATACCAGCTTTCAATATTGATATCGTTAATATTCTTACCATTAACAAGTATTTCACCAGTAGTTGGTTGGTAGAAACGGAGTAGTAATTTAATGATGGTAGTTTTGCCAGCACCATTTTCTCCGACTAAAGCAACATGCTCTCCAGCTTTAATTTCTAGATTTAAGTTTTCAACAACGGGCTCGGTTTGGCCGGGATAAACAAACGACACGTCTTTAAATAAAATAGTTGGTACCTGTGCTTTAGGCAGTAGCACTGCGTCTTGTTTATCAGTCAGTTTAGGGGCTGATTCAGCTAGTTGGAAATAACTGTGTGCAAACAGCAAACTTTCTTGCATGCGCGACAAAGTCCCGAAGATATTATTTAGGGCCCCGCCAATACGGAATAGTGCGCCTGATAGAAAGAAGTAACGCTCAAGTGAAATTGTATGGTTTAGAAATTGTTTCAAAACAACAACTGAGCCAATAGCCGTTCCAAACACTTCCATGATTCGTGTACCTATGAGTGCTTTACTTGCATCGCTATACTTTTTTTCTTGCTCTCGGTAAAAGCTAGCATTCATTTGATCAATTTTGCTAAGAACAAAATTAGTTGCTTGTGTACTCCGCAGTTCCATTTGGCCTTTGGCTTGCTTGATAATATATTCAAGCCCCCAGAAAATGTGCCTAAAATCGCCTTTACTATCCCATACAAACCACTGCATTTTAGCCATTCGGCTTTCGCCAATGAGTGTTGGTAGTAAAAACAAGGCAATTAAGGGAACAAGCCACCAGGTAATTTGTGCTACCACTATCGTAATGGCAATAAAACGCAATATTCCATAGAGCAGATCTAGACAGGCATCTGATAGATTAGGCAATTGCCAAATATAGGTAGCGCCAACTTTATTGAGCTGGTTTCTTAACTTCGGATCATAAAAGTCAGCAATATCCATATGGCAAACTGTTGATAGAAATGTGTTAATGTCCCAACCTACAAAAGCGAAATAAATCATGCGCTTGGCATAATTCATTGCTAAGAAACCTAGACCCGACCATGCGCTAGCAACCACACCTATTATCAGCCAAAACCAAATATAGTCAGTTCTGCCAGTTGTTATGAATCCTGCTAGCAGAGCTCCAAGCTTGGCAGTAGCAAAGATTGAAACAAGCATGCCACTGATTTCAATCAGTGCTCCTATAAAGTAACCTATGACTGCCCGGGATCGTATCTGCCATCCCACGGCTAAGATGCGTAAGAATATTGTAAAGCTACGGCCGATTGATAGCGTTTCGTCATTCATCTAAAAAGCCTCCGCTTTGGTGGGCCCATAGATTTGCATAAACGCCGTTCTGAGCGAGCAGCTCTTTATGAGAACCTTCCTCAACAATTTTGCCGTCCTCAAGCACAACAATACGGTCCATTTTTTGCACGGTGCTTAGGCGGTGGGCAATAACAATAGCGGTGCGTCCTTCCATCAACTTCCACAATGCTTGCTGAATTAGTAACTCACTCTCGCTGTCCAGTGCGCTAGTTGCTTCATCCAGCACTAAAATCGGCGCGTTTTTAATCATGGCGCGAGCAATGGCGATACGCTGGCGCTGACCGCCGGAAAGCTTAACACCACGTTCTCCCACCATGGTCTCGTAGCCAAGTGGCAATTTGATAATAAACTCGTGAGCATGTGCTACCTTAGCTGCTGCAATAACATCTTCATCGCTGCCTTTAAAATTGCCATAGCGAATATTATCCGTTAGGGTTCGGTGGAACATGATTGGTTCTTGAGGCACATATGCAATATGTTTGTGTAGATCATCTTGCGCTAGGTGGGCTATATTTTGCCTATCAATTAAGATTTCACCTCCATCAATATCACTAAAACGTAGCAGTAGCCGAGTGAAAGTTGTTTTGCCAGAGCCTGAATGTCCTACAAGGCCGACTTTTTGACCTGCTGTAATATCAATATTCAAATCTTCAAAAAGTGTTTCGCCGGCATCTTGATGGGTGAACGCTACGTGCTTGAAAGCAATCGCTCCATCTTTAATCATAGGCTTTTCAGGATTCTGCGGATCTTTGATCTCGGGTTCAAGTTGCAAGATTTCTGTCATGTCAGCCGCATCGCCAAACGAGCGATTGTAATTTTTCAGGCTACTGTTACAGAAGTTCCAGAGTTGTCCGACTAAGTTGCCGGTGTAGCTAAAGATTAAAAACGTAATCCCAATGTTAACGTTAAACACCGTGACGCTAATTATCGCCATAATCATTGCCAGAATTAGAATAAGTCTGTTCATAACACTGAAATAGGCCATTTGTTTCTGGCTAGCCCGCATGACCGCTAAAGTGCCCTCGCGCGTCATGCCGGCAATTCTACCAAAGCGACCACGCTCATAGTGTCCACCGGCAAAACTTTTAATGGCCATAATGTTAGTAACGCTGTCGGCTAAATAACCGGTCTGCTTACTTTCAAGGCTGGCCTGTTCGCTGCTGAGAAAGCGGACTTTGCGCGTTACAAAAAAGCCGCTGACAATATAAGTTAAAGAGAATAGTACCAGTAGCAGTACAAACAAGGGCACTCTGGGGGCTAGGATAATAATAGTAAAGATCAGACCAGTTACCAGTTGGAGTACTTGATAAATAGTAGTATCGGCAAAGCGGATATAACTACCCATCAGTTTGTTGGTCTGTGAAACTAATGAGCCGCCAAAACGGTTAGCATGGAAGTTAGCGCTTTGATCAATCAAATGAGCATAAACTCGCTGAGCAATGTCACGCTGGACTCCTGCCTCAAGCCGCCAGTTGAAGGCGTCAATAATACGCCAACCAATGGTCCCCACTAGCATAAGAACAGCGTAGAGCAAAACGCTGGCACCAAAATCAGCCCAAAAATGATTGGGCGTAAAGTTACCTTTAGAGAGTCGATCCAATACGCCAGCCAGTATCAGCACACTTAAGTATTGTTCTGAGAGAATTGATATGGGCGTAACTAAGAGTATGCCAATGACATACAAAGGATAGCGCCACATGTGGTGCCAATAGAGTCGCAGGGTTTTAGAAGTTGTAGAACGTGATTTCATAGCGCGCTGCCTCCTGCAGCGGCTTAGATTATTAATATTTTAAGTTTATTTTTGTTCGATTAAGCTAGAGAGCCGATTGGACGGCACCCAAGCACACAGAATTTAATGTTTTGTACATTTTAAAATACCGCCCTTTCCTTTAAGTAATTACAGTTTAAGAGTGTAGCATATCTGGCCCAAGGAGAGCAAATAGTTTACTTGCGCAAGTATTATTAATAGTGTATAATTAGCATGAAATGACTGAATCTGAAAAAAATGGCTCTGCTATTGATCGCTTAAGAAATCATAAAGATATTCCAGGCTATTTGATGTTTGCGGGTGTTATTGCCATGTTGGCGCTGTTGTTGAAGTGAATCACGTTGTAGACGCAGCTAGTGCAGTCTTGGCTCAGATGCAAACAATGGGCGTTCAGTTTTTAGAAAACTTATTCCACGATCCTTCTTAACGCGTCATATACTTCTTCTATAATAAGATTGTGTCAAAACTCGAAAGCAAGTTAACAAAGCTGCCTAAATCGCCCGGTGTGTATTTTCATAAAAATAAAGTTGGTGACATTATTTATATTGGCAAAGCAGCCAATTTGCGCAACCGTGTAAAGCAATACTTCCAAAAAAGCCGTACACGGGACATTAAAACAGATGCATTGGTGGCAGATATTGCGGACGTTGACTGGACAGAAGTTGAGACGGAACTTGATGCTCTATTTTTAGAGGCTGAATTGGTACGGCGATACTTGCCCCCATATAACATTCTGCTTCGCGATGATAAAAGCCTGGTTTATGTTCGTATAAGCTATAGCTCGCCACATCCCACAGTTACGTTAACGCGTCGTCCGCTGGATGATGGAGCGCAGTATTTTGGTCCGTATTTCAGTGCCATAAGTGTCAAAAAAGCCTTGAAGTACCTGCGGCGAATTTTCCCTTATTCAACACACCTAAGCGTTATACCCAAGCGAGCTTGCTTGCAGTACCACTTAGGCCTGTGCCCGGGTTTGGAAGAAAACAAAACTTCTTTAAAAGACTACCGAGCCAATCTAAAAAAGTTGATGCAATATCTTAAAGGCGAGCGGGTAAGACTTATGCAGCAAATCGAAAAAGATATGAAGCAAGCAGCTAAGCAAGAGGATTTTGAAGCTGCCGGTATATACCGCAATCAGCTTTTTGCCCTTAAAAGTCTCAGTAAACAAGTGGTATTTGGCGATCGTGAATTTATGGATATCAGTAAAGACCAAGGACTCGTAGAGTTAACTGGTGTACTTGGTCTAAAAGAGATTCCACGTCGCATTGAAGGATATGACATAAGCCACATGTCTGGCACTGACAATGTAGCTAGCATGGTCGTCTTTATGAGCGGCGTACCAAATAAAACAGCATATCGAAAATTCAAATTACGTCTACCCGGCAACAATGACTTTGCACACATGGAAGAAGCAGTCAGTCGCCGTTTGAGTGAGCAAAATCGTAAAGATTGGGGAGAGCCAAACCTTTTGCTCATTGACGGTGGTAAAGGTCAGCTCACAGCAGCTCTCAAAGCTAGAGATGCAGCTAGTCTTACTGTCCCAATGATAGGACTAGCTAAACGTGATGAGGAGATCATTGTGCACTTAAAGCTCTCAGGTGCTCAACTTGATGAAAAATTTATACAAGAACGCGGCGGTTTTTTGCAAACCAATGAAGAATTTGGCGTCATATCACTACCAAAAAGCACACATGTTGTTAAATTACTGCAGCGAATTCGCGATGAATCACACCGTTTTGCTGTCAGTTATCACACGGTGTTGAAAACTAAGCGCCAAACAGCCAGCCTGCTCGACGACATTCCAAACATCGGGCCAGCTACTCGTAAAAAGCTCATCAAGACTTTCGGTAGTATGCAGGGACTTTTACAGGCCCAACAGACTGAAGTCGAAAAAGCAGTCGGCACAAAAAAAGCAGCTACTTTGAAACAATATCTACATCCCACTCGCACAGAACGCTCGCATTAACTGGTATACTAGGCGCTGATTATGGAGTCATTGTTCACTAGTGATTTCTTTGTGCAGAATCGTCAAAAGCTACGTAGTCTGTTTAAGGGTACCGCTCCGATAGTAATTGCTGCCAATGGGGTATTGCAACGCAATGGCACCGCTAATTACTTATTCCGGCAGGACAGCAATTTTTGGTACCTTACTGGTATTAACGATCCAGATATCGTTCTGGTGATGGACAAACAAAAAGAGTATCTCATATTGCCCGCGCGCGAAGAGGTGATGGAAAAGTTTGATGGTACTCTTCAGGCTGAGGCCATGACACGGCGTTCTGGTATTACAACGGTATTGAATGAAAAGGAAGGCTGGCGTCAGCTCGGTGCTCGAATGAAACGCGCAAAGCACTTTGCTACACTGGCACCCCCTGCAGCTTATTTGGAGTTTTACGGACTGTATACTAACCCTGCCCGCGCAAGGCTATTGGGGAGAGTCAAAGAAATAAATCCGGCTATTGAGCCACTTGATCTGCGACAGCATCTTGCGATTCTGCGCATGGTCAAGCAACCAGTTGAGTTAACTGCTTTAAAACAAGCTATCGGTGTAACTATGGATACTCTGCGGTCCGTCAGTCGTCGTGGTTTTACCCAATACCGATATGAGTATGAAATTGAGGCAGCCATTACCGCCGGTTTCCGCAAAAGAGGCGCGGCTGGCCACGGCTTTACCCCAATTGTGGCTAGTGGTAACAATGCTTGCACTATTCACTATGTAGCTAATAATGCACCGTTAGAGCCCAAAGGACTTCTCTTGCTGGATGTTTCAGCAGAAGTAGAAAACTACGCAGCTGATATTTCACGGACATATACTCTTCAGCAACCGACAAAGCGGCAAAAACAGATTTTCGCAGCCGTCATCGATGCGCAACAATTTGCCTACAGCCAGCTCAAACCGGGAGTTCTTATTAAGGAATATGAAAAACTGATTGAAGAATACATGGGAGAAAAACTTCGTGAGCTGGGTCTGATTAAAAACTCTGAGCATGAAGCGATTCGTCAATATTTCCCACATGCTACTTCGCATCACCTAGGCCTGGATGCTCATGACGCAGCCGATTATGAGCGCCCACTTGAGGCTAACATGGTACTTACTGTCGAACCAGGCATATATATACCCGAGGAGGGTATTGGTGTGCGCATTGAGGATGATGTTCTCGTAGTTCCAACAGGCATTAAAGTTCTCAGTGATAGTTTGAGCCGTGAGCTTAAGCGTGATGATAAAATATAACAAGCATGAATAGTCCTAGTAGCCGTTTTTTGGTTCGTTGGTTTGTTTGTAGTCTTGGGCTGTGGATTGCGGCCGGTTTGCTAGAAAGTAAAATTACATACGGTAGTCGACTCGTGGTCATTATTATCGCTGGGCTCATGCTTGCTGTTGTTAACACGATCATTAAACCAATAGTAGTTATTTTGTCCTTACCTGCTATACTTTTTAGCCTTGGGCTGTTTATGATTGTTATCAATGGGCTCATGGTTTTGTTAGTAAGTAAACTGTACCCTGAACTTTATGTTCGTAATTTTGGCGCTGCTATGCTTGCCGGATTATGCATCGGCTTAGTAAACTATTTAGTGACAACCATATTGGAGGGAAAATGAGCTGGCTCAATTATGTTTCTATCGGATCAATGATACTGCTTACGATTTTAATCTTAATTCAGACCAGAGGAGCTTCATTAGGGGCTGGATTAGGTGGTGGTGGTGAGGTCAACACGGTCCGGCGAGGTTCCGACAAAACGCTGCATCAATTGACTATTATTCTAGTGGTAATTTTTGCATTGTCGCTCATTCTAGGAGTCGTTTCCTAATTTTTATTGATGATAATAAATAGAGCAGTAAAGTTACGCTGGCGCCGCCGCTATCGCCGCAAACGTCAGCAAGTACAGGGTGCAGGCCAACAGGCCGAACAGCATTTAGAACGCCATTTTTTCAAGCGCCTTAATCAGTTGTGGGGGGTTCGACGTTTTATTGTGGCATGGCTGCTCTTGGTGCTGCTGCTGATTGGTGGTGTTATTTTGCAAATACACAATCTGGGTCATTACTACCAAAAATCAGAACCGTCGCCTGGGGGCATCTATACCGAAGGTATACTCGGCGCGTTCACCAACGCTAATCCACTATATGCCACGGGAACTGTGGATGCAGCTGTGACTCATTTGGTCTTTTCAGGCTTATTTAGTTTTGATAGTGGTAACCATCTCGTCGGTGATTTAGCCCAAAGCTACGAAGTTGATCCACATGGCACACTCTATACCGTTCATTTGAGACCAAATTTAATGTGGCAAGACGGTCAGCCGTTAACAAGCGCAGATGTAGCTTTTACTTACAATGTTATTCAAAATCCTGATGCACAGTCACCACTTCGTAGTAGCTGGCAGGGTATCAAGGTTAGCGCACCCAACCCTCTGACTGTTACCTTTACGCTACCAAATTCACTGAGTGCGTTTATGTATAGTTTAACTAACGGAATCGTCCCTCAGCACCTGCTCGATGGACTACCACCTGCTCAATTGCGCTCGGTGCCGTTTAATAGCGTACATCCAGTTGGCTCCGGCCCATTTCAATGGAAAGACATAGAAGTAATTGGTGACACGCCAGAAACGCGCGAAGAACGTGTGGGCCTTATACCATTCACCCAATATCACCAGGGAAGCCCAAGGTTGAGTAGTTTTATCATTCGTGCCTTTCATGATGAGAAACATATGGTCGACAGCTTTAATCATCAAGAGCTTACAGCCGTTGCCGGGCTTAGTTCTGTGCCCGAAGCGGTTAAATCAGACCACACTGTTTTTGATTACAACATTCCTCTTACCAGTGCAGTTTTTGTCTTTTTCAAAACCTCTCAAGAAGTTCTGCAAGATGTAAATGTGCGCAAAGCGCTAGTGTTGGCTAGTAACACCAACGAGGTACTGCAACGATTGGGCTATCCGGTTATACCCGTTCGCGAACCGATTCTCAGTAGCCAGATTGGTTTTGATAAAAATTTGCAACAACCTATGCAAAACGTTGCCGAGGCAAATAGACTGCTCGATGGGGCAGGCTGGCATATGGGCAACGATGGCCTACGAACTAAAAACGGTAAAACGTTGAGCTTTCGGCTTTACTCCCAAAACACCAGCGAGTACACTTTTGTCACTCAAGTCCTACAAAAACAGTGGCGAGCAGTTGGTGTTGACGTCCAGGTTTATCTTGAGCCGAGCAGCGATCTACAAGGAGCGCTGGCTTTCCATAACTACGACGCGCTGCTCTATGGTATTGCTATCGGGACAGATCCTGATGTGTTTGCCTATTGGCATAGCTCACAAGCTGATGTGCGGGCTAATAACCGTCTGAATTTCTCAGAATACCGTTCCTCGGTTGCCGACAGCAGTTTGGAGGCAGGACGGACACGCACCGACTCCGCATTGCGAACTATTAAATACAGAGCTTTTTTGGGTGCCTGGCGCAATGATGCGCCGGCTCTGGCGCTGTATCAACCGCGCTTTTTGTATATAACTCGTGGAAAATTATTTAACTTTTCACCGACTACTATGAATGCTGACGTTGATCGCTACGCCAACGTCCAAAACTGGATGATTAAACAAACCAAAGTATACAAATAGCTTTCTAATACAGCCTAATTAGACTAAAATAACCTCTGTTCTTTGCGCGAGTGGCGGAATTGGTAGACGCGCTAGCTTCAGGAGCTAGTGGACTTCGGTTCATGGAGGTTCAAGTCCTCTCTCGCGCACCAGTCCTAGTTCAGACCCTTGTGGTCGGAAGTAGGACTGGTATGATAGATTCTTGAAGCTCCATGAAGTGAGCGTCAGCGAACGAGGAGGTTAGCTCCGCGCAAAGCCGGAGCGCTGTCCTCTCTCGCGCACCATCAAAATTATTGCGATTATGAGACATATAACATCTGCCGGCGGGATTGTGCTTAATCCAAATAGACAGGTTCTAGTTGTTACTAATCAAATTGGTAAACATACTTTTCCTAAAGGAGAGCGCGAAACAGGAGAGACACCAGAAGAGAATGCTCTTCGGGAGATACACGAAGAAAGCGGCCTTACTAGAATAGAAGTTATATGCTATCTCGGCCTTGTGTCGCGGATGGGATTTACGGCTAACAATGATCGATTCCCTTCAGTAAAAAAGCATATTGATATGTTTTTCTGTATTACTGGTGAGATAGCGCTTTGTCCTTTGGCTAGTGATGTAGTAGAAGCTAATTGGGTTGCCCCTGACAATCTTGCTGACCTTTTAACATGGCAGGAGGAAGCAGACTTTTTCGAACAAAAACGGTGGGCTATAGGCATCTAATTTCCAAAAATTAGACGTCATATCCAACTTCTTAATTTGTGCTATATTAGCTAGGTACTTATTAACCCCGAGGACTAGAGGTCTATAATTCGATGAGTAAAGTAGCGCACTATTTGCAAGAACATTTGGTTGGTGAGGTCTTAACATCAAGCGATGCGCGCAAATATTTTTCCACCGATGGCAGCATTTTTACGCTGACACCAACACTCATTGCCTATCCACGCAATGAAAACGATGTACGTAAGACTGCACGGTTTAGTTGGCAGCTAGCAGAACGCGGACGACTCGTACCCATAACCCCGCGTGGGCTTGGTAACGATGAGAGTGGCGCGGCCATTGGCGAGGGCATGATGTTGGTTTTCCCAGCTCACATGAACCGCGTGCTTGAGTTTGATAGTAAAACCGGGATCGTGACAATTGAGCCTGGCATTAATTTTGGCAAGTTGCAGCAAACCCTTCATACGCACAGTCGTTTCTTGCCAGCCTTTCCGTCGTCGCTAGAATACACCACAGTTGGGGGTGCAATTGCCAACAATACGGCCGGAGAAAAGGCTACCAAATACGGCTGCATGCGTGATTATGTGAAAGGGTTGCGTGTTGTACTGGCAAATGGCGAAGTTATTGTGACCAGTCGCCTCAACAAACGCGAGCTTAATAAAAAGCTTGGCCTCGCTACGCTTGAAGGTGAGATATATCGGTCTCTTGATAAGTTGTTAGAAGAAAATGAGCAACTTCTGGGTAACTCACCCTTGGGTAGCGTCAGCAAAAATGCGACAGGGTATGACCTGTGGAATGTACGTCGCAAAGACGGCTCGTTTGATCTGACACCACTATTGGTTGGTTCACAGGGCACCCTTGGCATTATCACCGAGGCTACACTTAGCTCCGAACCATACAATCCTAATACAACGCTAATCGCTGTCTTCTTTGATGACACTCGGGTGGCTGAACAGCTTATGGGTGAATTGCGTAATTTGTCTGATGCGCCGAGCGCTGTTGAAATGATTGACGCAGTTTTATTGCAGTTCATTGAAGAACATAACCCAAATCTTTTAAAAGGCGTGGTTAGTAAACCAATGCCCAAGCTCATTACCCTCATTGAATTTGATGATTCCAATGAACGACTACAAAAGCGCTTAGTAAAAAAGCTAACTAAGCTGCTAAATCAGTACAATGTTACTTATCAGGTCGAAAGCGATGAACAACGTAAAGAGCAGCTCTGGAAAATTTGTCATAGTATCACCGCTTTTTTGGCTCATACTGAGGGCAATGCCAAAGCTGTGCCATTTGTAGAAGACGGCGTTGTGCCAATAGATCGATTGCACGATTTTATGAGCGCACTTTACGAGCTTTTTGCTAAATCTCATGTACGTACCCCAATCTGGGGCCATGCTGGTAACGCTAATCTATATACCCGCCCACTGCTGGATTTAAGCCAAGTCGGCGACCGGCAAAAGGTCTTCCGTCTAATGGAGGACTACTACAAATTGGTTATGAGTTTTGGAGGCAGTACTAGTGGTGAATATAATGATGGCAGGTTACGGGCACCATATCTTCCGCAGCTATACGGCAATGAAATCTATGAGCTGTTTCGCAGGGTCAAACACATCTTTGATCCGTATCACATACTTAACCCAGGGGTTAAAATTGATGTAACCCTGGATAGTATTAAGCCGCTATTGCGCCACGAATATACTATGCAGCAGTGGTATGATCACTTGCCACGGAGTTGAGCGTGGGTGAAGATTTCTTTTTTAATGTTGCTGGATTGATTGGAGCGTGTTGCTTACTGTTTGGTTTTTACCGAATTAGTATCGGCAAGTGGAAGAATAAATCTTTCTGGTATGAGCTTGATAATTTAGTCGGCGCTTTGCTATTAATCATTTACCAGCTGCATCTGCACGCATATATCAGCGTAACGCTGAATATTGTCTGGGCCACAGTGGCCTTTAAAGGTATAACTTCATTTGCTGAACGCTACCGCGAGCAACAAAAACACTTAAGCGAACAGTAATTTGGTGGGCGATGAAGGACTCGAACCTACGACCCCCTCGGTGTAAACGAGGTGCTCTAGCCAACTGAGCTAATCGCCCGATCTGTTTGAGTATAGCATAGCTAATGGTAGACGCTATATACTGGAGGGATGAGGTATAAGGCACGTCAAATCTATAAATGGAGCGAAAGTTTAGCATATATAGTTGGACTTATTACAGCTGACGGTTGCTTGCTAAATGATAATAGGCATATCGATTTTACATCTAAGGACATACAGCTTGCCACGTTATTCAGAGATACCATACGCCCCAGTGTTAAAGTTGGTATTAAGTTCAATGGCTCGGGGTTACCTTGTTACCGTGTTCAATTCGGTGATGTTGCATTTTACGATTTTCTTTTATCCATAGGATTAACTCAGAATAAGAGCCTAACTATAAGTGAGATTGAAATACCGTCAGATTTTTTTGCAGACTTTCTAAGGGGGTACTTTGATGGGGATGGCTGTATTTATGGAGTTTGGGATAAAAGATGGAAAAATAGTTACATGTTTTATACTAGTTTTGTTTGCGCAAGCCTGCCTTTTTTGAAATGGTTACAATTAAAGATATCGCTGAATCTTCCTGAAGTTGAGGGGAGTATACGTTTCTCAGGAAAGGGTACATACCAACTAAGTTATGCGAAGCATGATTCACGTAAATTATTTAATTTTATGTACTACAATGACACTGTGCTTTGTCTACATCGAAAACGACAAAGATATCTTGAAGTTTTTGCGACAGATCCGTATGCTAAATAGTACTTTGTCGGGCGAGTGGTGAAATTTGGTAAACACGCTACCTTGAGGTGGTAGTGCCGAAAGGTTTGGAGGTTCAAGTCCTCTCTCGCCCACCAAGCTGTACATTAGTCGAAGTAAGAGCAAGATTTTCCTCCTGTTTCTGGAGTTTATCGACATACCATGATGGAGGATTATAGGGTTCTGAACCGCGCGGGGCTTCAGCCAAATAACTTTCCCAATAAGTGCGAGCAACATAATCAGGACCCTTAACCAAACGTGTCAGTATACCAACGCCCCTATCGTCTGTAGTTATAGCATAAGCAAAGGGGTTTATGACCTCTAATGCTATACCTCCCGCTTTGACGATGATGTCTCGAATGGCTTGATCTTCCCCGGGCCAATAATCAGGCATACTGAGAACTGCATCTAGTGTTTCATAGTTGAATCTAGTTGCCATATTCCGGCCGGATGGTAAAGCTGTTTTTACCCGGCGGGCTTGCATAACTTTTTGGATAAAATGGACTGTTCTCAAACCATCATATAACACACTGTTACCATCCCTAAACCAAGCTCCGCTTGATGAAAATCTTGGAGTGATATCCGCAGTGTCTACCGCCCGAGTCATGATGGTTGCCCATTTACTGCTCATTGGGTATGTGTCGGCATCCAAAAATAGCACAGGTTCGAGCGATCTATCACCAAGATATCCTAGAGCATATTGAATCGCTCGTGTTTTACTCTTTTCCTCTAACTCAATTACGGTGGCGCCGAAGGCCTGAGCAATTTCGGCAGTATCATCGTTACAGCCATTTGCAACTACAATTGGCTCAACATCATTCGTAAGACGATCAAGGGTTTTAGCGAGTCCTGCCGATTCATTATGTGCGGCTATTATGACGGGTGTATTCATTTCAATTTTCTTAGCCCACTCACAATTTGCTTGGTGGCGCCTCCCAGACTCGAACTGGGGACACAAGGCTCTTCAAGCCTCTGCTCTACCAACTGAGCTAAAGCGCCGTACCTCTGTGAAGAGATTAACAGATAGAGCCATTTTTTGGAAGGGTTGTATTAAGTTAAATTGCGGGTTACATTACCTCGGGATAAAACCGCTTATAGTGATCGATGATGTACCTAGGATCACTGCCTTTCTGCTGGTTTCGGTTGGCAATCGCCAAGGCGGTACCTTTTTCTAGCGGATAGCCTGAGTGAAGGGTGGCAAAATTGCCGATTGTGATTACTTCGCCAGGTTGTTGAATGTGGCGCTCCACTGGGACACCGTCAACCTCCTCAAGTGTGCGCAGAGGTGTTTTATCTGTAAGTAATTTGGCTGCTAGTTCTATGGTTGCTTCGGGTGAAGGTTGCACAATCCCAACCAGCTCACGCGTACCAATTAAACCGATGGTGAGCGCGGCCGGCCAAAAACGCGGTATATCCATATGGTCTTCAGAAGGCCTCGATAAGAAGGCCTTTAACGAAAATCCCTCATCTCGCCGAATTGGCGGCGTGAACGATCTACCGTGCTGTGATAAGAAAGCGTCGACTGACTGAGACCACGGCCTTAGCCACGGTAGTAAATCAAGCATATGGTTTGTTGTAA
This sequence comes from uncultured Candidatus Saccharibacteria bacterium, assembly GCA_964584265.1. Lineage (GTDB taxonomy): Bacteria > Patescibacteriota > Saccharimonadia > Saccharimonadales > CAYVSP01 > CAYVSP01. Next base: position 33,745 of record CAZOZI010000002.1, on the reverse strand, counting down.
TATCCCATTTAGCTTGATTGGGGCTTCCGGCGGTTCGGGCTAGTAACGACTTTACGACTCTGGTAAGGTGGTCCAGTTCAGGCGGCTCTAACTGAGCTACCGTAAAGACTTTCTCGGGGGGCTTAAAGCCACCACCAGAAAGGGGTGTAGGTAATACAGACTCGGATAACTCCACAGAGGCCATGATTTAACTACTATAATATAAAACAAAATAAAAGCAACAACTTAGATAGTGACTCCCAGAACTTTAAACCATTTGGTGAAGGCTAAGAATTACAGCTGTTAGACAAACGAACCGGTTTTGACCTCGCCCGATCTTTTATAGTTGGCGAAGATAACGCCACTCGGCGTAACGTTAGAGTACGTTAGGTCCCAAGTGTGGGGGATGGCATTGTCGTCAAATAGGCGCTTACCCTTGCCCAAGATAACAGGGAATGTCTTTAGCCAGAGCTCATCTACCAGGTCGTTCTGTAACAGTGTTTGGACAAGTTTACTGCTGCCGTGTACCTGCAACACCGGCCCGGCCTGCGCTTTCAACTCCTTTAACTTGGCGACTACATCACCGGTTATAAGCTCGCTATTATCCCAGCTGAGATTCGGCGAGCCATGCGACACCACATACTTCTTAGCCTTGTTGAAGGGGCCCGCCACCGGATTGGTTTTTGGATCTTGCTGCGGCCAATACGGAGCGAAGATATCATAGGTCTTGCGCCCCAACAACAGGTCGAAAGACCCACTTATCTGCTTGCCCATTTCCTTGCCCGACTCTTCATCAAAATAGGGGAAGGTCCAGCCGCCGTATTTAAAGCCTTCGGCCTTATCCTCGTCTGATCCACCCGGAGCTTGCATAACCCCGTCGAGCGATACAAACGTCAGAACGACTAGTTTCCTCATACATAAATAGTAGCTTGTTTTTTCTTAGTACTCAACTACGTCAAGCAACAATCAACAAGAATTTCCATTTGCTTCACTATTGTATCGCAATAATTTTGTGCTTAGAGTAAAATTAAGGTAAAGTAGAGTTAATATATGAATGATCTTAAGACTATCCATGACCAAATAACTGAAGTTCGACAACCCGAAGTTGTTCAAATTGATGACACTGGCGGGGTAGTTTACGACTTAAGAGAGGAATTTAGTGCTAAAAGAGCTCTTGTCCAAAACCAAAATTCCGTCTCTTTTAAAGGAGATCGAGTTTCATCACCGCTTTCGACAGAAGTAAGATCAGAAATTGATTCGGACTTAGATTTATATTCAGATCTAAAGGAAGCTGACGATAGATTAGTTGAAGCATATGAGCACCTCTATCGTGAAATGACCGCGCAGCTTCCAAGCCAGTTTAAGATAAGTGCTGCTCGTGAGGCTGTTGAAGCTGCTATTCCTGAAGCAACTCAAATGAATTCACTGGTATCTGGTTTAAGTGAAACTGATGTGGAGAAGCGCATAAGAGACATTATAGATGGGGTTGAAGAAGAACCAAAGGCTAAGGCTGAGGTTGTACTAGATGATACTTTACAACAAGAAGGTAGAAAGATATTGGATGAGGTAAATTTGTTATCGGCTCAACACGAAAGCTCTGGACCTAAGCATTTTAAGAAACAATACGGATTAGGTGGATTGTATGCAGGGGCAAAGGCTCTATTCCCGAAAATTCTTAAACCAGCCCATGCACTCGGGCGACACAGGCCAGCTCATGCAATTACAACTAAGCATAGCAATGAGTCACCTACTCCAAACGTGCTTATAAGGGCACAGGCCAGGTGGCAGAGTTCAGTTGAGCGGGCTTTAGGATTTTGGCATGATAAAGGGGCCGAAATAGCAATCGGGGCTATGGCCATTGGTGCTGTGCTCCTAGCAAGCTTCGGCTTAAAAGAAATGGATAATAGTAACCAGGATCAAGCCCGGGTACCAGTAGCTGCGACTGCTCCTGCGGCACCAGTAACATTGTCTTCTGCAGGTTCGGGAACTGAGGCAGCAAGTCCAGCGCTCTCACCTGAAACTGCTCGTTCAGCGACACCCGTAACTGTGCCTAATCAACCTCCAACCCTGCCTCCTGAAGCAACCGCGCAATTTGAAGAGATGGAACTGACTCCTGGCTTAACCCCGTCGGATCTTGCTTTTCGTGCTTTACGTGCTCAGGGCGCTTCTGTGAAGTCCTGGCAGGATATAGAACCAGCTACCCAACAAATTCTTGATGACAATAACGAAACCTGGGAAACGTCTTTTAAAATTCCAAGCGGCAAAGTATTCAAAGTTCGAGTCGAGCTACCAACTAAACAAAAAGCTGCTTAAGCGTTTTCTTCTCGATCAAGGGCTTTTTCGGCTGCACGATCTGCAGCCCTATCGGCTGCAGTTTGATTTTTGTCTTTAAGTAAATAGACGACTACTAAAGTTATCCAGAAGAACGGGATACTAACTAAAAGGAACAATAAAAAGCTGTAGCCCTTGCGATTTGCTACTATAGCTGGCCAAAAAGCCAGAATTACCCAAAGAATAAGTCCGAGCAAATACCACATGATAACCCCCTTATTGATTTCTAATGCAATTGTACACCAAATTCCAGGTTTGCTAACCAAGTAAGAGATGGGGATTACTTTTATTGTTCTCTTAGAGACTGCGCTTCTTGATGTAGAACAAGAGCGTTGCGGGCAATTTGACCAAGTGCCGTAAACGGATTTTGGTGGGTAGCAGGGCTTTCGCCGTGTCTAGCAACTTCAATGGTATCTCCTGCCATGAACAATTGAAGACCGGCATCGTCAAAACCTGGCTTTATACTTCTCGCTGCTTTACGAAACTGACCAGCTACTTGGATCGTAGCGGGCGCATTGCCAACGGCTAAAACTGCATCGTTTAGCAAGTGTCCACGCAGGCTTATACCTTGTTTAAAAATCTCATCACCCACTGAACTTTCCACAGGCACGACATGTACAGGAGCTACGTCGTTAGCTTTTAACATATCGGCTATATAAGCGGCCGCAAAACGAGCCTCTGTTGGCAGCTCACCATCCGCATTTGCCATTTTTGCGACTTCTGGGTGTTCGTTTTCGCCCATTGTACGATTTCCAGCTAGTATGATAACCCGACCAACTTTTTTACCTTGCTCTGCTAAATCTATTAGTTTTCGTGCTCGACGTTCCTGCCAGCGTCCTACGGCAGTGTTGAAAACAGCACTGTCAAGCCGACGAGGCAAAAGAGGTTGAGCAGAGGCAACAAGCCTCCCTCTAAAGCTTCTGCCTAAAGTAAGTAGACTACCTGATCGATCTACCCAATCCGCAGCAATGGTTGTTGCGTCGGCTTGGGTAGCCAGACGCTCTTGAACCAAGCTGAAATTATCTTGCAAAGTTTTTGCCGGCCCAATGTGGCCAATAAATCCTTGCAATGTTTCAGTAGTAGGCACCTCACTAAGTTCGTAGCCCATGGCATGTGCCATTTCTGGTAGTAAACCATCCGCAAGATCATAAACTCCCCTTTCGGGGTTTCTTGCAATATCTTCTAAACGATAATTTCCAAAATCCGACATAAGTGAAGCAAATTATAATATTTTCAATGTATTATGTCAATCCTGGTGCACTACATGGGTAAAAACTTACACGTTATTGGAGATGAGGTAGTGAGATGGAGGAAAATATTGGAAGAGCCGTATCAGGAGTGGTTGCTATCTAGGTAAGATGCGAGAGTTACACTACATTTCATTTACGAGCCTAAACATATAATACGTAAATCCAAATTCAACAAAGGCAAGTATAACTCCATAAAGCGAACCCCTTATGAATGTCACGGCAACTCCTAGAAAGAATAGAACCATAAAAAATTTTAGTACGTATTTTACATGCTTAAGTTCTTTGCCTACTAACAGATAAATAAGAGGGTACATAATAATTGTCACTACAATAATAAACGTAGTTGCTGCTTCTATGTTTGCTGTGACCACACTATTGGTGAGATTCTCATAGTGCTGTACGTGTTGCTGCCAGTTTTTGACATAAATAACAAAAGTAGCCAGCTCTGCAACTATTAAAACGATTGAGTAAAGATATAAAAGTGGTTGCTGCTGAGATATCGTTTTTACTTTTTTATCGTTTGACATTATGTAACAGCATAAGATTAGTATTGACTAATTGCAAATCTATAAACCCTATAGGGATTGAAGTGCTTATGCTTGGTGCACTACATGGGTAAAAACTTACACCTTATTGGAGATGAAATAGTTAGATGGAGGAAGGTTTTGGAAGTACCTTATCGGGAGTGGCTGATGTCTAGGTAAGAGGTGGGAGTTAAACCTACAGCCTAACCCCTCTGTTGATGCAATTCTTCTAGTAATCCTATAAACAATGGACTTTCCCCTGTGCCCTTTTTGATTTCCTTGAACCATTCAACGCCCGCTTCTAGATCCCCAACTACTATTAATTGATCGTCTTTTTTGACTAAACTCAACGGGCAATCATCCCCACCTTTTTCTACTATATTTCTAATCATTCCATTCCAACTAAGTCCTGCAAACCCGAGGTTGCCCCTAAGTTGGCGAAAATCGTCCTTGGTAACTACTTGCTCAGGCGGCACATCTACAGGGTCGCTTAACTGCAATTCCAAAGAAGGATCTGACGGTGTAATCTCCCAGCCTGGATTTGCCGTAACTCTAAGTGAGTAGTTGAAAGGGTCTGAGAAACGAAATTCCTGACTACCAGCGTGATCTCTTGGAAGAATATGAGTATGCCGCTCTAGCAGTCTGCCACCCCGCTCAAATATTGCATGAACATTATCGTCTGAGGGAACAACGAGACAAACTTCAATGAGATCCTGCAGGTTAGACAACCTCAGTCCTTGTGCAAATACAGAAGGCCTAATATCATCATGTTCCTCAAAACGAGCTATTTTATCCGTATTCTCTGTTTGCCAGTAGGCAACGGTAGGCGGCACACCTTCACTAGTTTGCGGGTTTACATATGTAAAATATTCAGAGCCAGTTGAGTTGCGGACATCCCAGTCAATAAGCTCATAAAAGTCTACTATACGAGCCGCCACAACAGGATGACGCGGGACCATTAACTCTGTCATCAGAGGGTTTTCATAAGCCATAGATTAAAACAATACCACATTAAGTGGTATTTGTCTATTGGTGCACTACATGGGTAAAAACTTACACCTTATATCTAGTGAGCTAGGTCGTTGGAGGCAGGTTTTGGAAGTGCCGTATCGGGAGTGGTTGCTGGCTAGATAAGAGGTGGGAGTTACATTCTTTGTCGTCGTGATTGCTATACTGCCTATTGTGAAGACGTATGATGCAATTGTAGTGCTTGGCTCACAGCCAGACCCAGCAACATGGAAGTTCCCAAAGCAGGTATACGACTGTCTTGACCGTGCCATGGAGCTGCTTAATCAAGATAACGCAAGCCATATATCTGTGTCGGGAGATCATGGGATTAAGCTAGATAACCTGAATATCAAACAACCCTTTAAGGAGTGTGATGTACTGGCCGACTATCTACTGAAGAGAGGCGTACCATCGGACAAAATCCTAAAAGAAGGCGAGTCTCGTGACACCATCAGCAATCTTTATTATCTCAAAACTCAAGTCTTTATTCCCCAGCAAATGAAGTACCTTCTCTTTGTGGTAGCTGAATTTCGTATCCCACGACTTCAGTTTTTATGCAAGCGGATCTTAGGAAAAGACTATATGTGCGACTTTGAGAGTATTTCTTCCAAGACTGGCAGTACCTATAACGAGTCACACACACTTAAAATACAGAGTGCTTTCTTAGAACCTATGGCGGATGGTAATCATAACTGGCTAGATGGTAAGTTCTACGATGCACCTATGTATCAATATTGGCGGCAACACGACCAATCTAACAACAATATAAAGATTTCCAAATAACAGAGGTCTAAGTGCTTATGCTTGGTGCGGGTGAGGGGACTTAAACCCCTGGCCTCTTCCTTGGCAAGGAAGCGCTCTATCAGCTGAGCTACACCCGCTCGTCGAGGTGTGATGATTTGACAACCAAATTGCTGACAAAATAAATTTGCTCAGCAATTTTCATTATCAAATCAAGCCCTCTCCTCTCAAAATCGTGAATCCCCTCACGATTTTGGTTTTATTGTCGCAAAGTAGTTGCTTTTTGCAAAACGCCTATTTGTTAGGAAAACTGGTTTACAAGAACGACCATCTTCAAGAACAGTGGTAGATTATACGCACCTTATGTTTAGCTAGCAAGGTGAACCTATCTGACACTATGCATAAGCGTCTATAAAAATTCCGGCAGAAAACCACCGCACATGATACTATATTTTACTTACTTAAAAATTACTTAAGGAGTTAGATGAATCAAGTAGTATCACATGATGAAACACCAAGATTTGTTGATAGTGGCCAGGATATAGACCTAACAGACGAATCGCATATCATTGATCTTACAGATAGACAGACAGATCTTGAAGCACAGCAACTTGGCTTAAACCGTAGACCAACAGCACTAGCATCTAATATGCTGGGTATTCGTTATCTAGCACCGGCTGTTTTTGGAGATAAGCAGGATTTGCGAGCTGACGCTATAGCTATGGAACTGGACAGGGGTGAACAGGGTTTTTCGCCCAATGCTGTGCGGGAGTTATACGATGAAGAGGGCAGATTATCACTAGAGGCGCTCAGAAAATTGGTTACTAATTACTTCACATGGGACGGGAGAAGGATTAAATAAGTGCTCTGTTTTTAATCCAGAAAAGTAGACGACAATATATTGAAGAGTCGATTTAACGATGATTTATACATCGGCAGTACAGTAAACGTAGAATATAGGCTTAGACTTCACAACAGCGGTAAGGTAAAATCAACCAAGGGTTATATACCCTGGGAGCTGCTTGAAACCAGAGCTTGCAAGGATAGATCTGCCGCAGCAATGCTTGAGAACTTCTTAAAGTCGGGCCAACAGAAAGAATTGCTGAGGAAAAAATATAAGTAAGGCGTCGTGGCGGAATGGTTACGCAGAGGTCTGCAAAACCTTTTATGCCGGTTCAATTCCGGTCGGCGCCTCCAAATTAAACAGGGTAATATATGAAGTCAGTTGTAGTCTGTGGCTCCAAGCGGTACCGCAAACAGATGGCGCTTTTTTGCGAACAATTGGAAAAATTGGGGGTACTAGTTTTTGAACCGAGTTTTAGCGACCCGCCTATCACTGAAGATGATGTGATTCATTCCGAGTTTGCTACCAGCAAGATATTTAAAGGTTTAACTCTCGAACATTTCGACTGGATACGCAAAGCTGAAATCTGCTACATCTACAACCGTGATGACTATGCCGGTGTCAGCGTTACGCTGGAAATGGCCTATGCAAGTGCTCTGGGCAAACCAATCATTGCCTATAGTGACAAAACCGGAGATCCTTGCAGAGACATCCTTATTGATAAGGTTATCAAAACACCAAAGCAGCTGGCTGCAATGCTATAATTTGAACTGTTCCAAGGGCGAGTGGCGGAATTGGTATACGCGACGGACTTAAAATCCGTTGGCTGAATAAGCCTTGTGGGTTCAAGTCCCACCTCGCCCACCAGCTAAATTGTTTCACTGAAAAGTGGAGCATTTTAGCTGATCAGGGGGACTTGAACGGGAGTGCCTGTGGCACTCCCCGGACCCGAAGCTTCTGAAATGCCAGTGGCATGTCGGAAGTTGCCTTAAGGCAAGGCAAGTCCCACCTCGCCCACCACGTCAGAACTAATAGCAACCCCGCCCGAAATTTTGCCAATCCAGTGGGCAAAATTTGGCGGGGTCTTGTATTGTTCTTCCTCTTCCGGTTCGTGAATCCTCTCACGAACCGGTTTTTTATCGCAATGTTTTTCAATGCTTCGGTGATATAATTAAGGAGTAATTTAGGGGGAATAAAATGCTCGTGGTTATTCTGGTCGTTCTAGCTGTTCTGATACTTGCTGGTGTAGTTATGTATAACGGCTTGGTCCGTAATAATGTTCGTGTTGACGAGGCATGGAGTGATATAACCGTTCAATTGAAAAGACGAGCTGACCTTATCCCAAATCTCGTAAATACTGTCAAAGGCTATGCATCGCACGAAAAAGAAGTGTTTGAAAAAGTTACGGAAGCTAGGGCCAATACGCTTAAAGCTCAGGGACCTGCCGATGCTGCTAAGGCCGAAAATCAATTCCAGGCTGCACTCAAAAGCTTGTTTGCGGTTGCCGAGAACTACCCACAGCTCAAAGCCAACGAGAACTTTAAACAGCTACAAGATGAATTAGTGGATACCGAGGACAAAATCCAGGCTTCCAGGCGCTTTTACAATGGTGCTGCTAGAGACTTGAACACCAAAATCAAAGTTTTCCCCACGAGTATATTTGCCGGTATGCTCGGCTTTAAAGCACGCGAATTCTTTGAAGTTGGTGAGAATGAACAAGCCGCCATTGCTGAACCGACAGATGTAAAATTCTAACAACCTTAACTCTTTCACCGTCACATAGTCTATGTATAGTTCGATAGCTAGTAACAAACGAAAAACAGTAATAATGATGGTGTTGTTTGTTGCGTTCGTAACTCTTGTTGGTTGGATATTTGCCGGCTACATTGGTAATCCCGCCATAACACCGTATGTTTTAATTGGGGCTATTATCTATGTAACAATTACCTACTTGTCTGGTAGTCGATTGGCTTTAGCGGTAAACCAGGCACGACCAATAGCTAAACGCGACAATCCGCGTTTGTATAGAATTGTCGAGAATCTGGCCATAACAGACGGTTTGCCAACGCCGGAAATTTATATCATGGATGATCCCGCGCCCAATGCCTTCGCCACGGGACGTAATCCATCACACGCCTCGGTCGCCGTAACCAGTGGTCTGCTTGATATCATGGATGATAAGGAGTTAGAAGGCGTTCTTGCCCATGAATTAGGGCACGTCAAGAACTATGACATAAGGGTAGCTATACTAGCTTTCGCACTGGTAGCTGTGGTGAGCTTGTTTGCCGATATCATGCTTAGGATGACGTGGTTTCGTCATGATGACGATAATGATAATAATCAGTTATTTCTTATCCTTGGCATCGCAGCTGCAATACTGGCACCCATTGTTGCCACACTCATCCAATTAGCGGTTTCGCGCCAGCGTGAGTACTTGGCTGATGCTACTAGCGCTTTAACAACTCGTTACCCAGAGGGTCTGGAGAGTGCTCTGACCAAAATCGGTAAAACCGGCAGCGTACTTAAACGCCAGAATGCTTCAACAGCACACTTATTCTTTGCTAATCCTCTAAAGGGTCACAGTTTAGCTAGTTTGTTCAGCACTCATCCACCAATTGATGAGCGTATTGCTCGCCTAAAAAATATGGAACAGCACGCCTAAGTAGGACTTTTTGATTTTATGGCTAAGAAACAAAAAGCGACCAAAAAAAGTCTTGCTCTGACAAAAAGCAAAGCAAAGCCGCGGCGGCTAAAAATACCTCGATACCGCTCGCTCAAGCTGAGCAAGCGCATTAAGCATCCTGCACCAAAACTGCCAAATGTTTTACGGCTCTTTCAAGCAGCCTTAGTTCGTCTAAAAAAGGGCTGGCGTCTTTTCGGCGGTATTATTCTCATTTATGGTCTCTTAACGATTATCTTAGTGCGTGGCTTTGGCGGGGGGCTGAATCTAGGGGGTCTAAAAGACAATCTACATCAACTTTCTCAGGGGCGTTGGAGCCAATTATCCACTGGGGTAACACTCTTCGGTGTGTTGCTTGGTTCAGCCGGCAGCAGCGCCAATGGAACAGCTAGCATTTACCAAACCATCTTGATGATTGTGATTAGTTTGGTTTTGATTTGGAGCTTACGACAGCAACAAGCCAACAATAAGATAACTATGCGAAGTGCTTTCTATAACAGCATGTATCCGCTTATACCTTTTTTATTGGTACTCATGGTCATAGGCCTACAACTAATACCTCTTGCTATCGGCAGCTCGATATTTAATCTGGTTATCACCAATGGCATTGCCGTTTCATTTATTGAGAAGTTTGTTTGGGGCTTATTGTTTTTCTGCCTATCGCTACTATCACTCTACATGCTGAGTTCATCTATTTTTGCGCTGTATATTGTAACTTTACCAGATATGACACCGCTGCGTGCACTACGCTCCGCCCGTCAGCTTGTGCGTTACCGCCGCTGGACAGTGCTGCGTAAGATTGTGCTGTTGCCGGTATTGCTCTTGCTGGCGGCAGGTGTGATTATGGTCCCGCTCATTATCTTACTTACATCCTTAGCGCAGTGGATTTTCTTTATATGCACTATGGCGGCACTGGCCATCATCCATAGTTATGTATATACCTTATACAGAGAACTTTTGTAATATGAGCGTGAGGGATGTGTACGAGTATGAGTAGTAAAAGTAAGATGGATAAAAAACAAGCCGAGAAGCGCATAAGCAAGCTACGCGAACTCATCAATGACTATCGCTACCACTACCATGTGTTGAATGAATCAACCATGAGCGAAGCGGCCGCCGATAGCCTCAAGCACGAATTGAGCGAGCTGGAGACACAATTTCCAGAGCTTATTACGCCTGATTCGCCCACGCAGCGGGTCGCTGGTGCACCGCTACCTGGCTTTAAAACCATAGCTCATAGCCAGCGCATGTTGAGCTTAAATGATGTTTTTGGCGAAGACGAGTTGGATGCTTGGATTACTCGCATAACTAAACTGTTGCCGGTAAATACCAGGCCAGAGTATTTTATAGACCTTAAGATGGATGGCTTCGCCTGCGCTCTGGTATATGAAGACGGTGTGCTTATGGCTGCTGTTACGCGCGGCGATGGTTTTGTGGGCGAAGACGTAACTGCTAATGTACGCACCATTGAATCAGTACCACTTCGTTTGCACAGCGGCACTAAATCAGCGGCTTTTCTGCACGGTAGAACAGAGGTGCGTGGTGAGATAGTAATGTACGGCAGAGATTTTGAAGCCCTTAATGAAGAACGCAAAAAACAAGGCCTGGCGCTGTTTGCTAATCCTCGTAACACCGCGGCTGGAACGGTTCGCCAGCTGGACCCGCGCTTGGTTGTTAAACGGCCACTCCACTTTCGTGCCTATGACTTGCTGCGAGCGAACCCGCGTGAGATACCAACTCACCAGTTTGCTTATCAAACCCTCCACAAGCTTGGCTTCTTAGTGAATCAACAGGCCACACTTGCCCAAAACACCGATCGGATTATGCACTTTGCAAATACATGGGAAGAAAAACGCAAATCTTTGCCATTCAACACCGACGGACTAGTTATTAAAATCAATGATCGCTCTCTCTATAGCCGGCTTGGTGTGGTCGGTAAAGCACCACGTGGTGCTGTTGCCTACAAATATGCAGCCGAACAATCAACAACTAAAGTTAAGGATATCTTTGTGTCAATTGGACGCACCGGTGCAGCTACGCCAGTGGCTATGCTTGAGCCGGTTGTCGTGGCTGGCAGCACCGTGCAGATGGCAACACTGCATAACGAAAGCGAAATTGCCCGCAAAGATATTCGCATTGGCGACACGGTCATTATTCACAAGGCCGGTGATGTTATACCTGAAGTTGTCGAGCCCCTGGTTAAATTGCGCACAGGATCAGAGAAAAAATTTGTTATGCCCAAAGCTTGCCCTGAATGCGAAACTAAACTTAGCAAAGTCAAAGCCGAGGACGCCGTCTGGCGCTGCCCTAATGAAAACTGTCCGTCCCGCGTTTGGAAGCGTATCCAGCATTATGCCAGTAAGGGAGCACTAGACATTGAGGGTTTAGGGGAGAAGAACGTGGTTGCGCTGGTTGATGCTGGTTTGATTCGCGAGACTCCGGATATTTATTGGCTTAAAAAAGAACAAGTTATTAAACTGGAGCGCTTTGCAGAAATATCCGCTGCCAAATTAGTAGCTGCCATTCAAGCCAAAAAAAAGCCGCCTTTGGATCGTTTTTTGTACGGTCTCGGTATTCGTCACGTGGGGGCTCAAACTGCAGTTGATCTGGCAAACCATTTTCGCAGCTTAGAAGCTTTTTCAGCAGCTACCATTGACGAATTAAGCGCCGTTGAAGGGGTAGGAGAAGTAGTGGCTGAAGCTATTGTGGCTTGGTTTGAGAATCCGGCCAACCAACGAACTCTTAAGAGTTTCAAATCGCACGATGTCTGGCCAGAATCGGTTAAAAAAATTGGCGGCCCCTTGAGTAACAAGAACTTTGTTATTACTGGCAGTTTAGAATCTATGGAGCGAGAAGAAGCTGCCGAAAAAATTCGCAATCTAGGCGGCACCTTCCAAACCAGCGTAGGCAAGGATACAGATTATTTAGTGGTGGGCGAAAATGTCGGCGAAAGCAAACTGGCTAAGGCCAAAAAACTTGGCACCAAGCAAATAGCCGAGAATGATTTGCTAAAAATGCTTAAATAGGTTATGCTTGTCAGGTAATCGTGCGCACGCGGCGCGTGATCCCACACCTTATCACTCTTCATCGTAATCTGATTACAGACTACTCAGAAGCGGAAAAGGTAAGGGACAGGAACAAAAACATTCAAAACAAAATAGGTGGCTCCGCCGCTTCGGTGGGCGCGCACGAGCAAAACTGCCTCACTTAAGAGGTAGTTTTGATATAATATTTAAGATAAAATGGGGTGTTAGCTCATCTGGTAGAGCGCGGCATTCGCATTGCCGAGGTGACCGGTTCGAGTCCGGTACACTCCACCAATCAACTAACTAGGGGCTATAGCTCAGTTGGCTAGAGCGCATGCATGGCATGCATGAGGTCCGCGGTTCGAGCCCGCGTAGCTCCACCATATTTTACGTGTTACTGGTACAATAACTGCATGGCTAAGAAGCGGAGTTCCAAAAAGCAAACCAAATTTTCAGCTGGGCGCGCGAGTATTTTGATATGCATAGTCGTTCTTATAGTAGTGGCTGTGTCTGGTTGCGTGTGGTGGCGTAAGGTGTACAGCGATCCTGGGCGGGTATTTTGGGGAATGTTGAGCTCCAACCTAAGTACCCAAAGCGTCACTCGGCGTGTTATACAGTCAAGCGAAGAAGGCAAACTTGATCAGACCACAATGCTTAGCCTTGGCAGCCAAAGCACCGCTCACAGCCTAACAACTCTTTCGCAGCCAGGGGCTGCCGGTAACGATACAGTGGTCACAGAAAATATTGGTACACCTGATGCTGATTATGTGCGTTATCAGAGCATTGATACTTCCCAAAGGGACAAAGACGGAAAGCCACTAAATTTTACGAATGTCTTGGGCGTATGGGGCAAAGGAGAGTCGGGTGCCTTGAGCGGACAAACCGGCGCCCAGCTTCTTAATCAAAGTATCATTGGTGTTATACCGTTTGCACCGTTAGATAAGCAATCAAGGCAGCATTTATTGGATATGATACGCACTCAGCAGGTTTATACGACTGATTACAAAAAGGTTACGCGGCGTCATCAAACTGGCCGGCTGGTCTACGATTATGAGGTAACAATAAAGCCCGAGGCTTACGTGGCAATGCTCAAAACCTTTACCAAAGGCCTGGGGCTAAAACAGCTGGACAACGTTAACCCGGCAGATTATGCCGGCCGCCCCACCCAAAAAGTTGTATTTACGGTGGATGTGGCATCCAGGGAGCTTACTGATATACATTACACTGGTACAAATCGCGACGAGCAATATTCTAGCTACGGTCTGCAAACTATAACTGATATCCCGACTCATACCGTACCGGTCAGTGAACTGCAGACACGCCTTCAACAGTTGCAATAAAAATAGCCTCTAGGAAATCCTAAGGCCATTATGATTGTTCTATATGGTGGAGTCTCTCAGGATTAACCTTTGAGACCCCATGCGCGGTTGATAGTAACAGAATTGATATTGGCTTGTAAATGCGCTCAATCGATAACTTTTACGGTAGAATAGGACTAGTGTTACATAGCCTGAAGAAGCGTCTATATTTCGTCGTGGCCAGTTATTTTGCTTTCTGGGCACGTTTTGTGCTGAGGCGCTGGAAACCGCGTATAGTTGTCATAACAGGCTCATCTGGAAAAACAACTCTGCTGCAATTGGTAGAAGCTCAGTTGGGAGACAAAGCTATCTATTCACACCATGCCAATAGTTCGATAGGGTTACCGTTTCATATTTTAGGTTTATCACCAAACATTCTTGATAGGAAACAGTGGCTGAGCCATTTTTTGCTCGCACCAATTAAGGCATGGCGCAAAGTACCAGCTACAAAACTCTACATTGTTGAAGCAGATACGGATCGCCCTCATGAGGGGTATTTTTTGGCACGATTTCTAAGGCCCGAAGTTACCCTCTGGATAAGCGTTTATCGTACGCATAGTATGAACTTCGATGCACTTGTTCACTCAGGCCACTTTAAAACGCATGAGCAGGCAATTGCTTACGATTTTGGTAACTTTGCAGCAAATACTAGCAAGTTAGTTATCGCTAATGCGGATCAGTCTGATCTTACAGCCCAACTTACGCGCGTGCCAGAAAACGCAAAAGTTATTAGAGTATCCAGCAAGGCAGTCAGCAAACATAAGATTGAAGAGACACAGACCGTTTATATCGTTGGCGGCGAGACCATTCATTTGCCTGGATTGCACCCAAAAGAGCTGGGTGTGAGCTTGCAGATGGTTAATAAACTACTAGATTATCTTGGCTATTCTCCAGATTCTGAATACAAAGCGCTGGCCATGCCACCAGGCCGTAGCAGTGTGTTTGCGGGTAAGCATGACACTACAATTATTGACAGTACATATAACACTGGATTAGGTGCCATGAAGGCTCTGCTGGAACTTTTTAATGATTACCCAGCAAATAAAAAATGGCTGATTATAGGGGATATCCTTGAGCAGGGTAGCTTGGAAGCCGAGGAGCATGAAAAATTAGCCGAAGCAATAGCAAGAGTTAAGGCCGAACGCGTTATTTTACTGGGTACAAGAACGCGTAAACACACCTACCCATTGCTCAAGAAACAACTTTCTATACCAATTGATAGTTTCGAAAGTCCCAAAGAGGTGCTCGATTTTATTGAGAAAAACATGCGTGGCGGCGAAACTTTGTTTTTTAAGGGTGGCCGGTTTTTGGAGGGTGTTATTGAGCAACTGTTGGCTGACCCAGCCGACGCTAAATATTTAGTACGACGCGAACCGGTTTGGACTAAAAGACGCCAACAGTGGGGATTGCCTCGATGAGAGTTATCATTTTGCATGGTTGGGCCTATGATAAAGACAAATGGCAACCGGTATTAGGTGAGCTGAAAAAGCGCAGTATTAATCCCGAAATGCCGGATATTCCTGTTCTGACAAAGAGAGAGACTGAGCCGTGGACAATTGATCGATATATGAAATGGTTGGAAGGCGAAGTTGGTAGCGAGCCAGTGGTGCTTGTTGGACATTCTAACGGGGGCCGCTTGGCGCTTAACTTTGCTGTTAGTTATCCCGACAAAGTTAAGAAGTTAATTCTGATTGATAGTGCTGGCATACCGAGGACGGAGCTCAAGTCAAGAGTCAAACGGGCTACTTTTAAAACTCTCGCTAAAATTGGCAAACCGCTTACTAAATCTGAATCAGCTAGACGCTGGTTATACAAAATCGCCCGAGCGCGTGACTATCTTAATGCTGAACCAATTGGCCGTACTACTATGATTAATCTGCTTAAATCAGACTACCAATTAGCGCTTGATAAAGTGCAAGCGCCCACCTTCATCATCTGGGGTCGCCACGACCCTATGACTCCGCTGAAGGATGCCTTTACGATGAGACGTCGCATACCATTGGCACATGAGCCATTTATTATTGAAGACGCGCATCATGGTCCCCAATTTTCCCATCCTGCAGAAGTTGCTGATTATATTGCAAAGGTGATCGGCTGATGGCAATTTTTAATTCGCTTGGCTCAAATTACTCCGGCAAATTTATTTTGCGCAGTTTGTTTTGGCCGGGGGGCCACGGGGCTAAAACAAAACTTGAAGAACTTCTCGGTGAACGCTATGGCGGTAGCGTGGCTCTGACCTATAAAGGACGCCAGGCTTTAGAACTAGCAGTTCGCGGTGCGAACTTACCACAAGGCTCAACGGTTGGCATTAACGGATTTACTTGCTATGTAGTTTATCAGGCAGTTGAGCGAGCAGGTTATAAGCCTGTATTTATAGACGTCGCGTCAAAACAGCTTAATTTTGGGGTTGAAGAGTTGAGAACAGCTCATAAAAATAACCCAAACCTTAAAACGATTATTGTGCAGAACACACTCGGTTTAGTGGCTGACATGCTAGCGCTAGAGGCTTACTGTAAACAGCACAACATTACTATAATTGAAGATCTGGCTCATAGTTTTGGTGCCCGATACAGCGATGGACGTGAAGTAGGTACAGTGGGTCAGTTCACAATGCTATCATTCAGCCAAGATAAACCACTAGATGTGGTTGCAGGCGGAGCCGTTGTGAATCGTTCAGCAAATTCAAAATCGCTTGATGTGTCGACGCATGTGGGTCTTTGGCTTCGTTTCAAAAATCGCTTGTATCCTTTTTGGACCAGTCTTATTCGC
Source organism: uncultured Candidatus Saccharibacteria bacterium (assembly GCA_964584265.1). Lineage (GTDB taxonomy): Bacteria > Patescibacteriota > Saccharimonadia > Saccharimonadales > CAYVSP01 > CAYVSP01. Next base: position 17,235 of record CAZOZI010000002.1, on the reverse strand, counting down.
GCTACATACTCATTTGGGCTAGGCCGCATCTTGCATACAATTCTTAAAAAACTCCACTTCATGTCCACACCAATGGGTGATAATTTGCAGGGCATTCAGCAAATGACTGATTCGGCAGCCGGGCTACTCATAAGTAAATGGGATTCAGCCAGCGCTGAGCTTTCGCATCGTCAGAGGATTGCTGCTATATATACTGCGCAACTGCCAAAAGAAATTATGTTCAGTATTAATGAAAATAGCCAACCGCTTTACCTACGTTTTCCGTTGTGGGTCGAAGACCGGAAGAGTCTAGTTGCTTACCTCAAACGCTTTCATATATACATTGGTGATACGTGGTACGATGCGCCAATTGGCCCAAAACGTTATTTGCCTCAAACCAGTTACCAACAGGGCTCATGCTCTAATGCAGAAGCACTAGCACAGCATATTGTTAATCTACCTACACACACACATGTTAATGAAAAAGATGTCGAGTTTATAGCAGGCAAGGTAAAAACATGGCTCAAATCGAAGTAAAAAACATAGAGGATAAAGAAATCTGGGAAGCGTTTATTGCTCAACACCCTGAGGCTAATTTCTTACATTCGTGGTATTGGGGGGAGTTTCATAAAGGTCTTGACCATACCGTTGAACGTATGGGTTTCTACGAACAAGAAAAACTAACCGGCGTGTTATTGGCAGTAGTAGAGCCAGCCCGTCGTGGAAGGCACTTAGTGGTGTCGGGTGGGCCTATCATAGATTGGGCAAATAAAGAATTGGTCCATAAGTGGGCGGAGACATTAAAAATAACTGCCAAACAACACCATTGTCTTTTTGTGCGTGTGCGTCCTCAACTGCTTGATACACCAGACAACCAAGCTTTATTTAAAAGACTTGGTTTTCGGCCTTCGCCTATGCATGTAACAGCGGATCTAACTACTCAACTTGATCTTCGTAAGAGTGATGAAGAATTAAAACGCAGTATGCGCAAAGGAGCGCGCTATGAACTCAATCGGGCTGAGAAGCTGGGCATTAAAGTTGAGGCCGTAAATGATGATCAATATTTAAATGAATTCTATGATTTACAATTACAAACCGCGAAGCGCCAAAAGTTTGTACCCTTTTCTAAACGATTTTTAAGTGAACAGTTCAAGGCATTTGCGCAAGCAGATAAGGTATTAATGTATAGGGCAACTTACAACGACAAATTACTTGCCATGGCTTTCATTATTTTTTACGGTTCTGAGGCGGCTTATCATTATGGTGCGAGCACTGATCTGGCACGCCAATTTCCAGGAGCATACGCCATACAATGGCAAGCCATCGTTGAGGCGAGAAGACGGGGTTGTATGCGTTATAACCTTTGGGGTGTAACTGGACATGGCCAAACAAAGCACCGCTTTTACGGCGTTTCAGTGTTCAAACGTGGATTTGGTGGTGAGGATGTAGCTTATCTACCGGCTCACGACTTTGTAATCGATCACAAACGCTATGCTCTAACTTATTTGTTTGAAACAGCCAGGCGTAAACTGCGAAAATTGTAATAGAAAAATAGCCATTAACGGCGTACACTAGTTTTACACATGGAGCGTGTGCAGGAGTTTGGGCGCCGCATTGTGTTCTCACGGGTAAGTGGAATACTACTAGCGGCAGTTTTGGGCGTTGTTTTGGTGTTGACTCAAAAAGGGCAATATCAAAACAGCCAAACGAAGGTGTACGCTTCTTCTCTTGAGGCCACTGCGTTGAACATGGTGGTAAAATTGCCACCCCCGCCACCTGTTAATTGTCAGGCTGAGGCTTGTGTGGCTCTTACCTTTGATGATGGACCTGACCCGGCAACCACGCCGCACATACTAGATGTACTTGAAAAAGAACAGGCCACCGCAACCTTCTTTGTGATTGGTAACCGGGTCGCTGGCCACGAAAACATATTGCGTCGTATGCATGCGGACGGTGATGAAATAGGCAACCATAGCTGGAGCCACCCCAATTTTGTTAAGTTGAATCCAGCGCAAATGTTAGATCAAATAAATGCTACTCAAAGTACTATTACCGCGAGTGGTGTGCCTGCGCCTCATCTTTTCCGGCCTCCTTACGGCGGTGCTAACCAAACCATGCTTTCTACTATTCACATGCCAATCATCTTGTGGAATGTCGATCCGAAGGATTGGCGCGAAAAGAATCCGGCAACATTGATCTCAACCGTTGAATCTCAAGCACATAATGGCTCCATTATTATTATGCATGATACGTTGCCAACTACGGTCAGCGCTGCATCGCAAATGATCCATGACTTAAAAGCTAAATATCACTTGGTAACAGTTACACAGCTGCTTCAACTATCACCAGAAGCTCAAGGTGAATTTTTCGGCCACCCACCGCACTAAACCAGCCATAGTTGTGGCTTCACCTCTGTTATGATAAGGTGATAGCTGACCATGAAACGATATAATCCTAAAGATATTGAGCCGCGCTGGCAAAAATATTGGGATAAGCATCAGACCTATAAGGCTAACTTGCAGAGCAAAAAGCCTAAGTATATTGCTATGAGCATGTTTAACTACCCAAGCGGGGCAGGCATCCACATAGGGCATGCTATGAATTACACCATTAGCGATGTGCTGGCTCGTTTCAAACGGCAGCAGGGATACGAAAGCTATCATCCAGTAGGTTGGGATGCTTTTGGGTTACCGGCCGAAAACTATGCCATAAAAGCAGGCGTCTCTCCACAGCAATCTATGGCCACGATTATCCCTAATTATCATAAACAATACAAAGCGATGGGTTGGAGCAATGACTGGAGCAAAGAAATTGCCACCCACGACCCTGCCTACTACAAATGGACTCAATGGATATTTTCCGAGATGTTCAGAGCCGGTTTGGCCTATCAGGATACTCGCTTACAGTGGTGGTGCGTAATCGATAAAACCGTACTAGCCAATGAACAAGTTATTGATGGCAAATGCTGGCGCCACGATGGCTCGGATGATCCACCAGCGGTTCAGAAGGAAGTTAAGCAGTGGTTCTTTAAAATCACTGACTATGCTGACGAATTATTAGAAGCAACTGATGATTTGGATTGGACGGAAAGCGTTAAGTTGGCGCAAAAAAACTGGATTGGCCGTAAACACGGCATCAATATAACCTATGAAGTTGACAATGCTAACAAGGCAGCGGCAGTAACTTGCTTTACCACAAGACCAGATACTAACTTTGGAGCTACCTTTATTGTGCTCTCACCGGAGCATGAACTTGCTCGCCAAGTTGTTGAGAAGAAAGTTATGTCAAAGGATGGTGAAGATAATTCACAAAAAGTTGGTAACTACATCAAGAAAGCTCTTGCCAAGTCTGAAGTTGAGCGACAGCAAGAGGGCCGTAAGAAGACTGGTGTGTTCACTGGTTTATATGCGGTAAATAAACTTAATAACGAGAGACTTCCTATATGGGTAGCGGATTTTGTGTTGTCTGGCTTTGGCACAGGAGCAGTCGTCGGTGTGCCTGGTCATGATGTGCGTGACTTTGAATTTGCCGAAGAGTTTGGCTTACCTATTGTACGGGTGGTTGTAGGTGAAGATGCTGACGACTCTCCAATTACTAATATATCTCAAGTTCAAGAAGAAACAGGCAAGATAATCAATTCTGACTTTTTGAATGGCCTAGGTATACATGAGGCCACAAAAAAAATTATGGATTACATGGTGAAGCACGATATGGGTAAAAGAGTAACTACATATCGCATGAGAGACTGGAGCATCAGTCGTCAACGCTACTGGGGCGCACCCATTCCAATTATTTACTGCAAAGACCACGGTCCTGTGTTAGTGCCCGACAAAGACCTACCAGTCGTTTTGCCTGAGATTAAAGACTACGAACCAAGCGGTGATGGCCGTAGTGCACTAGCCAGAGCAACTGACTGGCTAAAGGCGCCTTGTCCAAAATGTGGTAAGCCGGGTGAACGTGAAACTGACACACTTGATACCTATATAGACAGCAGTTGGTATATGCTGCGCTATTTTGATCCAGACAACTCATTGAAGATTTTTGAAAGTAACATTGTCAATAAATGGATGCCGATTGATTTTTATAACGGTGCGGATCACGCAACAGCCCACATGATATATGCACGTTTTGTAACAAGCTTTTTACACAAAAAAGGTCTAGTAGATAATCCAGAACCTTTCAAAAAGTTCTTATTCAACGGCAAAGTTACCGCCCAAGACGGCCGAATGTTCAGCAAAAGTAAGGGTAACGGCGTTGATCCACTAGAAATAATTGACCAAGGCTATGGCGCCGATGCATTGAGAACTTACTTAATGTTTGCTGCCCCACTTGATCTCTGGGTACGTTGGGATCCGCAGGGCGTGCCAGGCACACACCGCTTTTTGTCACGCTTATGGAACTTGGTAGAAGAATTTTTAACAGATGACACTAAGCAAAGTCAATCGGCAAAATCTGAGGATGTGTTGCAATCAATAGACCGGACAATCAAAAAAGTAACTGATGATCTAGAGTCGCAAAAATACAACACAGCGATTGCCGCCATGATGCAGTGCACCAATGATTTCTATAAATTCAAAACCAAGGGATTTACTGATAAAAAAACCTGGCAGGATAGTTTGGAGAGCTTAGTTATGTTAGTTGCACCTTTTGCTCCACACACAGCCGAAGAGCTGTGGCATAAATTTGGTCACGAAGACAGCGTACATGTAGACCATTGGCCAATCTGGGATGACGCCTATATTGTCAATGACACGATCACCATAGTGGTACAAGTGAATGGCAAAGTTCGAGCTAATGTATCCTTGGCAAATGACAGCTCAGAAGAACTAGTTGTAAAGGCAGCCCATGCTGATAAAAAAGTGGCCGGTTACTTAAAAAATCAGAACATAAAGAAGACAATTTTTGTTGCTAATAAATTGGTCAACTTCGTTATTTAGCTGACTAAAGCTAGCCAGTTAAAGTCAGCGTCAGTGTATCTTGATCTGTCGTGGGCATGTTATCTGGTGTTACCAACGGCACAATTACCTCTTCACCGAAGTGTTTACTTGACCCAATGTCACCCCAAGCGCGTTCGTTCTCTATATCAAGTTCCGCTTGAACAGCACTTCTGTCGCACAACTGCGTTTGATTAGCTAGTTTAAGTAGCATGTCCAAAGTTTCACCACTCAGTATAACTTTTGCCTCACCAGTCACCTCACAATTAGGTCCTACACGCCTTACTGGATCTGGAGCGGCTCTATCGGCCATAACCACACCAGCTGTAGTCAGAGATACACTAGCAAGTCCAAAGATAAGGGCGAATTTAAAAAGACGATCTTTCAGTAGCTCTGCACCAGACGAAAAATTTGGCATAAAGACAAATTATAAAAGTAAGCGTAGTATTTGTCAAGTATTCAGAGGCCTTCGCACTTGAGTTTTGATGCATATTCCGTTAAGCTATAACTAAATATCATCTGTTAATGTGAAAGGAGCTGCTTACTATGGGGAAGCCTAAGAAACGGACAAGTCATCGTCGCACCGGAGTTCGTCGCAGCCACCTTGTGCTTAATTTGGCCCGCCGCGTAAACGCGAAATCACCCGTTAAGGTCTACACTACCCGACGTGAGTCGGCCAAAACAACAAAGTAGGCAAGATAGCACCGGCGCGCTATACTTTATATAAGTAGTTCCTAAGGAAATTTAACAATGAGTGCTAATCGTCATCTTGGTCGCATCGTTGCATTGCAAACGCTATACGAGCAGGATTTTCGCTTAAACAGCGGTGATAAACGCTTTAAGTTGAGTGAGGCTCTTGAGCGTAATATCAATCGCTATAAACGAGCGCTCGACGATGTTGCTTTCACCAAACAATTGGTCAATGGTGTCCATAAGAATCAAACCGAGCTAGATGCTATTTTGCAACCGGCAGCACCACAGTGGCCAATAGACCAAATTGCCCGCATGGACCGTGTGGTACTAAGAATCGGGCTTTACGAACTACTTTATGAAACCTCAGTCCCGCCAAAGGTAGTCATCAATGAAGCAGTGGAACTAGCAAAGGCTTTTGGCGGCGATAACAGCTCTAAATTTGTAAACGGTGTGCTCGGAACGGTTCTGAGACAGCACGAGGAAAAAGCATCAAAACAACCCAAGCAGAAAGCTAAGAAGTAATTATGAAGAGACCTAAACCAATTCGCGGCATCAAGCGGTTCGTATCGCGGCGCCGGCCAGCCATAAACGAGGTGGTGCGTGAACCTACCGCTGGCGGTATCGTGTTTCGCAATCACCCAAAGACAAAAGAAGTTCAGATTTTACTTATTCAAGATGCCAAGAACCGCTGGACAATTCCCAAAGGTCATATTGAAGAGGGCGAGAGTGCCCGTGATACAGCTGAGCGTGAAGTCCGCGAAGAAACAGGCCTAAAGCAGATGAAAGTAATGAGCTGGCTCGGTAAAATTAACTTTCGTTATAGGCGGGCAACTAGCTTGGTACTTATGACGACCGAAATTTTTCTGATACATGCTCAAGGAGATACCGACAAACTCAAACCAGAGGATTGGATGAATGGTATTAAGTGGTTTTCAGCTGCCGAAGCGTTGGATAAAATCGAATACGATGATATTGGTAAAATAATCCTGCTTGGCCTTAAGAAAATTCGCCAAACTAAGTGAGCCAAAACATGCAAGACGTAAGTACCTATCGTATTTTTGCCAAAGATAAACTTGGTCTTGAGTTCCATGATCTGGGGCTGCTTGTTACAGCCTTTACGCATCGCAGTTACGTTAACGAACATCGCAAGACCGTAAAAGAGCATAATGAGCGCCTGGAGTTTCTGGGTGATGCTGTGCTGGAACTTATTGTGACTGAATATTTATACACTACGTACAGCGAACCAGAAGGGGTATTGACCAATTGGCGTAGTGCCTTAGTGAGAACGGAAAGTATTAGTGATGCAGCCAGCCGTTTTGAGTTTGAACCTTTACTGCGCTTAAGCCGCGGAGAAAAGCGTGGCACACCGCGAGCACGGGCACAGATCCTGGCCAACTGTTACGAAGCGGTTGTTGGAGCAATCTATATCGACCAAGGCTACGACGAAGCCAAACGCTTTATTGAGACTAGCCTGGTGATTACGTTCAAAGATATTCTTGAGTCAGGCTCGTGGCAGGATCCAAAGTCACAATTGCAGGAACTAGTCCAAAGTCGTGAAGGCTTTACGCCAGTGTATAGAGTTATGAGTGAGGAAGGTCCTGATCACGACAAAGTGTTCACAGTTGGCGTATATGTTAATAATGACCTCAAAGGCAAAGGTACGGGCCCAAGTAAACAAGCGGCCCAAGTTGCCGCCGCCGAACAAGCTTTCAAAAACTTAAGTTCCTAGTCTTCACCAAACAAGCGTCACCCTGCCGCGGTTGACAACAGGGGAGCATATCTGTAGAATAAGGCGACTTGTTTTAATAACTTAAGCCTAAACTCATGGGGAGCAACAAGTAAATAACGCATGTTAGCTATTCGTCTTAAACGAACCGGTCGCAAAGGGCACGCTCAATTTCGTGTTATCGTTCAGGATGCCCACAGGCATCCCAGCAGTGGCAATATTGTGGCTTTGCTTGGTAGCTACAATCCACATACCAAAACAGCGCAACTGGATAATGAGAAAGCCAGTTTTTATCTAGACCATGGCGCCCAACCATCCGACCGGGCTGCACGTTTACTCAAAGATGAAGGAGTTAAACTCCCAAAATGGGTAGTATTGGAACCAAAGAAAAAAGGCGCTATCCGTAGTCCTGAAAAGTTACGCAAAAATCGTCCGGCAGGTGCAGAGGCACCTCCAACCAAAGCTGAAAAGGCTGCTATAGAGGAAACGCCGGCTGAAGCTGAGAACAATGATCAAGCAGCGGCTGAAACCACAGCCGAAACACCAGTGGTAACAGAAAACAACGATCAACTAGCGTCTGAAGCCTCGCCCGAAAAGGAAACTGAAACTGTTGCAGCGAATAATGAGCCGGAAACACAGGATGAGTCAGCGGCCCAAGCTGATAAGCCTGATGATAAAGCGGTTGATGAAAAAACCACTTCCTAAAAGTGGTTTTGCTATAAATTTTGCTATAATAAAAAACATACCGGAGTAATTGGAGGAATATCTGCCCCATGAGTGCTACTATTGACCAACAATTTGTCGAATTCGTCGTTAAGTCCCTTGTTAGTAAACCAGATGAGGTTAAAATTGAGCGCCGCATTGATGAAAAAGGTGTGCTGCTTGAACTCACCGTTGACCCAGAAGATCTTGGGCGGGTGATTGGTAAGCGTGGTGCCACAGCTCAAAGCTTACGTACACTGCTCCGAGCACTTGGTACCAAGAATGACGCTCGTTATAATCTTAAAATCGTCGATAACGGAGTACCACGGCCAGAGCGAAGCGAGCCCAGAGATGTAGAAGCCTCAAATGACGATGCCGGCCAACCTGCTAGCTCATCTACTAACGACGAAAACAGCAATGCAGATGATGACGATAACGACAAGGCAAATGAAGATACGCCCAATGCAGCAGTTGAGCAAGAAGAAGATGAACATAGCGACGTTGTTAGCAAAACTCGAAAAGAACTTGAAGAATTAGACGATTTAGACGTATAATTAGCAAGTTAAAAATAGAAAAGCTCATTGCGAGCCACTGACGGTGGGAGCTTTATGTGACAGAATGAACCTCATAGAGGTTCTTTTTGTTTATATCTGGTATAATAATTTTAATGAAAGTGCAAATAATTACACTTTTCCCAGATATGTTTTCTGGTGTGCTCAATACCAGCATGCTGTGGAAAGCCCAGGACCGCAAAATTGTAAATATTAGCTATATTAATTTGCGTGATTTTGGTTTGGGCAAACGCAAAACTGTAGACGACACACCATACGGCGGGGGCGATGGTATGTTACTCAAGCCAGAACCGCTAGCAGCTGCGATAGAGAAGGCCAAAGCCAATGATCCGGATGCCATAGTTATTTTGCCTACGCCGCGCGGCAAACTATACAAGCAATCCGATGCGAAGCATCTTGCCACAAAATCCAAGGGTATGATTCTAGTATGTGCACGCTACGAAGGCTATGATGAGCGGGTTACAAAATGGATGGATAAACAATACTGCATAGGAAACTATGTGCTAACCGGCGGTGAAATACCGGCAATGGTGATTATTGATAGCGTCATTCGGTTATTGCCAGGAGTGCTTGGCGGAGAAGCATCAACAGAGATTGAGTCCTTCCAACAAGATGATAAAACTGTAGAGTTTCCCCAATACACTCGTCCAGAAGATTTTCAGGGCATGAAAGTGCCAAAAGTATTGTTAACCGGCAACCACGCTGAGATTGCCAAATGGCGTAAAAGCCAGAGCTAAAAAATGACAGGCAAAGTATTATCATTTAGTAGAGGGCCACGTCAGTTTCCGAACGAGGAGTTTATTAGTAGAGTTGATCACCCAGCTACACAAGAAAGAGTTGGTGGCGCTATAGCCTCATTGTGCCATATACATGTACCAAAGCGTAGTCATAATAATGTTCGTCTCATTGTGCCGAGCAAACCGTCTAAACACGGTGTCGTATATCCTATCAAAGGAGCTAAAAGTGAATTAATACTAGCAATTGACGCGGCTTTTGCGGAAACGCTAGCAACACGAAGTACGCTTTCCCGCGATGCAGCTATAGATGCCGCAGTCCTTTTTGTAGCAGCCTTCGCACACACTTATGATAGATTACGCCAATCTATACACTATGGTAGAAGATTACCTCGACTATCAGCAAACCCACAAAGTGGATTGTGGTTGCCGGAATATCAAGACCAATGCAGTGGGCAGGCAACCCCATACCGAGTGGCTGGTCTAATTGCTCTGGAAGCAACGAATATCTCAACTCCACCGCAAATTGATGTACCAAATCCTACCTTACCTCACCTGGCCGGATTACAAAACCCTGCCTCCGAATATGACATGCCCCGCTTACATCATGTATTACAATAGGTAAGGAGGATACTTATATGATAAGACAATTCATTAAACCAGTTTATGCGCATTGTGATTTGCCGTGCGGAGTGTACGACCCGGCCCAAGCTAAGATTGAAGCACAATCGGTGCACGAAATTATGAAGAAGTATAATGATGGCCTGCACGATGAAGATAAGATCCGGGCCATTTTCATTAAAGAGCAGCGGGCTGAACTTGTAAAACACCATTTATGGGTACTATGGACTGATTATTTCAAACCAGAGCACCTGGAGAAGTATCCTGACTTGCATGACTTGTTTTGGCGCGCAACCAAAGCGGCTGGCGACACTAAAAAGTCAGTCGATCCGGCGGTAGGACAAAAACTGCTTGATTTGATAGATGAAATTAGTAAGATATTCTGGGAAACCAAAAAGGCTAAATAATCCATGAGATTGCCCTTAGGGCTTCGTCGTGTTGAGGGTGAAAGTATGATGCCTCTTTTAATGCCTGGCAGCATTGTAGTTATAACTCGCTGGTACTGGCCTCTTAAAATAGGCGACGTTGTTGTTATTGAACATAACGGCCTTGAGAAAGTTAAGCGAATTACGCAGCTGCAAAAGAAATATGTTTTTGTGCAGGGTGATAACAAATCTCGTAGCACTGACAGCTCTGATTTTGGCTGGCTAGATCATGCTTCGGTAGTAGCTAAAATAGTTTGGCCTCGAGCCTAAGCTAGGATATTAATTGCCCGGGCAGCTACTAAAGCAATGGTGAGTAGTGAGGCAATACCTTGGACACTCATCAGAAATTTAGCACGGTGCGTCAAAGGCAATGTGTCAGTTGGGCTGAAGGCTGTGCCGTTGGTGATAGATACATATAAATAGTCAAAAAAAGTAGGTTGCCAATGTTTCTGCTCAGTTATAACCTCAGAGTTATTCATTTGAGGAAATAAGAAATCAACCGGTGGTCTATGAGTACCCCGCCCACCTGGTCCACCACCATCGAGTTCCCAGTACCACAGACCGAACATAATGATGTTAGTTATGAAGATTGCCAGAGCTGAAACAATTAGAGAATGACCATCAATGTGGTGTGACTTTGTTAACAAGTAGGTGATGACTAAAATCAGCGATGTTAGATTGGCCATAGATATAAGACCCGTCAGGATAAGGCCAGCCATTCGGCGTAACCGACCACTTCTATAGATAAGGGCGTTATGGGTTGTGATGGTTAAGACTATAAGTAGAAAAAACTCCAGACCAGCTATTAAATACTTTGGGCCGGCAGACAGCTTATCAACAAGTACAAGTTGTAATGCAATAGCGCAAAGAACCGCCAACTGAACATGCCATAGTGGTTCAATTTTTTCGGGGTGCATGTTTTTCCTCTTTAGGCGACGCTTGCGAGAGTATTGCAACACTTAGATAGGTGGCTAAGAGGGCTGTGATCCAACCACCTAAGACTTGAAAAGTAAGTAGGTTCTCGCGCTTTTCAACTTCGCGCAGTGATTGGCCGGCCATCACGAAACCACTAGTTGAACCATCAAAATGCTTTACAACACTAGCGACTCGAACACCTGCTTCGGGCTGCCAGGTAATACGATCATCGCTGTGGCGCCTGGCATAGGCGAAAACACCGTTTGGCAGTGCGGGTAACTGTCCGTGTAGCTGGCCAGAGCCGCTTATTGGTCTGCCACTTTCGTCATAGATAACTACAAACGGCGCTAAACTGGCGGCGATATTAACTTGTTGTGGCAGTAATGTGTCAGTCTGATTTTGCCCCTGACTTAAACTTGTGGCAGTATCTTCGGCGAGCTGCAGTGGTACATCATTGGCGCCGAGCCGCAGTTGTTGTTGAACGACTATATAAATAAGTAGAGCAAAAATGGTGGCAAGTAAGGATAGCAGCAACCATACCTTAATCAATAAATTTGAACGTTGTGCCATTAGGATCATTATCTTTTAGTATAGAGCATCCGCAATATATTACGTATCCATAACATCGCGTAGTGTCAAAGCTTTGCAGACTGGGCATATTTCTTCGTATTCGTAACGGCGTAACCAAAGCCGTATAGCTCGCTTCAATCCCATAATATCGGTGTAGCCGATTAAATCAGCAAACAGGCGTACCAGCGATGCTATAATGCCGCCGAAAGTGTAACGTCGCCACTGCACTACTGCATAGTGTGGTCCAATAGGTATGGCGCTGATTGGTGGGCTGGCTTTATATGGTTTGATTGTTTTATTACGAAGATTACTTTTTACATAGTACGCAACGTACCCAGCGTTGTGGATAGCAGTCAAAGCTAGACCGCTATAAGGCGTAGCCGCATTGTCGCCAATTACAAACGTGCGTTCATCAACTCGTAAATAGCCATCAACCAACACTTTTTTGTGTTCATCTAAGCGGAATTGACTCGCATTCTTAGTATAGAATGGACTGTTTGTGACGCCAGCGGTCCAAATAACCGTGTGGCTAGGTATAGATTTGCCATTGGCCACCAAAGTCTCTTTGGTCTCTCCTTGCACCCGACAATTTGTAACAACTTTAACCCCTAGTTTCCTCAAACGTTTTCGGGCTAACGTAGAGGCACGCCGATCAGCCGACGGGAGCAGACGCGGTGCAGCTTCAATAAGTTCAATGTGTATATTATGGTGTTTGATATGGTGGCGTTTGGCCATACGGTTGAGGTAATGAATCAAGGCAGCTGATAGCTCTACACCAGTTGGTCCACCTCCAACAATAACGTAGTTTTTATCGAAAGCTTGGGCGTCAATAAGCTCCGCGTGCAGATGAGCACGCAGCTTGTCTACTTCATCAGCGGATTTTATACCGTAAGAAAACCGTTCCAGCCCTTCTATACCAAAATAGCTAGTTACAACACCCAATGCTAGCACCGCATAGTCATATGCAAATGAAGTGCCACCAGCCGTTTTGATAACTCGCTTATCTCGATCAATGTGGGTCGCTCTAGCTATCACAAGGTGAAGGTCGGGTATGTTCTCTAATAACATTTTAAGTGGAACACTAGATTCTTTATTACGATGCCCCGTAGCTGTACGATATAGAGCTGGCGAATAGCGGAAAGAAGCGCGGTCTGAAATAAGTGTTATATGCAAACTAGGGGTGCCAGCCAGTTCGCGGGCCAACTTTATGCCGCCAAAGCCGCCACCTACTATAACAATGTGTTTTTTCTCTTTTGTCATGCTACTTTACCAGTGTACCGTGCCCAATAAGCACAAGCAACTTGCCCAGTTTGTTCGTAACAGTTAAGCTTAAGCTATGATGAGCCCACCTCATGTATCAGGTTTGTTAAGTAAGGGTCCTGTTTCTGAAGTCGAAGCGGCTATCAGGCGAGGAGGCGTATCTGTAAGATACGGTGAAGAGCGGTATAGTCGCTGTAGACCAGAATCAGGAACCGAGGCTGAAGCGGAGACATGAGATGGGCTCAATAAGTCTCAAACGAGACCTCCAGGACATTATCCGTGGAGAGATTGATGATAGTGAGCTAGCGCGCGAAACGTATAGTCATGATGCCAGCCTCTTTGAGGTTAAGCCATTAGTAATCGTATATCCCAAAGATACAAAAGATGTCCAAACGTTGGTGCGTTTTGTATCTACTCACAAAGATGCCTCACCAGACCTATCGCTAACTGCCAGAAGTGCCGGTACTGATATGTCAGGCGCTGCCTTGAGCGAATCAATCCTAGTGGATTTCACCAAACATTTTAATAGAATCGAATCGGTGACCGATAGCAGGGCACATCTGCAACCGGGCGTCTACTACCGTAATTTTGAACCAAAAACTCTCAAACGTAAGGCCTTGATGCCCAGCTTTCCGGCGTCTAGAGAACTTTGCACCGTTGGCGGCATGGTTGCCAATAATTCTGGTGGCGAAATGAGTTTGCGCTATGGCAAGACACTTAATTATGTAAATGAGCTTAAGGTTGTACTAGCTGATGGCAAAGAATATGTCGTGAGACCGCTTAGCAAGTCCGAACTGGATAAAAAAATGCAGCAAAAGGACTTTGAAGGAACAATATATCGTAAAGTCTTTAAGCTGGTTGACGCTCACTATGACAAAATCAAGAAAGCCAAACCACACGTCTCTAAAAACTCGACTGGCTATAATCTTTGGGATATTTGGGACCGCGAGACTGGGATCTTTGATCTTACAAAAGCGTTCGTTGGCTCACAAGGCACACTTGGTCTTATTACCGACATTAAACTTAGGCTGGTACCCGTAGAACCTTACTCGGGTGTCTTGGTCTGTTTTATGAAATCTATGGATGGCTTGGGCGATATCATCAATGCAGTGCTTACTACTCACCCTACCAGTTTCGAGTCCTTTGATAATTACACGCTTAAACTTTCCATAAAGTTCTTCCCATATTTTCGTAAAACGCTGGGCTGGAAAGGGCTCATAAAACTGGGTTTTCAATTGATCCCGGACGCTCTTATTCTCTTCAAAGGTATTCCAAAACTCGTGCTACTAGTGGAATTTAGCGGCCAATCACAAGACGAGGTTAGCCAAAAAATTCATTCGCTAAAGCAGATTCTAAAACCATACCGTATGGAAGCTATGGAAGAGGATGAAACCGTGGCGAAAGCCTGGAAATTTAGAATTATGCGGCGTGAAAGTTTTAATTTACTTAGAAAAAAGGTCAAAGATAAACACACCGCGCCATTTATTGATGACTTAGTAGTGCCACCGCAGCATTTGCCAGCCTTTTTGCCAAAACTTCGCAAGATTGTTAATAAATACAAACTTGTGGCTACGGTCGCTGGGCACATGGGCGATGGCAACTTCCATATAATCCCCCTCATGAAGATTGAAGACCCGAAGGAGCGTGCTAAATTGGAACCGGCCATGCGTGAGGTCAATGAGCTAGTACTACGCTACAAAGGATCTTTGTCGGGAGAACACAATGACGGTCTTATACGCGGTCCTTGGCTGCAGCAAATGTATGGCAAGGAAGTGGTCGGCTACTTCAAAGAACTAAAAGATATTTTCGATCCGCAAAATATCTTCAATCCTCATGTTAAAGCGACAAGCGATTGGGATTACTCAATGAAACACGTCAGAGAACACTTCTAAATTGCTTATACTTGCCGACTAGACATTTATAGATCAGACTTGAAGCATGTCCGACACATTATTTCCAGTGGATGATTACATAGTCGACCATTTATCGACGGCACAACGGCGGGCAAGAGAAGTGTATCCCTTCTTAGAAATATTAGACGTGCAGATTGACGACTTTAGTCATTCTTTTCCACTTGTACTCGTTGAGGTTGCAGCAGATACACGGGTATTTGAGACAGGTCACGCATGGTCAAGCCAGTGGACTGAACAATATAAACATGCAGAGGATAACAGATTTTCTTGGAACGTGGCCAGAAGCAAACCACAACCTTACTACGAAGGCTTCCTTCAGTGCGTGGCTACACTTGATGACGACTTCAGAACTGTTATCCTTCATTTGGTTGGCCACATTACTGATATAGACTCCTCAAAAGGTATACCAATTGATCAAGTAACGGCTATATACGCTTATGATGAAAACGCCGCCGATGTATTGGCGGCGTATCAGAATGCGGAAGTCGATGGTAACACTTACAATCATCAAAAGTTTGCCGGGTTACCAACAGAGCCAGTTTTTAGCGTTTCGGAACTAGAGCCTTACGTTACGGTGTATTGGCCGAAACCTCGATTAATTTATGAGCGGCTTACGCAGCCGTGAGCCGCCTTATTCACTGTTCAGTTGCGGAAGAATTATTCTAAAACCGCAAAACGTTTGACAAGGTCTTGTTTAACCCACCAAGACCTGAGACCCCACTTTTGCTGTTTGTTTGTAGCATATAGACCAAGCAATATGACGATGTAAATAAGATGATCATCCAGAACCGGGTTGTTAGCCGGCCATAGTGCAGCAGACCACATCATCAAAAGCAGCAATATGCCCGTAACAACTGCAACCCTCATGCCAATGCCGAGAGTTAAGGCCAGCCCAATTCCTAAAAGACCAGCCATAAAGAGCACATCAACCACGGTGTGCCCGCTAAAGTTACCATAGAATGAGGCAAACGGTCCTTTGACAGCGTGGGTAAGGAAACCATTAGTTGGCGAGCCGCCTTTGAGCCAGGCAGCCTTACAGCCATGAACAATAACTTGTGTTTTAGCGTCGCGGCAGGTGGCAAAACCCAGACCCCATAATTTGTCTACGAATGCCCATAGGAACATTAGTCCTAGGCCGATTCTTAATAAAGCCCAAACGTACAGACTTCTATCACCGCTATTTGATTTTTTAACTGGCATTGTTGCTCTTTCTGTTAATGCTTATGCTTAATTGTAGCCATAACTACAGTAGAAAAGCAACAGATAGCTTCTGAGCGCTTTACTATTTATGAGCTAAGTATAGTTGTTTTGTGTGCTAATCGACTGCGAGCTAATAGCATTAGTGCAAGCATACCACTAACATATAGCAAACCTGTTAAGCAAACGCTCAGTATGCGGGCATGTGTCGTCCAAGCCAGATAAGTGCCAGATCCAATTGTAAACGCAATAAGTGTGGTCGCTATTCTTAACTTACGTTGTGAAGGCCACAGCCAAGTTAGAGTTGCATACCCGATACTCACGAGCGCTATAACAATATGTAGTGGCAACAACATAAACAAAGTATATACGTTTTAAGGCAAGACCGCACCAACAGAAAGCGTCAGGCTAAAGACCATAATTACAATCAATGAAAAGAAGAACATTTTACGAGCCCAAAGGGTATCATCTGTAGCTTTGAAACCTTTGAGTCCTTTTCGCAGCCACAATAAACTCAAAACTAACAAGACTATAGCGTAGATAAAGCCCGTATAACCGAAGACGGTTAATGCCAGCGTAGCTACACTAAAGGCGACAATGTAGAGCATAATTTGCACTTTAGTATGGTGCACACCCTTTTTAACTGGCAAGACAGGGACACCGGCTGCTTTATAATCCTTTAGTCTGTACATGGCAATGGAATAAAAATGAGGCATCTGCCAAAACACAAGAATAAAAAACAATAAAACCGCGCCTAGGTCCAAGTGGTTAGTTACGGCCGTATAGCCTGCTACGGGGGGCATGGCGCCAGCAATACTGCCCACAATGGTACCATGAACAGAACGACGCTTGGCAATGCCATAGAAGATAATGTAGTCAACAAAAGCAATTACACCAAGCAAGGTAGTTAGCCAATTAACATATGTAGCTAGTACCACAAAACCGCATGTGCCCAAAACTGATGCAAAAACAAGGGCACTTTTTACAGAGATTG
>CAZOZI010000001.1:0-142258 GCA_964584265.1 uncultured Candidatus Saccharibacteria bacterium | reverse complement strand
CCGCCGTATTGATTGGTAAATGGGTGGCAACTGCCCCAAAGTCCGAGGTTGTGCTCACGAGCATCTTTCTCATAGGCACGGAATTCATCCATCTTCTGAAATGGAAAAGCAGTGTATGCAAAGCCATAGCCCTGTTTAATAATTTCGGCTTGCACGAGTCTGCCGTCTGGTAAATACACATAGCGAAGTAAGCGGTTATAGCGGTCGCGATTGGTGTTGGTCGGGTCGGCTTCAAGACGAACTGAGTTACTGCCAATCAGCTGTTTAGTAAAAGCAGCTGCAGCTTGGCCGAAACATTGTACTGCCTTGCGAGGGTCATGTGTTTCGGGTGTATCGACGCCAATAAAACGAACTGTCTCTATGGAACTATTCATATTGACGCGAATCGTGTCGCCGTCTACGAACTCGGTTACTTGATATAAGCCAGGCTGGCTCTTCGCAGCTTGTTTCACGGCCGCATTGAACCAGCCATATCTTTGCCCTAACGCCACAAAGAGAGTTATAAACAAAATAATAAACGATGCTTGCTTGGTGTGCTTTCGGCTCATGAGTATATTGTAACGCGACAGTATTAACAGATAGAAGATTTTGCATAATATTTAGGAAAGTTCTATAATACTGTTTATTATGGCTGATACGCTTACAGAAGTACCGCCAAACAACTCTTTAGATGCTCGCTTATCCGTTGAGCAATTGAGAATAATGGGTGAAAACATAAGCAAGCACGGTGATGCGTTGGACAACGCCAAGTGGTTAAAACGCTTCCCAGCGGCGGGGTGTACAGCCTTAGTGGCGGCTGGTTTTGTTGGTGCAAACGTGGGCTCGTTGGACACTTTTTTATCAGCTGAAGGACTAGTGTATAGCTCACCATACTACGCAGTGCTCACGGCTGGAGGAATTGTAGCGGCAAAAACAGCCAAACGCATTAATCGTGGCCGTCAGCAACGCCGCTATGATGAGCGGCTTGAGCATAATTACATGCTTCAAGACGCTACCGGTTTGGAGTTGGAAGTGTTTCGCGATGTTAAAACCAAAATACTAGACGTGCGCTGGTATGCCGAAGAGGCTATTCCAGCTAAAGGCTTAAGCCGTGCGCTTGATGACATCGCAGATGTTGCCGAAGGCCTTGGCGCAGATTCAGTAACTGTTCATACGGAGCTTATTGAGGATTACCTGGACAGTAGTAAAGAGTATCCGGTTCAGACACGCGAAATGTGGTTAGGAAAACACAAGAGCCGGCTACTTAAAGGAAGAGGCCCCATTAAAGATGTTCTACCGGGCAGCGATGAACTTATTTCGCTCACAAAAGATGATGTACGAGGAATTGCAGAACGGGCGCGCCAGGGCAATGAACGCGAGCCACTAGATAGCTTGATGCGGATTTTGAAGCACATTGAGCCTGATCACCCTGCTCTGCAGTACTATAAGCCCGAAGCGAAACGAGACCCTGCTGTAGACAGGAGATTGGAGCGAAGTTTGCGGCGCTCGATTGAACGTCGGCTTCAGGACGTGGATGTGCTGGTTACGATGGATGATGAGGACTTTGTTCGTGAACGTCAAAAGCTTCATTTGCTAGGCAGACCCCATGTTAGCCATGACGGACGGCCTCTCGTTGACTGGGACACAAATCTAGGGGCCCTCTGGCACCGATCCGATGATCTACTGCACAGAATGAAGATTGACCAGACAGGCCTCGAGTCTCTGTTTAAAAATTGGCAAAACTTCCCGCCGCACAAGATTGCCGAGCTGTGTGAATTAGTAAGTTGGTTATCTTTGAACGGTCACGCTCCGGAAATCCCGCTTGAAAGCATAACAACTGAAAATGGTGAACAAGTCACCGACACACAATATGCCAGCCAAGTCGGTCTGCAGGAACGGCTTGGATTGGTGCTTTTCGCTAGTCGTAAGCAAATCAAACAGCTTGATGACGACCCAGGTATAAAGATCGGTGAGATCAGGACCTTTACGATGTCGTTCCGAAGCTCTATGGCTATTGGTGCTGTCGCTTTGCTGGCCGCAATTGGTGCCGGCCGTATAGAGAATTATTTTTACAGTCGTGACAACTATGACCCGGCTGCCTACCCTGCCGGCAAAGGATTATACGATGCGATAGCTCGGCCGCTTATATTCGACCCTAATAAAAGATTTGAGGAAGTAGAGCAACGAGTGCTTGAGTCACTTGGTATATCGTCACCTCCAAAAGATTTTACGAATGTTAGGCCGGGACTACGTGATAGCCAGTCATTTTCAGGGCTTCCTGATCGTTCGGCTGTGGGAGATGTAGATGTCAATAGTCCAAACGAAGTACTCTGGAATATCCATCGCTATGGTGGAATGGATGCACAGGGCCTTTGGGTGGACGATGTGCTTGATAGAGTATCTAACGGCAACGGCCATGGCGTAGATAACACGTTGTACTGGTTTAACCGGGAGGATGAACCCTTACCTACGGTAGAAGATGTGAAGCTTGGTACACCCGATAATCTTGACTTAACTAAACCACTTATGGGAGTTGAGGGGGTTATTGATTTTGATAACATTTACAGACTTGAGCACTGTACACCGCAACCGAAAGAATACTGCGCTGTTTTGAATTTGCCGGTTTTGGAAGGTACCAAGATTGTTGGCATGCGGATCGAAGGTGCTCAAAACGTCTTCCGCCGCGTCACCTTGGCAAGCGGACAGCAGCTTATTTATATAGAGCCGACAATACTACGCGGCGAAAGACGGGTGGAGTATTGGCTGGCACCGGCTGAGCAAGCTCAGGTTCATGCCGTGCGACCCACCGAGATAGTGGCTTTGGACATCAGTAGCGCCGAATCTTTTGAAGAGCAGGAAGCCAAAGCCCGGGCTGTTATTACGCGAGCGGCAGCAGCCGAATTCCAACAACTCTTAGGTGGCACTTTACCAGATGATCCGGTGGCGCGTATCGACGCTGAAGCGGCAGCTATGGCCGCTTTTCGTTACGAACTTGCGCCATTTGGTGACCGACCACCGGCCGATTTCATCGAATACATCCAAAAAGTCCTTAGGCTGCGGGCTGGTAACTGTAATGTCGTAAACACGGTGCTGGGGTTGAGTAATCCTGATCAACTAAACGCTGTGATCGGATTTGACAACAGCGATGGAGATGATTTGCCGCCAGGTGAGAGTATATTGACCAGTCACGAAGCCCATTTTGAGACGGTTGATAAACAGGGAGAACTTCACGATGCAACCCCGGCTTTAGCACCAGGTTCACCTGAGAGCAGTTTTTTTAAGGAAAAGTATGAAAGCCCCCAAACTGCCCAAGAGAAAAAGCGAGAGAAAGGTGAACTAGCTTTAAAGTATATGCTCGGTGTGTCAGCTGTGCTTGGCATTGCTGGGGTGTACGCCTCCCGTAAAAAAATTGCAAAGGGCGCACTCGTACTTCGTCGAGCGAGCGATCAATTGTATGTAGCTAGTGTTCGAGGACAGCGCCTGGAACTTTCCCACGATAGCTTAAATCACGCACTCTGGGCAGACGACGCGACAGAATTCAGGGCTAGCCGCAAAGCCCAGCCTCGAGAACAAATTCTAGATAGCCTGGCTGACTACGAGCGATCAGGCTTGCGCCAATCTTTTCCAGGTATTACAGGCAGTAGAAGCTATCGGCGGGCCTTACGCAGGGCTAAACGCCTTATGAGGGCAACCCATCAGCCTGCAAAAGAGAGCTAATATACTCACGCGTAACGCGTGTACCGTCAACATCTATATATCGCTCGTTGTCATGCGGCGGTTCTAGATTAGCGGTCATGCGTTCAAAATCTTTTAGTTGCATATTGCCTAGGACACGAGTGTGTTGGGCGTGGGCATTGTCGGTAGCACGTTCTTTGGCTATTTCTTTGGATGTTTTAATCCAAAGTAGCCTAATCTTGGCACTATGTTTTTTAGCAATCTGTCTTAAGCGTTGGCGATCTTTATAGAAATTGAAATTAGTATCGAAAATGACGCTTTGCCCGGTTCTTAGCAGCTCAGCCGTGAGCTCATTTAGGTATTTATACAATTGCAAGTTTTCCTGGTGGCTGTAAGTTGGTTTTTCAAAGCGCTCGCGTCTGATTTGATCAGCCCATAAATGGACTGCTCCAGTAAGCTCATGAATGACTTTGGCGGTCGTTGTCTTGCCTGCTCCTGGATAACCTAGCATAAGATAAAGGGTTGGTTTTGCCATAACTCAATCCTACCATTGTTCATCAGCTAAATGTATGCACTAGTCACGAACAGGTATGCCTAACGAGATACGATCAACGGTGCCAATATTTAGAGCTGAGTGGATAGCACGGTATCCAAGTGCCATGTTATTGTCTAGCCTCACATAGTCTCCGGGGCCAACTTCTACTTGATGGAGTGGTACCTCCTCTTTGGTTGCGTCTAACGTACTATGTGTGGCAAATCTACCTGTACCACAAAGAGTTACTATTTTGGCTTTGCCCGAACTCATGTCGCGATGAGGCGGTACCCACTGCCCCTTTTGCGAATAGTTTAAGTGGAACAATCTTGGTGGTAGTAAATTTAGCGTTCGCGCAACCTCATTAATATGAGGCAGTAGCTTAAATACTCGTTCTGAGTGAGGCCGTATGGTTATGAATGGCGCATCTCCTCCTTGCTGACGTGCAGCGGAGTACTCGATCTGAGCTACTCCTTCGATGGCTGTCCAGAAGTCCACATTCTGCTGCAATTCTACGGCTTCCAAGGCCGCTTGAGTGGCAAGTTCTGGGGGAATTTTGCCTGGTTCGTAGATTAGATTATCTGTTATAAGCATGGCTAATGTCGCTTGCTCTGTGCAGTCAATAGTTCTGCTGCTTCAATTTTACGCAAACCCTTTACAACAGTAAGATTACGCCTTGAATCTTTCCAGACTGTATGTAAAGTATCACGACGTCTGAAAAATTCAGGAGCATCTTCGCGGGTTGCACCAACGATTAACATTCCAAGACTACCTTTATCTAGAAAATAAGCGCAGCCTAAGCACGGTTCAGCTGTTGTAAGTAGCATGCAAGCCCCCAAATTACGGCCTATCTTATTGCGGGCATTCTCCACGCAGTGCATTTCAGCATGACCGATAAGGTCGTCGTCCTGGAACTCTGTGGTATGAGCAGGGAATTTTTCACCATCTGGAGTTATAAGGACAGCGCCGATTGGTGAATCGCCTTTTTCTTTTGCCTTCTTGGCTTCCTCTAGAGCAATTCCCATATTATCGTAATCATCCATACTGGGCGTAAAAGAAAAGTCGTGGCTCCCTCCATTAGGCATATACACAACTGCCGGTAACTCAGCTAACGCAACAGACCTACTAGGACGCATAATTACTAATTAGAGCACAAAAGGGTTTAAAAATCAATACCTTTATTGGCTAGGTACTTTTCATCAAAATGATGCTTTACTTTTTTCATATCAGTGACAATATCGGCAAGCGGTAAAAGTTCTTTTGGGAAATTACGCCCCGTTAAACATAGGCTAGTTTTGGGCGAGCGCTTTTTTATCAAAGTCTCCAGTTGTTTTTGTGTTAATAAGCCATCATGCACAGCGTTATTAATCTCGTCGCAGATGACCACATCGTACTCACCACTCGAAACACACTCGAACGCCTTTTTATACGTATCAGCGGCGGCTTGCTGATGCTGCTTCTCAGTAATGTGCTGCTCACTGAGCTCACCGGCTTTGTAAAAGCCCTTACCCCCTCGATAGAAAAACAGCTGGTCTTTAAATAACGGTGTAATGTCTCGCAGAAAAACGTGCTCACCCACGCCCCAGTGCTTAATAAACTGAATAAATGCTACCTTGTAGCGATTGCCCAAAGCTCGTGTAACCAACCCAAGTGACGCACTAGTTTTACCCTTGCCTTCACCTGTATAGACTATAACTACCGATTTCTTAGTTTTGAAATTCTCAAACGCCATAGACTTTAGTATTAATAAACTATTGCTTCAAAGCAAGGGCTCTGGTCTTAGGCGTATTGCGTGGCCACCAAGAAGCTCAGTCGCATAATAGTTATTGATTCTGGGGCGTTTACTACCTGACGCTCGCGGAAGGCTTTAGTAACATCTATAAGTCTAGGTGCCTGCTTAGCAAAATAGTCATATAAAGTGTCCATTTGATTATCGAGTTTAGCTTGTTCTTCTCTATCATCGCCAGCAGCTAAGACCAAACCTAAGCTCCGTTCGTACTGGGCAGTAAATTGTTCCTCATGAACACCGCCAAATGTAGCTTCGATAATGAATCGTGTGGCAGGTAGTGGATCAAAACTTTCTTGTTCAATAGGAGCACGTTTAAATGGGTCAAAGTTAAGTTCATCTAATGGCAGGTCAGAAATATGACGCCCTTTAGAGTTAAAAAAAGGCCGCTCTAGGCCTTCGTCGTCGACGAGCTTTAGTTGCCTTTCCTCGTCGTCCGGGGAATGGCCATGGTTTTCTCCCAGAGGTGGTGCTGTTTCGACCATCTGATCATCCTCCTACTATAATTATACAGATATAGCTTAGGTTATTTCAAGAGATACACCAGATATGTGATAAAACTCACACCAGCTTTTTTGCACGCAGGGCTTCGTCAATTTTAGATCGATCAAATCCCAAAATGGTAATGCCATCAATATCTATGACGGGCGTAGCTAATTGACCAACGTGGTTATAGACCCAATCCATGGCTTCGCGGTCCATGGAAATGTCCTTCTCGGTATATTTGACATGCTTGGAGTCAAAATAGTGCATAGCCATGTGGCAGTAAGCACAGGTTGGGCTGGAATATACAGTGACCATACTTGTATTATACTAAACGCATGAAGAAAGCGTGGCACAAACGATTTAGTTGGTTGTTATTAGCTGTTGGTATGGTGCTGGGTGCCGTAATCTTGTTTGCTATCCGATTTGCAAACGTCAAGAGTGATGCAGTACACTACCATGCCAATTTTGCACTGTATGTTAATGGTGTTCGGGACGAGTTCAAAGGACCAGGTTATTATGAAGAAGTTCAAGCTTGCAGCGCCGATAACAAGAATGATCCAAAGGCACGAGTTCATATGCATAATCAAGAGAGCGCTTTGGTGCATGTACATGACAATGCGGTAACTTGGAGCGATTTTTTTGCAAATTTAGGCTATACGCTTGGTGACAGCGTACTAGTTACTAACCAGGGTACATATGTAAGTGGCAATGATGGCAAGCTTACTTTCACGCTTAATGGGCATGAATTTCAGAATGTAGCAGACAAAGTTATTGGCAATGAAGATGTGCTTCTAATTAATTTTGGTAATCAAGCCAGCACTGAACTTAAAAAAGAATATGACAGCATTCCACGAACAGCCCATAAAGAGAACCAGGAAAAAGATCCGGCTAGTTGTGGTGGTGCCAGTACGACACTGACTCCTTCGGCGCGTCTCAAGAAAGCCCTTGAGTTTACAAAATAACCTCTTGAGCTCCTCTGTTATTTTTGTTACACTGAACTCTACATGGGAAAAGCCGCCGCTCAAGGAACGACGACTAAAACTGGGGGTGGATCAAAATCCACGGTCAGTGGGCTTGCTGTTGGTTTGCAGCTAGCAGATACTGCGTGGCGTGTAGCTGTGCCCATAATTCTTTTTACGCTAGTTGGAAACAAGCTCGATAAAGCCATAGGTACTAAGCCCCTATTTATAACTTCTGGCTTGTTTCTGGCTTTAGCTGTGGCAGGACTGCTGGTTTACCGCCAAATTCAGGTGGCTTATCCGGACTTTTTCAAGAAAGACACCAAGTAATGAATATATTAGTAGCTAACGATTTTAATGTAGTTCTGCATTCTGAGCGGTTATTCCAGCTCGGCGGACTAAATATAACCAACTCCATGCTGCTCGGCTGGCTGGTTAGTGCGCTGCTGGTTTTAGTTTTTATGGTTGCCGCACCTAGAATTAAGCTAATGGCGGGCGGCAAAGCTATAAGTTTAATTGAGATTCTTTGCGAAGGCGTCATAAGCTTAACTGTAGGTGTCATGCATGATCGTAAAAAAGCAGCCCGTTATGCCCCATTTTTGATCACACTGTTTTGTTTCATCATGTTCAACAACTGGTTTGGGCTTTTACCTGGAGTGGGTAGCATTATGTACCACGGCGAGCCGCTCTTTAGAGCATGGACGTCTGATTTAACCGGCACGTTAGCTCTTTCCATAACCTCAATCATTCTAGTTTTAATATATTCGGCCAGGGAGCTGGGCTTTAAGGGATTTGCCAGCCATTACTTTAGTAAACAACCTTGGAATCCTATCAATCTGTTCGTTGGTTTTCTTGAAGTATTAGGTGAATTAACTCGTGTGGCTAGCCTGGCGCTGCGTTTATTTGGCAATATTTTTGCTGGTGAAGTATTGCTTTTGGTACTGTCCTCTATTACTAGCTACTTTTCGCCGGCAGCTACTTTGCCGTTTATACTTATGGAGCTGTTTGTCGGCTTCATCCAAGCCTTTGTCTTCACCATGTTGGTCATTGTTTACCTGAGCTTGGCTACTAGCCATCATGATGAAGCACATTCTTCAGAACCAGATCATACAGATGAACAAACCGAGATGCGGCAGGGTTCTGTGGCATAATGGGTCGTCATATTAACGATGATGTGGTAAAAGTAATCAAGTAATTTAAAAAGGGAGACTAACAATGTTACAAATACTAGCCGAAGCGAGCACTTCCCCGTTTGCTTCACCAACCTTTGCCAAAGCTATGGCAATTGCAGTTGGTACAATAATGCCTGCCTTCAGCTTAGGCTGGATTGGCTCAAGCGTTATGAAATCTTTGGGCCGTAATCCAGAGGTTTCTAAGGTTGTATTGCCAATTCTGCTGATTAGTGCGGCCTTGGTTGAAGCGATTGCCATCTATGTTCTAGTTGTTGTCTTTACTATTTCTTAACAATTTCTGCGGCGGACTTTGGTGTCAGGAGCTCCAGTCCGCGCTCATCGTATCAAGCAATACGAATCGCTCGGGGCTTCGCTCCTTCCTAAAACTCCGCTCGCAGAAAGTTGCTAAGTAAACAAGGAAATAATGTTACAAGTAATACTTAATACAAGTCATATATTCGCAGAAGGATCCGGTGAATCAACCGGCGGTATTGCTGCGCTTGGTCTAGATGTTAAGGCTTTACTCTTACAGATTGCCACTTTTGTAATTGTATTCTGGTTGCTTAAGAAGTTTGCGCTTAGCAAGATTGTTGCCATGCTTGAGAAACGTCAGGAAACAATTGACAGCGGCGTGACACTTGGCATGGAGATGCAAAAGGCCAAAGAAGAGCTTGACGTCAAAACTGAACAAACCCTACGTGCCGCAAGAACAGAAGCGGACAAAATCATATCGACTGGTCATCAGGAAGTGCGTGACATGTTAAAAGAAGCAGAAGCCAGCGCAGCGCGCAAAACTGCTGTTCTATTAGCTGACGCTCAAGCCAAAATTGAAGAAGATATGATAAGAGCTCGTAAGCAGCTGGAGAAAGACATGCTTGAACTGGTGGCTGAAGCAGCGGAAGTTGTGATTGGTGAAAAGCTTGATAATCAAAAAGATACTAGATTGATTGAGCACGCGCTCAGTGGAGATCGCCACCCATGAATAAGTTGACTCGCAAACAATTGGCTGAGACTATTACACGTTTGATACAAGAAGAGAACACTGAGCACTTGGCTGCTGAGGTGGCTGAGTACCTAGTGCAAGAGCATAGAACGAATGAACTTAATAGCTTGATGCGTGACGTCGCCAAAATCCGAGCAGAGCGTTACGGTGTCATGGAAGCGACTGCTACGACTGCGTATGCGCTCAATGCTGAACTGAAACGCGAAATCGCCAATTTTTTGAACGCTGATAATCTTATTCTCAATGAGCAACAAGATCCAAAAGTTGTTGGTGGAGTGCAGCTAGAAGCCTTAGATTTACAACTTGATGCTACTGTGCACGATCGTTTAAGAACATTAAAGCAATTAGTTAAGGAAACTTGAAAAACAACATGAGCGAACTATCCGTCAAACAACTTTCAGCCGATATCCGCAAAGCTATTGAGGAGCTTAAAGCGCTGCCCAATGCCGAAAAAGTTGGAATTGTTACGCGTGTCGGCGATGGCGTGGCTTCTATTTATGGCTTAGCTGAGTGCGGCTTTAATGAAATGCTTGAGATAGACGCATCTGACGGCAGTCGGGTGATGGCTTTTGCATTGAACCTGACAGAAGACGAAATTGGGGCTGTACTGCTCGGCGAAGACACTCTTGTTAAGGCTGGCGCCAAAGTACGATTGACCGGTAAGGTCCTGGAAGTTCCGGTTGGCAAAGAACTTGTTGGCCGTGTGGTCGACCCATTAGGACGACCTTTGGACAATAAAGGACCACTTAAGGCGACCACTACTAAGGCTGTGGAACAGCGTGCACCAGGCGTGTTGGACCGCAAAAGCGTACATGAGCCACTTATGACGGGCATTACGGCAATTGACGCTATGGTACCGATTGGTCGAGGCCAGCGTGAGCTAATTATCGGTGACCGCCAAACCGGAAAGACAGCTATTGCAGTCGATACTATGATTAACCAAAAACGGCAAAATACAGGTGTTATCAACATTTATGTGGCGGTTGGACAGAAAATCAGTAAAGTGGCTCGCATTGTAGATCGCTTGAAGCGCGAAGGCGTTATGGACCAGACTATCGTAGTCGCTACGAGCGCAGCTGACCCAGCTAGCCTCCAATACCTTGCTCCGTATGCTGGCGCAACCATCGGCGAGTACTTCCGCGATAACAAACAACACGCTCTCATTATCTATGACGATTTAAGCAAACACGCTGTTGCCTATCGCCAAATGGCACTATTGCTTCGCCGCCCGCCGGGTCGTGAAGCCTACCCTGGCGATGTGTTTTATCTTCACTCACGCCTGCTTGAGCGAGCCGCCAAGCTGAGTGATAAACTTGGCGCTGGCTCTCTGACTGCCCTACCAATAATTGAAACGCAGGCAGGTGACATCAGCGCTTATATCCCCACTAATGTAATTTCTATTACAGATGGCCAGATTTTTATGGAAACCAATCTGTTCTACCAGGGTATCCGCCCAGCCATTTCGGTTGGTCTTTCAGTTTCTCGCGTCGGTGGCTCGGCCCAAACCAAAGCCGTCAAAAGCGTGGCGGGTGCTTTGCGTCTTAATTTGGCGCAGTTCCGCGAACTGGCAGCTTTCTCTCAGTTCAGTACCGATCTTGATGAAGAAACTAAGCACCGCATTGAGCGCGGTCAGCGCTTGACTGAGCTGCTAAAACAGCCGCAGTACTCACCACTAAGTGTGTGGCAACAAACTGCCATACTTCTGGCGGCTAATGAGGGCTGTTTTGACGCTGTGCCGTTGGCTGACATTAAAAAAGCGCAGGAAGCATTATTGAACCAACTTGGTAAAGAGCAGAAGCATTCCATGGAAAAGCTGAACCAAGGAGACGCTCCAAGCGATGATATTAAGAAAGCTATAGTTGATACAGCCACCCACATCGCAAAGACATATCAGGTGAATAATAATGAATCTAAGGGTGCGGACTTGGGAGTGCATGATGGCTAATACGATTGCAATCAAGCGCCGGATAAATTCCGTGAAGAATACCAAACAAATTACCAAGGCCATGGAATTAGTTGCTGCTAGTAAAATGCGCCGTGCCCAAGAACATGCACTACGTTCACGTGATTTCAGTAATCTAGCTGGCGGCATTCTGACGCGTCTGCGTGAATTGACGGACGTAAACCAGCATCCGCTATTTAAAACACGGCCAATTCGTACACGACTGCATATATTGGTAACCAGCGATCGTGGTTTAGCCGGGGCCTATAACAGCAACTTACTCCGCCAATTCACGACCGAACTTAAAAATGATCGTAATCAAAATGTTGCGAGCCAAGTTATCGTGGTTGGCAAACAGGGCTCAAAACTAGCCACGCGCCTTAAGAATGTAAGCGTCGTTGCTGCTTATCACGACTTCCCAGAACAACCGGATGCCAACGATCTGCGTCCCATCCTCAATACTTTAGTAGAGCTGTTCACGACGAAAACAGTTGATGCGGTTGATCTGATCTATACAGATTATCGTTCCAGCATAAGCCAGGTCGTAGTGAGCCAACGCTTGTTGCCTGCTGCTTTTACAGAAGTTGAGACGCCTATCGATCTTGAACAAGCGGTTTTTGAACCCTCAACTGAGGCTGTGCTGGAAAATGTCACAGAGCGTTTGATTGAAGCCCGACTTAATCAGGCTTTTAGCGAGGCTCAAGCTTCAGAACACTCAATGCGCATGCTGGCTATGAAAAATGCCACAGACAACGCATCAGATTTGATTGATGATTTAACTTTGGCGTTCAATACAGCACGCCAGGCAGCTATTACGCAAGAACTGGCTGAAATAACGGGCGGAGCGGAGGCAATAAAATGAGTGACACGGAATCTGTAATGCCAAGTCCGGAAGCAGTCACAAGGGTGGACAATATACTAGCTGAAATGGGGATTGATATTGCGGAAGGTGCTAACAGTGTCACGATAGCAGCTTTTACAGAGATGCTGATAAGAATTGAAGACCATAAAATAGTAAGAGAGCAAAGAGGAGAAGCCTAATGCCAGTAGCAACCAAAGAAAAACAGTCTGCTGTAGGGCAGAACGGTAAAATTAGCCAAATTGTAGGTGTGGTAGTTGATGTAGAATTCCCGACTGACAAATTACCGGCTATTTATAACGCGCTAAGCGTTCGTCTTCATGACACCGACTTGGTTCTAGAAGTCGCACAGCACTTAAGCGAGTCGAGCGTACGAGCCATTGCGCTAGACTCAACTGATGGACTCAAGCGTGGCGACAAAGTGGTGGACACTGGCGCAGCAATCAGTGTGCCAGTTGGCAAAGATACACTGGGGCGCATGTTCAACGTCATTGGCAAGCCAATTGATGGCCAAAAAGATGAATTTAAGCAGCGTGCACCAATTCACCGTTTACCGCCTACACTTAGCGAACAGGCCGGCGGTGTAGAGATACTGGAAACCGGTATCAAAGTGATTGACCTGATAGCGCCTATCACGAAAGGTGGTAAGGTCGGTTTGTTTGGTGGAGCTGGTGTGGGCAAAACCGTCTTAATTCAAGAATTTATTGACAACATTGCCAAACAACACGGGGGTACCAGCGTATTTGCCGGTGTTGGCGAACGCACTCGTGAAGGAAATGACTTGTACCGTGAGATGGAAGAATCCGGAGTGATAAAAAATACTTCCCTGGTCTTTGGCCAGATGAACGAACCGCCTGGTGCGCGTCTGCGCGTAGGATTGAGTGGGCTGACTATAGCTGAAGGCTTTCGTGATGAGGGCAAAGACGTGCTGCTGTTTATCGATAATATCTTCCGCTTTACGCAAGCTGGTAGCGAGGTGTCTGCTTTGCTTGGTCGTTTGCCTTCTGCTGTGGGTTATCAACCAAACTTGGCTGAAGAAATGGGCGATTTACAGGAACGCATTACAAGTACCAAAAAGGGTTCAATTACGTCCATTCAAGCGGTGTATGTACCGGCCGATGACTTTACCGACCCTGCCCCAGCAACGACGTTCGCACACCTTGACTCAACCATTGCGCTTAGTCGTGCTCTGACTGAGCTTGGTCTTTACCCGGCAGTTGATCCGCTTGACAGCTCAAGTACTATATTGGATCCAGAAATCATTGGCGAAGAACACTACGGTGTGGCTCGTGAAGTCCAGCGAGTCTTGCAGCGCTATAAAGATTTGCAGGACATTATTGCCATTCTTGGCATGGAAGAATTGTCTGACGAGGATAAACTCACTGTCCAGCGTGCTCGCCGCTTGCAGCGTTTCCTGACCCAACCGTTCCATGTGGCCGAGAATTTTACTGGCTACAAGGGAGAATATGTGCCACTGGCCGACACAATTGCTGGCTTTAAGGAAATCCTTGAAGGCAAACATGATGATAAATCAGAAGCAGCTTTCTACATGAAGGGTAAAATCAGCGAGGTTAAATAAGCATGGAATCAGATCCAGCCAAATTGAGTTCCCCGGATTACGTTGAGAGAATAGATGTAACCCGAGCCATTATCGCTGTAGCTAGCGCGGTGTATGCGTCAGATGCGCCTCCGGACATAATTGTATCGACAAAAGGTACTCTACAGAGGACTCGTGTCATCGATGGCACGGAACGGGCCAAGATTACTATAGCATCTGATGACAGAGAGGTTGGATTTAACTCACTAAAACCGGACGAAGAAGGGGTTGATTTTTGATTCACTTTGAGCTTGTAACGTTAGATGGTACTAAGTTCGGTGAAGATGTCTACGAAGTCATCCTACCGACTCCCCAAGGATACGTCGGTATTTTCCCCCACCATATGCCCCTTGTCAGCATTGCTACCCCGGGAGTCATCACGATTCGCAGGCAACCCAACGATCCAGATTATAAGCTTGAATACTTTGCCACCAACGGTGGAGTCATCGAGATAGTTGATGACACTGTCCGGGTCTTGGCGGATGAAGCTGACCGTGAAGACGAAATTAGCGAAGCCGAAGCTCAAAAAGCATTTGAACGAGCAGAAAATCTACGTGCTGAGGCCAAAACACAAGTAGAGATTGACCAGGCTCAAAGTCTTATGGACCGCTCAAGCGTACGCCTGCACGTCGCAGGACTGCGTCGACGTCACCAGCGCCGCTAACACTACTTTCGAGTGCTTTATTGCAAGTGGCTATTTGCAGCATTGAGTAAATATACTATGCTTAAACCATAAAAGACTAACTTGGAGGGATCCATATGTTTGCAAGAGAAAGAGTAGCCGGTGTAGCGGCTGAATATTTAGGTACAGCTACGCTTGCCTTAGTAGTGTTTTCTATGATTGGGCGTACAACGTTTCCGTTTTTTGCTGGTATAGCCGCCGGCGTAGTTGTTGGAACATTTATGTTGGCTATGCGCTCTGTTGGCGGAGTGCATCTAAATCCGGCCATTACGCTTGGCATGTGGACACAGCGTAAAGTTTCAACCTTGCAAGCAGTTTTGTACGTTGCTGCCCAGATGCTGGCCGGCCTGAGCGTATGGGGGCTGCTTACCTATCTGCTAAATAAACCGCTAACCAGTATGGCATCAAAAAGTTTTGATTGGCGGGTTTTCATAGCCGAAGGATTGGGCGCATTAATATTTTCGTTCGGTGTGGCAGCCGCTGCCTACGAAGGCTATAAGGGCCTCAAGCTTGCCTACACTGTTGGTGCTTCACTTACAGTTGGTATTTTAGTGGCGTCAATTGCGTCTAACGGTTTAATAAATCCAGCCGTGGCTCTAGGGGTTCAGTCATGGGATGTGTCATATGTACTAGCTCCAATAGTAGGGGCGATTGTTGGTATGAATCTGTATGTAATCTTATTTGCTCCAAGCTGGAGCCTAAGAAATATGGTAGGTCTTTCAGCTAACAAAAAAGCTAAGCGTCGACGCTAAATCTTACCGCTTAACAGGTCTTCCTCGAATGCCAGTGTGCCCTTTAGGTCAGCGCTATAGGTGCTGATGTCTGGAAAATTTAATTCCATAATGTGCTGCCATACAGCAGTGATAAGGCCACTAAAGCGGTTGAGTTCTTTGGTATCGTATACTAAGTCCAAATTTGTAACTAAGTCACCTTGCTCATTTGGCTCTACAAACTCAAGCGCCCCGCTTCTAACAAAAAGTTTGTTATGAAAGCTAGCTGAATTTTCGACAAGAAATTTATAGAACAACAGCTGTTGTCTATATTTATGGAGTTTAATCTTTTCGTACTCATCTCTACCCTGCCAAGAAGCGGATGGCTTACCAGTTTTAAAATCTATGACCTCAAGTCCGCCGTCTCTCAAAAAATGCAGTTTATCAATTTTGCCGCTCAGCTTAGCTCCTCCGACTATAACTCCGTCGTTATTAAAGCCACGTTCTACGAGATCTTTTGGACTCAATTTAACGGAGCGCTCTTTCATATATTTAGCAATAGCTAGGCGGCCACGCTCATCGAGGCGCTTAGAATCCGTACTTCTCAGATGCTTTCGTAGTAGTGTATCCGCAAAGTAAGATTGTGTGGCTTTAGTTGACGGCAGTTTACCACCAGTTCTTAGTGCCAGATGTATCCATTGGAGAGTTTTGTGAATAGTATCACCATAGGCCGCAGACGGTGTGAGGGCTTCTGGGAAGCGCAGTAAATTATGAACCAAGAAGTACTGCGGGCCGGCGCCCTTGAGATCGATAAAATTGTTAAGATGCGTAACGCTCAATCGATAACTGGACAGAATCGGCTCAAATAAACGCGGTTTGTCGGCTAGTATCTGTCGGAAGCGATACGCCCAATCGGTAGCCAGAATTTCCATTGATTTTATGGTGTCGGGTTTGGTGATATAACTTGGTTTGAAAGCAGGATGAACTGGCTCTGAGTCTTTGGAATTACCACCGAGAAAGCTAAGACCAGGTGACAATTTGTTAGCAAGATCATTGGTATAACTAGAAATGAACAAATGGTGTTTGGCCCTTGTCAGTGAGACGTAAAGTAGGCGTAATTTGTCATTATCACCGTCACTGGATGGTGCAATGGGCAGATTTTTGGGTAGGGTTATGCGTCTAACTGGGCTGCGCGCAGTCGGGCCCCAAATTTCATCCTGAGCATTGATAACAAAAACAGTGCCAAACTCCAGGCCTTTAGCTTTAAAGGCGGTCATTACTTGTACGGCATTGGTTGTTTGGGTATGTGGGTTGTCGTCAATGATTTTGAGGTGTGCTTGTCTATGCAACTGGGCAAATGCAATCAGATCACTGATATATAGAGCAAGGTTTGGTTTCCACTGACGCAATCTTTGTCGTAATGCAGAAAGCTGCCCTAGAACTGCCAGATAGGAATCGGTGGCTTGTTCAAAACGCCCTGAATTGAAATAATATTGCCGCATGGGCGAGGTAAAGGCGGACTCACGGTTTGACTTGAAAGTTATATCGTCGTATTCGTTGTCAACACCATCAGGCGATGCTCCCATTAACTCGTCCAATATGTATTCCATTGGTTCAATCTTGCTACGCCTGGCCAAACCAATAAACCATTTAGTTACAGTGTTTAGCTGACTACTTTTAGTGGTCTGGAGTACCTCAAGCCAGCGCTTGTGCTTGTCATAGCACGTCAGGCTGACTTGGATGATGTCTTCATCTGGAATTTCCCAAAAAGCGTAGGTCAGCACTTCCCCAAACAGCCTGTCTATCTCAGCTTGGTTATTTTCAGTGATGGCCACCACCAAGCTAGCCATATTTAACAGCTGAACTATTATAGGTGCATCAAGTATATTCTCTCTACGTTCATACGCCACTGGAATGTGTTGATTGCCCAAGTAAGGCATCAGACGTTCTAGATATACATGTCTTGGTGCAATTACGGCTATATCTTCGGGTTGTGAACCTTTACGGATGAGTCTATCTATCTGCTGAGCTATCCAATCATATTGTGCCAGTTCACTAATAAACACATTATGTTTGAGAGCCTGCTGCTTATAGGACTTAGTCGCTTGTAGTGTCTTGGACTTGACTGGTAGTGCAAGCGTAAGTCTATCTGAAATTTGTTGTGCTATCGCAAAGCTAGCTTGCAAAACGGTAGGTGTGGAGCGGTAATTTGTATCCAGCGTAATGAAAGTCGAAGTATCGTATAGCTCGCTAAAGGCGACAATATTGGAAACTTCAGCACCCTGGAAGGCATAAATAGCTTGATCATCATCACCGACGACCATAATATTTGGTCTGTTTTCATTCACCGGATTGTCACCTAGACTCTTCAGCATTCTTAACTGAGCTTTATTAGTATCTTGAAATTCGTCGACCAGAATATATTGATACTGTTCTTGTAAGCTCAATCGCAGCTCACTGTTGTTCTCCAGAGCGTGTACGGCTTCGATAATCATATCGTCGAAATCATACAGTCCCAGTCGGCTCATTTCGTCCAGCATCCTTTGGTATATATTGACCAGAGCATTCATCTTGCGAATATTACGAGCGGCATCTTTTAAAACATGACGTCCGTTAGCGTCTTTGCTGCACCACGCATTGCGCCAAGACGTCATTGATGGTGCGTAGCGGTCCGAAATCTGTACCATATCAATCGCCTTGCCTAGTGAATGCGCAAATTCACTAGCTAGCTCTGGAAAACCAAGCAGTCGTTTACCACGGATTAATTTATTGGATAGTCTTAAAAGTGCTTGGTAATGTTCAATCTGTTTGCCCGACGGTGTTTGGGCGAAAGTGTTTGCAAGGGACTCAGCAATTTTATCAATAAAATCTGCATTGGATTTAATGATTGTGGCAAGCTCTACGGGCGTAAGCGCATTTTTTTTGAGCCAACTTATGACTTGAAGCGTGTCTTTAAGCATTACAAATTCCTCACCAACTTTCACGCTAAAAGGATTGGTGTGGGCTAGTTGTTCAAAAATATTCTTCAAAAGTTCGTAACTACCCAACTCATCTATCTGTTGCAATAGTTGACGTTTCGTAAAATAGTCCTGGAATCGGTTAATAATGTGAGTTCCGAAACTGTGAAAGGTATAGATGCCAACGTGGTAAGCCGACTGACCGATAATACTCTCTAATCGTTCGCGCATATTGCGGGCAGCATTATCAGTAAATGTCAGGCACAAAATATTGGATGGGTCTAAGCCAGTCCTATTCAATATATTGGCTGCACGCAAACTTAATACTTCGGTTTTGCCCGTACCTGGCCCTGCAATTACCAGGACAGGGCCGTCAATAGTCTCAACAGCTTTATGTTGAGCGGGGTTTAGGCGCTTAAAGGCCTCTTCAAACTTTTTCATTAACTACATTGTACGTTACTAATTTACTACTAACGGCTTGCAACCTGGTTACCGGCGGCAGTATGCTAGAATTGTGATAATTGTAAAAAAGGAATGCAATGAGCGTACTACAGTCACTTGAAACTAAATTGGATGAGATGCTCGTCAAGAAAGCTCCATACCAATTGCCCGAAAACGCTAAAAAGATGATTGTTGAGTATTTGCCTTGGATAAATCTGGTGCTAGGCTTGCTGACGCTTTGGGCAGCTTGGGTATTGTGGCATTGGACACGCGTTGCTAACGATATAATTAACTATACTAATAGCCTAAGCCAATCATTGGGCGGCAAACAAGTTCCAATTCATCATCTGACAATCGTTATATGGCTTGGGATTTTTACGTTGGCAGTGGAAGGCTTGTTGTTTGTGGCCGCCTTTCCGCGTACGCGCGATCGCAAAAAAAGCGGCTGGAACTTACTGTTTTACGCAGCACTTGTTAATATCTTATACGGTATAGTTATTCTCTTCAGCGACTATGGCAGTGTAGAACGCTTGATAATGACGCTTATCACAACTGGAATAGGTCTATATTTTTTGTTTCAAATTCGCAGCTTCTATACTGGTCGAAGAGCGGCAGTATCTATCTCAAAAGACACTGTTTAAATTGCAATATATAATTATCGAGAAAGACAGTCTTGGACAGTGTTTCTATTCACGCCCTGACGCTTTACAATAGGTAGACAACTGTAATCGGGGCTACGAATGGATGCATTCAAACTACATCTTAATCAGTACCGAGTCCAAACGTTTACCAAGGGCGAGATCATACTATTTGAGGGTGAAGTGCCAGCATGCGCTTATGTGATTAAGAAAGGTGTTGTAAAGACCTATAACCTCACCAGTGACGGCCAGGAAAAACCAATATCCTTTGATATTGAGATGGAAATGTTTCCGGTTGGTTGGGTTTTTGGTAAGCTGCGACGAACGCAGTACTTCTATGAAGCTTTTACAAACTGCAGTGTCTACTGCGTGCCACGTGAGCAGTTGCTTACGCTGATCAAGAGCGATTCTAAGCTTCTTTTTAGTTACTTTGATTATTTTGTTTCTAGGTATTTAAACTACCAGATGCGTGTTAATGCTTTGGAACAATCGAAAGCCGCTGATAAAGTTGTGCATACTATCCATTATCTGTGTATCAGATTTGGCCGCGATGTGCGCAAAGACACTGTCAAGATACAACTACCGCTTACACAACAAGATCTGGCTAACTTTATGGGACTAACGCGCGAGACGACCGGTATTGAGTTGAAGCGATTAGAGAAAGCTGGGGTATTGGATTATAATCGACAAAATTACATTGTGAAAACTAACAAACTGAACGAGCTTTTAGACGACGAATATAACACAATGCGTCTGACGGACATGAACCCACCGTTGCTTGATATAACCTAGGGTGCTAGCTATCTATGCGTCGGCTTGCTTATCAATATTATGGCTTACCAGGCGATTGACATTAGTTGCTAACTGCTTTGGCGAGGTGCGGGCTTTAACAATATATTTATATGCTCCTAGACTCAGTGCCTCACTAATTTCCTTATCCTGATCTAAATTAGTAAGTATTACCACCTTAGTATCTTTTCCTTCAAAGCGTGTGCGATATTGTTTCAAAAAGCCGATGCCATCGAGTTTAGGCATCAGTAGATCGAGTAAAATAAGGTCTGGTTTTATGGAGGCTAGCTTTTCTAGCCCTTCTTCACCATCATGGGCAACACTAACTTTGTGACCTTCTTTCTTGAGGATTAGCTTATAAGCATCATTAAGTGCAGCATCATCTTCGACTATTAAAATATTTGCCATAACATTCTACCTCTTGCTAATTACTATATTACCTTGATAATAAAAACACGCAAAATCAGCTCGTTCGCTGTTTAAATTTAAGCGGAAGAACTACAGTAAAAACTGAACCTTTATTAGGAGTTGACGTTACATTAATGCTACCGCCATGCAAATCAACTATCTTTTTTGCCCAATATAACCCTAGACCACTACCTTCTATTATGCGTGGCTGCTGGTCGAGTCGCGTGAATTTCTGAAAAAGCTTAGTTACACCTTCCTTTACTATGCCAATACCTTCATCCTCGACGGCAACCGTTACTTGCGACGAATCTCTCGTTACGCCTACGCGAAGAGTCTTGTCGTCATCGCTGTATTTGCTGGCGTTGTCCAGTAGGTTCTCAAATACCATGCGAATCCGAGCAGGATCTAAATCTACTTGAATGCTCTCTTCATCGTGTAGAAATTTTACTGCCTGGCCACGCTTTTTAATTTGTTGTAGCTGCTCATGTATCACATCCTTGAGAAGTTCTAATATATCCGTGCTCACTGGGCGAAGCTTAATCTCGCCTGAATCAACGCGGGCTACTTTAAGCAGATCATCAATGACTTTAAGCTGGCGCTCATTACTTTGGTAGGCTTTATTTAGTAAAAGCCTTTGGTCAGCTGTTAATTCGCCTGAATAACCTTCTAGCACCATGCCTAAATACTGCTTAACGCCCGTTGCAGGAGTTCTTAGTTGATGTGAGGCGATTGAAATAAATTCATCTTTAGCTTGAGTTAATGCAAGTTCCTGACTAATGTCACGAAACACTTCAATTGCACCGACTGGTCTGCCGCGTAACATTACAGGTGAAACGGTCAGCGACACGGCTAAACGTGAGCCATCTTTATGTCGATAATAAAGATGTGCGTTGACTGATTTCCCAGATAAAAAGACACGTGTTATCGGCCGATTTATGTTCTTAATTAATCGGCCAGCGCTGTTTTCCGCTACAATAGCGCTTGGATACCATTGCCCCAATAATTCAGCTTCGCTGTAGCCCAAAATATGAGCACCTACTGCATTGATTTTACTAATCCGCCCCCGAGCATCGGTAACAATGACACCCTCGCCAATACTGACAAACAGAGCATTTGCCCTGGCTCTTTCATGGCGTACAAGCGCATTTAGAAGAGTTGTTTTATTAAGCTTTGCTGGTATGCGCATCGTCTGCTCTTAGGATTCCTTTGTTGCCCCGCTTAGAAAGATTCTGCAATCGTTTAATATATTCCTGTGTAACTTTCTCATCGTTAGTTAGTACCGAAAACGCTAGCTTTATCCAATCCATAAGTTCGGATAGATCCTTTGGGCTTAAATGCCGGGGTTCCTGCTCCAAATGAGTTTTTATCTGGCGATCAATGAAACGCGCGGCGGCCGGGCCAAGGTAGTCCCGGCTAATATCGACTACTTCACTATAAAAAGCTGCAGAGCTTTCCATAAAGCCTTACACTTCCTCAATTTTGCGCAGCTTCTTGGCGCCAAGGGCGATTAAAACATAACCACAAGCCGATAAGATTAGAAATCCATAAATTATAAGGAGCACTGGCGTAAGATTCAGGGTAGTTATACGTGCTGAGATAGTAACGAGCAGACGAATAAATATAGATGTCAAAACAACTACCGAAATACCCGAAGCCAAAAATAACAAGCCTCTCTTATAGATGTGACCTTGGACTTGTTTTTGATAATGATATATATAGTAGGCCCCGAGCAAACCTCGATACCATATATATAAATAAGGAATAGCGATTGTCAGAATGACCAGAATATTAGCCATATAATAGACTTTTGTTCCCATGTTGCTATGAATTGGCTGGCTGACTATAAGGTGAGCATACAGCGCACTTAAAGTTATGAATATCAACACCAAGATATTTTGTTCGCGTTTGCTGGGCTTTTTTCGAACTAGGGCCACAAGCTGTTCAGCTCCTTCCGAAACAAAATAAAGCCCTATTGCCATAGTCAGCAAACTTATATAGTTGTTTATAATGGTTGTGCTGGCTAGCCATGTGCTATGTTGCTTTACTAGATAACTAGTTACCGCAGATGCAGCAGCCGCTAGCGGTGGGCCAAGTGCCAGCCACAATATGCCTTTGCTTATAGTATTCATAGCTGCCCCATCCTTAGTGTTCTTAATGAGAACCGCATACTCCTTTAACGTAATAAAACCATATAAAGCAACTAACCAAATGCCAATCACCGGCAAAACGACCGTTGTACTTATTAGCCGAGCACGCATTGGGCTTAAGTGATACTGCGCTAGGACTTGTTGGGTTGGAGCAGGCAGCAGAGTGAATAAAACATATATGGCGATAAAGACAATAAACAGTCTAAGGTATTTTGCTCTCACAACCTCTCCCAGGTTATTTGTTTATTATATCAGCAACAAAGAAGTGGTATCTT
Source organism: uncultured Candidatus Saccharibacteria bacterium (assembly GCA_964584265.1). Classification (GTDB taxonomy): domain Bacteria; phylum Patescibacteriota; class Saccharimonadia; order Saccharimonadales; family CAYVSP01; genus CAYVSP01. The sequence goes on along the minus strand of CAZOZI010000001.1, from coordinate 119,221 downwards.
CTTATATTCGATTCGTTGCTCTGCGATTTCCGAGTGCAGTTTTTACCCTGCTATAATCGCGACCGCAAAAATGATTTTATATTAGTTGTTGTTTTAATTTCCGCCAACGGCGAGCTTGCAAGCGCTCTGCTTTAAGTCGCCAGTCATCTTGATCCTCGTCTAGGTTGTCAAAATCAACTTCGCTTAAGCGTGTTGGTTTGGTTAGTATTTTGAATCTTTTCATTTTGATCCTCCCATTACCTGGTGCTTGCTCTTAAAGGGTACGTCGTTGCAAGGGGCTTATGCTGTGAGAATTCTCACATGCTACAGATTGACTTCTGTTACACTACACATAGCTTAATGGAGGGCTGGACGGTGCAAAAGATTACTCCTTTTTTATGGTTCGAAGATAAGGCAGAAGAAGCGGCCAAGTACTATACGTCTGTTTTTAAAAACGCTAAAATCAACAAGACTACTTATTACCCGGCAGCAGCTGAAGAAGTGTCAGGCAAGCCCAAAGGCTCGGTGATGACGGTTGAGTTTGAATTGAACGGCGAGCACTTTACAGCCCTTAATGGTGGCAAAGTACCTGGTTTCGAATTTAGTCCGGCTATCTCATTTGTTGTGTCGTGTGACGACCAAGCTGAGATTGATCGCTTGTGGGGCGAGCTATCGACAGTTCCTGAGGCCGAACAGTGCGGTTGGTGTAAGGATAAGTACGGCATCACCTGGCAGATTGTGCCTACAGCGCTAGATAAGATGTTGAGTGACCCAGACCCAGCCAAAGTTGAGCGTGTAACAGCTGCCTTTATGCCGATGAAAAAACTTGATATCGCCAAACTCGAAACTGCCTACAATCAATAACAAAACAAGCACCAGGGAGCATATTACGCTAAAAGCTTTACAATATAGACGTATTATTATTTAAGAGTACAATGTAGTCATGGTGAAACCAGGAGAATCCCCTGCTCTAGTTGAAAACGATAGTACCCCAGAGCTGCTAAAAGCTGTAATAGGTGATGTAGTGGTTGCTAGTGGCATTGAGGCGCAGACAATAGTACTTGATTTTGTTGCTGATGGGATGATGATAGCTGGCATTGCTCATCAAGAAGGTGGGGCTGAAGTTATTTGCATGCCACTCAGAAAGGTAGTAGCGTCCGATATTACTGAGATAACTGACCATTGGGAGATCGAGCGGATTGTTCAAGCTTTTGTGCGGCAAGAGCAATTCAAAACTTTGAGCGCTTACCGGCTAAAACAGATAATGGATGATTATCACGCATCTCTACAAAACCGAACTCGCCACTAAAAGCACAGACATTTATAAGTCTAAGGCTGCTGGATACCAATGTGCATATAGGTGTGGGAATACTAACTGTCGACGTAGCATTCACCACCGTAAGGGCGTAGGCTATAAGTAGATGTACAAAAAGCCTGGTGTTTTATATTGTTTTTCACCTCCTGCCATGTTGGTAACTTTTGTTATTGAAATAACATTGGCAGCTTATATATTGATACGCTACAAAATGTCTACTTTAGTTAGGTTGGCGGCAGCTATTCTTACTTTGCTTGCTATCTTTCAGCTGGCTGAGTTTAATGTTTGTGGAAGGAGCAGTGCTTCGGCTCTAATGTGGTCGCGTATTGGATACATGGCTATAACTTTACTGCCGCCACTAGCTCTTAGCCTGGTTCTCACTATTAAAAACAAACGGCCACGCCCATTACTATTGTTAGCCTACGGAACCAGCCTTGCCTTTGCTTTATTTATTGGGTTAAGCTCAAAGGCTTTTGCCGGCCATGTTTGCGCAGGAAATTATGCCATCTTCCAGCTAGAGCATCCGCTTGGCGGGTTGTATTTTGCGTACTACTACATGTGGTTACTCGTGGGTATAGGCTTAAGTCTTTACTTTAGCATTAATGCCACGCAGAAGGTACGAGAAATGCTGGTATTACAAGTTTTTGGCTATTTAAGTTTCTTATTGCCGACTGGCATATTGAATGCCGTAAACCCTAACACTATATCTGGAATACCAAGTGTGATGTGCGGCTTTGCAGTAATATATGCAATTATTTTGGCGTTTGGAATAGTGCCGATGTCTCAACCCAATAAAAGTGAACAGCATAACGACAGTTTAGTAATGTAGCCATCGTGGTTGGGGAGGAGGGATTATTGGCTTCGGGACTAGGATTCGAACCTAGATTGCTGGGACCAAAACCCAGTGTCCTACCATTAGACGATCCCGAACTACTTAATAACAGATTAGATTCTATCTAATTAGTTAGCTAATCACAAGTTAAGATTAAGCAGCTGATTTAGCTAGTCGAGTAAAGTTAGTGAGTTTTAGGTGGTCATCGGCGTTTAGAGGATGAGCGCCTATCACGACATTATCAGGGTCTCTGCTTAAGACCTTGCCATGATCAAACTCATTACTATGTCCAACTAGCCTAGATTCTATTTCGGGGAGAACGCCTTCAGCGAGGCTAATAATTGTGCGAGCCGCGTGGTACCGCGGGTTACTAGCGTGACGTTCAACAATGAGTAAGGTGCGGGTTGTGCCAAAATCTTCCACCTCAGACCTGATCATCGCCGGGCGACTTCCAAAGTAAAAACCTCTCACAATATGTCGTTTTGACTGAAAAGAATCAAATACTAAAGGAAATTCATACAAATATGGGTTTACGCTAGGATTTAATGCAAAAAGAGCTTCTTTACCGCCGGGCAATGCACCGATATACTTTGGTGACGTATGCTCAAGTACCGCTTCTGATGTAGTCATCATTATGTCTTCTTTCCCACATTTTTGTGTAGATTAAAAGTCTCTGGTTTTAGTGTGTACCTTGCATAAGGGGTTGTCAAGGGGTTTATGCACAGCATATGCCACAAGCGTTATACTGTTGTGTAAGCATGCGTGTTATTGAGCCACATCAACTTAGTAAGCCGCCCAAGAAAAGATTTCTAACTCGTGGTGTTGCACTATTCTTTGTCCTGGTCATTTGCATTGGGTATGGAGTTGCAGCCTATGCTAAGCCATCACCCGTTATTAGTCCCATAAAAGCAAATATTACTCTGCCTACTTTTGAACAACCGGCTTTGGCATGGCCTAATGGCGGACAGGCAGCCTTTGGAGCTGTTGACTACGGCATACTTGGTGAATCCGGAGCCCAAACCGCGGCTCCTATGGCTAGCATTGCCAAGGTCATGACGGCACTAGCTGTTGTCAACCAAAAGCCATTAAAACCAGGCGAACAAGGGCCCATGATTACTATTGGGACGAGTGATGTCCAGGCTTACAATGACTATGTCCAACAGAATGGCTCAGTCGTCCCAGTTAATCTTGGCGAAACCATTAGTGAGTATCAGGCTTTGCAAGCTTTACTGCTTAGCTCAGCTAATAACATGGCCGTTACACTTGCCCGTTGGGCTTTTGGATCAACTGACGCTTACAACACCTATGCGAATCATCTTGCAGAGTCGCTCAATCTAAAACAAACACACATTACTGATCCAAGCGGCTTTATGCCCCAGACAGTAAGTACCCCGCACGATCTAGTGCTGCTAGGACAAGCTGCTTTAGCACAACCGATGATTGCTGTAATTGTGCAACAAAAGGAAGCCACTATCCCAGTAGCCGGACAGATCCATAACCTCAATACACTCATCGGCCAAAATGGCATAAACGGCATTAAAACGGGTAATACTACTGAAGCCGGTGGCTGCTTTTTATTCTCCTCAAAACAAGCCTATCCAAATGGGCAACAAGTAACATTTGTAGGGGCCATAATGGGCAGTCCCGATCTGAAAACCAGCCTACACGCCTCGGAAGTGCTGTTACGTTCAATGGTGAGCGGCTTCCACGCTGCAAAAGTGCTCAGTCAGGGCCAATTGATTGGATACTATAAAGTGCCTTGGCAAAATCAAGCGTCGGTGGTTGTTCATCAAGACGTGACCATGCTCCTTTGGGCTGGCAATACTCCGGCAGTCAAGACTGATTTACGCACGCTGCGCGCTCCTGTTCTTAGCGGCAGTGAGGTCGGTCAGATTACCATTGAATCAGGAATTAACAAAAAACAACCGTTATATCTAAATGGCCCAATTCAATCATCTGATGTTCTGTGGCGATTGAAGCATTTGTTTGTTATGTAAATTATGGTGCGCCTGTGTTAGGAAGACCAAAGAATTCTTCCATCACTTGTCCGGTTTTATGCAGTTCAGCTGACAATTCTTTACCAACAAAACGAAAGTGCCAGGGCTCATTACGGTAGCCCGTGATCGTAGCTTTGTCCGCTGGGTAGCGAAGAATAAAGCCATACTTGTAAGCATTGGCAAGCAGCCACTGAGCGGCTGGGGTTTTACCAAAGCAATCTTCAAAACAACCCGGAGTGCCAATATCTACCGCCCAACCAGTTTGATGTTCGCTATAACCTGGCTTAGCACTCTCGGTGTCGGCTTTAGTCTGTCCGTACGTTTTCACTTCATTGTTGTATACATTTACTTGGGTAGCATATGAACGGTAGCCGCTTTCTGCGACAAGATTATATCCTGTCTTTTTTGCGTCGTTGAGTAGCGTCGTAAAAGCAATTGCGGCCTCGGCTCGCATCATTTGATTATTACTTACGTTCGTTAGATCCGGTGGGACATACTGCAGTGGGCTTAGGGGCCTCTTCTTATTGACGACCCACCATAAACTACCAGCTTGATCGGTTGAGTAGAGCTGTTTGTTAAAAGATGGTTGGGCGGTAGTGTCGTGTTGAGCCAATGGTGCTGTTGATTTCTGTTCAGCAGGTGGGTTTGATTTATGATGAGCGTGTCCCCACCAAAGTATCGTGCCAGCCAACATAAATAAAATAAGTATGATAAATAAGAGCTTATTTTTCATTGATACGAAATTAATAATAACGGCTTGTGTCCTTTTTAGCCAATCCCGTGTTGCTTATGCTTGCCCTTAAAAAGCTTTTATCTTAGAGTTACAGCTACTATGGCCTTAAAAAAAACCAAAATGTCCGCCGATTTCACTATTCCACTTCTCATGAATGGTTTGCAGGGCCGGATGCTATATATACCCAGCAAGAGCAGAAAACGCGAACTGCTAGTTATCTATGGGCATCACGGCAGTTTGGAACGGTGGTGGCCCTTAGCACTTGAGTTGCAACGCCATGGTTCGGTTACGATGCCAGATCTACCGGGTTTTGGTGGCATGCAGAGTTTTTATAGAATTCACGAAAAGCCCAATCTTGATAATTTCGCGGATTACCTAGCCTCATTCGTGAAGTTGCGTTATCGTCGCAAGCGATTCACGATCGTAGGGGTGGCGTTTGGTTCCATAGTGGTCACTCGCATGCTTGAGCGCAATCCTGAGCTCGTTAAAAAGGTTGACGTGTTTGTTTCTGTCGGTGGGTTTGCCCATTACGATGACCTAAAGCCAAAACAAGCACGCCGTTTTACGTACCGTTACCTGCGCCAAATGGCTGCTTGGCATGGTCCCGCGCTGTTCGTGCGTCACGTTTGCCTGCATCCTTCATTACTACGCAATGTGTATGGCCGGCGCAGCCACCCTAAGCTCAGCCCTGAAGCAATCGAAACTCAGACTAGACTCTGGCGACAGAACGATATTAGAACCCACTTTAAGACACTGGCCGATTTGATGAAGCTAGACAATTGTAGCGCGCATGTAAATCTACCGCTGTGGCACGTGTCTCTTAAATCTAATCAGTATTTACACAGCCGACATGTAGACCAACACTTGCGAGTAATATTTTCAGATGTTCACGTGATAAAATCGCATATTCGGTCGCAAGCAATCGGTAGCGTTACCTACAATTCGACCACGACTTCACTGTTGCCAACTGAAATTCATCGCTTGCTGGCTCAGAAAACGTAAGGCTAAGTCATTGCAAGAGAAACACAACATGCGATAATAAGCATATGTTTTCATTGTTCAAAACGAAAAAGAATGAAATGGAAGTGACTATTTCTAACAGAACCATAGTGCGCATTGTGGTTGTAGTTATACTCTCATTTTTGCTATTGCAAGGCATACAGCGAACATCGCATGCTCTCACTCTGATTTTTTTGGCTTTCTTTTTGACTTTAGCCCTTAACGCACCAGTTCATTGGTTGGCGCAGCGCATACCCGGTAGAAAACGCGGCAGTCGTGTACTGGCTACAACTTTTTCGTTCCTGATCATAATTGGCCTTTTAGCAGGCTTCTTAGTTAGTATTGTGCCCCCAATTGTGCGCCAAACAGATGTATTTATTCACCAAGCACCTCAGATTGTAGAGGATGTGCGAAGTCAGGATTCGTCGTTGGGGCGTTTTGTTCGTCGCTATAAACTCGAAGACCAAGTTAATAAGCTTTCAGGTCAACTTTCATCGCGTCTCGACAATATCACCGGCTCAGCTGTCAGTACTTTTAGCAGGATCACCAGCAGCATATTCTCGGTCCTAACTGTTTTAGTATTAACGTTTATGATGCTGATAGAAGGTCCGCAGTGGCTAGAATTTACTAAGCGACTTATTCCTGATCAGAAGGAAGAGCACATTGAAAAACTTGCTAGGGACATGTACCGGGTGGTTCGAGGTTATGCCAATGGTCAACTAATCTTGGCAGTGCTGGCATCAATCTTAATTTTTATTCCATTAGTAATTCTCAACGTTAGTTATCCGATTGCCCTTATGTTCGTGGTATTTATTTGTGGTTTGATACCACTGGTTGGACATAGCATCGGTGCTGTAATCGTAACCACCATTACGTTTTTCCACTCACCCGGGGCGGCTCTAGTCATTCTGGCCTATTACATTTTGTATCAACAGATTGAAAATTACGTTATTCAGCCACGCTTGCAAGCCAGCAATACCGACATGTCACCGCTACTAGTCTTCATGTCCGTAATTATTGGTGTGAGCTTTAATGGTTTAATTGGCGGCTTGGTGGCTATACCAATCGCTGGCTGCTTGCGCATTTTGTTCTTAGATATCTTGGAACGCAGAAAGCTGTTAGACCCGGTTTCTACAAGCGATACCAAATAGGACCATAGTCGGTGTCCCGCACCCCGATTTTATTCTTTTCTAAGTGGTCGCGAAGTTCATCGGATTTTGCAAAATCCTTAGTGTTACGAGCCTGTTCGCGTTGTTTAATAAGTTCTTTCTGTTCGTCTGTAATGTCTGCTCGATTATCCAACTTCAACCCAAACACACTATCTAAAAATTTAAGTGCCCCGTCTGAATGTTCAACATCAACCTTTGGGATCGGGTGTTCTTTCATGTAAGTCATAAGTTTACTCAAATGGCTTAGGGCAAGAGGAGTATTAAGATCATTTTCCAAAGCTGCCTTTATTGCTCCTAAAGTATCTAGCCACATATTATCAAATTCCTGAGGCATAGAGTCTATGCTTGGCTGGTGTCTCAAATCTGCCCATGCGTACAAGTCTTTAAGGCGACTAAAGGCAGCCTCTAGGTTTTCCCAACTAAACTCAGCTTCACTTCTATAATGCGACTCTAAAATAAGCAAACGGAAAGCTTCTAATGGAATCCCCCTCTTTTCAATATCCTCCAGAGTAAAGTAATTACCTTCAGACTTAGCCATTTTTTTACCATTGACCAGTATGAAATTACTGTGGAACCAATGATTGACAAAAGGTTTACCGGTAACTGCTTCGCTTTGGGCAATTTCGTTCGTGTGATGAACCGGAATGTGGTCAATGCCACCGCCGTGAATGTCTATTGTTTCACCAAGGTATTGAATGCTCATAGCAGAGCATTCAATATGCCATCCAGGAAATCCTTTCCCCCACGGGCTATCCCATTCCATGTCTCGTTTGTGATCTTTCGGAGAAAACTTCCAAAGCGCAAAGTCGGAAGGTTGCTTCTTTTCAGAATTAAGTCCAATGCGCTTACCGGCTTCTTGGTCTGCAAGCTTCAGGTGTGCAAAATCAGCGTACTTTGGGAATTTTGAAGTATCGTAGTATATACCATCAGTTATAACGTAGGTGTAACCTTTAGCTTCCAGTTGTTTTATAAAGTCAATTTGTTCTTGAATATGGTCGGTAGCTCGAGGTAATTTAAATGGCTGGCTAATATTAAGTCGATCCAGGGCTTTAATAAAGTAGTCGCTATAGAACTCAGCAATGTCCCAGGCGCTTTTACCTTCACGCTTAGCGCCCTTTTCTAACTTATCTTCGCCTTCGTCTGCATCACTGACAAGATGGCCGACATCCGTGATATTCATGACCCATTTGGGATGTAGATTATTTGCCCTTAAGACGCGCACCAAGGTGTCGTAGCGTATAAAAGTAAACCAATTGCCAATGTGCGGATAGTCGTAAACAGTCGGTCCACAAGTGTAAACTGTAACCTGTTCAGGTATAAGCGGTTTAACTTCTTCAATCTTTTTAGTCGGGGTGTTATAGAGTTTCATTTTTTTCTTTTTCAAGTGTATATTGCTTCACGCTAGGAAGTCTATGTATTTCGTAAGCTTGACTTCTTAGGCTCATCGTATAATTTTCCTTAATCAGCCAAATTATCAAGCAATTCAGTTGCTACCGCAATAGTTTCTGATTTTATTTCGTCAAAAGTGCGACCATCGGTTATTTTAAAGCCGCTAGCGTAAGGATGGCCACCACCACCAAAGTGCTCTGCCAACTTGCCCGCTACAGCTTTGCCATAGTTAGCTCTAATTTTGGCAGTTACCTTGTCTTTGTATAATTTAAAGGCGATAGCGACATCAGTTCCCTCACCCATGCGCATATCATCCATTATGAGCATTGGCGGATTGTACAGTGGGCTGTACTTCTCAATCTCTTCCCACGGAATCGTAATCATAGCAATACGGTTATTATCGGCGTATTCAATGCGCTGCAGCAACGTTCCTTTGTAGTTAAGCAGTTCTGGTGATTTTCTCATTAGCTCACGCCGATTATTATCCAGCTTAGCCAAACTGACTCCGGCTTTTACCAGCTCAGCTAAAATTTCGACGCTACGGGCAGTGACGCCTTCACTGCTTAGTCCTAAACTATCAGCCATAATTGATGCTGCCAGCATTTCGCTGGCTACTTTATTCAATGGCCACTTTAAAGCCCGTGATAGTTCATAAATGACTTCACCAGTGGCTACTGCTGGTTTGTTCCAAACAATAGTTGCAAACGCAATACTGGCTTCAACTTCATGGTGGTCAATCACAATGCACGGCCTAGAAGCAACCCATTGTTTTTGATGAGATTTCTCAAGCGATCCAAATAAGCTGTCGGCACTGGTATCGACGATGATGCTCATGTCAAACTTAGGTGGTAGGTCTTTGCTGACTCGGTCCCAGCCAGCTAAGTAATGAAGGTACGATGGAATTTCAACGCCACAATACAAAGACGGCTCTTTACTCATCTCATGCAAAATTTGCTCAAGTGCCAGCGCGCTTGCCAAACTGTCAGCATCTGGATTATCGGCCTGTAGGATGACGATGCGAGTAGCCTGCGCTATGAGCTCATTGAGTTTGTGTGCTTCAGGAGCTACTTTCATAATAGTTGTCTACCTTCTAGTGCTCTGGTCAGCGTAATTTGATCGGCATACTCAAGGTCCACACCAATTGGCAGCCCGCGAGCAAGGCGTGTTATCTTGACTTTGCGCCTGCCAATCTCTTGTTGGATATAAAGGGCCGTAGATTCTCCTTCAACACTAGCGTTGGTAGCCATAATGACTTCGTGGACTTTATCTTCATCTAATCGCTTAAGCAATTCCCGGACATGTAGATTATCTGGACCTATTCCATCAATTGGCGATATCAAGCCACCTAGCACGTGATAAGTTCCACTAAATTGTCCGGTTTTCTCTAAGGCAACAATGTCAAAGGGTTCCGCCACTATGGCAATGATTTGTTTATCGCGCTTAGGATCGGTGTAGAGCGGAGACAACTTCTGGCCTTTTTCAATCAAAGCAAAGGTTCTCTCGCAGTAAGCTATATCTTTATGTAGTTTTTGAAGTGCCATTGCAAGCTGATTAGACTTACTTGGCTCCGTTTTAAGCATGTAATAGGCGTAGCGTTCGGCACTACGCGGACCAACGCCAGGCAAGGCTGCAAACGCCTCAATCAAATCCTGCAAAGCTGGTGGTAAAACATTCATGCGTTGTTCGAGTTATAGGCCAAGTTCGCTCAGTGCCCCCATCATGGGCTGCATTTTCTCGGCAGCTACTTTTTGACTCTGTGCAATAGCATCCTTGACAGCATCTTCAATCCAGCGCTCCAACTGGCCAATATCATCTAAATCAACGTACTCTGGATCAATATGTATTTTTTTGATCTTTTGCTCGCCAGTTATCTCTACTTTTACTGCACCATCGCCTTGTTCACTTACAAGCACCATCTTCTGTAGTTCTTTTTGCAATTTTTTAACCTTTAGTAGCATTTTTGCTTGGTCAAACCGACTCATAATGTTCTCCTTATGCACGTATTGTAACAAAACTACTGGTCTAAAGTGTATGGCTGTAGGCTTGTTTTGTCGCCGGGGTATGTTGCCACGCAACATAATAGCGACTAACTTGATAAAAACAAGCTGCCAAAACAACAATAATGAGCAGGCTATATCCTAGCGTTCTCGCTAACGGGTTGCGTGGGAATACAGTCAGCCATTGTCTCAGGAATAAGCTTAAGCCGGCAGCGACGACAATGTAGACTAACGGCAATAGCATAGTCAGGGTTAGTGTTCCGCTCAACGCAATTAGAACACTTATGATAAACCCAGCCCCAAATAATAATTTGGCGCGGTCAAGGCGAAGTTGAAAGTAAAAACTATACAAACCAAGCCCAAACATGACCGTGCTAAAGATATCAAGCAGCGGTAAGTGCCCTAGCCAATGGACTGGATCGAGCGGCGCTCGCAAAAATAAGGCAAGAGGAATGTCCACAAAACCCTTTATGACTTGCTGTAAAGAAGGCATGCTTGATGGCAGACCAACTAGTTCACGTCCTAGTGAAGGGTTCCTGACGATAGCAAAAAGCAGAGGTCCTATAAGTATTAAAAAAAGAAGTGTTAGTGAGAAAGCAATGAGTACCGAAGATTCCTTTAGGGCTATTTTGATATTCGGCCATTGCCAAATAGCTGCACCAATAAGTAACCAGAGCATTCCGGGGATATAGAATAATATGGCCGCCGAACCGACTGCTAACAAAACCGGGCTAATGCGTGCATGGCTATAACGCAACCAACCACCGACAGCTAGCAAAATAACCACACCGGATTGTAAAATTTCTGGTGTCAAAAGACGGGACGTGATCAAATACCAGGTAGAGGTAGTAAATAGCAGTGTGCCTAAGATGGCAATGCGTTTAGGGTACCAGCGTTTCAAAATGCTAAAAAACAACCCAGTGGTAATAAGTGCCCAGCATGCACTAACGCCGCGCAAGACAGCCTTGTCATGAAAGCCAATTGTTTGAAGTGTCAATATTAGCACTTTATGTGGTGCATACAACGGGTTATTAAGCACCGCTTGCCATGTCTGAGCAGAGCCAAGCGCTTGAATCTCATTCTGGCTCAAACCGGCTGGCAGGCTGCCAATTTTATACATAAATAGTAATACCAGCCCAGCTATTGCTATTCCGTATAACAATATCGGCTGCCAACCTTCCATCATAAAACGACGAAGACGTTTCATAAGCTTAGACATAAGTATACCATTAGCATTTTTTGCTAAGATGCCTAGACATTCGCAAACGGCTCGGCGTGCTTAACATCAAGGGTGCGAAAACGCTGTTTGTCTCTATCAAAATACAGTTCAATATTGCCAATAGGTCCATTGCGGTGTTTTTTAATGAAGATATCTGTTATGTTCTTGCGATCGGTATCGGGATTATAGTACTCTTCGCGGTAAATAAAGGCGACTACGTCAGCATCTTGTTCAATTGAACCCGATTCGCGTAAGTCGGCCAACTGGGGAATTTGTGGGCTGCGGCTCTCAACTGAACGGCTCAATTGGCTCAATGCCATCAATGGCACATTCAGTTCGCGGGCGATGCCCTTTAAGCCTCTTGAGATTTCCGATATCTCCTGCACACGGTTACCTTCTCCGCTAAAGCGTGAACCTCCGCTCATTAGTTGCAAGTAATCAACGATAATCAGTCCTAAAGGCTGCTTATGAGCCTCGCGTCTGGCTTTGGTGCGCAAATCACTAACAGTGATGCTCGGTGTGTCGTCAATATATATCTTTGCTTCGCTCAAGCTACCCATGGCTTGGCCAATTTTTTCAAAATCGCTGTCTGTAAGGTTGCCAGTACGCAAAGCCCACGCATCTACACCTGATTCCATGGCCAGCATACGATCTACCAGCTGTTCTTTGCTCATTTCTAGGCTAAAAATCAACACTGGCAGCTCAGCTTGCAATGCTACGTTATGCGCAATATTGAGTGCCAAAGCCGTTTTTCCCATTGATGGTCGTGCGGCTAGAACGAACAAGTCAGAACGTTGCAGGCCAGCCAGTACTTGATCCATGTCCTTATAACCAGTAGGTACCCCCCGGATCTTGCCTTTATCCTTATGCAGCTCGTCTAAGCGATCAAAACTCTCAGTTAGAATAGTTTCCAGGCTTATGATGTCTTGTTTAATATGGCGCTGGCTGACATCAAAGAGGCGGCTTTCGGCCTCTTCAATCAGCTCATGGAGATTACGACCCTCATCATAGCCCAGTTCAGCTATATTGCCCGAGATTTTAATCAATCGGCGTCTTAGAGCTTTTTGGGAAACTATCTCTGCGTATTGCTCGACGTGTGCTGCTGTGGGTACAAAATTGGTCAGTTCCGTCAAATAACTGGCGCCACCTACCGTTTCCAGTAAACCATTGGCTTTGAGTTGATCAGACAGAGTCAATACATCAATAGGGCTATGTTTTTCATACAATTGTCGAATGGCTTCATAAATATGTTGATGACGCTCATCGTAGAAGTCTTTGGATCCAATGCTATCGGCCACTTTGACGACAGCGTCTGAGTCAATCAATAGAGCACCTAAAAGGCTAGCTTCCGCCTCAACATTCTGAGGGGGTAGTTTACCGCCTTTTAAGTCATCTGGTTCCATCATTAGCCCTCCGCATGAGTACCTTCTAGTCTAGCATCTCAACTGAGCCAAAAATATTGCTAATGTTATCTACGGGTACTTCAGTCTTGGATTCAATGTCATTTTTAGAAGGCGCCATTTCCTTATTGTCAATAACCGCTTTTATGCTAAGTTGTTGGCCAGTTAGTTCACTAATGATATCAAGCAATACCTGTTGGTTTTTTGCTTCCTGCAAGCGTTTTTGATGAAAAGGGAAAGCAAACTTTAACACTATTTGGTCTTCACTCCACTCAGGTTCTGCCATCCGCACCACACTATACAGCGTATTATGGCGATCTTTGAGCGTGGCCAGTATGCTTGGCCACGCTGCCTCAACTGATTCATAGTTTGTTTTTGTCGAACGTTTGGCATGGTTAACCGGTGGAGCTGGTTTTGCCTCTGATGGCTTATCGATCTTAGGCGTGGTTGGTGCCGTTTCATTTACGGTGTCTTTTTCAGTGCGCTTGTGATTATTTCCTTCTAAGGCTACAGCAAGCAGGGTTAGCTCTAAAAAGCTGTCTGGGTCATGGGCTGATGGCACAGATAAAAGTTGTCCAAGCAGAACGGTAGTTGTTTCTGTGGGCAAAGTTGTTGTTTCCGCCAAAAGATCGCTGCGCAAGCTAGCGGCTAGCTGTTTAGCAATAGAAGCTGACTGGTAGCCTTGCTCTTTTAATTGTGCGAGAGCTTGCACAACTTCTTTGGGCGTTCTGCTCGTCAAAGCTAGTTTTAGTTGATCAACGGCCGTCTCAGGTGCAATGCCGAGCAAATGCTCAATATCGGCTAGTTCAATTTTTTTAGCGAGGTTGCTGGCTTGATCAAGCAAGCTGATGCTATCGCGGAAACTGCCACTACCATGCTGAGCAATCAGTTGCAAAGCTTGGTCATCAATCGTAATGTTTTCTGTTTTGGCGATGGTTCGTAGGTGCGCCACCGCTTCATCTTCGTTAATTGGTTTAAAGCTGAAACGCTGCGTACGACTCACAATGGTCTCTGGCAGTTTGTGAGCTTCGGTCGTGGCTAAAATAAAGATGACATGGTCCGGTGGCTCTTCAAGTGTCTTTAGAAGAGCATTGAAGGCCTCGCGCGTGAGCATATGAACTTCATCAATTATATACACCTTATACTTTGCGCTTGTAGGTGTGATATTCACCTTGTCGCGTAGATCGCGAATTTCGTCAATCCGGCGATTACTGGCCGCATCGATCTCGATAATGTCTATGTGGTTGTTCTCGTGGGTATATGGCAAATTGTTGACCGCATGAGCTAGAATACGTGCCACGCTAGTTTTTCCGACCCCCCGAGGCCCAGTGAACAGGTAGGCGTGGCTAATCTGGCCATTTTTTAGAGCGTTCGTCAGCGTTTGTGTAATGTGTTTTTGGCCAACAATCTCATCAAGTGATTTTGAACGGTATTTTCTATAAAGCGCCTTCCCCATCGTAGATATAGATTATAATCCTTGCACGGTATATATTCGAATGTCTAATTTACAAGAGCAATTCAGCGCGGTCGAGCTGGCATTTTGCTATATTCTGATTTTGAGAACTATCGAGATCACTAGAGTACCGCCGATACAAATTGTACTCTCCCTTAGACAAATGAAATTTGTGCACATTTGGCCCGTCGTTCTGGTGTCCGGGCTCGCAGAGCCCAGATAGATAGTCGAAAGAAGCTCCAGTCTTAGAGCTAAAAGGGAGCACCTGGCTAAGTACAAGTGCTGTAACTAGTGCTAATCCGACAATCGTTAGAAGTAATCTGGGTAATTTAAGAATTGTTCGGCGCATATTTAGAGGGCGGCTTCAAGGGCGGCCCACTCGGCTTTGTCATCGTCTTCCGGAACGTTGACACTGACCTGATCGCCTGGTTTGGCCTTGAAATAGGTTACGCTGGCAAGCAAAACACGGTATTGTTTATCATTAACGTGCACAAAGTAATGGCCATCTTTTTGTTCCAGTACACCGACAACTTGTTTGCGTGGGATCGGGCCGATTTGCTTGTACAGAAATGCCCCATCCTCAGCAATAGTGAGTTTGAGTATGTCGCCTTGGACTAGCTTGGACTTACTTGCATAATTGGCTGGTACTGGGTAGGTCTTACTGTCTGATCCGACCATGTTCTGGCCATCGAAGACGCCTTCAATAACCTTGCCGATATTCTCGTCTTTAGTGCTGGCGACATCTTGTGAATCTTCGCCAACCAAACTTACCAGCAACTCCTTAGCTGCCGCTAAACTAGTCTCGGCTTCTTCAATCAGCGCCCGAAGGCGTTTTATCTGCTTATCTGGTACATCTGCCATCTCTGTAATCTCTCTAAGTGTTTATTTGATACACTTTCTGGCCATACGGTACCACGGGTTAGAGCCCAAGTCAAAAAATCAAGCACCTAGTTGTGGATAAATAAATACTCGCCGACATTTGACGAGTATTTATAAGACCGTAGATCTTTGTGGCTTTAGCCCAGCTCTACTGTGGCGCCGGCTTCTTCAAGCGTCTTTTTAGCGCTCTCGGCGTCTTCTTTCTTGGCCTTTTCAAGCACGGTCTTTGGAGCACCGTCTACGAGAGCTTTGGCTTCGCCAAGTCCGAGGTTAGTTATATCCTTGACTGCCTTGATGACAGCAACTTTTTGAGCGCCAGCATCCTTAAGTACAACATCGTATTCGCTCTTGACTTCTTCGGCTGGGGCAGCATCACCACCACCGCCAGGAACAGCCGCAACAGCAACTGTAGGAGCAGCTGCGCTTACACCCCAGTACTCCTCAAGAAACTTAACAAATTTGCTGATTTCTAGTGCACTCATCTTATCTAACTCGCCTACGAGCTTTTCAAATTCCTTAGGAACTGAAACTTTTTTGCTTTTCTTATCTTCTTTAGCTTCAGCTTTTTCCTCAGCTGGAGCTTCTGTCTTTACCGCAGCACCAGATTCGGCTGTAGCCGTCTCGGTGCTGGACTTTGCTTCTTCGTCTGCCATAATTTGTTCCTTTCTTAACTTATTGCTTCACTACGGGCTTGCAAGACGCTCAGAACTCCGCGTATATTGCCGGATAACACGCTAACAAAACCGCTCAGTGGTGCTGCCAAAATTCCGACTACTTGACCGCGCAACTGTTCTTTGGGCGGCAAGCTAGCTAATGCTTTAACATCGTCAGCGCTTAGTAGCTCGCCTTCAGCTGTCAGTGCTCCAACGAACTGTAGTGATGGTTGAGTTTTGGCAAAAGCAGCCAGCACCTGGGCTGGTGCAACTTCATCGTTTGCGTTAAAAGCGTAGAGTAACATGCCATTAAATACATTCGCATCCACGTCTTTAAAAACCTCAGATTGCTTAATAGCTTGCAAAACCAAGCGGTTCTTAACTACTTTTACAACCGTACCACCTGCTTTGGCGTCATGCCGTAAGGTTTGCATAGCCTTCACAGGGGTTCCCTGATATTGGGCCAGCACTGTCATTTTAGAGTCGCTCAGCAACTTGCTGACTTCATCAACGACTTCATGCTTCTTTTCTTTGGTCAAAGCCATGTTTGACTTCTCCTTTTATGAGTTGAGACAGGAATTCTCGACCAAAATTACTGTCTTGTAACCAAAAAGCTCCTGTTACCAGAAGCTTCAGTTGTGCTCACAAAACAAAATGAATTGTATGCACCTCGGTGACATTATCAAACCTCTCGGCCGTCACTGTCTTTGGTAACAGATAGATATTATATGACTATCTCTGTTAAGTCAAGCTGGCAGATTACGATCTACGACCGGAACCTTCACTATAATAGTGGCTTCTACTTGACCTGCATCAGGTACGGGATGAACTTCTACCTCCCTGAATATTTGCATCGATTTAGCAGGGCATGTTTTATGGGGTTGGTACTCAACTGAAATTCCTTCAGGAGTTTGGACTATATAAATACCACTATCATCACCTTCACCTACAGTTCTTGCATAAACTTCGTTACTTTCAGACATCACTTTCTCCTTTAAATTAAAACAGACTTCTTGGGTGAAGCCTGTTGCTTGGGCTGTGCTAAGGCGTTTAAACGCTCAGGCTTCAACCATACTGAAGCACAGCCCTGTAAGGCCGAGGAGGAGTCCTAATTGCTTCAATGCGTTTAAAGCCATATCACTACTACGTTACAACCAAATAAAAGCGTTGACAAGTCCTTTTTGCGAGTGTACATTTAGTTTTCGTGATAACACAACTATCCAATCTTATTGCCAAGCATACTATCTGCCGCACTTACGGCATGGTATTTATTGCCGCAAAATAGATTGGAGCCCGTGTTAGCACAAGTCAAAAGCAACATAAACAAAACCGGCTCCAACCAAAAGAGCCGGTTTTTTAAGTCAAGAGGAAGTAATGGCTATATCACCAGACACGCTACATGGTGGCGACGAACAACAGCATATGAATTCTGCAGCGCTACTCGGACAAATACGAAAAGCTGACGGCGATATGATTATTGCGCATGGCTATATTACTGACGTTGTTCCAGAAATTGTCTCGCTTCAAACACAGCTTGGCCCATTGCTCCATTTTGTTACAGTTGAAGTAAGCCCCTTTGGGCGCAGCGAAGATACAGTTATTGCAAGAGTAAGGCCACGAGAAGATATTTAGTTGTTGCCTTTGTCGTCGATTTGCTGCAGTTTAAATTGAGTGTAACGCTCAGCAGCTAAACGCGTTAACTCCGGGTCCTCCCCTTTATTCACGAAAATCATGGCATCTGCCAGCATAGGATGCACCTCAGCAACCTTTTCGTGCATTTGCTGGACAAGTTTGCGGTATCCCGGGTGGCCCTGCGGACTTGTTCTAAGTTCGTGTAGATGGAAGGCTTCACGAGCATTATAGGTAACCTTCCAGCGCATTCTGTGGCCAAGCAGAGTCGCATATTGGGCTTCAAGTTCATAACCGCCAGCTTGCAGCTGGCTATAGAGCTTCAGGCTCAGGTCAAAACACTCTTCAAAGAGTTCGCTTAGACCGGCTTCATCGGCCAGCTGTGGTATTTCATAGCCATAGCGTGGTGTGAGTAGTTGCCACTCAAGGTCATCGACCATGCGGTGCCGGTGCAGATCGCGAAAAATGCCGTAATCACAAAGTAAGTCCCAGCTATAATGAGCTTTTTCCAGTGCTCGGCCCGGCTTGTGGCGACGGTTGAGCCGTTCACCCATATAGGCCTGAAACACGGCCATTTTCTTGTCGTATGGCCAGTTTTCGACCTGTTCTTGTATCTCTTCTAGTGATAAATTGCTGTGCTCATAGAGCATGTCTGGCACAAGCTCAAGTTCGTTACGCGGCCATACGCTAGTAAGCTTTACTGCAGTTGCCTCGCTACTGTGCGCATCAGGTAAGTAGTCTTTGGCCAATTTTTTGACGCTGTGACGTGTATTCGCAAAATAGGCAATTGTGGCACCACCGCGATCAGGCTTGTCAGCTCGCTCCAAGAACGTACCGATGACCTTACGAGCTTCTGTAAGCATTTTTTGACCAGTTTCTTGTGCTTCTGGCAGCTCATCACTTAACAAGTGCATAATAAGGCTTTCTATGGCTTGTCCCGAACCATAAATGCCCACTGTAGCCTTGGTGGCTACGGGCAAAACAGGTCGAATCGCGTCACAGGCCTGCGCGCGCGTAGCCCCTTGCCAAGCGCCGTCGCGCTCCTCCAATGGAACTGATGAACTATCACGAATATACTTCGAAAGATCCCGGACCATCTTGGAGTAGAGATCAAATATCTGATCCATGGTTTGGCAGTATTGTTTTTTGGTCTGTGCATTTAACTGTGGTGGCGTAAAGTAGCGGTAGTTGCCGTTATTATCTTTTTGATCAAAGTAGATATAACGGGTTGATTGCTCTAGATAGGCGGCCAGCCGACCCCACTCCAACTTTTTGGTTAGTAAGTTAGAGGCGCCTTCTACTACAATGTGCTGTCCGGCCAATTGCTGCACAGAATCATCACCGTACGCCGTAATAACGCGTTGCAGGAGCTTTTCGTCCTTACCTGCCGTTGTGGCAAACTCGTCCAGAATGGTTATACGCATATCATCACCACGGCGACTTAATCGAGCCATCGCTGCAGCAATAGTCATTGTTCCTAGCTTTTCATTAAAAGCGTAGACATCCCCGGTCGAGTCAGTGACGATGCCATCTAAGAACTGTCGGCCTTCGCTTGTTATTTCCCAGCCTTTATCCGTGCGTGTTACATACGGATTGGTGATTATGGCGGTTTTTTCAGCCTTTGTGCTCTGTTTATTAGGTTTTGACGGCAATAACGGCTTAATAGTTTGCCATAACTTATTTTGTACCTCTTCTATGCTCAGAAGTTCGTCATTGCTTACACAATCAATTTCAAAGAAATCCCTTGGAAATAGTTCTGACAATGCGTTGTATACCTCAACAGACAGTTTTAGGTGCTTAAGGTCTGCTTCGTGTATATCACGCTTCTTGTCCGTATAGTTTCTTGCTTCTTTCTTATCCACCAATCTTTGCGCAATATCTGCAGGTACTCGCAGGATAAAACTCTTGTCAGGCCTTGGTATGTGCAACATTTGAAATTCAAGATTATCCAACCATATAAAGAAACCACGCCGTTCTTCTGGATGATCGAACTTAGTGCCTTGGTGAGCCATGTTTGAGCCTGTATAGCGATTTGTAAGCACAACCTTGCCTTCATCAAGTGCACGGCGAATGGCTGGTGCAGCTTGATAGCGGTCTAGGGCAAAGAACAGCGAAGCAGTGTAAGGTCCAACTTCATCAGAGGTGCCATATTTGGCATTTAAGTATTCTTTTACAAAAAAGCTTGAAGCTTGATCATACTGAGGAAAGTCAAAGGCAGCGACCTCATAACCTTCGGACTGCAGTTTTTCGGTTAAAAGCTTGAATTGTGTCCCCTTGCCCGAACCGTCAGTGCCTTCAAGGGCGATAAAAACACCTTGCTTAGTCGGTGTTTCCAGCACTGGCTCACTAGTTTCGTAGTGTTTTATCTTCATAAGCCTCTTTTAAGCCCTTTTATGATTATTGGCTTACGGCGCTTGTCTTTGTAAGCCCTGGGTAGCATTTGCTCAGGCGACCAGCTGGCAATCAATTTCTTCAGGTCTTGGCTATCGGTAGCCTGGTACTTGCCGCTCAGCTTTTTGTACTCATCGGCAACAGGCCCGGTTTCATAAAAAACCAGTTGGGCAATGCGCTCACCGACTGGCAGAACTACACTTTCATGTTGGTTCAAATTGTAGATCTCCATAGTCCAACGATTTATGTAGCCCGGGTCACCCCAACCAGCATCCAAACAGACTGATACGCCGTTGCGGCCCCAGGTGCTACGAGCCTGCATAGTGCTCGTACCTGGTGCTTTGATGCCAATAAACTCGTGTGTGTGGGCCAGTACACGCTCTCCAGGGCGCATTACGATAATGCGCTGGGATGGCGGAATGTTTTTAAATAACTTGCGGCCATGTTTCGCTGCCCATTCCTTGTGGATCTCGGCCTGGTATGGACCACCCCCAAAGTATTGCTTGACGGCCGATTCATCAAAGGGGTTGTAAAACCCGCCTTCACTTGGCCTCTCTGTCCGGTAAAACCAATCGCCCAGCGTAACATCTACGCTGCTACCGGCAATATGCTTGGCGACATACGGGTAAAATACAATATGGCCTTCTTTTATAGCCTGTTTTATCTGTATATTACTGTAAACGGACACTGCTCCCCCATTCGTTTTATATATTGTACGAAAGTGTTTGACAGTAGCACAAGTTTAAGTGGTGAAAATTTACAGTTCTATTGAGTGAAGAATCTGTTCATGAATGTTCGCGATGTCTGGAGAAGCGTCGATAGTTGCTACCTCCAGCCCAATTTCTGAGTGCTTTTTTAAGAATGCCAGCCCAGCATCATAACCTCTCCTAACGCGTTCGTGATAGGCAATATTCTTTTGTTCAAAATAATCACTGGTACCCCGTGAGTGACGCCGCTGATTTAAAACAGACTGCGGCGCGTTCAAAAATATCAGCTTATCCAATTTGTAAGCTTTAAGAAGCATCTCGGCGGCCTCAAAGGTCTTTTGTTTGTCTTCTAGCTGGCCACCATAGCCTTGATAAGCGATGATTGCCAATGGGCTGCGGTCGATAATGATTATCTCGCCCATTTCTCTTCGTTTATTCACGTCCTCAGCCAAGGCTACGCCCATGGCCAATGAAATATAGAGATCTGTTTCAGTTGGCCTTGGTACGTCAGACAATGATACTTTACGAAGCCCTTCGCCAATCAAAGTTCCACCAGAGTGCCGGGTAGTGTGGACAATTCGTCCCTTTTGCCTAAGATATTCAGCTAGTAGACTGACTTGTGTCGTTTTACCAACACCGTCTGGCCCATCAATTGCTATAACGTGGCCTTTTGTTCGGTTCATTAGAGTTATTCTACACGCTGCTCAGGGTCAACGAAATGCTTGGGCCCATGCTTGTCGTTACATAAGCGCGCATGATGAGCGCGCCCTTAACAGAGGCTGGCTTATGAGTTTTTAGGTTGGTGAAAATGGCTTGTGCGTTTTGGTTCAATTTGGCAGCTCCAAAGCTAACCTTACCAATGCCGACATGAACGATGCCGGCGGTATCTACTCTATACTCAACTCTACCGGCCTTGGCTTCTGTAACGGCTTTAACGACGTCGTTTGTCACTGTGCCGCTTTTAGGATTGGGCATAAGGCCTTTTGGCCCAAGTACGCGAGCATACTTGCCGAGGCGAGCCATCATTGCTGGCGTGGCAATAAGCACATCAAAGTCCAGCTTCTCTTTATCAAGCTGGGCTAGTATATCATCGCTACCAACTACATCGGCACCAGCTGTTTTGGCTTTCTTCGCGTCATCAGCTTCTGCAACAACAGCTACCCGGCTGGCTTTACCGGTACCCGCGGGCAGAACTACGGTGCCACGCACATTTTGATCTGCCTGTTTCGGGTCAACTGCGAGGTTTATATGTAACTCTACAGTAGCGTCAAACTTAGTTGGGCTTGTTTTAACGGCTAAGGCTAACGCGTCTTCCAGCGTGTAGTCTTTGTCGGCCTCAATTTGTTTTGCGGCTTCGCGGTATTTTTTGCTTCTGCGCTCTAACTTAGAGCGTGGTGGTTTTTCAGGATGTTTTGGTTTGTGTGCAACTTCTTCCTCTTTTGCATGCGTTTTACGTTCTTCTTTAGCTCGTTTTTCCTCGACTTCTTTTACAGCTTTAGTACTTCGTTTACCAGCTTTTGCGGTTGGCTGCTTGGTGGTTGTTACTTTAGGTTTGGCTGTAGTTTTTACTTCTTCGTCTTGGCTACTTGCTTGAACCTTAGCTTTATCATCGATTTGAATAGTCCCATCTTTTATCTCTTTTCCTTTCGTCTTAATATTTTTAGCGACTTTTTTAGTCTTAATTTTTGCGGTCGTCTTCTTGGCTTCTGCCATAACTATCTCCTTTGTGGTGCAAACCCCGGCTGTCATGCTGACAGCGTCGGGTCCCACAAGTTAAACTTATTCTCTTCTATCAAGTTCGGTTATTTTTGACAACGTAGAATCAAGGACTTGCGCAGCAGTATTTGCAATACCATCAACTCCAGTTTTCTCTATAATCATCAACACAACAACACTCGCTATCACTGCACCAAAAGGTGCATTCCATCTCGTTTCTTCTTGTGTTAAGTAGCGCCGAATGCGCTCTGGCCTACTTAAAGTACTAGCCGGTTGCGTGTGATGGCCGTCTATTGATCTCTCAAATCTAGGTTCGTTTGGCATATCTGCGATTCTCACTTATCCCTCTACCTCTATACCCATACTGCGAGCAGTGCCAGCTACTTGCTTCATAACAGCTTCAACATTATCAGTGTTAGAGTCAACTGCTTTGGCTTCGGCAATTTCACGTAACTGGCTTTTACTGAGCTTTTTATCTAATTTCTCAGTATTGGGTCGTCCCGAACCTTTGTCTATGCCAAGTGCTTTACGGATCAAGTCATCTGTTGGTGTGCCAACCACACGCCAGGTCATGCTGCGGTCATCGTAAATGCTTATATGCACTGTAACTTCCTGACCCATACGATCTTTCGTCTGCTCATTAAATGGATTAATAAAATCCATCATATTCACACCGTATTGGCCAAGGGTACTACCAACCGGCGGTGCTGCATTGGCTTGACCACCACGGATTTTCATCTTCAAATTTGCTTTAACTACTTTTTCTGCCATAAAAAGAACTCCTTTAGGAGTGCGTAACTAGTAAATTGTACTACACCTTACCCCTGTTGTCTAGAAACTTCAGCGGTGCAATATCCACGAGCGGTAGAGTGGGTTTCCATAACCGGCCGCCACTTTCTAGACTTATACCATCTCTTTCTACAACTACTGTGGCCATAATCGCTCCTGTCTTAAGCGCTAACACACCTAAGGTCTCACCGGCAGTTACATCCCACACAGTAATGTGGCCTGCATTAATAGACTCCAATGCTCTGTAAACTTCAGCCCAGCCGTTACTGTTAGAAGGTGCAAGCTCGAGTAGATTGTAGAATCGCATGATTAATTTTAAACTCTCTTTACTTGTAAGCTGTCTAGCTCAACCGGCGTTTCGCGGCCAAACATGTTAACCAACACTTTTAGTTTGCCTTTAGTGGCGTCAACCTCGTTGATGCTGCCATCAAAGCCTTTAAATGGACCGTCAGTAATGTTAACGACGTCGCCAATTTTGTAGTCAATCTTGTGCTTCGGTTCAGCGCGACCCATTCGCTTCATAATTTTTTCAATTTCTTCAGCGTCAATGGGTGTTGGCTCGGTGCCACTGCCCACAAAACCGGTTACCGATGGCGTGTTACGCACAATGTACCAGGCATCTTCGCTAAGCTTCATCTGCACCAGTACATATCCTTGAAAAATTCGTTTTTCTACTACCTTGCGTTTGCCGTTTTTGACTTCAATCATTTTTTCCTTAGGAACAAGCACTTGAAAGATTTTATCCTTCATATCCAAACTGTCAGCGCGCTGGCGAATACTTTCAGCTACTTTTTCTTCATAGCCACTATAGGTATGAATGGCATACCATTGCTTGGAGGTATCATATCGTTTGTTCATATCTTGAGAATTACCTTTCTAAACAGTTTATCTAGCCCAAAATCGACAATTGCTACCAATACGCCAAATATAATTGCAAATGAAATAACAGCCAAAGTTAGCTTCCATGTCTCTTTGCGACCAGGCCACGTTACTTGTCTCAGCTCTCGCCAACTTTGTCGAAAGTATAAGGGGATAAAGTGCCGACGCTTGTTAAGGAAACGGCCTACGCGGTTTTCTGGAATGGGCAAGTAATATTCCTTGCGGCCAACGTGCGCTGCCGTTTTAAAAGGTCGCGAAATTTTCTTAGTTGTGGCGTGCAGGCGACGGGATTTATCAGGTTTACTTTGCACTTTTTGGCTGCGCTCACGCACAGTTTCACTACGCTTAAGCTGGCGTTTCTTGGCTTCTGCCACTTGTACTTACTCCTTAATAAATTAAAAAACCTATCATAATGATAGGTCTCAACAAGTCAATACTACTATAATAATAAGATAATAGTCAAATAGTTAGTGGCTTATTTGAGGCTAGGAACGACTATTGTGAAAGTTGAGCCATTGTCTAGCTCGCTTTCCAATTTTATTTCGGAGTGCAATAAGCGCGCCAACTTCATAGTTACATATAGACCAAGCCCCGTACCATTTGTTTGCCGTGTACGGTAATCTTCACTCCTAAAAAACTTATCAAAAACCTTCTGTTGGTCACCTTTACTAATGCCTATACCTGTGTCGCGCACATATAGTTCTGCACCATTGGTTGCTTGTCGAGAACCAACGGTGATATTGCCGGAAACCGTATATTTAAGTGCATTGGTTATGAAATTCTGTAGTATTTCGCGCACGTACAAACGGCTGGACGATAATAGTTGCAGAGTAGGATCAATTTCGGTTTGCAGAATAAGGTGTTTTTGTTCAGCTTGAGGCTGGTAGACCTTAACAAGCTCATTAAGTAATTCATGCACGTTAATTTGCTCAATCTCGACTGTCAGTCGTCCGCGCTCCGCTCGTGACAGTGTGGCTAGATCGTTGATAAGGCCACTTAAAAAAGTAACCTGGTCGTGTGCTTGTTTCAGCGCAGTCTTTATGGAATTGGTGTCTCCGCTCTTCTCAACAATGAATTGGGCGTTACTAATATTACCCTCGGCAATGGCGATTGGTGTTCGGAGTTCGTGACTTACCACACTAATAAACTCATCGCGCTCTTCTTCAAGAGATTTTTCCCTTGTAATGTCCCTTATTAGCACTACGTAGCCTTTTTCGCCGCCTTTACCAAAGCCCAAATGAACTGGCGCAATACTCAGATACAGGTTAATCATGCTACCGTCGTTATACATGAGCCGCCACTCGCGGTTGCTCATAGCAGTTTTAGTGCCCTGGATTAGTTTATTAACATCAACCAATTGTTTATTCTTATCAACCACTTTAAGAACATTTGCCAATGGTTGTCTTGTCATTGAGCTATTGAGGTTGAGAATGTTGAGCGCAGCACCGTTATAAAGAACCACCTTGCCATACTCATCCGTAGCTATGACCCCGTCGGCCATGCTGTTTATAAGACTAGTTAAGCGTTCATGTTCAAGTGTCGAATTGGCTAATGCTAAAGTGCTATCTGGTGCTGGCATGTTCATATTATGCCATAAGCACAATAACTATACCGTATGAAACGTAGGTTGGTGGTTGCGCAAACGTTTTCTTAAGGCTTGCGCATCAACTAGTTGTTTTTCCATCTCACCCCAAAAGGGTTTGCCGTGCCGTAGTACTTTGGTATGAACAAGCTCATGTACAAGTACATAGTCAATCAAATCCCATGGTAGTGTCATTAGGTAGGAATTAAGTGTAATCTCCTTCTCATGCGAACAGCTCCCCCATTTTGACCGCAGATGTTTAATGCGTACATTGCTATACGTTAAGTTGTGCTGTCTGGCCAAGTTCTGCAAACGTTGAGGCAGTAGCGCTTCAGCTTCTAGTTGTAGCGCCTTTAAGGCACCTCGTTGGGCTGATCCTTGAACCGAAGCATCAGCCTCAGTTAGTTCTGGGCTGTGCATAACGTGAATAGTGTTACCGGTTAAACGATTTTTTGCCTTGGTGGTATTGTTATTAGTTGCAAATACAATGTGATGGGCTTTGCCTATAGTCTGACCGTTTTTTAAAAGTTGTGGTACCGCGCGGTGTTCTTGCACCCAGGGTTCTTTGCGTTTTACAAAGTCAATGGCTAGACGATAAGGTGCCCACGCAGGCATGCTGACTTTAATGTTGCCTTGAGGGCTCAGCGTTATGCGCATATTACGAGTGCCCCGGCGCTTGTAAAACGCGACCGGACCAACACCGGGAACATCAATGATTATTACAGACATTTTTAACGAATTGTAATGTTACGCCTTGCCAGGTCAACACGGCCAGACTCTAACCGTTTAGGCACAAGGTTAACGAGCTCAGGTTTTACGACATTAGACTGGGCATTATCGGCCGAAATCATACCTGTTTCATAAAGCCGTTTTAATACAGCGTTTCGTTGTGTATTAAAGGTGTGCTTGCCGCTAATAACTATATAATCTTCTGCGGTGCTAGGGTTTTGCATGCTCTTGGTATAACTTTCAAAGTTCTCTTGCGTCAATGTAATAGCATATTTGTCGTCAACTTTGCGCTTATCACGCTTTAGAACACGTTGAAGGGCTGTCTCGGGGTCAATTTGCAGCCAAATTAGAATTGGTTCGGCTTTGGATTTACGAGCTTTATCACGCAGTGTACGCCGTTGGCCAAAACGCTTTGCATTGGTGTCATAGACAACACTAACACCAGTATTTAGTAATTCTTCGGTTATATAGTCCATAAGATGCGAAACTACATCATCCTCACGTTTATCATAGCGTGGCTTTTCAAACAGCTCACTGCGAATTCGGTCACTTTGAATATGTGCAGCTTGCATCTGCTCGCAAAGTTGTCGTGCAAAATGAGTCTTCCCGGCTCCAGGGAAACCGTAGAGCATAATTAGACTAGGCTTAGTGAGCAATATCTTAGGCATCAATAGTACTTTTATACCAATATTTCAGTTAATTCGCAAGGTAGTGGCAGGGGTGGAGGGACAGCGCTCTGGTTTTACGCAGGGCTAACCCGCCTCGGCGATTCAAATCTGCCACTTTACAAAATATATACTTCACAGAAGTGAACATTATATTTTGGCAGGGGTGGAGGGACTTGAACCCCCGACCTACGGTTTTGGAGACCGTCGCTCTAGCCAGCTGAGCTACACCCCTAAGACAGAACGAGGTTTATTGTAACCTTTTACAAGTATTGTAGTCTAGGATGACTATTTTTTGGGTTTCACTTCGTTGCGACCAAGGTTCTTCTTGGTTTCGGAATACCATATGTGTTTTCTGGTAAGTGGATCGTATTTACGCAATCTTAGCTTATCGGGAGTATTAACGGTGTTTTTCATAGTGTAATAATGCCGGTGGCCACCTTCTTCGCTCACCAGTCCCACAATTCTGCGTTTGTCGCTTTTTTTAGCCATAATATTACGCTTCGCTTATGAGACAAACCTACGGTTTTTCTCATCGCGCGGTGCTCGGAATGAATCCGACGCTCCGGCTCTCTTTTCCTTTCTTAACCAAAGGAGTTTAACAGATATAAACTGATTAATCAATTCTGGAGCCGACGGAGGGAGTCGAACCCACGACCCGCTGTTTACAAAACAGCCGCTCTGTCCACTGAGCTACGTCGGCATAGGCACTCGGATTTTAGCAGATTACCGTCTTCTTGTGCAGGGCGATAGGTGTCAACCTGTCCTGATGCTCTGAATAATTACGTCACTGCTGTGCTGGTTGTCATATGTTGTTGCCCTTTCTGGTGGCAAGGGTTCAATCACAGATTCGGCTAATACATCTTCTATTTCTAGACCAAAGAGCGCTGCTCTAGTTTTCGTTTGATCAGTAACGTTAGTGTCGTGCATTAAGCGCTCTGAGGCAGAACTCAGAAAAGCACGAACTGTTTCCTCTACTCCGAATAAGGATGAATTTCGAACGGCAATTGTTACACCACGTGATACCAACTGAACCCAATTGTAGGGGTATTCGTGACGTGGAGTTATACGTATTTCACCAAGAGGTATGCCCCGTTCAGGGATGTTTGTTTTACGAGGAGTATCAAAACCTAAGTTTAGTTGTTCAATTCCATCTTCGGGAGCATAAATAGCCATTTTTTTTCTTTGCGCAGTTATTCCCTCTTCGCTTAAATGCATTGTAGCTGATAGGGTAATAATGCACAAGGCATAAGCTATTTTATGGGTAGATGGCAAAAACAGGTTAGATTTGCTACCATTGAGCGGTTATAATGCCGTTGTAGCTCAGTGGTAGAGCACTTCCATGGTAAGGAAGGGGTCACGGGTTCAAATCTCGTCAACGGCTCCATTTGCATGCAGGGATACTCAAGCGGCCAACGAGGGCTGACTGTAAATCAGCTGGCTTTATGCCTACGGGGGTTCGAATCCCTCTCCCTGCACCAAGTAATCATTAAGACGTATCTAACTACATTACCTTCGTAGCATCTTCAAGTTTGAGGGCAATCAACGTCAAGTCTCCCAGATCACCATCGTAAGCCAGATACATTGGATACCATACTGGGTCAAACTTATTTTTGAATTGTTCAAGCCCTTTGGACGAGAAACGATTGCCCGCCAGTGCACGCGCGACAGATAAGACAGAGCTTTTAGTTTGTGCGAATGGGACAAAACCTAAATCAAATTCGGTGTAATTATCCTGATTTGCCTCAATGGTTTTATAAAGCAAATATGGCATCGCAGAAGGACTATCAGCGTGATAGCGTAGTAAGTCAATTGCCAATACATTGCTGCTTTTGAACTGCGGCAATTCGTTCACGAAAGCGCACACACGACCATCTTTAGTTTCAAGGTAATTAATAATGCACTTCTGTATGTACTCCTCTTTAAAATAGCCTAGTGCGAAGCCTCTTTCTTTATGATCATTTATTGTAAGCCAGCTGTCGGAGACACGACGAAATTGTTTTAACAAGTCCTGGTTGTGCGGAGGAATTGCGTGTTTATAAATGTAGTTGTTTTTGGCGGCGCGATTCTTCTGCCAGCGCCACCATTTATCATTACTAGTAGTGTTGACGAAGTTTCGTATATTAATCAAGGCACTTGCTCCAATATCCAGCGTTTTCAGACTCTGTTGTTTATACATGGTTAAGCTTTGTTTGCTAATAGGTAAAAAACAAGCACGCAAACGATGCGCTCCACACCAGGCTATAAATTGGGCAATGAGTTTACTGCGCTCTTTGGCCATGGGGTCGGTAAGTGCAAATGCAATGGAACCTACTACTTTATATGCGATAAAGCCGTCCTCTGAATCACCAAAAAAATATTCCTTGTCGTTTGGCCAGAGCTTAAAGCAGTCCTCTGATGAATTCGAGTATCGCCGCAAAGCTTGTTCAATTCTATCTTTTGATGCAGCAGTGTTCTTTACGACTCTATTATAGGGACGAAAGAGGATATAAAGTCCGGTGGCAACGCTGAGCATTAGAAATACTGACGCAGTATGTGCTAGAAGGATACTAGGGAGGTGAGTGCGCATCACTACGGGGTTAGTTGCAGCATAATCGAAAAAGTGATCAAAAGCACGGCTTGTGGCTAAAGCAGTACGGTTATCCCTGTCGAGAACAATAAGTGCTACTAACAACGTAGCGCTTAATGAAATAAACATATATACGAGGTCTTTAAGCCGCACATCCCAAGTCATTGGTACAGTTCCTCGCTTGAAATCGTCCTTGGCTAGAAATAATGTAATAAAAACTATTAAGTAGAAAACCATAAGCGAAGGATGGGGTGCTATTACTGAATATTTGAGTGTTTCAAGACCGGCAATTGCTAGAAAGATTTGGCGCGCGCGTAGCTCACCTCGTGCCAAGTGGCGAGCTAAGTAGAGCATAACGATACCAATAATTACGCTATGTTGAGCCAGCCAAGCTGTATCGCCTCCAAAATAAAAGTTACGTATCCTGCCTAACAAATGAATATGTGCCAGACTAGCAAGTATAGAAGTAATACCGCCGATGTACGCGGCGGTGGCGGCAAGAGACTTAACGATACTAGATTCCCTGAGCTTGGGGCGAACATTGCGATCTAATAAAAAATCTCGAACAAACCAAGCTAACCATAGGATGATTATTGTTTGGTATAAAAACTGCGAAAAAGTATTGAAGTGTTGCTGGTCTGCCAATTGCGATATAAACAAAAGCCCATAAGCGATCTGAAACGCCACAAACAAAAGTGAAACCACTCTCTTTCTCTTGTAAATGTCGTACAGGCTGAGCAACATCAATGAAGTTGCCGTTAAGACTGTTTCTGACGCATGCAGGAAGAAGTTAAGTGAGAAATATTCTTGGCAACTGGCAGCACTCACATGGCAACTGGTAGTTAATACGGGATCCAGGAGCATACCAATACCAATCAATAGCAACAGCACCATTACAGTCTTATTTCTCTTAAGTTTGTAGCTTATATACGTGATAAAGAGCAATAAGGAAGCACTTAGCAGATCAGACAGCCGAAATAGCCATGAAAAGGGCTGCAAAGGCATCTCATACTGACTAATGAGCGCAGTGCGTGGAGAAAGTAGTTTGTTGAGATGTGGTGCCCACAACCAACTAGTTCCTAGTAGCAAAAAGGCGACCTGCCACATAAACATATACGTGCGGTTACTCAACCTGCTCTGCGTAAGTTTCATCAAATTTTAGATAATCACGCGTTTAGGGCGCAGAATGCGCTTGGGTCGACCAGAAGGTACAATCAGTTTATTGAGTTTCTGGCGTATTAGGTCGGCTTCGGCCGCCATTTCATGGTTTTCATAGGCTTTCAATAGCAAATTATACGTTTCAGGGTTCGGTTCAAGCTCAGCCGCTTTCTCTAGTCCTTCAAACATTAACTTATCGTTACCAAGGCGTTCCTGGACTTTTGCATAGGCAACGTGTCGTGCTGCTAAATTATCTTCAAGCTTTAGGGCTTGCTCGAAAGCCGTAGCAGCCTTTTCATAATTCTCTGTTTCGTAGTAGATAAGCCCTAAGTTGTGTAGGCTGGAGGCTGTGGGTTCAATCGAAGAAGCAATTTCAAAACAATCAATCGCGTCTTTATATTCTTTTTGTTTGGCATAGAGGATACCCAAGCGGTTGTAAGCAGCTGCATTCTTTTGATCAATTTTAAGGATAGTCAGCAGCGCCTTCTCTGCTCTTAAGAAACGATTTTCACGCATGCCTTGGTGAGCAATATCCCACAGTTTGCCTAACTTATCGCTAATTTTTCTGGGTAATGGAGATAATTCCTCGCTGCGGAATTTGGCACCCCAAAGTGTCAATAAGCCAAAAAAGCCAACCAATGCCAGTTCTAACATATGAGCACCATTATATCAGTTCAGCGTAACTGCATAAACAGATGGGTAAGCAGCAGTTTACGGTTAGGGTTATATTGTAATTGATCTATCGCGTTGTAGGACGACTGATAGTAACGCTGCCAGCGCTTGGTCAATTCCGTATTTTCTTTCTCTATTGCTTGGGACATACCCGCTTGGCACATACGCATCAGGGCATCCAGCCTACCGGCTAAAGTATCGCTTGATCCCAACCACTCATCAATCTCCTGCAATCTATGAAATAACGACATCCCAAGGATTTGGCGAACATGGGTTATATTATCTTGGATTGAGCTATCTTGCTCGTCATTTAAAAGAGTTTGCGTGAGTCCGAGCCGACCACCGCTAAGGCGTAGGACAGATGAGAGTTTTGCATCTGACGAACCTTGCTTAGCAAAATGCGTGCTTACGTCTGATTGTGAAGGCAATTTAAGCTCAATGTGCTGTGTGCGAGAATAAACTGTGGGCAAAACGCTCCTGTTTGAGCGCGCAGTGAGGATAAAAATGGTGTCCTCGGGTGGTTCCTCCAGCATTTTTAGCAAGGCATTCTGAGCTTCGATCGTCATTGTGTGGGCAGCTTCTATAATAACTACTCTACGAATTGGGCTTTTCCCGACAGTCCTTAGATGTAGTTTTGTTTGTAGCTCTCTAATAACGTCAATCGAAATGACGTTATTCTGCGGTTCAATATATATGACGCTTGGTTGCTGACGTAACTGTTTGTTCAGCTCTATACCAAGTATTGTTCTAGTCAAAACTTCAGCAACATGTTGTTTGCCGCTGCCATCTGGCGCAAGCAACATAAGAGCATGTGAGGGTTTAGCAATAAAGCGTCCTAGCTGCTGCTTGGTCGTAGGATGAAGTAATAAATCATCCATGCGACTTTTCCATAAACATTTCAAATTCTTTGGGCAATGGTGCCTCAAACGTATTAGAAACACCATCAGGAAGACTTACTTTAAGGCTCAACGCGTGGAGAAACAGCCGATTGGCTTCTTCACCACCATATAAATTGTCGCCAACAATAGGGTGCCCAATCTTCTCCAGATGAACTCTGAGTTGATGGGTTCGACCAGTCAGTGGCTGCAGTTCTAACAGGCTATGCTTGCTGTTTGCTTGCAACACTCTATATTTAGTTTGGGCTTGTTTACCACTAACATTGGCCCTGAAAGTTGCCGGCGCCTTAGGATTGCGCTCAATTGGCATATCAATCACTGCTTCTTGCTCTTTTAGTGTGCCGCCAACGACGGCTATATAAGTTTTAATCACCTTTCGGCTGCTAAACTGCTTCTGTAGCCACTTGAGTGTCTCAATATTTTTAGCACAAATCATGACACCGCTAGTAGCGCGGTCTAAACGATGTACTATGCCTGCTCGCTCTCCAAACATGTGCGCCGTGCCAGCCTGCTGTCTAGTAGAGCTAGCCACTCTGTTGGCACTTTTGGCGATTTGCCGCGTTGAAGCCTTAGCTGCTCCTTCATCGTATTCCCGATACGACTCAGTCCGCTGCTCGGCTTCGCCTTGCAACTCATCCAAACGCACAACGTTTGGGTTACCATAGATGTGCTGTCTGAGAAATGACGAAACCGAAGGCTCGTTCCAATATTTACTCCGACTGTGACTTATAACTCCAACCGGTTTATTAACTACTAATATGTTTTTATCTTCATATAGAATTGGCAAGTCAATGTCGGCTATTTCTTGTAAACTGGCAAGATCGAACTGCAATTTTACTTTGTCGTGTTCTCGGATACGGTAACCAGGCTTGTTTGGTTGACCATTTACTAAGACTTGCCCATCAATTATGAGCCTTGAAACGTAGGAACGGCTCAAGCTTGGATTCTTGTCCAGAACGTATTGGTCTAACCTCATAAGCTTATTTGCGTAAACCAATGGCTTTTTGGACTCTATGAAGCGTTTCATTGGCTTGTTTATTCATAGCTTCCTCGCTAGTCTCAAGTTTTTGCGTAACTATATGCATATCTACCTTTTGCAAACGTTTTTGGAAGTCTTCAAGAAAAGTAGCAATCTTATTAGCTACAGCTTCTTTCAATGGGCCATATTGTGTTTGACCAATGAATTCCGCAGGATCTTCATCAAGTAGCTTTAGAATATCGAGCAAATTACTGATGCCAGGTTGTTTTTGGTAATCGTAGTTGATTTTACCCACCGAATCGGTTGTAGCAGACATTATTTTCTTACGGGCTTCATCTGGGCTATCGTTTAAAAAGACGACTCCCTTACCGGTTTCATCGCTTTTGCTCATTTTTTTAGTTGGATCAAGCAAATCACGAATGCGCAAGCCTTGATCTTTGCCAAAGAAACGGTGCTGGTCAGCAACAGGTTTAGGTACAACGAATAGTTCACCGAACTGTTTGTTCATGCGCTGAGCAATGTCTCGGGTAAACTCTAGGTGTTGCGTCTGATCATCACCCACAGGTATATAGGAGGCGCTGTAGAGTAGAATATCAGCAGCCATGAGCACCGGGTAATTGAATAATCCCACACTAATTCTATCAGCGTCAGTCTTGGCTTCGTTTTCTTTATATGACTTTTCCTTAAACTGCGTCATGCGAGAGAGTTCACCCATACCGGTGGAACAATCTAATATCCAAGTTAGCTCAGAATGGGCTGGTATAAAACTTTGGCGGTAAACAAGTACATCTTCATGACTAATATTTAGCCCAGCGGCAATAAATATCTTAACGTTGTCGAGGACTTGTTTATAGAGCTTGTTGTGATCAATTGGTGTGGTAAAGCTATGAAGGTCTGGAACAAATAAATTAATCTGATAAGTTCCTGCTTTGCTATTGGCCATGTCGACAATAGGAAGCAATGCTCCAAGATAGTTCCCAAGGTGAAGGTCATTATTAGCTCTAAGACCGGTTAAGATAACTGGTTTGCTCATATTTGTTTCATTATAGCCTATCTTGGTTCCTCAAAGAGTTCCTTGATAGCACAAAATGTAGAAGATCAATCATTTCAACGCACAAAGTAGGGTGGTCTGTCCGGACGTACATTTGTTGTCACATTATGTGCCTGTAGGACTCTTTGCTCGGCGTCATGCAGTTCATGAAGCTCAGCGATTCTCTTTGCACGGATAGCCGCTATTGCAGCAGGCAATTGACTTTCACCACCTATCATCTGTGCTTCAGCTCTCATTACAGCTATATCAATACCTAAATCGCTGTCTGATATAGTAACGGCGTTAGGTTCAATTGTCGTTCTCGAAGAAACATACGTTCCAGGTAGCTCTGTCCCAAGTACCGAATGCAAATGATCATGTATACGTGGTTTCGGCTGCACACGTGTCCCAACATCTGGGCATTCTCTGTTAATTCTTGCTTCATGTGTCATTTTTCTTACTCCTTTACATTAAAAAACCGCCTCTTGGGCGGTTTACTATTCTAGAACAAAAACAAATACTAGCTCACCGCCTCCATTGAGTCTGTAAACCAAAAATACAAATTGCTCTTAATGCCTCTTGACATGAAAATTACTATACCACTGCTTTCAACGCCTTGCAATACTCGAAAAGACTTGCGGAAACAGTTTTTCGGCACGCGCTTTTCTGTAGTTCGCTT
The DNA here is from genome assembly GCA_964584265.1 of uncultured Candidatus Saccharibacteria bacterium. Classification (GTDB taxonomy): domain Bacteria; phylum Patescibacteriota; class Saccharimonadia; order Saccharimonadales; family CAYVSP01; genus CAYVSP01. The sequence continues at coordinate 84,137 of CAZOZI010000001.1, read as the reverse complement.
GTACTGACCCTCCAACTGCTTGTCGTATTGCGTTCAAGCGTATCATCTTAGGTGTTGCATTTAGGTCTTCGCGACTCATTTGGGGGTTTTCTGCTTGGATAGTTTGGTATTCTATTGAGCAATCACTGCGCAGTATCCTATGCCACGCAGCAAAGAATTCGGCCCTCTGTGTTAGATCCGTGAGTACGCATAAACCACTAACTAGCTCTCCCGCAACCAACATGTATGCAGTACCTTCAGAGTAACCTCTAGCAACTACACTACTTGCATTATCCGGAGATTCATCAAAGAATTGGAGTACTCGGTCAGTTAATCCAACGAAACTTACACCCGCTTCAGTTCTTTGCATACTCTACCTCTTTGTAAACTGTCGTTGCTTGCGTGCTCCACGGAGACCGAACTTCTTGCGTTCTTTTTCGCGTGGGTCCCGGCCAAGCAGATCGGCTCGTTTGAGCGTTCCTTTAAGATCCTCATTCATAAGCGCCAATGCCTTGGCAATACCTAAACGGATTGCTTCAACTTGCCCATTGTGGCCGCCGCCAGAAACAACGGCACTTACATTGTACTTACCATTTTGCTCGACGACATTAAAGGGTTGTTCAAGCTCTCTAAGGAGGTACTTGCTGGTGCTCAAATACTCGTTAGCCGGTTTGCCATTGATTGTAATCTCACCCTTGCCACCTTGCAGCCTTACACGGGCGGTGGCACTTTTACGTCGCCCCAATGCATAGAAATAATCCTGTTTAGCCATTACGTAGCGCCTCCGGCTTTTGAGACAAACCTACTGTTTTTCTCAACGCGCTGGGTTTGGAATGAATCCAAGACTCTGGCTCTCTTTTCCCTTTTATATTTCATGATTTGCCTTTTTAAGACTGATGACCATTGGTTTTTGGGCAGTATGTTCATGCTCACTACCACTGTAGACCTTGAGACGGGCCAACCTGGCTGGACGGAGCTTGTTTACTGGCAACATACCCCTTATTGCATGCTCAATGACCTTAGTTGGATCACGCTCCATTTGTTCACCTAGTGTGCGCTCGCTCAGACCACCAGGGTAGCCGCTGTGTTTGTAATACTTCTTATCAGCCACTTTATTTCCGGTAACTACCAGCTTTTGGGCGTTTGTGATTACTACGTAGTCACCACAATCGATGTGGTGAGTAAATTGTGGCTTCCCTTTGCCGATCAATAATTGAGCTACATTAGTCGCCAAGCGCCCAAGCGGCGCTTCACTAGCATCAAATACATACCATTTACGGGTAACATCAGTCGGTTTTGCGCTATACGTTTTCATTAACGATTACCCCTTCTACCCGTGCGCTTGGGAGCTTGCACGTTTTGCGTAGCTCTAGCAGATGGTGTTTTGCGAGCAGCTGCTGGTTTTGGTAAGGTTTCGCTCTTCTCCTTAGTATCTTCATGCTGTTGTTTTTGCGCTTGTTTTTGTGGTTGATTGTCAGATTCATCAGCTTTACTACTTTTTATATCATCAACAAAGCTGACACGTGCTAAGGCTGCGTTATCGCCACGTCGATATCCCTCTTTTTCGATTTTCAGGTGACCACTCGTGCGCTTCTTTAGTTTAGGCGCAATCTCATCCATGAGCTTATGTGCGCTGGCTACTGTTTGTAAATCGCGCAAAAGTTGCCGACGCGAAGCAAGATCACCACGTTTTGCCTTAGTGATGAGCTTTTCTACGTAAGGAACAAGCTCTTTGGCTTTCGGCTCAGTCGTCTGAATAGTCTCATACACAATCAATGAGTCAGCTAAACCTTTTAGTAAGGCTCGACGAGCATCTCGCTCTCGATGAAATTTCGTGCCTTTGTAACTGTGCCGATGCATTATTTAGAGCTCCAATTCAGCCAATTTCTCTTTAACTTCATCTAAGGCTTTGCTACCGAATCCTTTAAGGTCGCGTAACTCAGCATCACTCAAGCTAAAAAGATCTTTAAGTGTATGTATCTCGTTATTAACCAGTGCATTAGTTGTGCGAGCCGATAGATTCAAATCTTCAATCGACGTCATGAGCTCAGTTGGTTCCTCGCCGTCATCACCAGTAGCACTGGCTGCTTGTTCGCCAGGTACAGGTCCCGCCTCAACTCTAGTTTGACCGGCTAGAGCCGTGTATTGATTTACCAGAATGGCAGCTGCCTCTTCAAATGCGTCACGCGGTGTGATAGAACCGTCTGTATCTATGCTCAAGAGTAGCTTATCCAGATCAGTCATTTGCCCCACACGAGTGTTTTCAACCTTGTAGCGAACACGTGTTACAGGACTGAAAACCGCGTCAATAGCAATAGTATCACTGCTACTTTTTCGGTTTGCGCCTTCCTCAATTGTTCGATAGCCACGCCCAGTTTCAACCACAAGATCCATGGTAAGAGAGGCTTTGCCGTCTTCCAGTGTGGCAATAACATGTTCAGGATTAACAATTTCAACATCGGCATTCGTCTGGATATCTTTAGCGGTTACAACGCCCTTGCCTTTTTTAATGATGCGTAAGTTCTGGGTGTCATCACCAAAAACACGAAAACGGACACCTTTGAGGTTGAGCATTATGTCAACCACGTCTTCTTTGACGTGTGGCAACGTTGTAAACTCGTGCGTTATGCCTTCAATCTTAAACGCGGTAACTGCTGCTCCGCTGATACTGGACAACAGAACACGGCGAATACTGTTACCGAGAGTCATACCGTACCCACTATGCAACGGCTCAACTACGAATGTACTGCTGTTTTTTCCATGGTCGTCAATGTTGACAAGCGCTGGTGTGTGAATTGTTTTAGACATAGGGTTTCCTAACCTTCCTTACCGTGAGTAATATTCCACGATTAATTGTTCATTAATATCTGGCTCAGCTTCCTCTCGAGAAGGCAAACCACTTACATTAATCTCAAACTTCTTACGATTGACTTTGAGCCAACTGGGTATTTGATCTTCAACCGCTGGGCTTACCTCATCAAGTCTTTTGAAGTACTCCGTCTTTTGACTGGCAGGCCGCACAACCATACTATCGCCGGTTTTAAGGCGTTGTGAAGGTATATCAGTACGTTTTCCGTTGAGGATGAAGTGTCCATGGGTTACTAGCTGCCGTGCCGCACGGCGCGATGGCGCAAAACCTGCTCGATAGACCGCGTTGTCGGCACGTCTTTCAAGAAACTCTAGTAGTTGTGTACCCGACTCACCATGTCCGCGACTAGCTTCTTGCATTAGCTTGCGAAATTGCTTCTCCAAAAGACCATATAGTCGCTTTACTTTCTGTTTTTCCCTCAATTGCAGAGCATACTGGCTTGAGCGTGAACGGCCAGAATAGCGACCTTGTTGACCGCCGGGCGGAGTAGTTCGCTTTACGAGTGCTTTATGGGCCTTCGGGTGCAGAGCATAGCCTTCACGACGGCTCATCTTAACAATAGATTGAGTGTCTCGTGCCATTGGTTATACCCTTCTTGCCTTCCGTGGACGAACGCCACCATGCGGCATACCAGTAATATCTTTCATAATGTCAACTTGAAAATCCAGATTTTGAAGAGTACGAATAGCTGCTTCTCTGCCGAGCCCAACACCTTTGACATATACATCTATTTTTTTCAGCCCGTAGGTCTGTTTAGCGGTTTGGCCAGCGCGTTCTGTTGCGACTTGAGCTGCGTAGGCAGTGCCTTTTTTAGACCCGCGAAAACCACATGCTCCAGCGCTTGAAGTAGCCAGCACGCCGCCTTGAGCATCCGTGAAACTGATAATTGTGTTATTAAATGTTGCCAGAATGTGTACTTGGCCAAAAGGAACGCTGCGTTTAGCCTTCTTTTTCTTTGGCTTGCTTGGCTTAGGTGCCTCAATTACTGCTTCTGGAGCTTCTTCTGCCATGATCAATCTATGTCTTTGAGGCTACCTTCTTAGCCGTGCCACCAACCGTTACCTTTTTACCTCGTCTAGTACGTGCGTTCGTACGTGTTCGTTGTCCCCGTGTGGGCAAATTTAACTTGTGTCTCATTCCGCGGTAACTATTAATGTCTTTTAATCGCTTGATGTTGCCAGTTACAATACGCTGTAATTCACCTTCTACAACATAATCAGCATTAATGACTTCAGCCAGCCGTGATAGTTCCGCCTCAGTTAGATTCTTAACTCTAACAGTCGGCTCAACCTTAGCGGTCTGTAAAATAGCAGTACTTGCAACCGGTCCAATGCCATAAATATAAGTCAGTGCTACGTGCACCTGCTTTTCGGCTGGAATGTTAACTCCTGCGATTCTGGCCATAATCTAACCCTGCCTCTGCTTATGCTTCGGTTTGAATTTATTAATAACGTACAAGCGTCCTTTACGTCGGACAATCTTGTCGTCTGGGCTTATCTTCTTCACACTCGCACGTACTTTCATACGGATCATTGCCTCCTGTTAGCGATGACACTCTGCGTCATTTAAGATTTACGTTGTGCGATAGGTTATTCGACCCTTCGTGAGATCGTAAGGTGTCAGTTCAACCGTCACGCTGTCCCCTGGGACGATTCGTATGTAATGTTTACGCATCTTCCCGGCGACGTGAGCTATAATTCGATGTCCGTTTTCAAGCTCCACCCGAAATTGTGTTCCCGGTAGTGTCTCCACCACCGTACCAGTGAGCTGGATTACTTCTTTACTAGCGGCCATAAATATAACAAGGCTGCAGTATACCAGTTAACCCAGCGTTTTGTAAAGTGTTTTTTCGCATCATTTCTTCTTACGCCCCACTCGGTTTGGCAAAAAGCGGAGTCGTCGCCCGCCAGTGGCTGCTTCAGCTGCATTACCAGCCTCATAAAAGAAGTCCGGTTCACTATATTGGTCATACGTTACCATAAGAGCACGTGACTCAATTGCCCGTAGTGTTTCAAGAGCAACAGCGACCAGGATCAAAATACTCGTTCCGCCTATAGCAATATTGGTATTGAGGAAGATCTGGGCAATAATCGGCATGAGTGCAAGCAGTCCAAGACTGATAGCGCCAAATAAGTTCAATCTATTAACCACTTTGCTTAGGTAGCTCTCAGTTTCAGGGCCTGATCTAACACCTTCAATAAAGCCGCCTTGTTTTTGTAGGTTTTCAGCTATCTCTTTGGCGTTAAAGGTAATGCTGGTATAAAAAAAGGTAAAAACGAAGACCAGTGAAAAGTAGACTAACGGATATATATATGGCGTAAAGCCGCCAGCTGAGAAAGTTTGAGCGCTGGGGGTTTGAAACCACTGCACCAAATGAGTGCCCAATTGTTGTAAACGTAAACTACTGTTGGTCGCAAGTAACTGGCCGGCGAAGCTCGGTACACTCAAAAAGGCTACGGCAAAGATAATTGGGATAACCCCTGCTGTAATTAATTTAACTGGCAAAATAGTCGTTACACCACCGTAGGTACGATTGCCTTGCACTCGCTTGGCGTAATTGACGGTTATATGACGCGAGGCTTCGTTGAGTTTTACCACTAACACCGTAACAACGACAGTGATTGCCAGAATAATCAACCCATATAAAGAAGCAGTTTTATTAATGGGCAACTGTTTGCCTAAGACTATCCACGGTTTACCTTTACTGGCGACGGCATTAACAACACTTACCAACGTTTGCGGCAGACGACTGACAATACCAACAGTAATAAGTAGAGAAATACCATTGCCAATACTCTGTTCAGTAATCAATTCTCCTAACCACATTAGTATCATTGCTCCACCGGTTAGCGAGGCGACCATTAGCACCCACTGGATTGGTGAAGTATTGGCCGTAATGTCGCCTAAGCCGCCGATGCTTGAGGCTGTTTGTCGGACTAGGTACAGGGCACCGACTGACTGCACAATAGCTAGTGGGAAGGTTAAGATGCGGGTATATTGATTAATTTTCTTGCGACCAAATTCGCCTTCATTATTAAGCGCTTCAAGCTTAGGTATGGCCTTAGTGAGTAATTGCATAATGATGGAAGCGTTAATGTATGGTCCAAGGCCAACTAACATAATAGAGAAATTAGCTAAGGCGCCACCGGAAAGCACATCAATAAATTTGAGCAGTTGCGGCGTTTTAGCTGAAGTAAACAGGTTTTCAAGTACTTGTTTTAAGGTTTCAGGGTTGCTTAAAGGAATCGGGATGTGAGCCAATATACGGAATACAAGCAACATGCCCAACACTGCCAAAATACGCTTGCGCATATCAGCGTTTTTAAGTGATTGCCAAACAGTTTTCCAGCTCAATTTACACTCTTACCCTCATTATTACCGGTTTATTTAAGCACAGGCCACATAAAAGCGAAACAATTTAGTCTGTAGCTTTTTTTGCCTTAGTTGTAGTGCTTGTTTTGGGACGCATCTGCTGTGGAGTAAGCATAAAAGTACCGCCCTTTTCTTCAACAACCTTAATCGCTTGCTTACTGGCAGTCTGCAACTTAACTGTTACCTTTTTGTTTAATACACCTTTATAAAGGAGTTTAACTCGCCTGTAGGGATTACCAACAAGACCAGCTGCCGCAAGACTATCGTTGGTTACAGAGTTGCCAACTTGATTAAGTTGACCTGTATAAATGACGTCTGGAGCTGTGCGACTACTATGAAAGCCACGTAGTTTTGGTAGACGCTGCAAAAGAGGATTTTGACCGCCTTCGAAGCCAGGACGTCGACTCGAACCGGCTCGTGATTTTTGACCTTTCGTGCCGCGTCCAGCTGTTTTACCTTGTCCGGCTGATATACCACGGCCTACTCGACGCTTAGTTTGCCGAGAGGTTACCTGAAGTTCGTGATATTTCATACTTTGGCCTTTGTTTTGTTTGCAGTTTTAGTCTTATCAGTCGTAATCCAATCTTTGGCGGGAGCTATACCTTGTATGGCAGCTATAGTGGCATATGCAGTGTTGGTTTTATTGGTTGAGCCGAGTGACTTACTCAACACATTACTAACGCCCGCTACTTCAAGTACTGTTCGGACTACTCCGCCGGCAATCAAACCAGTTCCAGGAGCCGCCGGTTTTAACAAGATTCTGGCACCGCCGACTTTAGCTTCATGATCATGTGGCAGGGTACCTTTATAAAGGGGTACGTTAATAAAATGTTTCTTAGCAACCTCCACGGCTTTTGTAACAGCCGCGGTTACATCAGCACCTTTGGCACTACCAATGCCAACCTTACCTTTATGATCGCCTACTACAACTAGTGCGCGAAATCGAAAACGACGGCCACCTTTAACAACTCGTGCTACACGATCAACGTGCACGACCCGTTCGTCAAACTGTTTCTCCTCGCGGTCAATTCTTCGATCAGTCTGTGTCATAGCCATCTTAGAACTCCAGTCCTTGCTCGCGCGCTGCATCGGCCAGCGCTTTTACTCGACCATGGTATAGACGGCCGTTTCTATCAAATACAACTTGTTTAACTTTTGCCGTTTTTGCCTTACTAGCAATTTCAGACCCGACCCAAGCAGCCCGTGTCGACAATGAACCTGTGGCCGTTTTTTCTCCAACTGTCGTTACTGTAGCGATTGTAGCATGCTTTGTGTCATCAATTAATTGGGCACTGATGTGGCGGTTGCTAACAAACACGGTCAATCGCGGCCGCTTGGTTGTACCTGAAACAGTTGTACGCACTCGGTTTTTACGCAATGCACGATTTCTCAGTGTGTCGCTATGTCGATTCATTATTTTTCCTTACCGCTCTTCCCGCTTTTACGAATAATGCGCTCCCCGCTGTAGCGGATGCCTTTGCCTTTGTAAGGTTCCGGTTTCTTGAGCGCTCGAATCTCTGCCGCCACTTGGCCAACCAATTGCTTGTCTATGCCGCTGATGGTAATGGTATTTTGCTCAACACTGGCAACAACGCCAGTTGGAATAGTGTACGCAACTTCGTGCGATTTGCCTATATTAAACTTCAGGTCCTGACCTGATAATGCTACTCGATAACCTACCCCATGCAACTCTAACTGCTTAGAAAAGCCTTCGTTGACGCCTGTTACCATGTTTTGCACAAGAGAGCGCATCAGGCCATGTTTCGCCCTATTCACTGGCTCATCATTATGGCGACTTACGACAACAGCATCTTCTTCTTGCTTGAGTGAAATACCAGCTAACATTACTTGTTGCAAACTACCCTTTGAGCCTTGAACTGCAATATGATCACGCTCAATTGTGACGCTCACACCGCTCGGTATTTTGATTGGTAATTTGCCTATACGACTCATTATTCTTCCTTTAATACACTTTGCAGATTAATTCGCCACCCAAGCGCTTACTTTTGGCATCATCGCCGGTCATAACGCCTTTAGAAGTTGAAACAACCACGATACCACGGCCGCGTTTCACTACCGGGATTTCGGCTGCACCAGAGTACTGGCGTCTGCCGGGTTTACTGAGACGGACAATCTCTGTAATGCGAGCATTGCTGTCAGGATGGTTGATTAGCAGCTTAAGAACTTTTCGGCCCTCCTCATCATTCACTCGTACTTCATCTAAGAACTTACGTTCTTGAAGTAAACGAGCAACGGACTCTTTGACTTTGGAATGGGGAACAATTACCTCATTACGACGTACTGCTATAGCGTTCCTGATGCGGGTCAACATGTCTGCAATTGGGTCTGTAGATACCATTATAGTGCTCCTTTACCAGCTCGACTTTGTGATGCCTGGGATCTCTCCCTTACTTGCTCGTTCGCGAAACGAAATACGACTTAGCCCAAAGGTACGCATATAGCCGTGTGCCCGTCCTGTTTCCATGCAACGGTTTTTTAGTCTTGTGGGTGAAGAATTACGCGGCAGGCGATGCAAACCTTCTTGGTCACCCAATCGCTTTAATTCAGCACGTTTGGTTGCAAATTTGCTGTGCATTTCTCGTCTCTTGATATCGCGCGCAATTATAGATTTCTTAGCCATTACTTGTTCTCCTTTTCAAATGGCATGCCTAGTTTTTCCAATAACAAGCGAGCTTGTTCAGGTTGCTTAGCATTAATTACGAAAATTACTTGTATCCCGTGAGGTGTCGTTGTGTCTTCAAAAGTCAGTTCCGGGAATATGGATTGTTCAGTGAACCCGATTGCATAGTTACCTTGCTTATCAAATGCTTTAGCACTTACACCGTGAAAATCGCGCAGACGTGGCAATACAACATTGATGAGGCGATCCATGAACTCATACATCCGCTTGTCTCTTAGTGTCACTTTGAGCCCGATTTTATTACCTTCACGCAATTTAAAACTGGCTATAGATTTGCGTGCAATAGTTTCAATCGGCTGTTGACCAGTGATTTTGCGCAAAGTATTAGTAGATACTTCCATGGCTTTTTTATCATCCTTGGCGCGTCCTAAGCCAACATTGAGCACTATTCTCTCAAGCTGAGGTACTTCATGGCGATTTTTCAAACCTAATTCTTTCTGCAACTCAGTAACGTTGGTTTTGTTGTATTGCAGCTTGAGACGAGGTTGTGGCGTAGATGTAGTTGTAGCCATTATTTTATCTCCTTGCCACTAAGCTTAAAGGTTCGAGTTTTAACACCTTCTTTACTTAGCTTGTAGCCAATACGACTAGGGCGCTTCTTGTTTGGCTCAAGTATGCCTACTTTTGAGACCCAGATTGGCTTAGTTAACGCAATAATGCCTCCTTGGGGGTGCTCACGATTTGGTTTAAGGTGTTTTTTAACCACATTAATACCCTCAACAGTAACTTTATTGTTACTAGGGTGAGTAGCTGTAATCTTGCCGGTCTGACCCTTATACTTACCAGACCGCACCATTACTGTGTCACCTTTCTTAAGTCGGATTTTATACGTCTGCACACTCATCAGAGTACCTCCGGAGCAAGACTGATTATTTTAGCGTACCCGAGATCGCGCAGTTCACGTGGCACAGGTCCGAATATGCGAGTTGCCTTAGGTTGCTTATCCGTATCAATCAGAACCGCCGCATTATCATCAAAGCGAATACTTGAGCCGTCTTTTCGGTTAATAGGTTGACGAGTGCGCACTACCACGGCTCGCACAACTGATTTCTTTTTCACAGCTCCGGCAGGATTAGCTTCTTTAACGCTTGCTACAATCATGTCGCCCACTCCGGCGTAACGTCGGCGCGTACCACCAAGTACACGAATGCAAAGAATTTCTTTTGCACCGCTGTTATCCGTCACTTTTAGTCGTGATTCTTGCTGTATCATGCCAATTCTCCCGTAATAGCTTCAGGCGCATCATCAACCGGTATAAGCGGTCGCTCAATAATGTTTTTTAATACAAAGCGCTTACGTGCACTAAGTGGTTTGGTTTCGACAATAGAAACTTTGTCGCCAATACTAGCTTCATTCTTTTCGTCGTGAGCCATAAATTTTTTAGTTGTAGTATATTTTTTCTTATAAATAGGATGTGTCTTAAGAGTAACCACTGTTATAACAATGGTTTTGTCAGCTTTATCAGAGGAGACAATTCCTATCAGTGTCCGTGCCATTACATGCTCTCCTTTTGGAATTGTTCACTTAACACGGTAAGCATACGTGCGAGATCCTTACGCTTGTGGCGTAGTAAACGAACATTTTGCACCTCACCGCCACTTAGTCGACGCCGCAGGTCTGCAATTTCTTCACGCAGTTTGGTGCTTTCGGTTGTCAGTTGGCTTGTTGGCAGTTTACGAATTTCGGCAATTTTCATCTTAAGCCTCGTCCTTAATGAGAAACTTGGTCTTGATTGGCAGTTTGTGACTAGCAAGTCTCATGGCTTCACGCGCTGTCTCTAGAGGGATACCTTGCATCTCGAATAGAATGGTGCCAGGGCGTACTTTGGCAACAAATAGCTCTGGGTTGCCTTTGCCGCTACCCATTTTGACATCTTGTGGTTTCTTGGTGACCGGCGTATGAGGAAATATTCTGATCCAGATCTTGCCGCCACGTTTGACGTAACGTGTCATAGCTTGACGAGCCGATTCAATTTGGCGTGCTGTAATCCGTTGATTGTCTTGTGCTTGCAAGGCAAATTCACCAAAGGCAATGTAGTTACCGGCTGTAGCAACGCCGCGAATACGGCCTTTAAAGACTTTTCGATGTTTGGTACGCTTGGGCATTAACATCTTAGGCTACCTCACCTTTATAAATCCAAACTTTGACGCCTATAATACCCGCACCGGGATAATGGGCTGGCACATAAGCATAGTCCACATCGGCTCTTATGGTATGAAGAGGCACACTACCTTGAATTTCTTTTTCTCGTCTAGACATTTCAGAGCCTTGCAATCTACCAGCAATCTCAATACGCACACCCTTAGCACCGGCACGCATGGTTGCACCAGCTGATGCTTTAACAGCTCGGCGAAATGACATGCGTCGTTCCAACTGATGGGCAATATTCTCTGCCACTAATTTAGCGTACAGTTCGGGCTTCTTAACCTCATCGATATTAACTCTAGCTGGTACGCCCATAATCTTTTCAATATCTGTTTTGAGTTCCTGCGCACCACTTCCACCACGTCCAATAACCACACCAGCTTTAGCAGTACTAATAGTAACCGTTATAAGGTTGGGAGAACGCTCAATTTCAACCTTATTAATAGCGGCACGGGAACCAAGTTTCTGATCAATTAGGCGACGGACTGCCAGATCTTGTGTCAAGAACTTAGCATAGTCTTTTTTGTTAGCAAACCAGCGGCTCCGCCAATCCTTGTTGACTTGCAGGCGCATTGATATCGGGTTAACTTTCTGGCCCATAACTACACCTCACTCCGTTCGGTTCTTGAGAGGGGAACATCCCCTCTCAACGCGCCGGGCTCCGAGTGAATCGGAAGCTCGGGCTGTTCTCCCCTGACCACTTGAACACTATTCGCAATTACTAAAGTACCTGTAATAAAGCCTAAACTACTGCGTCTCACTTCTCTGAGTTCAGCAACACGAGCATTATGAGCAGCTAGAGCCCGCTGTAAGTCTGGGTGGTTAGGTGCTGTATTAAGCTTTGTCATTATTTCTTCTCCTTGCTGGCAGCTTTAGCGGCCGGCTTCTTGACTTCTCGCTTGTCACCATCCACCTCTACAGAAATGTGGCTGGTGCGTCGCTGAAATGGGTGAGCACTGCCGCGAGCAATCGGACGGTAGCGCTTCAAAGGTGTTCCCGGCGTTACAGAAATGTATACGATCTGAAGCGTGTCAGGCTTGAGTTTGTGGTTATGATCAGCATTAGCCCGCGCGCTCTCAATTGTTTTTCGCACTGCTATAGCAGCCCGGCGAGGTATGTGCTCCAAAATTGTCAAAGCATCTGCAACAGTGCGGCCCCGCACTAATGCGGCTACTTCGTTGACTTTGCGTGGGCTCATACGAACTCCTTTAGCTATTGCTTTGACTGGCATAATTAGACCTTATTTCCTTCGCTTACAGCCTTAGCAAGCTTGCCGCCGTGGCTGCGGAATTTACGTGTGGGGGCAAATTCACCTAGCTTATGGCCAACCATATTTTCGGTAACAAACACCGGCACATGGACTTTTCCGTTATGAACTGCAATGGTGCGTCCAACAAATTCCGGACTTATTGTGCTGGCTCTCGCCCAAGTTTTAACAATGGTACGGTCTTCACTGCCTAAAGCAGCTACTTTCTTAGCCAACTTGGGGTCTACAAATGGTCCCTTTTTCAGTGATCTACTCATCTCCAACTCCTTCTCTCAGTGCTTGAGCAGCTCTGAAACCTCGTCCAAACATGTTTTTGTAGACAAAGATTCCCATTTCAGACATTGGTGCAGCTGGTATCTGCCACACCAAACCAAAGGCACACCGTCCTAGTTTTTTTTGATCTGAAATACCCAGATGGTCAACAAGATAGTCGTGGGACAAGCCTCCGATTTTCTCTAGATTACCTTCATTGTCAACGAGAATACCTTCGAGATCATCAAAAAACACTCTGGTTTCAAGTGTGTGTGCTGATCCTTCGTGAATAGTAATCATAATAGCTCCGTCTATCTCCTCTTTCCTTGATGCCGGGTTCTTACAATAAATTTGGTCGAAGTACTATTGCGACGGCGGGTTTTATAACCCAGTGTCTTCTTGCCCCAAGGTGTACGCGGATCTTTGCCCATACCGTGCCGGCCACCATCACCACCGCCGTGTGGATGGTCAGCGGCATTCATGACGACGCCTCGCACTGTCGGTCGAATACCACGCAAGCGTGTACGACCAGCTTTACCAACTTTGACGTTTTGATGTTGCTCATTGCCAATGCTGCCAAGGCTAGCGCTACAGTTAACGCTTACCATACGAACTTCACCGCTCGGTAACTTTACTTGCGCATAAGCACCCTCTTTAGCTACTAATTGCGCGCTATTGCCAGCACTGCGCACCAGTTGTGCACCCTTGCCTGGCTGCAACTCAATAGCATGGATGGTACTTCCAACTGGAATGCTCTTAAGCGGTAGACGGTTGCCGCGTTCAATAGGTACTTCTTCGCCACTAGTGATTTTTTTACCAACTTTCATACCTTGCGCTGCCAACACATAGTGATATGTGCCGTTTTCTTCTTTGATTCGCGCAATATGGGCGCTGCGGTTAGGGTCGTACTCAATCGCTTCTATCGTTGCTGTTATGCCGGAGGTTAGATTAAAATTAACCAACCGGTAGAAGCGGCGTGCGCCGCCACCACGATGCCTCACTGTTATACGCCCTTGATTGTTACGGCCACTCTGTTGCTTTTTAATGACCGTCAGTGAACGAACTGGATGCTTTGCAGTAATAGTACTAAAGTCTCGCGTAGTCATACCCCGCTGACCTGGAGTTGTTGGTTTCATGGCTTTAATAGCCATTAGTTGCGCCTCCGGCTTATGAGACAAACCATGCGGTTTTTCTCATCGCGCAGGGTTTGGAATGAATCCAAAACTCTGGCTCTCTTTTCCCTTAAGACAAAGACGAAAGTCATTTCTTCTCCTTCTTAGCATCTTTGGCAGCTTTTTTCTCAGCTTTGGCTTCTTCTTTCTCTTCAGTCGCAAAAACAGTTAATTTGTCGCCTTCTTTCAGGCGCACAAAAGCACGTTTCACGTCACTGCGCTTTCCACTAACTGGACGGCTGCGTTTACGGTAGGATCGTTTGGTTTTACCCTTAATGTTAGCAATACGTACTGCTTCAACGCTAACTCCGTACTGAGCACTGACGGCCTCTGCCACACCTAAACGATTGGCATCTTTAGGAACGGAGAAAACATAGGTATTATCCGCTTGGCTCAGTCCGTAAGCTTTTTCACTGATGCGGGGGCGAAGAATCATGGTTTTACTCATTATTTTTCACCTCCGAGCCAGTCATGGACCACTTGTAGCCCCTTTTGAGTCATAATAATCGTATCGGCATTCACAAGATCATACACATTAAGGTAGTTAGCCGGTACAGCCAGTACATTTGGCAGATTTCTTGTAGCACGCTCAACTAGCTCATCTTTTTCACTGACAACTATAAGCACTGAGCCGTTCGCATTAATCTTATTGAGAAGTTTGTTGGTGTCTTTGACTCTGCCGTCTTTAGTCTCAAATGTTTCAATGATACTCAATCGTCCTTCGTCCGTGGCCAAGCTGAGTGCCTGGCGAAGAGCTAAACGCTTCATACTGGTTGGTAACTTTTGAGTGTAGTTTTGATCGCCTGTCGGACCGAAGGTGATTCCACCACCTGTCCAGATGGGGTTACGGGTCGAGCCGAATCTAGCGCGGCCGGTTCCCTTTTGTCGCCATGGCTTGCGACCACCACCACGCACTTCACCGCGAGTCTTAGTCTTAGCACTAGCTATACGACCATTGGCCAAATAGGTGTCGTAAGCCTGTTTCAGGAGTTGGTGATTTTTAGCCTTTACACCGAATACAGTCTTATTGAGCTTAGCGCTAGTGGTCGCCTTATTACCGGTCTTGGTGTAAGTAGCAACAGTCATTATTTAGTCTCCCTAAGTAAGACCAGGCCTTTGCGTGGCCCAGGCACAGCACCGCTTACGCCTATAACGTTTTTGTCGGCATCAACTAGAGCAATTGTTAGATTACGCACTGTAACTTGGGCATGGCCCATGCGCCCTGCCATTTTCTTTCCCTTGAATATCTTCTGAGGGTACATAGAACCAATTGAACCTGGACGGCGATATGATCGTCCACCATGGGTTTTCCGGCCGCGATGGAAGTTGTGCCGTTTAATAGTTCCGGCGAAGCCTTTGCCTTTGCTTAGACCGGTTACCTGCACGTTGTCGCCAACACTAAAAACGTCGGCTGTTAGTTGCGTGCCGACGCTTAGTTCTTCTGGTAGCTCTGAAGTACGAATTTCGCGTACATTCTTAAGCTGTATTTTGGCTTTCTTAAAATGCCCCGCAAGGCTTTTGCCCAATTCTTTTGTTTTTTCGCTACCAAGCTGCACAGCCGTGTAACCATCTTTTTCTTCAGATTTGAGTTGCGTAACAGTATTAGGGCTAGCTGAAAGTAAGGTAATAGCCTGCACGCTACCATTGTCGTTAATGGTGCTGGTCATGCCGACTTTTCTAGTTATAAGTGCTTTCATCTATCCCCACGTTCTTAAATCTATGGCCAAGCGCTTAAGGCGCGACATTAAAATGCTTGGCTATTCGTAGTATCAACCTCTGTTACGAAGTGACTTTCGAACCAGCCAAGTACCACAGAATCTTTAAGTACCGTAACAGATTAGCACACCAACGTTATAAGAGTCAATACGTTGTGAATTCTACAAATTTACATATAGGCCGAATGGCATCCAAAAGCCAATGAGCATAGCTACCAATAGAACGGCGTATTCAATCTTACGATCTATCTGGAATCGTTCTTTTCTTGCAAGAAACAAGCCAGTTATGAAGCCAACAGGGATTGGTATCTGAGTATTATCACCCTTGGTAACTTTGAGCCAGAGTGAACCAAGGATAAGATACAAAACTAGTTTCAAAAAATAAATGCTGTCGGTTTCTCTCTTTTTCACCACTACTGCTTATGGTAGCAGACGAAGCTCCGAAGGCAACATATCAACAGTAAATTCCTGATCAGGTATAGAAGCTAGACGCTCAGCCTCAGCACGAAAATCAGCTGCGGCTCCTTTGTCAACCGATTGCACTTTTCTTAGCTCCAATTCAGCAAGAAACGTGACCGTAGCTGCGCCCATGTAGCCCGTTGCATTTTCATAAAGCTTTTGTCGGCGGCTATCTGTCTGTGTTATACCAGCGTCAAAAATAATGGGTTCAGCTGACGGCTTGATTGAATTAATAAAATCTTGGCCCCCTAATTCCATGATGTGTCTCACATCAATCCCCATGGGCTTGCTATCTCTAAGAGCCTTCAGATTAGCGGCCATGCGATTGGCGAATAGTGGTTCATAATCATTATCCAAGGCTTCACGCGCTACGGCGGAACCTATTGTCAAGCCCATTTCGAGTGCAAGTGCATACGCATGTAAGGACCCAGCGGCTTGTTGTGTTTCAGTTGCTGGAAAAGCTGTTGAAACGAGAGCTCGAATTTCTGCAGTCAGGTTGGAATTCAATCGTCTACGCGCATACTTATAGTAATTACGCATACCGCCCTTATTTGTAGCTAGACGCGCAACTCTCCCTAGGGCTTTACTGAGACGACGTTCAATATTTCGCTCACTTTTAGGTGACAACTGATTAGGAACTTCAGGAATATCAGGGTTATGTATCATGCTTAGGAATATTATTAAGACTAAATGTCTGTATTACTATCCTATGTATGCGACTGTCTTGCAAGCGCACCACCCGTTTTACATCTTGATTTCGGCGTCACAGCCGGCCGGTAGAGACAGGTTCATGAGACTGTCGATAGTCTTTGGGGTTGGCTCAAGTACGTCAATTAAGCGCTTGTGAATACGCATTTCAAACTGTTCACGACCTTTTTTATAGACATGAGGGCTTTTAATGACCGTGTAGACAGTGCGCTTAGTCGGTAGCGGAATTGGTCCTGCTATGGTTGCTCCAGTCCTCAGAGCCGTATCTACAATCTGCTTAGCCGATTGGTCAATAACTTTATGGTCATAAGCCTTTAAGCGAATGCGAATCCTTTGTTTTGTACTTGCTTCGGCTTTGGCTGCGGGCTTAGTTGTTTTCTTTGTTTCTGCCATCACAATGTCTTCTTGTAATACTCGGGAAGAGTTTCACTTTTATGCAAATCACTGAGAGGTTGAAATACTTCCTCTGCAGAATCCACTTCGACAACTGATACTAATGGTTCAACTCCTAATTCTACACCCAATCGAAATAAAGCAGCTTGTGAAGTGAATAAGTTAGCTTCATCCCCACTCACCACATGATGCCCGTAATCTGCTCTGCTCCCAGATCCTTCCACACGTATAACACTTCTGTTCATGTTTTCCTTTTGTGATGTAACATCTTTGCACTGCTATATAGAGCATTGCAACGACTTTTAGTCATCACTTTAATTTACAACGCTATTATAGCATTAAACACGCATCTATTAAAATTGTAATTCAGTTTCCACTGATGACTTAATAGCAATTTCGTCGGGCGGTATTTGATAATCAGTATTTAGAAGAGCCATATCTCTGAGTACTGCACGAGCTCTGGCAATTTTTTCACTCGTAACCGGTTCTGTTATGTCAATTGCAGCCACTCGTCTCTCATCCGGGGTAACAGCAAATAATCGAAAATCATCCATATAGATACCTATTGAACTTTATTACACCACAGTTGACAATGAATGAAAAGAGCTCCTATTTTGGGAGCTCTTTTTAACGGCTTCTCGTCCGCTATTCAGCGGATAACTTCTATTTATTGATCTTGGTAACAACTCCGGCACCAACTGTACGTCCGCCTTCGCGGATAGCAAAACGTAGTCCTTGGTCCATAGCAATAGGCGCAAGCAGCTTCACCTTGAAGGTAATAGTATCGCCAGGCATGACCATTTCCTTATCTGCTGGCAATTCAACTTCGCCAGTTACGTCGGTAGTACGGAAGTAAAATTGCGGCTTGTAACCTTTGAAGAATGGTGTGTGACGACCACCTTCTTCTTTAGTCAGAATGTAGACCTCAGCGTCAAATTCAGTGTGCGGAGTAATGGTGCCTGGCTTGGCCAAAACTTGGCCGCGCTCAATATCTTCACGCTCAATGCCGCGGAGCAACACGCCAACATTATCGCCGGCTTGCCCTTGGTCAAGATTTTTCTTAAACATTTCAACACCCGTAACAACACTCTTTTTAGTTGGACGAATACCAACAATTTCGACTTCTTCATTGACCTTAACCACGCCAGTTTCAACCCGGCCAGTGGCAACTGTGCCACGCCCTTTAATTGAGAAAACGTCCTCGATGGGCATCAAGAATGGCTTGTCTAGGTCTCGCTTGGGTTCTGGAATGTAGTCATCCATGGCCTTCACAAGCTCCATGATGGCATCTTCGTTTTCTTTATCGCCTTCAAGTGCTTTTGTAGCGGAACCCTTAATAATTGGAGCGTTTTCATCAAACTCGTATTTCTTCAACAGTTCTCGAATATCCATTTCAACCAATTCAACAAGTTCTGGATCAGCCAGGTCCATCTTGTTCATGAATACAAGCACAGAAGGCACACCAACTTGTTTGGCAAGCAGTACATGTTCACGAGTCTGGGGCATGGGACCATCGGCGGCCGAAACCACCAAAATGGCGCCGTCAACTTGTGCGGCACCGGTAATCATGTTTTTGACGTAGTCAGCATGGCCCGGCATATCGACGTGCGCATAGTGGCGTTTTTCACTCTCATATTCCTGGTGAGAGGTTGCAATCGTAATGCCACGAGCCTTTTCTTCTGGAGCCTTGTCAATTTCATCGTATTTAACCGGCTTGTTAACATCGCTTGGTAGTTTCTTAGCCAATACGTGTGTAATAGCGGCGGTAAGCGTTGTTTTACCGTGGTCAACATGTCCCATAGTACCAACGTTAATGTGCGGCTTACTGCGATCAAAATCTGCCATATTATCTCCTTAGAATTGCTGACTTATACAAATGTTTTCGCATGAGAATAACTAACCCACACGAGTTACCGAAGAATATTACATTATCTTAAGAAGTTTGTAAAGCGTTTGCCAACCTCGCCGGTCTTCTGGCCTGCCTCGACTACAAGTCCTATAGCAATCCCAATACCGACTCGGACAGACTGCGGTGGAGTATATTCGGGAAAATCCATAGTAAGGACCCTGCCGCGGAGCCACTTAGAGACTCCAATATCACGTATTTGCTTCGCGGCTCCAAGGGTATGTACTGCCAGTTCGATGGCATTTAAGCGCAACTCACTAGTGTAATCGACCGACTCATGATTACTTGCTGGACTTGATTCAAAAGGGTTAATAACCATATCTATTTACTATTCTTAGCAATTATGGCTTCGGCCACGTTATTTGGCACATCTGAGTAGTGATCAAGCTCCATACTAGAGCTGGCGCGGCCTTGCGTCATGCTACGCAGATTTGTGGTGTAGCCAAACATTTCGCCGAGCGGCACAAAGGCCGTAATTTCTTTTATACCAGCTTGCAAATCTTCCATTGACTCAATGCGTCCACGTTTAGAGTTTAAATCACCGATAACATCGCCCATAAAGCTTTCTGGTGTGATAACCACGACTTTCATAATTGGCTCAATTAGCACTGGGGTTGCTTTCTTAACACCGTCTTGCAAGGCCATGGAGCCGGCAATCTTGAAGGCCATTTCGCTGGAGTCAACTTCGTGATAACTGCCATCGTAGAGCTCGGCCCGAACATCTACTACCGGATAGCCGGCAATTACACCGTTGTTCATGGCTTCTTTTATGCCTTCTTCGACCGGCTTGATGTATTCCTGCGGGACAACGCCACCTTTGATGGCGTTGATGAATTCAAAGCCTTTGCCAGCTTCGTTTTGGCTGAGTCGTAACCAAACGTGGCCGTATTGGCCTCGTCCACCGGTTTGACGGATGTATTTGCCTTCAGCCTCAACGCCGTCTTTGCGGATGGTTTCGCGGTAGGCGACCTGCGGTTGGCCAACATTGGCCTCTACTGTAAACTCGCGCTTCATGCGATCGACGATGATTTCTAGATGCAGCTCCCCCATGCCGGAGATGATGGTTTGGCCGGTCTCATCATCAACTTTGATTCGGAACGTCGGGTCTTCTTCAGCCAGACGCTGCATGGCAATCGACATTTTTTCCTGGTCACTCTTAGTTTTAGGCTCAATGGCGATACTGACGGGGGGCTCTGGGAAAGTAATACTCTCAAGCACAATTGAGTTGTTTGGGTCGCAAAGCGTGTTACCTGTTGTAGTACCCTTGAGACCAACGATAGCCGCAATATCGCCAGCTGTTACCTCTGTCACGTCTTCACGCTTATCGGCCTGCATGCGAACAATGCGACCAACACGTTCTTTTTCACCACTTGAGCTATTTAAAATGTACGAACCGGCTGTAACTTTACCTGAATAGACCCTGAAGAACGCTAATTTACCAACGAATGGGTCGGTCGCAATTTTAAAAGCGAGGGCGGCAAATGGGTCAGATTCTGATGGCTTGCGTTCAATCTCGTCCCCACTTTTAGGATGGGTGCCCCAGGTTGACCCGCGGTCAATCGGGCTGGGCAGAAAGTCATTGATTGCGTCGAGCAGTTTCTCGACTATGACGCCGCGACCATCACCACCAGTTACGGCAAAAAATTTACCGCTTAGTACAGCCGTGCGGATAGCGGCCCGGATCTCGTCCTCACTTAACCCTTCCTCGCCGACTTCAAAGTACTTTTCCAGAATTTTTTCATCTTCCGCAACAGCATTTTCAATCAGGAGGCTGCGGTATCTTTTAACCTCTTCCATCATATCTTCCGGGATATCTTCTTCAACCAGTTCATGATCGGTAAAATCCTTGTAGGTGTATGCTCTCATTGCAATCAGGTCGACAACACCTCTGACGCTCTGCTCAAAGCCGATTGGCAAGTGGATAGGTAAGGCGCGTTTGCTGAGGCGTTGGTGAATCGAATCGAGTGATTTGTAAAAATCACCACCCGTTTGGTTAATCTTGTTGATAAAGCAGATACGCGGCACGCCATATTTATCGGCCTGACGCCAGACGGTCTCGGACTGACTCTCCACACCCATTTTGCCGTCAAAGACAGTTACGGCACCATCGAGAACACGTAAACTACGTTCCACTTCAACCGTAAAGTCAATGTGCCCAGGTGTATCAATTATGTTGATTTTATGTTCTTTCCAGTAGCAAGTTACCGCGGCACTCGTAATAGTTATGCCGCGTTCGCGTTCCTGGGCCATCCAATCAGTGGTTGTTTCGCCTTCATGAACTGCACCAATTTTGTGCTTTAGTCCGGTACGATAGAGAATGCCCTCGGTTGTAGTAGTTTTGCCAGCGTCAATATGAGCAATAATGCCAATGTTACGGAACTTCTCTAGTGAGTATTTCTTCTCAGCCATACTTTTTTTAAACCTCTTCTGGCAGGTTTTGTTTTAACATTTCTGTCAGTGCACCATCTGTTTGAGCTTCACCGCCATTATCTGCCAGAAACGCACTAAATGCTGGACCATAAAACTGATTATTTACTAAAGTGTTAAGGTCTCTAGCACTTATGTTTGGGTACTTACGCCTAAAGCTACGTCTTAGATTCTGTTTTTCAAGGTCAATATAGACATCA
Organism: uncultured Candidatus Saccharibacteria bacterium; assembly: GCA_964584265.1. Lineage (GTDB taxonomy): Bacteria > Patescibacteriota > Saccharimonadia > Saccharimonadales > CAYVSP01 > CAYVSP01. The sequence continues at coordinate 62,572 of CAZOZI010000001.1, read as the reverse complement.
ATGGGCTCTCTTTTATCCGTTATTATCTGGGCTCTTTCGAGCGCACTTGAGGCTGCTGTCATCCCAACAGTTAATTGCGCTGCTCTACACAGTCCTTCTTTAACATATGCGCAAGGGTTTTTTGCCAAATTTTCTTCTAATTGTTTTTTTGCAAATTGTGTTCTGCCTCCCAATTCTGAATCGTAAGGACAGAATACACATACGCCTTCAACTCTAGTTTCCAAAGCCATAATTAGTACCTTGCGAAATGAGCGAAGGCGCGGTTGGCCTCAGCCATTTTATGAGTGTCTTCTTTTTTCTTGACGGCTGCACCCTGGCTGTTGAAAGCTTCAACTAACTCTGCTGCAATGCGTTCTTCCATGCTCATGCCTTTGCGCGCCCGGGCCGATTGCACAAACCACATGGTTGTCAGGTGATTTTGGCGTTGGCCTTTGACCTCAAATGGAATCTGATAGTTGGCCCCACCAACACGGCGAGAACGTGTTTCCATGTGCGGTTGGACATTCTTGAAGGCTTGATCGAACACCTCAAGAGGATTCTTGACCTTGAGCTTATCAGCGGCCTTTTGCATACCGTTGTAGACCAAACGTTCAGCCAACTGTTTTTTGCCATCCAACATGACTCGGTTGATCAGCCGTTGTACTTGCACACTATTATAAATACGATCTGGTTGAATATCACGAACTAGTGATTTAGTAACTTTTCTAGGCATTACATTACCACTCTTCGGCCTTGTGTAGCCTTATCAACAATAAAACCTGCCATGCCACACGGTACGTCAACATGAGGATTATTTTTTAAGCTAGCTTGAATTTCAACACAGTTTTCAATAACTTCTCTTCTGAATTTAGGAGATATATAGGCTCTGCCTAAATGGTGTCTGTCTGCTAACTGATAGAAAGGACAGGTTTCCCCTAAACATGTAAATTCACCAACTTGTTTCTGGGGATTACTTACTGCTGCACCATCCAAACTCATATTATTTGCCTTTCTTTGTGCCATAAAGGCTACGTCCACGCTTACGGTCTTGAACACCTTGAAGATCTAAGGAACCACGCACAATGTGATAACGAACACCAGGTAAATCTGGCACACGCCCACCACGGACAAGCACAACAGCATGTTCTTGTAGGTTGTGACCTTCACCACCAATATATGCCCAAACTTCATGGCCATTAGTCAGCCTGACTCGAGCCACTTTGCGAAGTGCCGAGTTAGGCTTCTTAGGAGTTTTAGTAGTGACTTTAATACATACTCCGCGTTTGAAAGGGGCTGGCTTTTCGTAGTTGCGAGTTTTTAGATTGTTCGTTATACGCATCAAAGCCGGCGACTTGCTTTTGCTGGTCACCTTACGACGTGGCTTACGAACTAACTGGCTTACGGTTGGCATACTGTCTCCATATTTTGAAGCTGGGTAATTCTAGCAGTTTTACTCCTCATGTTCAACCGCTTCAGCCTCTTGCTTAGCTCCAAAACCCGTACCAACCGGAATACGGCGCCCCAAAATAACATTCTCTTTAAGGCCAAAGAGTTTGTCTACCTTACCGCTAGTGGCGGCACTGATGAGTACTCGAGTAGTGTCCTGGAAACTAGCAGCACTCAGGAACGAGTCTGTGCTCAACGAAGCTTTGGTAATTCCAAGTAATAGCTGATTGAACTTGGCTGGTTCTTTCTTTTCAGCTTTTAATTTCACGTTGGCTTCAATAACCGCCTGCTTGCTGGCAATATCACCAACTACAAATTCGCTGTCTCCAGCCTCTTCAATCTGCACCCTGCTAAACATTTGCCGCACGATGATTTCAAGATGTTTATCAGCGATATTTTGACCCTGAGAAGCAAAAATCTTTAGGATTTCGTTCATGATATAGCGTTGAGTGGCCTCAATGCCTTTGAGACGCATGAGATCATGCAAGTTTATAGAACCATTTGTCAGTCGTTGTCCAGCTGTTACTTTATCGTTCGATTTAATAAGCATTTGCTTAAAACCAGGTACTTCATAGCGCAACACGCTTTGCTTGGTCGGTGAAATGACTATGTGGTCTTTATTGACACGCACTTTGCCGGAAATAGTGGCGGGCAATGGCTCTGAGCCATCTTCATTAGCAGCCAATACGTCACCTATCGTAACTTCGTGCCCATTCTTAATTTGTGGCATACGACCAGCTAGTTTAAGAGTTACTTTTTCGGCTTCGTCAGCTGCTAACTCGACGGCGTAGTGGTCGCCTTCTTCACTGAGTTTTACCGTGCCAGCAATATCAGCCAAAAAGGCCTGTCCCTTGGGTGTGCGAACCTCAAATAACTCTTCGACACGAGGGAGCCCAGTCGTGATATCTTCACCGGCCACACCTCCAGAGTGAAAGGTCTTAAGTGTAAGCTGGGTACCAGGTTCACCAATACTCTGTGCAGCGATAACACCTACAGGATGGTGTGCAGCTACCAACTCACCAGTTGCTGGATCAATGCCATACGACTTGCGCGTAATGCCGCGAATGCTTGTAGTACTGAGCACACTCATGATACGTATGCCATCAAGCTTATTATCACCTTCAATCTTAGCCGCTACCTCTGGCGAAATAAGTTGGCCTTTTTTGAGTAGCCCGGTGACTGTCTCAGATGCAAAGCGACCGCTTAAACGCGATGCATAGCTTACGCCTATCTCATCCGCATCTTCACGGTATAGTGCGAAACCTGGGTCACGAGCCTCTTCATCAAGGGTAAATACATCCTGACTGACATCAACGAGACGTCGTGTAAGATAGCCAGAATCAGCTGTTTTAAGCGCAGTGTCAATCATACCCTTGCGTGCACCACGAGTCGCAGTGAAGTATTCCAGCGGTGTGAGGCCATATTTGTAGTTAGAACGAATCGGCAACTCAATGGCACGGCCGGTTGCATCGGTCGTTATACCAAGCAAACCAACGGCCGTCTTAACTTGGCCAATATTACCGCGTGCCCCGGATACCACCGCAATGGACATTGCACTATCTTCGTTAGCAAACTGTTCACTTAAAACGTTTTGCACATGAGCATCAACGCTTTGCCAGTTATCAACCGTTAAACGATGTCTTTCTTCTTCAGTTATAAAACCTTGGTCGTATTGAGCACTTATGTCCGTGGCTCTTTTTTCACCATCTGCAAGTAGTTTATCTAATCCTTTAATGTCGCTGAAGTCACCCATCCCCATTGACAACCCAGAGCGTGTTGCATAAGCAAAGCCAATATCTTTTAGATCATCAGCAATTTCTGCCGTTCGCAACTGGCCATAGGCCTGATATACCTGCGCCATCACCTGCTGCAACTTTTTCTTGGTCATTGCTTCATCCTGGAAAGGGAAGTCTTCTGGGAAGATCTCATTAAACAAAAGCCGACCTAGAGTTGTTTCATGCACGCTGCCACGCATAGGGACACGGATACGACTTTGCAGCTCAATTACTCCTGCATCGTGAGCCATAATCGCCTCAGCGATCGTAGCAAGGCTACGGGGTTTAATCTCTTTCCGATTTGGCTTTTCATATGTTAGATAGTAACAGCCCAGCACAATATCTTGCTCGATGTGCAGAATTGGCGAGCCATCTGCCGGTTTTAAGAGGTTTTTGTTACTTGCCATGATATCTCTTGCTTCCGCTTGTGCCTCATCGCTCAAAGGCAAGTGAACAGCCATTTGGTCGCCGTCAAAGTCAGCATTAAAGCCTTTGCATACCAATGGGTGTAACTGGATAGCCTTACCTTCAATTAATACTGGCTGGAAAGCTTGTATGCTGAGTCGGTGCAAGCTAGGCGCGCGGTTAAGTAATACATATTTACCTTTAATGACTTCGTCAAGTGCATCCCATACAGCCGTTTCTCCGGTTTCTATCATGCGTGTTGCACTGCGAATATTGTGTGCATGTTCTTGCTCAATAAGATGTCCTATGACGAAAGGCTTAAACAGTTCCAATGCCATCATTTTTGGCAAGCCACACTCATCAATTTTTAATTCTGGGCCAGCTACTATAACAGAACGACCGGAGTAGTCTACGCGTTTGCCGAGCAGATTTTGGCGGAAACGTCCTTGTTTACCCTTCAACATATCACTGAGGCTCTTGAGACGGCGCCTTTGACCAGTTGCCGCCACAGCACGGCCGCTGCGCGCGTTATTATTATCAACCAGAGCATCAACAGCTTCTTGCAGCATACGTTGCTCATTGCGGCGAATTACTTCAGGCGCGTTTAGTTCAATTAGTTTCTTAAGGCGATTGTTGCGGTTGATGACACGTCGGTATAGATCATTTAAATCGCTGGTAGCAAAACGACCACCAGTAAGTTGTACCATTGGCCGTAAATCAGGCGGGATGACTGGTAAAACACTCAAGCATAAGCTGCTTGATTTGATGCCAGCGCGGTGCATGCTCTCGAGCAGCCTTAAACGCTTCATAATCTTCTTCTTACGTTGACCCTTGGCTTCTTCAGCTTCTTTAGTGAGCTCAGCAATCAACTTATCGAGCTCTACCTCGTCTAGCAGTTCCTTAAGGGCTGCTCCGCCCATTCCCACACTGACTAGTGCTTGTACTTCGTCTGGCAGATTACGAAAATCGGTTTCACTAATCAAGTTAAAACGGTTCAGAGCGTCAAGCTGGGCCTTTGTTTGCTCATAGTCCTTGGTAAGCTCTTCGGTTTCTTTATTTTGCTTTTCAGCCAGCTGCTTAACATCAATCTCTGGAACTTTGGCTTCTTTCTCATAGCGCAGCCGAATAGCTTCTTTAGCAGCCGTAAATTCAGCTTCTTTATCGGCCAGCATAGCATCGCGCTTTTTGATATCTACGGTTTTTATAATATAGCTGGCAAAATACGCTACTCGCTCCAGGTTTTTAACGGTCATTCCAAGCACAAGCCCTATGGCAGAAGGTGTGCCGCGCAAAAACCAGATATGAGCAACCGGACTAGCAAGTGAAATATGCCCCATTCTCTCGCGGCGCACGATGCTTCGTGTTACCAACTCACCGTTTTTGTCAACGGCGGCTTCGCGTGAGCGAACCCCTTTATATTTGGCATCATGAGGATTAATATCTTTAACTGGTCCAAAAATTCGCTCGCAGAATAGACCGTCACGTTCAGGCTTTTGGGTTCGATAATTGATGGTCTCCGGCTTTGTAACTTCACCGTGACTCCACTCTAAAATATCCTCAGGACTAGCCACAGCTAAGCGGACGGCGTCAAAGTCAGCAATATTGGTACCATGGTTATAGCGTCGAATCATGTCGTTGCCTCCTGCTCTTCATCATCAGTAATACTTATCGTGCTATCATCGCCATCACTAGTAGGGATTACGGTAGTAGCAGGTATATCATCTGCTAGCTCCATAACCACGAATTCGTCAGCTGAGGCATCTTCCGTGATATCGATATCAGAAATTGGTGCTGCTGGCACTTCCAGGGCTGGTTGGTGCTCGGCCTCATCCTTAATGTTCTCGGCTAACACAGCTTCAGCATCGATCAACTTGTCAGAGCTCATTAAATCAACTTTTAAGCCCAGGCCTTGCAACTCTTTAACGAGCACATTGAAGCTTTCGGGAACTTTAGGACCAACAATTTCGGTGTGTTTAATAATTGACTCGTAGGCTTTTGAGCGACCATAAACATCGTCAGATTTAATAGTCAACATCTCTTGTAGCGTGTTGGAAGCACCATAAGCTTCAAGTGCCCAGACTTCCATCTCACCAAAGCGCTGTCCACCGTTTTGCGCCTTACCGCCAAGTGGTTGCTGGGTGACCATGGTGTATGGACCAGTTGAACGAGCATGAATTTTATCAGTCACCATATGGTTAAGTTTGATCATATACATTGACCCGACTGTGGTGCGCTCTTTAAAGGACTGCCCAGTTCGTCCGTCATAGAGTTGCTGTTTACCATCCTCGGGCAAACCAGCTTCTTTTAGCAGACTTTGAATTTTTTCAATCAGTACGCCATCAAAAGAAGGGCTGGCTACCTTCATCCCCAAGGCCTTAGCTGCCATGCCAAGGTGCGTTTCAAACAGCTGCCCAACGTTCATACGCGACGGCACGCCGAGCGGATTAAGAACGATGTCAACCGGTGTCCCGTCTTCCATAAAGGGCATATCTTCTATCGGTAGAATCCTAGCAATAACACCCTTGTTACCGTGCCGCCCGCCAAGCTTATCGCCTACTGCAATTTTGCGCATTTGAGCTACAAAAACCTGAATTTGCATAATAACGCCAGCTTTTAATTCATGTCCTGTAGCCCGGCTGAAAACTTTTACACCAACAACTTTGCCATGCTTGCCGTTACTCATACGCTGAGACGTATCACGAACCTCTTTAGCTTTTTCACCAAAGATAGCGCGCAATAAGCGCTCTTCGCTGCTTAGCTCTTGTTCGCCTTTGGGTGTAATTTTACCAACTAAAATATCGCCCGGGTGCACTTCTGCACCAATACGCACAATACCGTCCTCGTCAAGGTGCCGCAGAGCTTCCTCAGAGACATTTGGAATATCTCGGGTAACAATTTCCGGCCCTAATTTGGTCTCACGCACTTCTACCATGAAATCAACAATGTGAACTGAGGTTAGTGAGTCGTCTTCGACCAAACGGCGAGAAATAATAATGGCGTCCTCGAAGTTGTAGCCAGACCATGGCATAAAGGCAACTAACAGGTCTTTGCCCAGGGCCAATTCACCGCTTTCAATAGACATACCTTCAATCAAAACATCGCCAGCTTTAACCTTATCGCCAGTGCTGACAGCTACTTTGTGATTGATGCTAGTACCTTCATTGCTGCGAACATAGTGCAATGGGTGATAGGTCGCTTTACGACTCTTATACTGAACAACAATTTCATCAGCGGCAGCCTTAAGAACTTGGCCAGCCTCTTCGGCTAGAATAACTTGTCCACTATTACGTGCAACCGCTGCCTCCATGCCTGTTCCGACAATAGGCGCTGAGGGTTTGATGAGCGGCACAGCTTGACGCTGTTGGTTACTACCCATAAGGGAGCGATAGACATAATTCTTCTCAATAAATGGTATAAGACCTGCACTTGAGCCAATAATTTGGCGGCGCGAAGCATCCATGTGCGTAACTTCGTTGGCGTCAATTTCACCCGACACTAAACGGCTACGAGCACTGACGCGTTCATTCACAAAGTAGTCTTTGTTATCAATTTTTTCGCCTGCACTGGCAATAACGGCGCTCTCTTCTCCGGCGGCGTCCAAATAGACAACCTCGTCGGTTACACGAGCTTTGACTGGCCAAGTTGCACGTGATTTAACTGCTGCCAAGCGCTTAGCGACTTCTGACGAAATCTTGGCACCCGCTTTTACTAGCACCTTACCTTTTTCATTCTCAAGATTTACGGCTGCAATATGGCCAACAGCAGCTTTAGCCGTAACCGCGTTAATAACTTTACGGTATGGAGTTTCTATAAAACCATAGTCATTAATACGAGCATAGTTGGCCAGATTAAGCACTAGTCCAATATTAGCGCCTTCTGGTGTTTCAACGGCACAGATACGTCCATAGTGCGTAGCGTGCGCATCGCGCACCTCAAAACCAGCCCGTTCGCGGCTAAGTCCGCCCGGACCCATTGAGCTGAGGCGCCTTTTGTGGGCAAGTTCACTGAGTGGATTAATCTGATCCATGAATTGGCTCAACTGCGAGCTGGCAAAGAACTCTCTGACGGCTGCAACCACTGGCCGGGCATTGATAAGCTGAGCAGGTGTGACAGTCTCGATTTCGCTCATACTCATACGATCTTTAGTGTTACGCTCCATTCTAAGCAGGCCAATACGGAATTGGCGTTGCACCAGCTCACCTACGAGCTTAACGCGTCGATTGGCCAGTGAATCAATATCGTCAGCAGGGTCCTGGGTGTTATTGAGCCGCATAATTTCGGCCACGATTGCCACTAGATCTTCAAGACGCATAACACGATTCTCAATCGTATTCGTTACATCTAGATTGAGACGCTTATTAATCTTGTAACGACCAACACGGCTGAAATCAAAACGTTTGAAGTTATAAAACATGTTTTCTAACAAGCTGCGAGCATTATCAACTGTTGCCAAATCACCTGGTCGCAAACGACGATAAACTTCAATGAGAGCTTCCTGGCTGCCCTTAGCTAGGTCTTTTTCTAGTGTGGCAGTCAGATAGTTGAGGCTGCCTTGATCAACGTGTTTAAAGCGTTCACGCATTTCGGCGTCACTCAGTCCCAGAGCTCGAAGCAACGTGGTTACAGGTATCTTTCGTTTGCGGTCGATCTTGACATAAAGTGCTCCGTTGGCGGCAGTTTCAAACTCCAGCCACGCCCCACGCCCAGGAATAACCTTTGCGCCATACAGGTTGGTACTACCGTGGGCATCAGCCGTAAAGAACACGCCTGCTGAACGAATTAATTGTGAAACAACAACGCGCTCAGCTCCGTTTATAACAAAAGTACCGCGAGTGGTCATCCATGGGTAATCGCCTAAATAGATTTCTTGTTCTTTTACTTCACCGGTTACTTTGTTAACTAACTCAACTTTGGCTTTTAGCGGTGCTTCAAAGCTCACGTTGTTCTCGTGAGCCTCAGCTTCTGTCATTTTTGGGGCTTCAAAACGATAGTCCTTGAACCTTAGGCTCAATTTAGTGCCGGTATAGTCATCAATTGGACTGACTTCAGACAGTAGCTCGCCCAGACCTTCTTCTACAAACCATTGAAAAGAGCGATTCTGGTGATCAACCAGATTAGGTAGTTCAAGGGCATCATCTATATCACTGAAATAAGTACGTGTTTGTTTTTTAGGTAAGGTTGTCTTTACTCGGGGCACGCTGGCACTGCTCCTTCTTTATAAACTTGGCTAAATAATGGCTTTTTTCGCGCGAAGATTACTAAGTGGGAGTTTTTAAGTGCTCTATTTACGACAACATAAGCACTGCCCAGCATACACTACTTCTTAATGTACAGTCTAAACAATGAGATTTCTCATGTCAACAACTTATTTGTTTTTAAGATTAATCAACTGGTTTCAGAGTTGCGTACGAAGGTTGTTTCGCGCTTGCTCTAGCGCTTCATTACCACCTGGCAAACCCCATACATTCCAAATGACTAGTTGCCCAGCGCGCACCGCATAGCGTAGCTGCCAGCCTGGCTGGTGGCCATTTTCCACAGTTCCAAAATATGATTTAGGCTCTGGCTGTTCTGTTGTTAGCCTATAGCCAATATTCTGCATCCGAAACAAAAAGTCTTTTTCTTCTACAAGCGGATAAACAGCACTTGGTTTGAAGCGGCGCAGGCCGTGAAACGACAGGGCTACAAGCACTTCCATTAAGCCGCGTTCCTGAAATTCTGGCGCTTCGACAACCGAGTGTAAAGCCGTATAGTTGTGTACTGGACTAAGGTGTTTGAGCTGTCGAGTGAACGAAGATCCTCCCGAGACATTCCCGACACTATAAGCCGATGCCACCATATCACCATGTTCAGTCAGAGCTAATACCAGTTTTGGGCTGAAAAACTCTTGGCCCGCATAAAATCTGTTGCCAACTGTAGTGTTTGGATCCAACCTTCTAGCTTTAAAACTAGGATTACCATCAACGTCTAGGAAGTGGTCAATCTCCTCTGGCGTTCGATTTGCAAAGTCTGCTGTGTATCCACGTCGTTCAAGTTCAGTATATTCATCCCATGCACTTTCAGGTAAATCCCTTGGGCGCAAGACTACAAAGTTCAACCCGCGTACGTCTATTGACTCATGAGCCATATCAAAACTCCATTCATGCTCGAGAATAGCATACACAAAATGTCATCTAAAACCATGAGAATTTTAGCTAAGTTTGGGCGGGTTGGAGACGATGCCGTCCACTAAACCATATTTCTTGGCTTCTTCAGCAGTCAACCAGAAGTCGCGCTCCATGTCATTGTGGATTTTATCGAGTTTTTGGCCAGTGTTTTTTGCCATAATTTGTTCCATTAGCCTCTTAACACGTAAAGCTTCCTTTAAGTCAATTTCTTGATCCGTTACCTTACCGCGTGTACCACTGGAAGGTTGGTGAATCATGACGGTAGCATGAGGTAGCAAGAAACGCTTCCCTTTAGTGCCGCTGCTTAGTAGAAATGCGGCTGCGCTGGCCTGAACACCAATGCCGAAAGTTTGAATATCAGACTTAACAAATTGCATGGTGTCAAAGATAGCAAGAGCGTCATAAACACTTCCGCCTGGGCTATTAATATATAGAAAAATGTCTTTCTTGCTATCGTCATTATCGAGGAATAAAAGTTGTGCGACAATCAAATTTGCAGTGTGCGGATTAACGTCGTCACCGATGAAAATGATGCGATCTTTTAAAAGCCGTGAGTAAATGTCGTAGGCGCGCTCCATGCGTCCTTCAGTTTCAATAACAGTTGGAACTAAGATTTGACTGGTTGGATTACTCATATGCAAAAAAGTATACAGCAATAAATTAGCACTCGTCAAGTGAGAGTGCTAATTTATTCTTCCATTGTCGGTTGGTAACTCTCAACTAAATTAACCGCTTCTTCAGGTATTAAAGGACCAATAAACGTACCTCTTGCATCACCTTCTCGGGAAGCAAAGTAGAGACCATTCAGCTCTCTAATATAGCCTACCCCTAGTCCGTCTATAAAAAAGTAATAGTGAACATCGCTCGTTGAAGATGCATCCTCGGCTGCATCTATACACCGCCATATTGGTAAGCCGCTGTGATTCTCACCTATCCATGGATGAAGTTCCCGAGGAAATGTATGACTTTGTTCAGACATAGTTTACGCACCAGTATATTCAGTTAGCTTTTGCAGGGTTTTCTCAGTCAAAATACGTGAGGCAATATCTCGGCGATTCTCTGGTTTGTCCAGCTCAGACTGCATAGCTTGGTCTTTATATTGACCTTTGAGGAGCTGTAGACGAACTTCCAATTCTTCCGGAGTTACAATAAGTTCTTCATGCTCAGCAATTTCGCTTAAAACTAGACCAGCCTTGACTCGATCTTCGGCCTGTGGCCGTTTTTGCTCACGGTGCTGTTCTTCACTTAGTCCTTCTTCTTTCAGGTGTTCTGGCCAAGTTTTGCCTTGATAGGTAAGGTTTTGACGCTCTTCTTGCTCCATTAGATCAATTTGTTCATCAATAAGTCGAGTTGGTACTGAGACCTGCGATTTGGCAGCTATATCGTTCACAAGATCATTTTCAAATTGCCTGTCAGCTTCATTTTGCCGTTCTACACCGAGCTGTTTTTTTATATCCAGCTTAAGCTCACTCAATGTTTTGAAAGGCCCGATTTTGCTCGCAAAACTATCGTCTAAAGTCGGCTCCGCTACTTCATTAACAGTTTTAACAGTAACGCTGAAGGTGACGGCTTTGCCGGCAATCGCTTTAACTGCGTAATCTTTTGGGAATTTGATAGTAAATGTTTTTTCGTCACCAGCCTTGAGCCCCATTAGTTCGGGTTCAAAGCCTGGAATAAAAGAATCACTACCAAGTAGCAGCGGATAGTCTTTGGCTTCTGCACCGCTGACCGGCTCACCTTTGGCATCTTTACCGGTAAAGTCTATGACTAGCTCATCGCCATCTTTAGCAGCCCGGCTGACAGGTTGCTTGCTAGCTGCTCTTAGTTGCAAGCTCTTTAGCACTTCATTAACGTCTTTTGTCGTAATCGTAACCGCCTTTTTTACCCGCTTCATCTTTTTATAATCTGGCAAGGTTATATCGCCAATTACTTCAACCTTAGCCTCAAACTCAAGCTGAGTGTAGGGCACAAATTTCTGCAGTGAAACTTCTGGCTGGCTCAGCGGCTTGAGCCTTAGTTCTTTAGCAGCACTCATGTATAAATGATTAATTGCTTCTTCCAGAAATTCTGTTTGCAGCACGGACTCATCAGTATTTTTTTCAACTAAGGCTAGTGGTGCCTTGCCTTCACGAAAGCCCGTAACTTTAACCTTTTTCTGCAAATGCTCAAGCACATGATGCTTGATTGATGCAAGATCAGCCTCATTGGCGACAATTTGAATTACCGCTTCGTTGTCCTTAACAAGATTCTTTTTTACATGCATGAAAGGCTACTATAACACCTTACACTAACTTTTTCTATAGTCTTTGATAATGCTTACCAGCCTCTGCGGACTATGCCGTTCTTCCTCGCCAGTTATAAGATTCTTAAGCGTATATGTGCCCTCAGCTAATTCTTTTTCGCCAATGAATAGAACGTACTGTAAACGACGTTTGAGCGCTGCTTTGATTTGGCTGTCGGCTTTGCGACCACTGTAATCAACTGCCAGCTTTAGGCCCATCTCCCGTAATTCTTTTAATATGGGTTGAACTTCTTGGGCTACATCGCCTATAAGCACCACATAAACGTCAGTCTCAGGCTTAAGTTGGGGCAGAAGCTTGTGAACTTCTAGAAAATTCTGCAATGTAACGTCGCCCATGGCAAACCCAATAGAAGGAACTGAATCAACACCGAATAGGCCTACCAAGCCGTCATAGCGACCACCGCCAAACATAGATCTGTTATTTGTAGGATTATTATCGAACACTTCAAACACAATGTCTGTGTAGTAATCAAATCCGCGCACAATGGCTGGCTCAAACTTAACATTGCTTATGCCAAGTTCACTCAAGCGCTCAATGAGCAGTTTCAACTCTTTGACTGAATTATTTGACTGGAGTTCTTGTGGAAGTTCATCAAGAGATTGAACCTTTAGAAGTTTCAATAACTCCTCTCCTTTGCTAGCGTCGCGCTCAGATGGACTCAAAATAGCATCAACTTGTGCTACAAATTTCTCTGGCTCCATCTTATCTCTGCGATCAATCAACTTAGCCAAAGTCTGTGCTTCAACCTCTGAAATCTGCAAATGCTCCGTCAGTAAATTGTCCATGAGTTTGCGGCTATTGAGCCTAATGGTGTAGGTATCACGCTTGGCTTTAAACGCCTGCATAATTGCATCGGCCACCTGGATGACTTCCACCTCAGCTTCTATGCCTTCAAGACCAAACAAATCCACATTTAGTTGCCAATGCTCACGCAGGCGCCCACGCTGGGGACGCTCGTAGCGCCACAAGTTTGGAATGCTATACCAACGTAGCGGATAAGCCAGTTCCTGACGACGCCCCGCAACCATGCGGCTAACAGTCGGCGTCATTTCGGGACGAATTACAACCTTACGATCGCCCCGGTCAGTAAAAGCGTAGGTTTGCTCGTTTACAATTTCGTCACCTGTTTTGGCCAGGAATAACTCTAATGGCTCAATTACGGGCGCATCATACTCTTCATAGCCAAATTGCTCGACGACATCACGCATAACGCCGAACATATATTTTTGCAGACGTTTATCTTCGGGGTAAAAATCCCTCGCGCCTTTATATGGTTGTGTCGATAGAGCCATGTTTATTCCATTGTAACAGGTGGGGCACTGGTTTTAATCAACAATTGCTTAAGCTTCAGCATACTTGCTCTTTCGGCTGCTGTAAGGTCCTTTCCGAATGGAGAATGCTTGCTAATCAATGGATCGTCTTGCTCGTCTTTGGTTCTTAGAAACATATGTATGTGGCAGTGATCTACTCTTTGTCTTATTCTCTCATCACCATTGTTAGAGAGCAAGTTATAGCCTATGTATTCTTCTAATGAGCGCATTGTCATGTCCATAGTTTTCACAATATCTAGGAACTCTGCCCATTCTCCATCTGTAAGCTCGTCAATGTGTTTAATGTGCCTCTTTGGCACTATTAGTACGTGGTAGCGACATGCGGGATTTTTGGCATAGAGAGCCCGTACCAGTTTCTTTTCCATTAAGAATCGGTAGTTTTGTTTAGGATCACAAAAAGGACACATACTACCCATCATAACAGTAGACTTCTTTGCTGTTCTGTAGTTTCGCTAGAAACACATCTAACTGGGACGGTTCATACCCCATAGCTTGTTGAACTTCTTGCAGCAAACTACCTGATAACAACACACTAACGTCTTCGGATGTTGTCACTAGTTTTCGCGCGAGAGCTTGCAACACAAAACTTGGGGTTGTTGAGCGTAAGGCATCTAGTAATTTGTAATCGCCCGTTTCATAGAATGTTCGCGGTATAGTCTTGTCAACTTGTGGATGGCTTGCTGCATAATCTCTTAGCTTCTCACTAAACCCTAGTTCTGGATCAGATCCCAGCAAAGCTAATAAGCTCTGCGGTGACTGTTTTCGAGTAGGATTGTAAGTTGGATATAATCTCGTTAATAACTCTTTTGCTACCATGGGCATTACTCGTTTTAGCTTGAGCGGTTTGTAAAGATCTAAGCCGTTACTCCCGCCCAAAGCCAGGTTTTGTGCGGCAGCTTCAAAGCTACACATTAGTGCTTCACTCGACGCGTAGTTAGGATTAAGGCTATTGCCATCGCCTGGAACAAAATATGCTTTTTCTAGCATACTCCTACAAATCAGTAAGAAGTCTTTACCAGAACACCCGTAGTAGTTCGCTACGTTCTTCAGTACTTCAATAAGAGGAGAATCGCCCTTAGTCCCAGAGGCCACATCAAAGTCAATACTCACTCCCATACCAGGAACTTGTGCTATGTTCAGCCCATTCTGTGCAAATACCTTAGACTTTCGACCATCAAGCGGTTTAGGGCTATCTGCAAAAGTCATATCGTAGCGAGTGCATAGGCTACCCAAAATGCCTGCTAATGTAGGTGCCCCACCGCTTTTTACCACAACTGCCTCATTTTCAACACTAGTAAGTAGCGCCATGCCGCTATCGCCAAACACTGGTAGCGAACCTGGTTTGGCATCCAGCTCTTGCATTAAACTACCCAAGTCTGAATTAGCGATAAATCGTATGGTTGTATCAGTAGGAGCAAGTTCTGTAAGTAGGTTCTCGTAGTAACGATTGCTAGCTCTTAAGGAAAAATTAGTCGGTAAAGACTGTGCCGCTTGTCTAGTATCACGAGCCATGTAAGCTTTTTCAATATCAGCAATAGAAACAGCTCCGCTTGAGATAGATGTTGCTGCCTCTTCGAATGTTAATGCATTTTGGCTCGCAAAGGATGCCACGGCTTGCGCTACTCGTGGCCCAAGGTCGTTGAGTTCAACAACCAAGTCTCCAGTAAAAGCAGGTTCGCTCAATGCTTTTGCCAGGAGAAAGGCGTGGCCGATGTGTGGTCGTTTCGCAGTAGTTACACCAGCGGCACATACATTAATACGTTCGCGAGTGGGCACAGATACAGGTAAGGTATATGGCACTTCTGCTGAATTGTTTAGCAGCATGGTCGCCATTTGAGAGTTTTCAAGTACAGCAGAAGGCAATACGCTGCCTAAGACTTCTGGAGCATCTTTATCTGACCGAACGTTTCCGTAAAGTCTTAAACCTATATCCTCAAAATCACTGCTTATTCGCACAAGCTCATCCGGTGTAGCAGCCACAATCCTGATTTCAGGTTGTTCGGTTGGTGAAAGCTGCCCAGTTATCAAACCATAGTCAACCATGTGAAGGGCTTTAATAAGGTTAAGCTCAGTGCGTTTGGCACCATCATCACACAATACTAAGGTAAAAGGTGAGTCCTTATCTTCTGCGTAGAACATTTCAGAAATTGCATAAGGCTTGTCCGTTATTAACTCAGCTCTATTAGCGGGTGGGTAGTCCTTAGCTCGATCTAACTCAAAAGTTGTTGGTGAGCCATCAAGAGCAATGGTTATACTCAATTTGCCAAAAGTTTTGGCCCATGCCATAGCCTTGCCAGGGTTATCTTTGAATGAATCAAATACGCGGTTATATATATCGTCTAGATTAAGGGGTAGAAGGCGTATATCATCTTGTCCCAATACAAACCGACCTACTAACAAAGGTTCGTGTTTGCTATATAGGTTTTTTGCAGCTTCATATTGTGTACTGATTTGTAAGTCTGTCATCTTTCTAGTCCATTTAAATTAAAAAAGCTCAGCTTGTTTGCTGAGCTAGATAAGCCTGTGATGGAAGTTTAGTGTTTTATATCTTGATACTCTGACGATCGTGCAACATCACAAAGCCATCCGCTCGCAAAATACGGCGGTGAGAGGCATGATGCCAACGCTTAATACTGATCGGTCGAATAACCATGGAATCTACTTTAGCATAACTTTTATTGTTGTCAATGGTGCCGGGAAGAGGACTCGAACCTCCATGGGTTGCCCCGCTAGGTCCTAAACCTAGTGCGTCTACCAATTTCGCCATCCCGGCATTGGCATCATTATAAAAAATATAGGTTAAGAAACCAAGCAAAGCTGTTCTATCGTCCACAAGCTCAAGAGTAGCAAAGACCTACTAGGGTCTAGCTGCAATTGCTGCCATGTAATTTTCAGAAATCCCTGCTTTATACGCAGCTGTAGGATCTGCCTTCACTAGTTTTTCAAACAAAATTAGTGAATGTTCTAATTTATTTAGTTCGACTAAATGCTCGGGCTTGGGTTTTTCAGGATCGTCCCGAAACATCCATTGATAACATTGCTCAGTGTATTCAAAATTACGAGCTGTTAATTCTGGAGCAACGCCTTCGGCAAGCACACCCAGCCAAATAACTTGGGCGCTAACTTGTTCTGGAGCGAGCGGGCCTTGTGTAGGCATAACATCTGATTCCCATCTAACACCCAATGTGCTGTAGCCTTGCGGTGGATCAGGTACGAGCAGGATTCCGTTTGGGTAATATGATCTATTAAAAACTCTATCTGTTGCGGTAACACTAGGTTCTCGCCTGGGCATCAATTGTACGTCAGCGGCAATTTTATTAAACCGTGTGAGAGAGTCTAAGCCACGCGAACGCTCTGGAACACCGGGATCCGTTTCTGTAACTGCTTTGAACTCAGCTCGGTGTTTTTGCACCCTATGGTGCTCCGCTAACGCATCTCGCATGCCTCTTTTATCCATACCATCCTCTTATGATTAATTGTGCTACTAGTGAGCATAATACGCGCGGTCGAATTTGCAAGCACGAGCATTTTTAACAAAGGTTTACGAAGTTTTGCGGTAAAAGACCAGTTGAGCGTCGCCGTAATTGCGCTGAGCTAGCTGTTGCAATCCACTGAACTCCGGTGGTGACTTGTGGCCAGGCCAATCAAGCACATATAAACCCTTATCTTTTGCATGTCTCACTATTTTTTCCAGAAGCGGAGGTTGCAAATCATCATAAGGCGGCGCGACAATCGCAATGTCAAACGCCTCATTCTCATTATTGTCAGACCAACTGCTTACGTTTGCTCGCACAGTCCTAAGCTGCTTTTTATCGATGTTGAGCGCTCGCGCATTGCTGACCATGGTGTTGTAAGCACGCTTATCTATGTCAATGGCTACAACATATTCAGCACCGCGGCTTATGGCTTCCAGACTAAGGGCGCCACTGCCCGCAAAAGCGTCCAGTATTGATAAGCCATTAATATCGCCAAGCATGTTAAAAAGTGCACCGCGTACTTTATCGCTCATGGGATGGGTACGCTGTCCATTAGGAGCATCAAAATTCCGGCCGCCTAATTTCCCAGCAATAATACGCATTAGTCGGGCCGTTTTACCACGCCAGCATCGCACAACGCTGCGTACCACGCTAGTGTAACCGTCTGGACAATTACTGGGCCAAGCTTATGGCGTACTTGATACGCTAAACGCGGTGTCCAGCCCTTGCGATAGTAGACATCGTACATGTCCAGCACAGCAATTTCTCGTGCTTTTCGCTTAAACCATTCGCTTAACCCAAGCTTCGCAAACTCTTCAGTATCACTTTTACTAGGAGTTGCCTCGCCAAAACTAAGTGGTTTTATGAGCATTGCAATACCCATTTCAAACAAAAAATGAGTGGTGAATAAGCCTCTGGCGCCCCACATTTTCCAGTTGTTTTTTGCTTTTTCGCGTCTGGTTTCACCGTGCATAACCAATTTCTCTTTAAAGCTTGTACGGGTTTCGATACCTTGCCCACTACGAAGCTCAGTGAGTTTTTCCTCGTACGGATAGTGATGAGCGGGTGTCAGACCATCTACAAGAGCATGCGCCAGCCAAGCGGCCTCAAAGGCGGCACGTTCCTTGTCACCTTCTTTTAACTGTTTTACAAGTTGACTATAGTGAGAATCAATCAGATGAAAGATTTTACCTTCTTCATCATTAAATGGGCTGTAGTAGTGCCACGGCTCATCGCGAGCTGGGCTTTTAGTTTTAATACCATCTGGCCCATTCCTACCTTCAAACTGTAAGATTTGGTGGATTGAAGGGAATACTTTTTCATCGTCCAGTAGTTTATTAAGATGGCGCCGTGCCACACTGTCAATTTTTTGGTGCGCGCCAACAATGCGGCCAGAAAACTTAGTGAGCGTAGTGCCTGAATACATAACAAAAAGAATCCTTAGTTCAAGTTAGTAACGCTTCGCAATTGTGTAACGCGCTTGTGTAAGTGCTTATATTTTAGCAAATCATCGCTGTCATCAATAAATTGTTGGGCGGCTTGGCGAGCTGAGGCAATAAGCTTTGTATCACTAAGCGTAGCTATCCTCAAATCAAGTGCACCGTGTTGCGACGAGCCATAAATTGCGCCAGGACCACGTAGTTCCAAATCCAGTTCGGCTAGTTCAAAGCCATCGTTAATAGACTCAAGTGCACGCAAACGTCGGCTTGGCTGAGTTGCATCACTCAGCATTAAGTAACAATAACCTTGGTGCTCACTACGCCCGACTCTGCCGCGCAGCTGATGTATTTGCGCCAGCCCGAAACGCTCAGCATTTTCAATCATCATAACGGTCGCATTTGGCACATCTACACCAACTTCTATGACTGTAGTAGTTACTAGTAAGTCCAGCTCGCGATTAACAAATTGTTCCATGGTTTTATTCTTTTCTTCACTTTTCAACTTGCCGTGCAGCAGACCAACGCGACGTCGTTTGAATGGACCTTTGCGAAGGGACTCGTAGACTTTTTCGGCCGACTGAGCCCACATAGTGTTAGATTCAACTATCAAAGGAGTTACCACAAAAGCTTGACGGCCTTTATTTAGCTCTTCTTCAACTTTTTTGTACAAGCTTAATCTGTCACTTGGTGGCATTAGTTTAGTGATAATTGGTTTGCGCTCAGCCGGTTTGGTATCAATAATAGAAATGTCCAGCTCCCCATACAGAGTTAAGGCCAGGCTCCGCGGAATTGGTGTAGCCGTTAGCGACAAAACATGCGGCATATGCCCAGCTTTACTTTGAAGCTTTTTACGTTGCTCCACACCAAACCGATGTTGTTCATCAATAATAATTAGCCCCAGTTTATGCATATCAACCTTTTCCTGAATAAGTGCATGCGTACCAATCATAAGACGCACATCACCTTTTTTGAGTCTTGCGTGAGCAGTTTTTTTTTGGGTCGGAGTTAAACTACCAACCAATAAACTCAATTGGTTGGCGTAGCCCAATGGTTCTAGCAGTCTGTAAATTGTATCAGCGTGTTGTCGGGCTAAGAGTTCTGTGGGTGCCATGAAAGCCACCTGAAAGCCTTGCTCCATGGCCATGAGTGCGGCCATTGTAGACACTACGGTCTTGCCTGAGCCAACATCGCCTTCTATCAAACGGTTCATGGGGTGCGGTTTCTGCATATCCTGGTAAATTTGCCACACTACTTTGCGCTGGGCGTAAGTGAGCTTGAATGGCAAATGCGCCACAAAAGCTTTAGCCAGCTCTTCTTTGAATGGAATCTTGAGTGAATGATCCTTAAGAAGTTCGTACTTGTTGAGTAATGCAGCCAGGCTCAGCTCAAATACTTCTTCGAAACCTAAGCGTCGTTTTGCATCCGCCAGCGCTTTTGAATTGGCAGGGAATTGCATCATTTGGACTGCTTGAGCACGATACATAAGCCTTTGCTCCTTCACTAGCCACTCTGGCAATGTTTCTGGAAGATTTTGAACGAGCGGCATGAGCTCTCGCATAATCCGCCGAATTTGGTGAGATTTTAAACCTTTTGTTTCTCTGTAAATAGGCACGATCCGGGCAGTACTAACCGGAAAACTACTTGCTAACTCGATTGATGGATTTTGTATGCTTAAGCGTTGATAGTGGAGCCCAAACTCACCAGAAATGTAATATTCTTGATTTGCTTTTAGGGAAGCAGCGCGGTAGGGCTGATTGAACCAGACTAGTCGTACACTGCCGCTTTCATCACTCGCTATAGCCTCGGTTATATGCATACCACGGCGCACATAACGTCCTTTTGTTTGCTTAATA
This sequence comes from uncultured Candidatus Saccharibacteria bacterium, assembly GCA_964584265.1. Taxonomy (GTDB): domain Bacteria; phylum Patescibacteriota; class Saccharimonadia; order Saccharimonadales; family CAYVSP01; genus CAYVSP01. The sequence continues at coordinate 42,401 of CAZOZI010000001.1, read as the reverse complement.
CTAGCTTGGATAGTTACGGTCCCCGGTTTAAGTTGTGCAACCGTTTGTATGGCAGAGTAGTCATCATAACGGCGTGGGTAGTTAGTAATAAGATCTTCGAGCGTGGTGATATTGAACACCGCAAACTTTTTTACAAGCTCCTTGCCCACACCTTTGACGACCGTTAGCGGGTCATTAAGGGTCATATCTACAGTATAGTTTATTTGACTTTATGGATCAGAAAGAAGGTGCTGGGGCCAAAGTAGATTTTAGCTAAGGTTGTTTGCATTGGCTTTTCAAGTGCCAACATTACCTTAACTGGCAATACTTTCTTTAATGCCGTGCTACGCAAGTTTGAAACCGAAAGAGTTCTTTCGACTTTAAGGCCAGCATGGGCCAACTGTTTAATAACGGTTCTTGGGTTGTGGTTTACGAAGGGGACTTCGTTGGCTTGTTTATGCTTCGCCGAGCGTATATCGACCGGTTCAGATGGGAAGCGACTGAGTTTAGCAATTTGCTTAAGCCGATTGCGAAAATGCACATAATTAGCCACTTCTAGAATAAAAAGACCATCAGAGCTTAAAACTCGAGCAATTTCCTTGAACTCTGGAGCCGGATTTGGCAGGTGGTGCATCACACGGATCATGGTAATTAGATCTAGGCTGCCATTGTCATAAGGCATATCGTCAGCTTGCATGAGTTTACGTTCAATATCAGGATAGTCTTTTAGATAATCTGCAGCGATATCAAGCTGTTGTTGTGAGGGCTCGGCCAGAGTAACTTTAGTGGCGTACTTTTTTAAGAGTACACATAGCCGCCCATAGCCGCCGCCAATATCAATAGCATGCTTAAAGTGTTTACCCTTGAGAAGACGCTTAATCGCGATAACTTCAGCCGCATTCTCATAATCGCGCCCATCCCAGTAGTGAAGATAGTTATGCGCAGGGTCATTATACTGAGTAGCAGTTACTTTGTTTTCGGACATCGCGGCTAGCAGTATATCAATTTAAATTCTCACTAACAAAACCTAGACTTTTGTGTTTGGATGAAGTGCAAGACGTCAGCGAAGCACGGAGCGAGCCGTACAGAGAGTACGGTGAGTGAGTACTGGAGATAGCAACGCAGCAATTCGCCAAAAGCGTTGGCGGCCTTGCGGGCTCTGCCGGCAAGCAGGTCAACGCGGCGCATAAGTCTAGGCTACTTTTCAATGAGAGCAAAGCTATTCTTGCCGCGTTTTAAAAGATTTACGCCTGACTTAAACACCGCCTCCTGATTAACGCCCACTTTTTGGCCATTCACTGTAATTGCGCCAGCAGCCTGGAAGTTACGCGCTTCAGTCTTGGAAGCAGCCAAACCAGCTTCAATAATGGAGTCTGCTAAATCTTTCTTGGCAGGAACCTTGGGCAATTCTTGTTTGAGCATTTCTATCTCGCTGTCTTTTAAATCATTAAAATCACCGTCGCCAAACAGAACATTCGTAACCTTTTTAACCGCGTCAGCTCGTTGCTTGCCATGTACGAGCTTAGTGACTTCATAAGCTAGCGTCTTTTGGGCTAATCGATTACCTTTATCAGATTCAAAATCTTTCATTACGCTACTAATCGCCGTTTTATCCAATTCGGTAAATAGTTTAAGATAGTCACTCGCACTGCTATCGTCGACATTCAGCCAAAACTGATAAAATTGGTACACGCTAGTCTTGGTTTCATCCAGCCAAATAGCACCATCCTCGCTTTTTCCAAATTTTCTGCCAGTGGCCTTATTAATAACGAGCGGTAAGGTTATGGCATGCACTTCTTTGCTGCGAGCTTTTCGAATGAGCTCCACGCCCGATAAACAATTACCCCACTGGTCAGAACCACCAAGTTGCAGTGTCACACCGTATTTGTCAAACAAGTGCAGATAATCCATGCCTTGCAGCACGGTGTAACTAAACTCTGCGTAACTCATCCCGCTGCCGCCTTCGCCTAGACGCTTTGCAATATAATCACGCTGGACAAGCGGCGTTATTGAAAAATGCTTACCGTAATCGCGCAAAAACTCAATCACTCCCATATTTTTAGTCCAGTCCAGATTATTTACGAGTGTAAAACTTTGGCCGCTAAAGATACGCTTGAGTTGTTCTTCGGCTTTTTTGATGTTCTGTGCAACCGTTTTATCGTCTTGCAAGGACCGCTCAACGTCTTTACCGCCAGGATCGCCAATTAAGCTGGTGGCGCCGCCCGCCAGAATAATAGCTTTGTTTCCATGGCGCATAAACACTCTGTCAAGCATCATGGCTGCAAGATTACCAACCGTTTGCGAGTCAGCCGAAGCGTCAAAACCGTGATAAAAAGTTAGCTTCTTAGTATCAAGTTGTGCTAAATCTGCCAGTGTAGTTTGGTTTACAAATCCCCGCCACTGTAACTCTTCAGATAAGTTCATAATACTCAAGTGTACTACAGTCATACTTTTCTGCCATAATGCTTCTGCTTTTTATGCATTAAATTTGCTATAATAGTCGAATGCCCAAGAGGTATTTTAGTTAAGTATGGCAAGCAGTAACAAGCGCCGGAATTCGAATATACATGTCACCAAGAGTGGCAAGGAGATAAAAGTACACCGTAATCTTCTGCAGCGCTACGTGGCGCACCGAGATAGTGCCGAAAGACGCAAGGCCACTCGCTTATCTGGCATGCCCAAAGATCGCTTGCATCGCTTTTTGTATCGTTTACAACCAGCCCGTCTTTATCACTACTGGTTTAGCCGCGAGGGCGCTATCATGGCGCTCAAAGTTATCGGTATCAGTATTGCGGCAGGCTTTATCCTGCTAGTTGGTTTATTTGCCTACTTTAGAAAAGACCTACCAAATATTACTGATATTTCTGGCAACAATATTGGCGGCAGCGTGCTCTATTATGATCGTACTGGCCAAACACTCTTGTGGGAAGATGTTAATGGGGTGAAGCGTATACCAGTGAAAGAGGATGATATTGCACCGGCTATTAAACTGGCAACGGTTGCAGTAGAAGATAAAGACTTCTTCCATCATGGTGGGTTTGATGTCCGCGGTATTGCCCGTGCTGGTGTGAACGATGCACTTGGCCATGGAGGCACACAAGGAGGTTCAACCATAACCCAACAGCTCGTACGTCTGACAATTCGAGGCGTTGGCAGTCAGCAAACTGTTACGCGCAAAGTTAAAGAAATTATTCTGGCCGTTGAACTGGAACGCTCATATTCAAAAAACCAGATTCTTACAGGTTATTTGAATGCCGCACCTTACGGTGGTATTGAGTACGGCGCTGAAGCGGCCGCACGCAATTATTTCCAGAAGTCGGCCAAGGATCTAACCCTTAGTGAATCGGCCATGTTAGCAGCCATACCGAAGGCGCCGGGTCTTTATTCGCCTTACAGTGAGTACTTTGATAAACAAGCACTAGTGGCTCGGCAGCATTATATCCTTGATCTCATGGAGCAGCAGCACATGATTAGTGCTAAGGAGCGTGATGACGCAAAGAAAGTTGATACGGTAGCTGAAGTTAAACCACGACCAACTCACTATGAAGGCATTAAAGCACCATATTTTGTCTTGGCCGCTCGCAAAGAACTTGAAGCCAAGTACACGGACACCGTCAATCGTAGTGGCTGGAAAGTCATTACAACGCTAGATTTGACACTGCAAGATAAGGCAGAGCAATTAGTTGCCAAAAATATACCCAATATTCGAAGCTTGACCCGCGGAGTGGCCGACGAAGAAGCCATGGTGGCAGAGGATGTCCAAACCGGCCAGGTTGTATCACTGGTCGGTGGCACGGATTTTACTAACCCAGATCACGGCAAAATCAACTACGCACACGATGCCTTTATTCCACCAGGTTCTAGCTTCAAACCGTACGACTATGCTGCTTTGATAGATAATCATACAAACGTAGGCGCCGGATCAGTCATGTACGATACCCAAGGACCACTACCAGGATACCCGTGCACCGATCACTCCTCGCCCCCGCCTAAAGGCAATGGGAACTGCTTGACTGACTATGACTTCTTGCAGCCAGGACCACTAACGCTGCGTTATGCGCTAGGTGGTTCACGTAATATTCCGGCCGTTAAAGCTATGCTGTCAGCGCTACCCAATGATTCCAGTCCCGACCACGTCAATTCAATTAACAAAGTTATATCGACCGCTTCAGCTATGATGGCTGATCCTAACACTGACAAGGCTTATCAATGTTACAAGCCAGGCATTGATATCAGTAATGCCACGCAAGCTGACACGGTGCAGTGCTACGGTGCATCAGCCATTGGCGACGGTGCATTCTTGCATCTTGATGACCATGCCAATGGTCTTGCTACTTTGGCGCGGCTTGGGAGTGCAATACCGCACACTTTTATTCTGAAAATATCTGACGGCGGTGGTAAAACAATTGACCAGTGGAAGCAACCGCAGGGCAAACAAGTTATCCGCCCGGACGCGGCTTACATAGTCGATAACATGGCTTCTGATGGTAACGCCAGTTACCTGCCTGGTGCATATAAGTTCCATAGCCAGCCAAATGGTTGGCACTTCGCCGTAAAGACCGGTACTACTAATAATGGCTTTGACGGACTAATGACAAGTTGGTCAACTAAGTATGCTGTTGTGTCGTGGGTTGGTAACCACACCCGCAATAAAAATCTGGGTGGCCCTGGCATGGAATACCTGACCACTCCACTCACACGTGACTGGATGGTGGCAGCCCATGCCAATCTCAAACCGGTTAGTTGGGTTCAGCCTACGGGCATCAAAAGTTTACCGTCATTTGTAGTACGAAATCATGTCCACTATGGCGACATTGAACCGAGTCCGACCAATGATTTGTTCCCATCTTGGTACACTGGCGTCGCTAAAAACACTGGGCCCCAGACGATCGATATTGTCTCTAATAAGCTAGCGACCGATTGTACGCCAGCTCTTGCTAAAAAGACGGTTGGTAATGCTGACTCAAATTCATTCTCGGTAGATATATTCTACGGTGCTGGCGCTGCCAATAGCGGAGGAACGCAACAAAAAGACGACATCCACCAATGCGGAGACGCTCCCCCTTCCGTAAATATAGCTAGTGCACCCTCTAGTTGCAGTGGTGACTGCACAATTTATGTCAATGCCAGTGCCGGCACACACCCTCTAAGTGATAGCCAATATTCACAATTCCCGGGTACTCTTAATGTCAAAATAGGTGGTCAGATAGTAAAATCGTTCCAAATCACTGGACCAGTCAGCAACTACGGGCTCACCTTTAATTATAGTGGTAGTGGCACACAGGATGTAACGGTTCAAGTAATTGATAGTGTCCTATATGACTCGACAAGTAGTGCAGCTTCAATTTCCTTCTCCGGAGGTGGAGGCAGCCCTTTAACCATCACAAGCCCAAGCGATAATGCCACCGGAGTGGGCAATACTCCGAATGTTGCATGGAGTGGCGGAACCGCAACATACAGCGTGACTAAGGATGGTAGTTCAGTACCTGGGTGCCAGAATACTTCCGCATCAAATTGTGCCGTCATACTGGCTGACAACAACTTTCACACCATTACAGTTACTGACAGCGCTGGCCATTCGAGCACTGTTCATATTCGTAGAAATTAGCTCTCTTTTTCAAGGAATTGATTTAGAGCAGTCCGAACGTTTGTGACAGATTGTAAGCCAGCCGGTTTTTTACCGCTCCGAACAGCTGGCCCGATTGCAGTATTGAACCCAAGCTTGTTGGCTTCGGCTAGTCTTTTTTCTAGCTGCGGAACATGACGGACTTCGCCCGACAGTCCAACCTCACCAAACACCACAGCATTTTTTTTCAGTTGCATGCCTTTGGTGGCCGAGGCTATAGCCATAACCACTGCTAAATCCGCCGCTGGCTCGGTTATGCGAATTCCGCCAACGATATTGACGTAAATATCTTGGTCAGCCAGGTTAAGTTTTGTGCGACGCTCGAGCATAGCTACCAGCAAGTTGAGGCGATTCAAGTCATATCCACTAGCCGCCCGTTTGGGGTAGCCGTAAGAGCTACGGTTAACTAAAGCTTGTACTTCAACTAAAAGTGGCCTTGACCCCTCCATAGTTGCGAGCACTACTGAACCGTCGGTTATTTGCCGTTCGGCCAGCAGTGCTGCTGAGGGGTTTTCGACCGGTTTGAGCCCTTCATCTGCCATTTCAAAAATACCAGTTTCATTGGTCGAACCAAACCGGTTTTTAAGGCCCCGCAGTAGTTTAAAACCACCATAGCGGTCACCCTCCAACTGCAGCACTACATCAACCATGTGTTCCAGGAGTTTTGGCCCAGCAATGGAGCCTTCTTTGGTAACGTGACCAACAATAACAACGGCAGTATTAGATTGCTTGGCAGCTGCACTTAATAGTTGCGTGCTATTGGTAATTTGGCTAATTGAACCCGTTGCCGAACTAATGCCACTGACGCTCATAGTCTGGATGGAATCAACAACTACGAGCTTATATTCGCCTGAAGTGAGCGTGCTGGCAACATCGTCGGCACTATTACTTGTAGCTAGCTGCAACTTACTGGATTTTAGGCCGAGCCGCGAAGCTCTGAGACCAATTTGGTGAGCAGATTCCTCGCCGCTAACATAGAGTACCTGCTGACTTACGGCAACGTGCTGTGCTATTTGCAGCAATATGGTACTTTTGCCAATACCGGGCTGCCCAGCGAGTAGCGTAACGCTGCCAGGCACAATACCGCCACCTAGCACAACATCTACATCATTCATCCCAGTCTTCAGCCTCGCTTGTATATCAGACTTTATAAGGTTGCTAACATCATTAGGTACTAAAGCAGTGCCGCTTTTACCAACGCTGGTACTACTTATATCGACTTGTTCTTGCAATGTATTCCACTCACCACAAACATGGCAACGGCCTGACCAGGTAGCTGCAATGCTTCCGCAATTAGAACAGACAAATTTCACACTCGGTTTCTTGGCCATAGCGATAGTTTATCAAATTACTGAAGAGGAACAGCAGTCGGACGACTATCAACCGCACTATAGAGCTGTTTGTACAAGAGAGCCAGTTGATTCTGTTGAGCTACTAAATCATTGAATCGCTTAATTAAGGCGCTTAGCTGGTCAACTTGATTATTGTAGCTTCGCACATTGGCATTGTAAGCGTCAGCTTCTGCTTGAGTATTTATAGTCGGGCGCTGGGCATTGAGAGCCTGTTGCTCTTGCTCTAGCTGAGCTTTAAGCGTATCGATAGTAGACTTTAAGCTTACCAACTGGTTGGATATTTGATCAGCCTGTGCTTTTAACGACGTAAAAGTATCTTCGTACGCGTTAGAATAATTAACTATTTGTTTACGATTTGAGAAATACCGCTGGTAGTACTTCTCAAGTGGTGCTGGCAAATCACTTACTTCGGTAGCCAGAATTGAATGGAGCTCATTAGTAACATCGGCGCCTTGCTTACGATAGTTCTCGATGTTGGTGCGGATTCGCTGGTCCTGGAGATTGGCATATGTCTGATTTATGAGGTTATCGACGTTTTGTTTATCGTCTGATGATAGCCGATCATAGGCGGCATGCAGCATTTCATGAGCAGCTGTAACTTGCGTGACTCCACGTAGCCGTTCGTCTTTGACGTCATATATAAAGATGCCTTTTGCGTGATTGTAGCACCCAAGCACAATGGTCTGCTCGCCGTAGTTGCCACAGTGGCTACTGAAGTTGCTCTTATCATCTAATTCTGGATGGTACACATAAAAAATATGCTGAGCTTTGGCCGTCATTGTATCACTGCTAGCTATTTGAGTAATTGTGGCAGATGGTTGGTAGTGTCGTAGTTGCCACCAGTCATACAAGGCTTGTTTTTGTAACCAAGCAAAAGCTAGTGCGGCTATAATCAGCAGGCTAAATATAACCTTGATTATTCGCCTAAAGGTACTTTTCACAGGTTAAAGTATAGCTTAGGAAGTGCGCTAGTTGCCACTTTTTGATTTATTCGTTTGAGGCATTGTAGACAAGTTCTTTGTTTTTGGCTTCAACTTCCACGATATCGCCCTTGGCATAGTGGTTATCAAGCAATTCCAGAGCGATGTGATCTTCGATTGTATCTTGCAGCAAGCGGCGCATAGGCCTTACTCCATTGTGAGCATCGTAACCATTTTCAAGAAGGTGGTGTTTAGCAGCAGTCGTTACTTCAAGTCCTAGACCGTGTTTAACAAGCCGTTGTTTAAGTTCTTCAATTTGCAGATCAAGTATTCTGAGCACGTCTTTTTTGGTAAGCGCCCGGAAAACAATAATCTTATCAATACGGTTGAGTAGTTCTGGGCGCATTGTCTTTTTTAGCTCGTCAAGTACTTTGTCTTTGTTGTTGCTATGAAGCTGGGCCAAATCCTTGAGATCGTTTGCTCCGCTGGCATGAAAGCCAAGTGAAGCTTCCTTTTGCAATTTTTCAGCTCCAATATTGCTGGTCATGATTACAATGGTGTTACTAAAATCAATTTTACGGCCTTTGGCGTCTGTCAAGACACCATCCTCCAGTATCTGAAGTAGCATGTTAAAAACTTCTGGATGAGCTTTTTCAATTTCGTCAAACAATATCAGGCTATACGGTTGGCGGCGAACCTTATCTGTTAATTGGCCGCCTTCGTCGTAGCCAACATAGCCGGCGGGGGCTCCGACTAGACGTGATACCGTGTGGCGCTCACCGAACTCACTCATGTCAATCTTGACCATGGCCTCAACTGAACCAAAGAATTCTCGAGCAAGTACTCGTGCCAACTCGGTTTTGCCTACCCCGGTCGGTCCCAGGAAAATAAATGATCCGATGGGACGCTGGCCACCACTAATGCCGGCTCGGTTACGGCGGACTGCTTTGGCGACCGCACTGACTGCTTCATCTTGGCCAATTACGAATTTACCAAGTTGTTTCTCAAGGTTCAGTAGATATTTTGCTTCAGAACGTATGACCTTTGTGACTGGAACACCAGTCATTCGAGCCACCACTTCGGCTACATCATCACTATGCATTGTCAGCTTGTTTGCACCTTTGCCGCCTGATTGTAACTTGTGCAGCTCTTCGCTTATTTGCGAAGCACGCTGCTTATACTGAGCTGCTTTGGCGTAATCCTCGGTATCGCTGGCTTCATCCTTGCGAGTTTCTACCAGTTTTAGTTCTTTTTTAAGTCTACGTACCTCTGGAGGAGTTTTACCTTTATCAACCCTTAGATAAGCTGCTGTTTCGTCCATTAGATCAATGGCCTTATCGGGCATATAGCGATCATTAACGTAGCGTTTGGCCAGTGTCACCGTATCTTCCAAGACTTCATCACTAACTTTGACATTATGGAAAGCCTCGTAGTGCTTGCGCAAGCCTTTTAAGATAGACAGCGTTTCAGGAACAGTAGTTTCAGGAACCTGAATCGGCTGGAAACGTCGCTCCAGTGCCGCATCTTTTTCTATATGCTTAGTATATTCAGCTGTGGTGGTGGCGCCAATGACTTGGATTTTACCGCGAGCCAAAGCTGGTTTTAAAATGTTGCCGGCGTCCATGGCACCCTCAGCCGCTCCAGCACCTACAATCAAATGAAGTTCATCTATAAAAACAATGGTTTTCTTATCGTTTTCCAGCTCACTCATAACTTTCTTGAGCCGCTCTTCAAACTCACCACGGTATTTAGTGCCGGCAATCATACCAGCCAAATCCAACATGACTATGCGTTTATCCAACAGGCTGTCGGGTACGTCTTCAGCGATAATACGTTGGGCTAGGCCTTCCACTATGGCTGTTTTACCAACTCCTGGTTCACCAATTAGAACTGGATTATTCTTGGTACGTCTGTTCAAGATAGTAATTACACGGCGGATTTGAGCTTCCCGGCCTACAACTGGATCAAGTTTACCATCTTTAGCTTGCTCGGTAAGGTCTGTTCCAAAGAAATCAAGTGCCGTTTTGCGCTGTTTTTTACCCACTCGCCGCCTTGATTCACTAGTGCCACTGCCGCCATCTTCATATTGCTGGCGGTTAAGAAATTGTTCAAGTTCATTCACCATGGCATCAACGTCCACATTCATGTCGCGCAGCAATGTTGTAGCCCGTGCATTCTTTTGCGTCAAAACGCTGTATAGGATGTGCTCGGTACCACAGAACTCTTGGTTGAAGTCCTGAGCCACATCATAAGCCATTTTAAGTGTTAATTTAGCGGTTTCACTGAGCCCTTTGGCCCCTAGGTTTATAACAAGTGTTTTTGGCGTAAGATTAAGCGCCAAACGTGCGCGGTCCAACGTTACGCCTGCGTTGCCGAGAATCTTAGCGCCCATGCTGGAATCTTGCGCCAAGACTCCAAGAAGTAAATGCTCAGTGCCAATATAGGCACTGCCAAAACTACGGGCAATGGCATCGGCGTGTTTCAAACTGGCCAGCGCATTGTCCGTTAAGTGATTTAAAAATTCCTGAAAGTCAGGACTCTGTGGCATCATAAAATGTATTTTCCTACCCTTCGGCGAATATTCTATATTTCGCTAATCCTATTATACCAACTAGCACTCATGGGTCAAGAGTGCTAATTTTATCTATCTACTCTGTGTTATCAAGCCGTTTTTTATATTCTTCGGGATCCTTTACTGCTTGCTCCATGTAGTGCTGTGCTTCTCCGGATACAATGTCCTTACATTGCCCATAAACACTTTTCATTTTTTCATAATCGCCAGATTCAAAAAATACCCAAAATACTGATGAAAAAAGCCCATTTGAGCTGCCATAAGCGTCCTGACCGCCTTCCGTATAAGCTGGCGGCAAAGTTTCGGCAATCCGTAGAACAGACATAAAGATTGCATCTCGTAAACTTGGATCATCCGTTACTTTCTTCCCAATCGAAATAAGATCATACGCTAAAAGCGCCAAATCCGACTTATATATGTCTTCCCAGGAGCGCTCTATGCCATCGATTACAAGAGACTCATGTTCTCGTGCAGCAACCAAATAGTGAAGAGGATCAAAGGTTGAACCATTGCTTAGTTCTACGGTAAAGAAACCCATGTGCAATAGATCGTTTCCTAAAGGGAATGTTGAATCGTTGCTCATGTCAGTAAAAATCCCTTGGGATAATTTGACTACTCGCCGTGCTCCTCAATCGCTTCGAGTAGACTGCTTTCTAGTTGCTCTTTCTTCTTAAGCTTTGGTGTCTTTGGTTTAGTTTCAGATTTTGGTTCTACTTTGACAGTTGCTTTCTCAGTTTCAGCCGTAATATCCAAATCATAACCAGTTAGCTTGCTAGCTAGACGAACATTTTGGCCGTTTTTGCCGATCGCAATACTGAGTTGGTCTTCAGGCACAATCACGACAGCCTTTTTATTTTTTTCATCCATCTTTACTTCGCTGACTTTAGTAGGGCTTAGCGCATTAGTTATATATGTAATTGAGTTTTCATCCCAAACTACAATATCAATTTTTTCCTGCTCGCCAATTTCGCTCATCACCGCATTTACACGCGTGCCATGACCACCAACAAATGTACCAACCGGGTCAACGCCTTGCACAGTACTACTAACAGCCAGTTTGGTGCGTACGCCAGCTTCGCGGGCGATGTCCTTAATTTCAACAGCACCATTTTCCATTTCCGGCACTTCACCGCGGAACAGCCATTCGACAAACTCCGGACAGCCTCGAGACACGATCAACTGTGGTCCACGAAAGCCACGCTCAACATCTTTTAAAAAGACTTTTAGGCGCTGTCCTGGATAGTAGCGTTCGGTTTGAATTTGCTCACTGCCGGGCATAATGCCTTGGGCTTTACCAAGATCAACCCGCACCAAACGTCCTTCGACCCGTGACACGATGCCATTAATAACCGTGCCAATCTTGTCTTCATACTCGCTCATAATAATTTCACGTTCAGCTTCACGAAGTCGTTGCAAGATTACTTGTTTAGCGGTTTGGGCAGCAACGCGTCCAAAATTTTCAATCTTTTCAGTAACTTCAATGGTATCCCCAACCTTAGCATTCTTTTTCATAACTTGAGCATCTTTGACACTAATCTCAAAGTGCGGATCGTGAACGTCCTCAAGCACTTCTTTAGTGACAAATGCAGTGACATCACCGGTGTTAAGGTTCATCTGAACGCGGACTTCCTGCTCACGTTCACCGTAATCACGTCGATAAGCCGCCGCCAAGGCTTGCTCGACAACTTCTTGCACTGTTTCTTCGGGTAAATTTTTCTCCTCGGCTATGGTTTTGACCGCCAAGGCTAATTGCTTAATATCCAAATCCACTTTAATCCTTTCGTGTCGCATGAGCCTGCCTTGTCGCAGAGTAACAAGCTCTGCTCATGCTTGTGGCGCATCGCTGCGTCACCAATTGCGCTACTCATTCAACGTACTCTGTGTACGTCTTATTGCGTTGCTCACTGCTTCCTTGCGCTGCATCCACACACGCAAGGATTAATTATTAATCACTTAGGCATGAAAAAATCCGACCTGCTGGCCGGATCTAACAAATACATAATAACTAGCAGTGTTGTAAAAGTCAATTCGGCCTGTCGTAACCTAATTTGTTAAGATATAGCTAAGATGAAAAAAGTTGTGCGTCTATTTGCTCAATTTGTGCCAGAACATTACAGTCTCAATTTAGATATTGATTCTGATGCGATGGAATTTGTAGGCAGTGTAGTTATTAGTGGCAAAAAAGTCGGCAAACCAAGCAAGAGGCTTACGCTTCACCAGCACGATCTTAAAATTACGCAGAGTAGCGTTACATATCACGAAAAAACTGGTGACCGATCAGTTACAATTGACCGGATCAATCACCATAGCTCATTCGACGAAGTGCGCTTACATGCTAAAACCACACTATATCCTGGTCGTTATACCATCACTCTGCACTTTAAAGGCAAAATTACTCGCCAAATGAACGGCATGTACCCTTGTTTCTTTAAGGAAAATGGTAAAGATAAGAAGCTTATTGCCACTCAGTTTGAGAGCCATCATGCCCGCGAAGTTTTCCCTTGCATTGATGAGCCAGAGGCCAAAGCAACTTTTGAGCTGACACTCAGTACTCCACAGAATCAGACAGTTCTATCCAATACACCAGTAAAAAAACAAGCTCTTGATGACAAGAAACGCCTACAAACAATCTTTGAAAAGACACCCAAAATGAGCACGTACTTACTGGCCTTTGTCTTCGGCGAGATGGAGTATATAAGGCAAAAAACAAAAGATGGTGTTGAGGTCAGGGCATATGCTACCAAGCAAAACGTTGCTCTGACTGATTTTGCGCTTGATGTCGCTGTTAAGTGCTTAGAGTTTTATAACGATTACTTCGGTATTGCCTATCCTCTTGATAAGTGTGATCTGATTGCCTTGCCAGATTTTGCGTCTGGCGCAATGGAAAACTGGGGCTGTATTACCTTTCGCGAACAAACCATGTTAGTCGACCCAAAAAACTCAACATTGGCAAACAAACAATACGTGGCTCTAGTGGTAGCACATGAACTGGCCCATCAATGGTTCGGGAATTTAGTGACCATGCGCTGGTGGACAGACTTATGGCTTAATGAAGGCTTTGCCAGCTGGATTGAGTATCTGGCCGTAGATAAGTTGTTCCCCTATTGGCAAATGTGGACACAATTTATTGTCGATGAACAGCAACAAGCCCTAAAATTAGATGCGCTTGAGAACACACATCCGATTGAAGCTGTTGTTAACCACCCCGATGAGATACGCACAATTTTCGACGCCATTAGTTACAACAAAGGGGCCAGCGTTATACATATGCTCCATAACTACCTTGGACCTAAAGCCTTCCAAACAGGTTTGCGCTATTACTTAAAACAACACGAATATGCGAACGCCGATACCACAGATTTATGGAGTGCACTTGAAGAAGCCTCAAAAAGGCCAGTGCGTCGCTTTATGAACGACTGGACAAGCCAAGGTGGTTTCCCGCTCCTTGACGTACAAGTTGAAACACGTGAGATAAAAGTTAACCAACAACGCTTTTTTACAAACAGAAAGACGACTTCAGCCCTTACCCATAGCCAGACTTGGTCAATACCTTTGCTGAGCGAGAATGAAGATATGCCCGAAACACTGTTGGACGCTGCAAGCGTATATACACCACGCTCGATTGCGGGGTTTAAATTTAATCGTGCTCAGGGTGGCTTTTACCGTACCACCTACAACGCGAGCTATCTGCAGAAACTTGGCGAAAAGATTCGTGAAGGCAAATTTTCGCCACTAGATCGTCTAGGCATATTAGCTGACGCAACCGAAGCTGCTAAGGCTGGTTACATTGATACAATCAGTGTCTTACATCTGCTGGAATCATACCGCAGTGAAGATAATTACGCCGTGTGGGATATCATTACTTCCCTAATAGGCTCAATCCGCCTGGCTATGGATGACGAAGAGGTGCGTGAAAACATGAAGCCCTACATCCGCCATTTGGTTGCACCTCAGCTCAAGCGCCTTGGATGGACAAGAAAGAAAAATGAATCTCATTTTGACACACTACTGAGGCCTATTATATTGGGCCTGGCAGCCAGTGCTGACGAACCAGCGGTTGTAAAGCGATGCCAGCAGCTATTTGCTAAAATTAAGCATGCTAAGGATATTCCGCCAGATCTACGTAGCGGCACCAACAGAGGTGTTTTAGTAAGAGGAACAGGTATAGACCCGGATTTACGCGGTGTTGTTTTTGGCACGGTTGCACGAACCGGCAACGCCAAAACCTTTGCCAGATTAGTGAAGCTGCATAATACCTCTACGCTAGGTGAAGAACGTGTTACGCTAAGCGCTGCTATAACTGGTTTTAAACAGCCTAAGCTTATTGACCAAGCGCTGGCTATGATTACCTCAGATGACGTGAGGCGCCAAGATGTGGCATATTGGGTGGCGTATAGCTTTTTGAACCGTCACGCTAAACGACGCACTTGGCTGTGGTTGATAAAGAATTGGCCTTGGATGGTTGAAAATCTCGGTACAGACCTAAGCTTTTATCGCATGCCTATTTATGCTGCACGCTCTTTCAGCGATAAGAAATTCTTGGCAAGCTTTAAGACTTTTTTCCATTCCGTACATTCACCAGCCTTAGACCGTTCGATTAAGCAAGGTATTGAGATAGTCGAGTGGCAATCAGCCTGGAAGGAACGCGACCGAAAAGCCATCAAGGCTTTCTTTAAGCAGCAGTCTCAGCCTCAAGAAGCTTGAACAGACTAGAGAGATGATTCGCAACTGTAGCATACGAATCTTGAATGGGTAGGCGTGTTTCATGGTTACCATCACTGTAGAAGACGCGAGCTATAGGTACGGGTAAAAATCTATCAAGTACGTACTGTCGCCCAATTTCACGCCTATTGGCTGTGGCTTTCAGAGGCGTTGCATACCTCTTTCCCAACGACACCCGGCCCATGTGTGACAACCTAACAGTGTAGAGCGTCTGCTTAGTCACCGGTTTGTCTTTATTAGTCGCGAATGAGCCTACTACCTCTCCGTTGTCGTTTCGTCGTAAGGCGCCTTCACTGAACCTGACGGTTGCCCACTGGCGCACAACTGTCCTTAGTGGCCATGTGGAATCAAATCTGTCTCTCATCCGTAATGCCGCATCACGGTTTATTTCAACGGGTTCTACGCCTGCTAACACATCTCGTAGTTCTGCAAAAGTGTAGTCAGAGGGGTTCGTAATTCTTGGGTCAAGCTTGTTGTAGTAGCCTTCAAAGCCATCTAGCTCATCGGGTATTCCTATCAATCCGACTTCCTGGAAACCTGTCATGCCATGATGCCAGCTGGACCAACCAGATGATGGTTCTTGATTAATAGTATGGATTGCGTTTGGTACGCTCATAATCTTTATCTACTCTCTATATTTCTACTATAACACCTTTTGCAAGGTTTGCTTATTATCGGTTATCTATGCAACGCGTGACTGAAAAACTATGTACAGTTCGGCAGAAAGTTGGTAACCCTAAAATCTGTACCACTCAGCTCAATAGCACTTAAGCAGTAATCTAGTCGCCAATTGTTTTCTTTTACCCACATCTCGGCAGCGAGCCGCATCTGTTTGAGCTTGGTTCGCGTAATATACTCTAAACCGCTCCCCTGATTGTTACGAACACGGTACTTAACTTCTACAAAATGAATAATTGCATCCTTTTGGGCAACAATATCAATTTCGCAGTGTCGCGTCTTCCAATTAGTAGTCAAAACTTTATAGCCCTGACTCTTCAAGTATTCGGCAGCTTTTGACTCGGCTATGTGGCCTGTTTTATACGATGTGATCATATGTAAGCTTGTACCGGTTTATAGCTCTTGCGGTGAACTTTACTAACACCATGGATCTTCAAGCTACTTCTATGTTGTGCGGTGCCATAACCGACGTGTTGTTCAAAACCATAATATGGATGGAACCGAGCTAAGCGCACCATATGCTGATCGCGTAAAACTTTAGCGTAAATGCTAGCTGCACTAACAATAGGGTATAAACTATCAGCTTTGATTTCACAACGTGCGTTAGTAAACTCCGGTGGGCAATAATTGACATTACCATCGAGGATAATCTCATCCATTAATCCTGTGCCTAAAGCAAGTAAGGCGCGTTGTACGCCAATGCGTAGCGATTTAGACAGCCCATGGGCATCAATTTCTTCTGGTTGAACCCACCCCTCACCAAACTGACAGCTGGTGGTTAATGCCTCCACTAAAGATTCTCTTTTCTTTTTTGTCAGTGTTTTTGAGTCTTTCAGACCGTTAGGTAGTACAGTTATGGCTTTGGCTGCCACCACTAACAACGGACCTGCCCAACTGCCTCTGCCGACTTCATCAACGCCAACCAAAACCCTCATATATTTCTATACTATCAAAAAACCACCGCTTTAGGTGGTTTTTACAAATAATCTGACGCTTTTATTCTTCGTTATCTTTGGGTTCTGGAACGACCTGATCATGCGCTTGAATAGCAGCGTCAGCCTTGGCTTCAAGCTTAGCTTCCTCTTCTGCCTTCTTTTCAGCGTCAGCCTCAGCCTGTTTAGCAACTTCTTCCTTCAATTTTTCTTCCTCAGCTTCAGCAGCTTCATCGTGGATGGCATTGACGGCTTCCTTATCAAATTCGCTGCCGATTAAGCGGGTGGCTTTACCCGTTCGAGCTCGCATATAGGTCAGATAGTTACGACGAACTTTGCTCCGCTTAACAACTTCGACCTTAAGTATAAGTGGGCTATGAAGTAAAAAGCTTTTCTCGACACCAATACCACTAGCAATTCGACGAACCGTAATTCGGCTTGTGTGTGAGTCTTTGCGATCGGTACGAATAACAAGTCCTTCGAAAATCTGAACACGCTCTTTATTGCCTTCACGGATTTTCTGGTGCACTTTAACACTGTCGCCTGACTTTACATCAACAACTTGCTTTTTTTTAAAGCTCTGCTCAATTTCTTTAATAACACCTTGCATAACCCGTCGATTTTACACTACATCTCTGTTATTTGCAACTAGCGACGCCATTGCTGAAGCATTAGAGCTCTTTTCAAACCTCTATTAGTAATTTTAAGAGATTTATCCGGCTTATTTATTTGTTCCAGCACTGCTTGATCAGGCAACACAACAAGTTCAATATGGTGAAATCCTCGAACAGTATCCGTTTCATCCGTTTCTCCATGTTCGTGTACCGCCTCTGGGTGGCTTGTGGCATCAAACGTCCTTGTCTCCATTAGGTCATGCCAAGGCAAATATAAGATAGAACTACGCCTGGAGAAACTAGCCGGTTGACTACCTGAATTCTGTGTTGGTACACCCTCCCAAGCACGATCTACAATGTTGTCCAGTTGATTCATGTCGTAGCAAGGTTTCACATCAATTTCCGGCGCTACATATAGCAACCATCTCTCAAATACACCTCTAGAAAAAACTGCTAGTTGGTCAGCGCTAGGTAGCAGTTCCCACCGATCAATTGTCTCAATGTTCGCGTTTATAATTTCTGCTGTAAGTGAAGAAGGTAAATTTGAAGGCAAAGAAGACATAATAGTTTCCTTGGTTTGTTATTATATCCTAATATAAGTTATTTGTCTACTAGTATACACTGTCAGGTAGCTATAGTATGACTAAATGGACATCTACGAGATTTCAAAAAGACTACACCGTAAACATAAAGGTAAAATCAGCACTATAGCTCGGGACTCGTTAAATACAAGAGAAAAGTTGAGCGCTTACTATACGCCGGGTATGGGTGGTGTAGCACTGGAAGCTGCTAAAGGGCGCGAAGCACTCAAACCTTATTCTTGGATCAACAACAATCTAGCGGTTGTGAGTGACGGCTCGGCAGTATTAGGGCTTGGAGACATTGGTCCTTTCGGAGGTATGCCGATCATGGAAGGTAAAGCTATGATTTTCAAGGAGTTTGCGGGCATTGATGCAGTCCCTATCGTGCTAAACGTCCATACTACTGAAGAGATTATTAAAACTGTGAAGGCGATTGCGCCGAGTTTTGGAGCAATTAACCTAGAAGATATAGCTGCGCCCAAGTGCTTTGAAGTTGAGAATAGACTAAAGGTAGAGCTGGATATACCAGTCATGCACGATGACCAGCATGGCACGGCAGTTGTTGTGCTGGCAGGTTTACTTAACGCTAGTAAAATAACTGGCAAGAAACTGTCTGATTGTAAAATCGTTTTGGTCGGCGCCGGGGCAGCAGGTGTAGCTGTTGCCAAATTATTATACCTCTATGCTAAACCGCATATTCTAATGGTCGATAGCAAAGGTATCATTGTGCCGTCTCGTAAAGATTTGAATGAGGAGAAAAGGCTCTTATTGAAGTTCACTGACAATATCAAGCCTGGACAGCTCAGCGACGCAATCCATGAAGCAGATATTTTTATAGGCTTGTCGCGCGGCAACCTTTTGAAGGCTGAAGATGTCGGAAACATGAATAAAAATTCTATAGTCTTCGCAATGGCAAATCCTACGCCAGAAATCATGCCTGATGAGGCAAAAAAAGGTGGCGCCACAATTATAGCTACTGGTCGAAGTGATTTTCCTAATCAAATTAATAACGTACTGGCTTTTCCGGGTATTTTTCGCGGAGCTTTGGACCATGGAGTCAAAAAAATTACAGATAAACACAAAATAGCTGCCGCTGAGGCAATTGCCAACCTGGTCAAAAAACCAACTCCAGAATGTATTATCCCTAGCGTACTTGATAAACGATTAGTGCCAGCAATCGCAAAAGTTATTGTTTAGCCAACTACTCTATACACCTCTTCAAGACTAGTCAGCCCCTCAATGGCCTTGAGTAGACCATCTTGCAGCATGGTCAGCATGCCGTCTTCGACGGCCTTTTTTTCAATCATCTCAGTGGTTACTTCATTAGGTGGCATGCGCAGAATTTGCCGCACACCTGGGGTCATTTGCAGTTGTTCACGCAGTGGCAATTGTCCGGTGTACCCGAATGGATTCTCTTTAGATTTCCCCGAACGGTAGAATGTAACTTTTTTTAGATCAGGCTTCGTTACATGTTTGGGCAGACTATCTATGATAGGCTGCAACTGTTTGATGAGCGCTTCGTCTGCTTGATATGGTTGTTTAGTATTTTCGTCGAGCCGACGCACCAACCGTTGAGCCATAACCAAGTGCATTGCCGAGGCAAACAATGGATTGATGCCGACGGCGTCGAGCATGCGAGTCAAAGCCGCCGCTGCAGAATAGGCATGGAAGGTACTCATGACCAACTGGCCAGTCAGGGCAGCCTGCAAGGAAGTGCGAGCCGTGTCTTGGTCACGAATTTCGCCAACCATAACTACATCAGGGTCTAGACGTAACACTGCACGCAGTTTTTCAGCGAAGCCGGTTTTGTCTTGGTCGCCTCGAACCGGAATCTGCACTACTCCAGGCATAAAATACTCAATAGGGTCCTCAAGTGTTACAATTTTTCGTTCAGGTGTATTAAGTGTATTGATTAGAGAATATAAGGTAGTGGTTTTACCTGACCCAGTGGGACCTACGACAAGAACCATACCGGTCGGGTGCTGAATAATATCATCTACTACTTTGCGTTCAGCCTCACTGAGACTTAAATTATCAAGTTTAAGCAGTTCTAATTTAAGGTTGAACAGACGCATCACCACATCTTGCCCAAAAGCGGCTGGTACAGTTTCAACGCGCAGATTTACCGTAACTTTTTCACCAGTAGCAAGTGTGTATTCCTTGTTGATATGACCAGTTTGGGCCTCTGGAGCATTAGTTGAAATGTTAGCAACGATAGCAATGGCAGAGAGCAGTTGACGGTATTTGTCGCCCGCAAGCCTAGCAATGGGATGCAATACACCGTCAACCCGTAAACGAACACGTACATCTTCTTTTTGACATTCCAAGTGTATATCGGATGCTTTGAGCTGATAGGCCTGCTTTACTAGGTAGGCTAATAAATCATCGGCATGTACTTGCGCTAGCGTCGTTGAAACATCTTCGATACCTTGTGCGACATCAAACGACGAGACACTGATATCCTGGTATTTGACCTCTTTGGGTGGATCATACAGCTTCAGGTAATCACGAAAGCCAGTATCAGAAATCAGCGCATAAGTAATTTGCTGGTCTTGAAAGCGTTGCCGCAGATTACTCATAGTCGCCTGGGAAGTGGTATTGGTAACGCCAAAATTTATATAGTGTTCATCGGATTGCAAAGGAATAATTTTTAGATCATACAATTCTCTTACGGGCAAGAGGTCTTTATAAAGCGCTTTATCGGTAGTGCCAGCTGTGTCAAAATACGTCATGCCTAGAATAGCGGCACGACGCTGTGTAGCTTGTTCTTCATCGGCCCGGGCGTCTTGACTCATACGTCCACTATTTAAGCATAAGAGAGATTAATTATGAATCGCCGAATTGTCCTTATCGCTCATAATATCCGGAGTTGCCATAACGTCGGCTCGCTGCTACGCACTGCTGAAGGCCTGGGCGTAGGCACAGTCTACCTTACTGGCTACACGCCCTACCCAAGTCACCCAAAGGACACTAGATTACCTCACACTGCTGCTAAAATTGAACGTCAGATTCATAAGACTGCTCTGGGCGCTGAAAAGACTATGCAATGGGAACACTACGAAAGCGTGCAAACACTCATTAGTCATCTTAAAGATGATGGCTTCCAGCTATGTGCACTCGAGCAGACCAAGCAGTCGCAGCCTTTGCCCAACTATCATCCACCATCTAACGTAGCATTGCTCGTCGGCCGTGAGGTCGAAGGAATTGAGCTAGCAATCTTGCGGATTGTCGACAAAGTGGTTGAAATCCCAATGATCGGCAAAAAGGAGTCCTTCAACGTAGCACAAGCAGCCGCCATGGCACTTTACCATGTGCGCTTTATCGCCTAACAAGGTATAATATATTGCATTATGGCGACGAGCAGTCCGCCGCATCACAAAAAACGCTACGGCCACCATCAAAAACACACATCACACTTCTTAAAGACGTATTGGCCATATATGCCTTTGCTGTCCATATTAGGAGCAATTTTCTTTGTAAGCTTCAGTTTACATGCCGTACATCGTGGTGTGTTGTCATACGCTACTAATATATCAACCCCAGGACTACTACAGGATACTAACCAACAGAGGCTAGCTAACCACGTAAGCGGTCTCGCGATCAACAACAAACTCACAAGTGCCGCACAAGCCAAAGCCAATGATATGGCTGCACGTAATTATTGGTCGCACAACACTCCGGAAGGCAATCCGCCCTGGATCTTTATTGACAACACCGGATACCATTATCAGAAAGCTGGAGAGAATTTAGCCTACGGATTTGACACCAGCAGTGACACCATAACCGGCTGGATGAACAGTCCAGCGCATCGCGAAAACCTGCTTAATGGTGTGTTCAGTGAGGTTGGTTTTGGAATTGCTAACGCTAGTAATTATCAAACTCAAGGTGAAGAAACTATTGTGGTAGCTATGTACGCCCAACCCCAGGTATTGAGCGCAGCTACAAGTGCCCCCCCTATCCAAGCGGTAGCTCCTCAACAGAAAGTAACAAAGGTTGAGCCACAACCAGCAAGTGAGACAACACCAGCGAAAACAACTGAGAGCCCAACCACTTCGTCAGCACCAACCAGCGACACAAAAACAAAAGCCGAACCTAAAACTCAACCAGTCACCTACTCACAGTTAATTACGAAGGGCAAGATGCCTTGGATAAATAGTTTAGTAGTTTTAGTTGGTGTAGTGGGCTTGGGTACTCTTCTACTGCGCCACAGCTTGCGCTTGCGTCGGGTATTTAAAAACGGTGAGCGGTTTGCGCTTCATCACCCACTATTTGACGTAACTTTAATTAGTTTTTTGGGACTCTGTATACTTTTGGTGCAGGCTGCTGGCACAATCCGTTAGGCTGCTTTAACGTTTGCTTCACCTAAGAGACTTTGTAGCTCACCAAGCACTCGCGGCGCACTATTGATACGCATTGGCAGCTTGATAACCTGCTTATTACTATCCTCGCCAAGCACCAGCACTACTTCAGTATCTCCTTGGTAATCATCAATAGTTTGCTTTAACGAAAGTAGCAGTTCTTGATCCTCACCACTCATTAGCCGCAAGTAAACTCGTGTTGGTACGTTGTTATATCTGTTAGTCGGGGTCGATTTATACAATACTTTAGCCCCCGGGCCTTTTACAGCTTTGGACGAAGTCGCCATTAATTGTTCACCGCTGGCTTCATTTAAGTTAACTTCATGGGCATCATCAACCAGAATCTTCACTTCTCCTAAAGCAGCACCATTTCGATCACGTGAAGTTATTTTCCCTGTGGCGATAATAATACGATCCCTTTCCCAGATATCTTGTTGCTGATAGTTGCCAGGGAATAAAATGAGCTCAATTTCACCAAATTTATCGGCTAGTTTAACGAATGCCATCTTTTGGCCTCGTTTAGTAGTAACTTCTCGCACATCTGTAACTGCTCCGCCAACTGTCACACGTTTGCCTTCTTGACTTGGCTGCAGTTCATTGAGCGGTACTGTTTGCTCCCCCAGCAATGTCTCAAATTGATCAAGCGGGTGTTGCGACAAATAAATACCAAGGAGATCGCGTTCCCAACGCAGTAGCTCTGCGGCATTGATTTCAATATCACTATTTTCTAAATGAAGTGAAGCATGCATTGTCTTGGTATTAACATCATCGCCAAACAAGTCAGTCTGCCCTGCAACTTTAGCCTTTTGAACCCGGCTAGCATATGCCAACAACGCATCGAGGTTGGATAGTAGCTTAGTACGTTTGCCAAAACTATCCAGAGCACCAGCTTTAATTAAGCTCTCAATTGTTTTCCGATTTACGATTCTAGCATTCACTTTAGCGAAAAAATCCTCTAAATTGGCAAACTCGTGGTCTATATCGCGAGCTCGCAAAATCTCTTCGACAGCAGCAGTGCCAACATTCTTGATAGCCGCTAAGCCAAAACGTATTTGTTTGCTCTTAGCTAGCACAGCGAATTCAACAAACGACTCATTTACATCAGGTGGCAATACTTCTATGCCCATATGCTTGCATTCATTGATTTCAATGGCTAAACGATCTGTGTTATCAAAATCACTGGTCATAAGCGCTGCCATAAAAGCAGGTGGATAATTTGCTTTAAGGTAAGCTGTCCAATACGCTACGGTGGCATAACATGATGAGTGGGCTTTCGGGAAAGCGTAGTCTGCAAATTTCTCCAGCTCGGCCCATAGCTTCTCTACGACCGCTACTTTTACACCAGACGTCTTTGTTGCGCCAGTAATGAATTCTTGCTTCAGCTTGGCCATAACATCGCGTTTTTTCTTTCCAATCGCTTTGCGCAACGTGTCAGCCTGTCCGCCACTAAATCCACACATGTCTTTAGCAATTTGCATAACCTGTTCTTGGTAAACCATGATGCCATAGGTTGGCTCTAAGGCCGGACGCATAACTTCATCCAAATAAGTAATAGTACGCTTGCCGTTTTTACGAGCGATAAACTCCTCTATCCATTGCATTGGTCCAGGACGATACAGGGCATTCATAGCGATTAGATCATTAAATTCGGTGGGCTGGAGCTCTTTAAGGTAGCGCTTCATGCCTGCCGATTCGAACTGGAAAACACCTGTTGTGTCTCCGTGCTGGAATAGTTCATAGGTCTTGGCGTCGTCAAGCGGGATTTGGTCAATGACTATTTGCTTATCGTAGACTTTACGGATAATGCGTAATGCATTTTTAATAATAGTCAGGTTAGAAAGCCCCAAAAAGTCCATCTTGAGTAGACCAAGATCTTCAATTGGTCCCATGGAGTATTGGGTTGCGACGACACCTTTTTGAGCCATTTCAAGAGGTGTGAACTTTACAATTTCATCCGGTGCAATAACCACACCAGCAGCATGCACGCCATGACTTCTGATGGTACCCTCTAGCTGTATGGCCAGATCAAAGACTCGTCTGGCCGACTCGTTAGTACGATATTCCTCTTTGAGATCTCTATCTTGTTTCAAAGATTGTGAGAGAGGTATATGACGGCCCTGGACAGGCTGAGGCAACATTTTGGCTAGCTTGTCAGCTTCAGCATAGGGTACTTGTAGCACCCTAGCTACATCACGGACCGCGTTTCGAGCAGCCATACGGCCAAACGTCACAATGTTGGCTACTCGATCAGTTCCATACTTGTCCACGCAATATTGGATCACTTCATCACGCCTTGAATCTTGAATATCAATATCGATATCCGGCATAGAAATGCGATCTGGATTTAAGAAGC
Organism: uncultured Candidatus Saccharibacteria bacterium; assembly: GCA_964584265.1. Lineage (GTDB taxonomy): Bacteria > Patescibacteriota > Saccharimonadia > Saccharimonadales > CAYVSP01 > CAYVSP01. The sequence continues at coordinate 17,714 of CAZOZI010000001.1, read as the reverse complement.
GCTCGAACAGCAAATCATAAGCCAAGGGATCAAGTTCAGTTATTTTAAGGGCATAAGAAATAATTGAACCAGCCGCCGAGCCACGTCCCGGCCCAAACACAATGCCTTTATTCTTTCCCCAGTTGATAAAGTCGGCAATAATTAAGAAATAACCACAAAAACCCATTTGCTCAATAACGCCTAATTCATATTCCGCCCTCTCTCTTACCTCATCTGATAATGTTTTTTTTGCCGCTTCTTTAGTAAGTTTTTTTGCTTTGCTCTCTGCCATGCCGCCGTAACGCCAAGCGAGACCCTGGTATGTCAATAATTCCAGATGTGACCGCTCGGTTTGGCCTTGTGGTACTGGAAATTTCGGGATAAGGATTCTGCCAAGCTCTAATTTAATTTCACAACGCTCAGCAATCACGTGAGTGTTAGTGATAAGCTCTGGATTTTCCTTGCCCCACCGTTTAATAACCTCTTTGGGATCAGTTACATGCAATGTAAGATCTTTAAGACTCATGCGTCCCTCGTCACTTAAAAATGAACCAGTTTGAACGCATAAGAGAACTTCATGAGCTTCTTGATCATCACGACGCAGATAGTGCGCATCGCAAGTGACAACACAAGCGATATCTAATTCTTTAGCTAATTGAAGTAACTGCTGGTTGACTGCTTCTTGCTCTTTCCAATAAGTCGGGTGGCTGGGGTGGCCATGATCCTGGACTTCTAGATAGTAGCGATCACCAAATACACTTTTGTACCACTGAGCTATTTTTTTGGCTGCCTCATACTGTGCTTGCCTTAGAGCATCACCAACTTCACTGCCAATGCAGCCGCTCAAAACAATTAACCCTTCGCTGTACTTCTTCAAAAGAGTATGGTCAATACGTGGTCTATAATAGAAGCCCTCTAAATTAGCTATTGTGCTCAGCCTCATCAGGTTTTGATAGCCTTGTTGATTCATAGCCAGCAGGGTTAGGTGGAAGTTATTTTTATCTTTGGTTGGATCTTTATCGCTGAAACTGCGTACAGCCATATATGCCTCAAGACCGAGAATTGGCTTGATTGATCGTGCGTTGGCTTCTTTATAAAATTCAATTAGACCTGACAGTGTCCCATGATCCGTAATGGCGACGCTATGCATGCCCATAGCTTGGACTGCGTCCATTAGCTCAGGTATTTTGGTCAACCCATCAAGTAGACTATATTGTGTATGATTGTGCAGATGCACAAAGTCACTACTAGATAGCTTTGTCTTTTTTTCTTTTCCCTCCGTCATGATGTGTGTTTATTATAGCGTATAGAGCTTGCTGCTGTTTTCGCTGCAATTAGCCTTATTTGGTGGTCGTGCCCTCTTTTTTTAGATAGTCCTTTAGGTGTTCAAGTGCTTGGTTAACTTCGTTGATTGCCTTTTTCAGATCCTTGTCATCCGTGTCGCCTTCATGCAAAGCCGACAGTAAAACGCGCGCTTTCTCCTTGGCCTTTTGAGCATTATCTAGAAGCTTGGTGAGCTGTTCTTTAGCGGCCGTCTGCATGTTTTTGGCTTGTTGTCTGCCTTTTTCGATTAAAATATCTAAATCGCTATGGAGCTGTTTGAGTGTACGCTCGGCATCAGCCTTAGCCTTATTGGCCGCTTGACCAATATCTTTACGCGTCTCTTTGCCACTTTTGGGAGCAGTGAGTATACCGGCCACGTAACCGCCTAAACCAGCTAGCAAGGCCCCAAGTGCCCATTTTTTCGTATTCTTAGCCACGACTCTTTTCCTCCTTACCCTTTCGTTTAACATAATCCGTAATATTTGAGAGCAGTTTAGTAATTGCAAACGTACCGCTGGTTTTTTTAAAGAACTCACCAACTGCTTCTGCGCTCTCTGCAAAGCGCTCCGCCTTATCAGCGATTCGCTGCATGGTGTTAAGAACTTTTATGGTTTTTAACAGCGCTATGATACCAACAACAAGAAACACCGCTAGAGTGCAGGAAAGGATTATCACCAAAATTGTCTCACTATCCATTGTTCTGATTATACACCAAGCTGTTTTTTGAGGAGTTTCTGGGCAAGCTGCGGATTAGCCGCGCCTTGGCTGGCCTTCATAACTTGTCCGACTAAAAAGCCAACGGCTTTCATTTCGCCTTTGCGCACATCTTCGACTGCCTGCGGATACTCAGCTATGACGTCCTTAACAATCTGTTCAATGGCTGCTTCGTCCGATACCTGAAGGTAGCCTTGGTCTTTAGCGAACAACGCCACATTATCTGGGTCTAAGCCTGAAGTTAGCAGCTCGTGAATTAGCGATTTAGCATTGGTGGCACTTAGTTTGTCTTCCTTAAGCAATGAATATACATCCTGATACAACTCAGCACGACGGATGTTGGTAAGTGCGTTACTTGCTTTACCATCTCGTTGGAGCGGAATTTCTATATTAACAAACCAGTTGGCTAAGCTAACTGCTTGTGATTTGTCAGACATAGCAGCTTCAATAAGCGACAAATAGTTACGCGACTCGTTATCAACTTCAGCTTCCATAAGTGTTTCAATGTTGTTTTCTGATAAACCCAAACCCTCAAGCCTTGAACGCCATTCATTAGGCATCACCGGCATATCGTTTTGAATTTTTTTCACAAAGGTGCTATCTAGTTCAAGTGGTGGAATATCTGGCTCTGGCATGTAACGATAGTCATGTGCTTCTTCCTTACCCCGTTGAGATAGCGTTTTTTGCTTGGCATCATCCCAACCGCGCGTTTCCTGGATAATCTCACGACCTTTTTCAAGTTCTTCAATTTGACGCTTAATTTCAAATTCAACTGCTTTTTCAACACTCCTAAACGAATTAAGGTTTTTTGTTTCAGTGCGTATGCCAAGTTTTTGTGTGTCTTTACTGACGCTGACATTAACATCAAAACGCATATTGCCATGGTATAAATCTGCGTCAGAGACACCAGCGTATTTCATCAGCAAGTAGAGTTCACGCACGTAAGCTTTAGCCTCGTGCGCGCTGTGCATATCGGGTTCTGAAACAATTTCAAGCAGCGGTGTGCCAGCCCTATTCAAGTCAACCAGACTATAGTCTTTGCCGGCAGGATGTATATTTTTGCCGGCGTCTTCTTCTAGTTGTACACGATTGAGGTGGACCTTTTGCTTTCCTTCATCGAGCTCAACGTAGCCACCTACAATAATCGGCTGGCTCAGTTGTGTGATTTGATAGCCCTTAGGCAAGTCTGGATAAAAGTAGTGCTTCCTCTCAAAAAAACTATGCATTTGCGGGTGAGTATTTAAGGCAAAAGCCACTCGCACAGCATATTCAACCGCTTTTTCGTTCAGAACAGGCAAGGCACCTGGCATACCTAGATCAATGTGGCTAATTAGTGTATTAGGCAAAGCCTGTCGGGAATCGTTGGCAACAGTAGAAAATAATTTAGTCTTGGTCTTAAGCTGCACATGACACTCAATGCCGATGGTGGGTACATAGGTCTTTTTTGTATCGACTGCACTCACTTTTCAATCTCCTCTTCGTGGGGAAGTGCACCAATATCACGCAGTGCCAAGCGGAAAGCAACTAAAGCACGCTTTACGTCAGTCTCCCTTAGTTTAGCAGCCGGATTGGCTAAAATTTTCTTACATAAATTATGTGCATACCATACGCCATCATTTTGACTTAAGCTGTGCTGTGCTGATACGAGACGTTCACCCATACTCTTGCCCACGAAGCGACGTTTCTTGAGTGCTTTGTCTAGCAATTTGTCAGCTTCACTGATTGCTCTTGGCCAAGTTGTTTTGTCCTTGCAATAAGCTTGCAGCTCTTTCCAATGAGCCACAAAGTAGCGTTGCTTTGGACGACGTGGTACACGACGGAGTAATAGGAACAATAGCAGAAGGGCTAGCAGACCCAAGCCTGCGAATTCAACTATCGTTAGTTGATTCATATTAGCAACTCCTCTGTAGACTTGGCCAGACCAAGCAGCTTTCGATCGTCGCCACGACGAGCCATCAATTGAATGCCGACCGGTAAGCCATTATGCATCCCAGCCGGCAGACTGACTGCCGGAATTCCAGCCAGACTAGGAGCGACGGTCATTATATCTTGTAGATACATTTGCAAAGGATCATGTATGTTCTCACTAATTTTAAACGCAGTTGTCGGCGCTACTGGACCGACTAGAAAATCCACTTGGTCTAATGCTGCATTAAATTCATGAATAAGTTTGGTACGCACTGTTTGGGCCTTTTTGTAATAGGCGTCGTAGTAGCCACTAGACAGAACATATGTACCAATCATAATTCGGCGCTTTGCTTCTATGCCAAACCCCTCGCTTCTGGACCAGCTGTAGCTTTCTTCAAGTGTCGATGCATCTGGATGAGTAAAACCGTAATGCTGTCCATCATACCGACTCAAATTACTGCTCACTTCGGCTGGCATTATGATGTAGTAAGAAGCCAATGCTAATGGTAAGGACGGAAGATTTACCATCTTTACGTTTGCGCCAGCGTGGCGCAACTTTTCTATCGTTGCCTCGATTTGTTTCCTTACTCCACTATCAAGCCCTTTAACAAAATACTCCTCTATAACTCCGATTTTTTTTCCTTTGAGATCTTCGTCCAAGTTTATGTATGCTAGCTTGTCGCGATCAATGGTAGTGCTATCAAGCGCATCCTTGCCAGCCATGACATCAAGTACCAATGCGGCATCCTCAACCGAACATGCAAGCGGGCCGACTGTATCAGTACTGCTGGCCATTGCTACAATGCCACTGCGTGATACTAAGCCATAGGTTGGTTTATAACCCACAGCACCACTGAAAGCAGCTGGTTGGCGAATCGAACCGCCTGTATCAGTACCAAGAGCAAACGGTACTATGCCAAGAATAACGGCAGCCGCTGACCCGCCTGAAGAACCGCCAGGAACGCGTGTTTTATCTAATGGATGCTTTGTTATTATGAAGTCACTATTTTCAGTACTACCTCCATGACCAAAGGCATCAAGATTTGCCTTACCCACACAGATGGCTCCTTCAGCTTCGAGGCTTTCTATCGCAGTCGCCTGATAAGGCGCCTCAAACCCTTTAAGAATATTACTAGCCGCGGTTGTCTCGCTACCGAACGTCAAGAAATTGTCTTTGGCAATGAAAGGGACGCCGGCTAAGCGACCAGCGCTTTGGCCTTTTGTCACACTATCATCGATTTGTTTGGCGCGGGTTTGGGCGCGCTCCTTAATGGTGGCTAGAACTGCATTAAACTCTTTTTTCTGGTCGATAGTTTTATGCGCTTTGTCAACAAGATCAGTCGCTTTGAGCTTCCCGCTTTGAACCTCTTTGGCAATTACAGCAATAGCAGGCCACTGGCTCACGCAAATATCCTTTTAACCTTAAAATGTCCTTCTTCTGTAGCTGGCGCATTCTTGAGCAAATCTTTTGGTTTCGGACCATAGTCTTTTATTTCATCAGGTCGCATTACATTTTTTAGTCCTGTAACTTGATAAGTCGGTTGCAAACCTTTTGTATCAGCTTGTTGAAGTTGCTCAACATAACCCAAGATTGCGCTAATTTCTGACTGGAACCTTTCAACTTCCTCATCGGTCAGATGAAGCCGAGCTAGTCTAGCCAATTTTAAGATGTCTTTATGCGATAACTCCGCCATTTACATAAGTATATCAAAACTGTTAAATCGTGCTTTACAAAGCTTGTGTTGAGGCATACGATAAGAATAAGCGAGATTTCTAACAGACAAAGTAATGAAATGGCTCTGACAAACACCCCTACATCTGAGCTTCTACCAGCGGAATACTTGGTTGAGTGCGGTGAACAAGCATACGAAGAACCCGATGTTTTACACTCATACTCACCATTAGTCATTGACCCTTTCGACGCCCGAATCAAATCAATGGATGTTGTTAAAGAGCCGACCCCATATAAAGTTGGACAAATTACGACCAGACGCATCGTTATGACTGATGGAACAGAGTATCTTACAAAAACTGGTGAGCCTATTGAGCGCACAACAGATGTTTCAGAAGCAATGACAACTGCTTTATTTACTCGCATCGGCGGGATTAATAAACGCATGATGCTTGCCGTGTTGGGGGAAGGCCGCCCAGTAAACTTTATAAGCACCGAGCTAAGATTTAGACAACTAGGAATTGGGCGTAGTGGCCATAATATGCTTCAGATAGTCAGGGCGCTTCAAGAAGAACATGAACAAGAACCGGACGTAACAAGTTATAGCGGAATTTCACAAGCCGGTATGAAAGGCATGGCTTTCAAGGCTTTATCGCCAGCTAATGGTATGAATGTATTATATAGTGATCTAATTGTGACTTGTTTTAATGAGGGCTTGTCATTGAAACTTATTAGAGAGATGCGCCGTCAGCCCGGCAATGAGCTTGATGCACTAAGACGACACCTTGGCGGAATTGCTTTACCTTATTTGCTTAAGTACCGAAAGACTGTTGATCTTAGCTGGCAGGGTATTCATTCGGGTGTACGATCTATACCGGTACTTATCAGCGACGAAACAGGGCATTGGGGAAGATTGATAAATAGAAAAAATGCTATGATGCACCTCCGAAACCTGCCAGGCGATATTATGAGTCAAGGAGAAAAGTGGGCGGCCGACTTCGAAGATTATCCAGGAGTTGTGGTAGACAATAGCATGCCAACTCAATCACAGCATGGCGGTCACCTAGACTGCATTAGTGAAGAGATTTACCAGGAGTGGCTGACTCGACAACGAGGTTTGCGGGATGAACTTGTGCGTGTTGATGACAACGTCAAAGCGATTGATTTTAAAAATGTCCACCTTGCAGAGGCCGCTTAAAGCTTACTTTTAATATCCGCAATGATGTCGCGCAGCTCGGAAGCTTTTTCGAATTCTAAATTGGCTGATGCTAGTTCCATCTGAGATGTTAGATCTTTGATCAGATGTCCGTATTCATCTTTGGGTATTTTCTTAAGATCCAATCTAGCCCTCTTAGCTTCTTCGGGTAGATCCGGTCTTAAGCCCTTTTCAATTGTCTTAGAAATACCTGTTGGTGTAATGCCGTGTTCCTGGTTGTAATTTTCTTGAATTTTGCGGCGGCGGTTCGTTTCATCAATGGTTCGTTTCATGCTACCAGTTATATGATCGGCGTACATTAGTACCCGTCCCTCAATATGCCGGGCTGCCCGGCCCACAGTCTGTATAAGTGCCTGCTCGCTTCGTAAAAAACCTTCTTTATCAGCATCTAAAATGGCTACTACACTCACTTCTGGCAAGTCTAGGCCTTCGCGAAGCAAGTTGATGCCTACCACAACGTCATAAACTCCTAAGCGTAAATCACGCAAAATATCAGTACGCTCCAGTGTTTCAACATCGCTATGCAGATATGTTACTTTAATGTCCAGTTCCTTGAGATACTCTGTCAAATCTTCGGACATACGTTTAGTGAGCGTGGTGACCAATACGCGTTGGCGTTTATCGACGGTCCTTTTAATTTCCGAAATTAAATCGTCAATTTGGCCTTCAATGGAACGAACTTCAATTTGAGGATCAAGTAGTCCGGTCGGGCGTATTACCTGTTCAATAGGTTTGGAGCTTCGGGATAATTCATAGTCGGCCGGTGTAGCACTAACGTAGACAACTTTGTTGATATGCCGTTCAAATTCGGTGAACGTTAGTGGCCTGTTATCAAGCGCACTCGGAAGCCTAAAACCATGCTCCACAAGCACTTCTTTGCGTGCTCGATCACCGTTGTACATACCCCTCACTTGTGGCATCGTCATGTGAGATTCATCAATAAACAACAAGTAATCATCTGGGAAATAATCCAGCAGCGTGGCTGGTTGTTCACCGGGCTCTCGATTGGTGAGGTATCGGCTATAGTTCTCAATGCCCTTTACAAAACCGGTTTCTTCCATCATCTCCAGATCAAATTTAGTTCTTTGCTGCAGACGCTGAGCCTCAAGCAACTTACCTTGCTTATTGAACCAGGCGAGTCTTTCATCAAGTTCACTCTGAATACTGCCCAGCGCCGCTTTAAGTTTGGTCTCGGGCGTAACGTAGTGACTACTTGGGAAGATTCTTAGCTCATCAAGGTTTGATAAAATTTCGCCGGTCAGCGGGTCAATCCTAGTAATGCGCTCAACCTCATCGCCAAAAAACTCAATTCGATAGGCCATTTCTTCGCCAGCTGGGAAAACATCTACTACATCACCGCGCACCCGGAAGGTACTACGATGGAAGTCAATATCGTTACGCTGGTACTGGATGTCAGTCAAATGACGCAAGAACTTGTCACGGACTTTGCGCTCACCCTTTTTAATGCTTTCTGCTAAGTTGCCATAATCTTCAACTGAGCCAATTCCGTAGATACAGCTAACACTGGCGACAATTATCACATCTCGACGTGAAAGTAACGCATCAGTTGCCGCGTGACGTAGGCGATCGATTTCTTCATTAATCTGCGAGTCTTTTTCAATGTAGGTGTCCGAACGTGGTATGTACGCTTCTGGTTGATAATAATCAAAGTAGCTGACAAAATAATGCACCGCATTGTTGGGGAAAAAAGCTTTAAACTCGCTATATAGTTGAGCTGCTAGGGTTTTATTATGTGATAGAACCAGAGTTGGTTTTTGAATATCAGCAATAACATTGGCCATGGTGAAAGTCTTGCCTGATCCAGTAACTCCAAGCAGCACCTGCTCTTTGGTACCTTTCTTCAAACCCTGCGATAAAGCAGCAATCGCCGCCGGTTGATCACCAGTCGGCTTAAACTCCGCGTTCAGCTTAAATAAGGCCATCCTTTAATTGTAGCAAGTCTACAGAAGTTGGGCGGTCTTGATGGCCTTTTCAGCTACCGCTAGCGAATCGGGTGCGCCTGGTACCTGAATATAGTCAACATACATAGCTTTCCCATCTTTCACAAAGTAATAAGCATACTCAACCGATCCTTTAGGAGGCCCAATTCCTTGAGATTCGTCAGTAAACGTTATGCTATACTTAGTGCCGCTTAAACCAGTATTTGTCACAAAAGTTCCTTCATTTTTAAAGTCAGTAAACTTACGTGTGCTAGTCACTTCGTTATCGTCAAAAGAAATCGAAAAGCCATATATACCATCTCTTCCGCCGGAAGTTTCTACTACAGTGGCTTTGGTACCAGCCTTATACGCTAGATCTTGACCAGTAGCATAAGCCAGATCACTATCGGTTTGATGTGTCAGCTTCCAGCCGTCTGGCACTTTAAAACTGTAGGTTTTTTGCTTCGACGTAAAGAGCAGCCAATTAGCTGTTTCGTCTTTTGGTTGAGTTAGTGTTGCCTTTGTGGTTGCTTTCTGAGCCTCGCCTTGGCCTTGAGCTGTTTTATTAAGGGTATCATTGGTCTTCTTTTGGGAGTTGTAAACATACCATCCAGCAAAGCTGAGAACTCCGACAATAACTAGAATGAGTACTATTTCAATGGCTGTGAAACCTTTTTGATTTGTTTTCATAGAATTCTCCTTGTGGGAAGTATACATAACATTAGCCTGTTCTAGGTAGTTTTGGCTTTTCTAAGAACCAATGTTCATCACGGGAAGCCAGCTGTTCGCGCAGGTCTTCGTACTCTTTATCAATAATCTTGATAATGCGCTTAACTAGTCGTTCTGGGTCGTCATCGTAGACCACTATTTCATCTCGTGGTGGCTCAAGTGTTCTAAGCAGTGTCGGGATAAGGTCTGCTGTGCCGCCGCTACCCACTAAAACACCGCATGGCTTGCCAGCTTCTAGCGCAGAAGTGAATTCGTGTAAGCTACCGAAACGCCCACCGACCGTAATAACAGCATCACTTGATTGCACAAGATACAGATCGCGGCCGACGTAATTCATGCCAGTAAAATTAATGAAATCAAAGCACTCATATGGCAGATGGTACTTCCTCAGATGCTCTCGTAGCGAGCTCGCTGGCGAAAAGCCAACGCTTGTACCACCGGCTTTTTTAGCACCTGATGCGGCATAGTATGGTAGCCCTACGGTCGCCCCAGTCGTCAAAACATGGCCGGCTTTTGCGATTGCAGTTCCAAGATCTTCGGCTAGCTGCTTATCTCTCAGGACAGTTTTGCCTGCAGCGGCGCCAGAGATGCAGATGGAGTATTGCAGACGCTTCGTGTGTTTCTTGCCAGCCGCCATCATGCAAATACTCCAAGCATAGATGTTGTTGGTATTGTGTCTGTTTCTATCCTTTTCAGCACATCCTCCAGTACCCGCGGTGTTCGTACGTAGCGAAACAGCAATTCTTGCTCAAGCGCTTCGCGCATATAGCCAAGTGAGCGTTTCTCAAATGCCAACTTATTACAGAAGCTGGCGGCGGCATCAAGGGCATGCAGCGACACGGGTCCGTCGCTACTATTGCTACCACTAGCACTAATACCCTGCCAAAAACTGAAACTTGGATCAACACTAACTAGCAGCGTTTCCGGAGATATTTGCTCCAAATCTTCTAGTTGCATATAAGGATCAAGTAGTTCCGGGTACAAAGAAGGCGAAACACTGGCAACATAGCGCTGCAATACATCAAAATGAATAGGCTGGTTGGCAACGAGAGCTAAGGGTAGGTTCTGGCCATTCCAAATCGCCAAAGCCTTACTACCAAATTGTGGTTTAACCTGCTGTAGCTTGACCTGGGCACTGAGCGAGCGAAGTTTGTTGATGTGATATGCCAGCGCCAAGAATAGTGCGAAACCGGCACCCGGTAGCACTGTCGCGTCCATAGGTAGTATAACTAACGTGCCTAGTTCAGGGACTGGCAGAATCAGACGTCGCTTTAGGCTTGGTTGTTTATCAAAAAATTGTTGCCACCTTTTGGAATTGAGCAACACCAGTTGGACATTGCGCATTTCGTAGTCAGTTGCTTTCAATTGTTTGTACTTCATATGGAATCGCTCTCGCCATGTGCTATCTTCACAGACAAGCCCAGCCGCTATAATCGCGGCCGGCATTTCTCGTTTTAACAAAGAATCCAGTGAACGATAACCGAGCTGTTTCATAAGATGCTTTGGCGGGTGTGCATGAATAAGGCGTTTAGCGACGCTATTTTTCAGTACCCAGACACCGCGAGGTAACTTTAACTGTTCGAATAATTTAATAGTCTGAGGAACAAGATCTTGCAGTGATGATTTTTCACTTATGCCTAGCTGCTTGCGCAGCGTCTTTTCATCCCGTTCTACTCGTAACATCAGCGCGTGGTAGAGTTCCTTGGCAGTGGTATCAGCAGGATCTAAACCTAGGCTTCGCACAGCTTGATGCGCTTTCTGCAATACATCGGCTGTTAGGCGCACGTCAGCGCCGGGATGACCACAGGCCTTTTCTAGTTCTTGCAATTGCAAGCTAAAAGCCGGCTCAGGACTACCGAGTAACTCAGCTAGCAACTTAGACACAACGCTGCCTCGTATTTATTAGATTGTACGTGGAATTGGTTTTTACACATCTTTTTATTCCAGCCTTTAACATAAGCATAACACCTACGGGTAGCATCGTCCAGAGAATACTCGCTAGAAGGGCTGCGGCTTATACCAGTCAGGTGAGCGTTCCAAATATTCGCCGAGCTGTCGCTGCGACAGAAGTCCCTTTTGAGCACCAACTTGTTGTACGACACTCATGGAGTTAATTGGCCCCCATTGCAAAGCACCATCAATATTACTGCCCTTCATAAGTGCCGCTACAAAGGTTGCTGAGAATGCATCACCGGCCCCGGTGCGCTCAAACGGCGGCTTTGGGTCTGGGTAAGCCGGCATTTTAAGACGGCGCTGGCCATCGCTGGCATAGGCGCCATCTGGCCCATCAGTGATTACTACTATACGTGGCCCTAAGGCGTGCAATTTATCTAGCAAGCTGTGCAGATTGCCGTGGTCGCCACCAGATAATTCTGTTGCCTCTTCGCGATTAACTATCAAGACTTCAGTATGTTTATACAGCTTTGCTAAGCGTCTAACACCCATATCAATTTGGAATGTGCCAGGTTGGAAAGCCATTTTAACGTCTGGATTCGCTGCTAACCAGTCAGCGATATCATCATGCATATCTAGCGCATGCTCACTAATTGAGCTGAAATATATCCACTCTGGCATCTCAGAAGGGCGGAAATGCGGCCACTGGTATTCATATTCTTCGTGCTTTATAAGAATAGTCCGCTCTTCTTTGTACCAAAGCACATAGTGATAATTGCTAATCTTGTCCGGGTTAATTCGTATAAAACGAGTGTCGACTTTATCCTTATGTAAACTGGCAATTATGTCTCGTCCGTATTGATCACCACCAACGTTAGTTACAAAACCACTTTTGAGACCTAGTCGAGCCATCGCCACAGCGGCGTTACTAGCATTCCCGACCGCCTCAATAATCTCGGCGTGATCAAATGGGATTTTGACTCCAAAAGGAATAGTGAGCCATTTACCATCTTCATCTTTGGTTGCTTTAGCCTGGTCATCTAACAATTTTATAAAGGCGTCTGTTACGACATCACCTACGCAAAGCACATCAAAGTTTTGATTTCCGGTCATCCCACCGCTTTCATTTTTTACTTCTTATTTCTCAAAGATAATTTTATCAATACTGCCAACAATAGGCTAGAAATAAACATTAACAATGTTATGAGCCCGAGCACGGTTGTAATGTTGTTGGTATGTTGCCTATCTAAGGTAGTTGAGAAAAGTAACCATATTACAAAACTAATTATTGTTATTAAAGGTGCCCAGAGGCTAATTTTTTTCTGTTTTGCAGTTATTTTTTTACTACTTGAAAAAACATGTACAAAATTTAAAGAAAATATTAAAAGTGCAATTATTACGAATATATAAAATGCAACGATTATTTCCCTTGAAAAAAAATCTAAATCCTCAGAATCGTTTGCCAACTTAACAAGTGCCAAAAAAAACATTATATTTCAGCCTTTCCGCTGGCATTAAACATATCAATCTTTTCTTCCACTACTGTTTGAACTGCATTAATTACCTTGTTCATAAGCTTCACGACAGCATATTCATCGGGTTCTGCTTTAAGCACTTCTTCTAGCGTTTTGCGATAGGCCACGCGCATGTCAGAGTTTATGTTAATCTTGCTAACGCCAATCTTAATGGCATCGACAAAATAATGACCGGGCGTGCCACTGCCGCCGTGCAAGCTTATATAACATTTAAGTGAATCGCGTACTTTTTGTAACAGTTCTAAATCAAGCATCTTAGGCACTGGATATTGACCATGAAGATTGCCAATGGCAGCAGCGTAAGTGTCAATACCGGTCATCTCAACAAAATGCTTGGCGTCTTCTGGTTTAGTAAAGGTTTTCTTAATTTCGCTGTAGTCAATTTTTTCTTTATGCAAGTTAGAGCTGCCGCCAAAATAGTGCGGTTCACTTTCCACCAGCGCCCCAGTCAATTTAGCCGCCTGAACAACCTGTTTGGTCGCTTCAATTATGTCATCGAGTGAAGCTTCATGGTTTGCCTGGGAAATATCAATATGGATGCACTCAAACCCAGCTACAATAGCATCTATTGCATCGCTGACAGATGGGGAATGATCCAGGTTAATGTACATCTCTATGCCATAATCGGCTTTATAGTTGTCAACCATGTCACGTACATTATCAAGCCCGAGCGCATCAACCTCACCTTTGCTGACTTCAACCAACACTGGCGCCTTTTTGCTTGCCGCTGCTTGAGCAACAGCCTTCAAGGTTTCTTGGTTATCGAGATTGAACGCCCCAAGTGCAAAGTGCTCCTTGCTGGCGCGTTCAAAAGCTGCACGCGCTTTCTGACAGTTAGCCCTAATTTGTTTTATATCAACGGCCATGTTTAGCTTTCTGGCCAACCAGCCAATGTGCACTAAGTGCAATATGCTTAGCGGTCAATCCAAAATGCTCCAGTAGTTCTTCCGGCTGACCCGATTCGCCGAAACGGTCCTGCATGCCTAGACGTTTAATAGGTACTGGATACTCTTCGCTTAACAGTTCCGCTATCGCTCCACCCAAGCCGCCGATAATTTGGCCTTCTTCAACCGTAATGACGGCTTTGGTACGCCTGGCACTAGCCACAATTACTTCTTTATCAAGCGGCTTAATGGTCGGTACATGTACAACCTCTGCATCAATACCGTCTTTAAAAAGTCGCTCGGCTGCTACAAGGGCGTGATAGGTCATAGTACCTGTTGTGATTAAGCTCACATCACTACCCTTATCCAATACATAAGCTCGGCCAATTTCAAATGACGCAGCTGGCGTAGTAATAATGGGTGTTGCTTCCCGCGCTAAACGCATATAGTTCGGGCGTTTGTCTTTAGCCATAGCCAAGGTAGCTTTTTCGGTCTCCACACTATCACAGGGAGCCAGCACGACCATGTTAGGTAATGCGCGCATAAGCGCGATATCTTCGAGCATTTGGTGCGTTGCCCCGTCTGGGCCGACTGAAACACCAGCGTGCGAACCGATAATTTTGACTGGTCGATCATTGAGACATATGGTGGTTCTAATCTGTTCCCAGTTACGGCCCGGACTAAAAGCGGCGTAACTACTTACAAAAGGAATCTTGCCCATGGCCGCCATGCCCGAACCAACCGTTACCAGGTTTTGCTCGGCCACACCAACTTCAACAAAGCGATCTGGAAATGCTTCGGCAAACTGGTTCATTTTGGTTGATTCAGTCAAATCAGCGCATGCAGCCACTACTTGTTCATCACGCTTACCGGCTTCAAGCAGGCCGCGGCCAAAACCGGCCCGGATCGGCTCGGTCTTTATGTCTTTGGCCATAACATTAGCAATTAGATGTGTCATTACTGATGTTCGCTCCTAATCCGCCCCTGCAAAGTACGCAGTTCATGTAGTGCTTTTTTGGCTTCTTCATGATTCGGCGGAGCACCATGCCAGTGGAAATCATATTCCATAAAATCAACCCCTTTGCCCGGGATGGTATGGGCCAATATCATGACCGGCTTTTCAACTATCGCACGCGCCATAGCACAAGCATCAATCACAGCCTCTATATCGTTGCCGTCAATCTCAAGCACATGCCAGCCGAAGCTCTCCCATTTATCTTTGAGATCATCAAGCGGCATTACAACTTCTGTAGGCCCGTCAATTTGGATGTTGTTGCGGTCAGTTATGGCAATAACATTATTGAGCTTGTACTTGTGCGCTAGTAACGCCGCTTCCCAGACATTACCTTCGTCTTGTTCACCGTCGCTCATAACCACGTAAACCCAACGATGAGCTTCTTTATTCATGCGCATAGCTAGTGCTATACCGCAAGCTTGGCTTAGGCCGCAGCCAAGGGGACCACTGGTATTCTCAAGACCAGGTAGTTTTAGCCGTTCTGGATGTCCTTGCAGCCGTGAACCTAACTTACGTAATGTCAGGAGTTCTTTACGCTCAAAATAACCCGCATGAGCCATAGTGGCATAGCGCACCGGTACACAGTGGCCGTTGCTGAGCAGCAGGATGTCACGCTGCGCCCAATCAGGCTTTTTGGGGTCATGCTTGAGAATGTCAAAATAAAGCGCTGTAAAAATATCGGTTAGACCTAAAGGTCCGGCACTGTGCCCACTACCGGCTGTTTCCAACATCCTAATGATGTCCTCGCGGATTTCATTAGCCTTAAGTTCCAGTTGTTTGATACTCAGCTTTTTCATGTTTTTATCTTGTTAGCTATCCTATAAAGTGTAGCATAAGCGTTAGCTGGGCTGGGGCTTTTCTGAATGAAGCCACCAACGTTAAGCACATCAACACCGCCTTCAATGAGACGCCCAATATTGCTGTCATCTATGCCGCCGTCCCAGCCTATTTCAAGTGAAGCTTTCCACTTTTTAAGCTTTTTTACTTTGTTCAGCAATTTTAGGTCTGCTGTTCCGCCGAAGTAGCCTAATTTACCAGAGAAAATCAGCACATGGTCAATATGCTCCAGACCAGCTTTTATTGCATCTGGCTTGGTTTTTTGCAGTAGTGCTACGCCGGCTTTTATGCCCCTCTCATGCAGTTTGCGAGCCATTTCCACAAAATTACCGCTTGCCTCGGCATGCACGACTACCAGTCTTGGTTTCAAACTAATAGCTATGTCCAATTTCTCAAGCGGGGCTTTATCCATTAAGTGCAAATCGGCTTGGGCCGATTCCGGCCACCAAGCCTGCTGTAATGCTGGCGAAACTGTCGGTGTGAAGTTTCCATCCATAAAGTCTATATGTACTCGTGTAGCAAACGGTGCCACATTCTCCAGCTGGGTACGGTATTCATGCGGATCGTTAGCAGTGATTGATGGAGCTATGACCATATTTAACCTAGTTCATCTAGTTCATTTACTCGCCTATGGTGGCGTGGCGCGTTACTGAACGGTGTGCTCAGCCACGTCTCAACTATGCCATGCACCGTTTCATCAGCTTGCTCAAAGAGCCTGGCTGAAAGGCAGAGCACATTACTATCGTTGTCATTGCGAGTCATGTAAGCTTCATGCGTGTCCCACACCACCGATGCTCGAATACCTTTATAACGATTGGCTGCCATGCCCATGCCTTGTGCTCCTTTACAAATAAGGATGCCGCGGCTGCCAGGCTGTTTTAACACTTGTTTGGCCACTTTGGTAGCGAATTGCGGATAGTCATCTTCAGGATCAAGCTCTGTGTTGCCATCGTCTTCCACTTCGTAGCCACTGTTTTTCAGATAGTCCATCAGTTGCTGTTTGAGGTGATAGCCGCCATGGTCCGCCCCGATAAAAATTTTCATGTTTTTTGAAGTTGTTTGCCTGCCTCAGCGGTTATCTCAACTAAACGATTGCTATAACCCCATTCATTGTCATACCAGGCCACTACTTTCAGCATGTTGCCGCCAATGACGGCCGTGAGTTTTAAGTCTACAATTGCCGAATGACTATTGCCGATAAAGTCGCTGCTGACCAGTTCTTCTTCAGTGACTGTTAATATGCCCTGGTAAAACGGCTCCTGGGCAGCTTTCTTGAAAACTTCATTAACTTCGTCAACCGTAACCGGTTTTTTGGTAATAATGACAAAGTCACTCAAACTAACCACCGGTGTTGGCACGCGCACAGACATGCCGCCAAACACACCCTCGAGCGCCGGCAGTGCTTTGGCAGCGGCAATTGACGCTCCAGTGGTTGTTGGCACAATGTTTTCGGCCGCATTGCGCGCTTCTCTTAAGTCTTTGGCCGGTCCATCCTGTAACATCTGGCTTGCAGTGTAGCTATGCACAGTTGTCATCATGGCCTTTTCAATGCCAAAGTTACTCTCAATCACAGCTGCCACAGGTGTTATACAGTTAGTCGTACATGACGCATTAGAGATAATGTCATGTTCTGGCTTTAAATCCTGTTCGTTCACACCCATAACATACGTGTCGTGGTAGTGTTCATGTTTTTCGGGAGCCGATAGAACTACCCGCCGGGCTCCAGCAACTAAGTGTTTTTTGAGGTCGTCGTGTGATGTGAATCGACCTGTTGCCTCAATAGCTACGTCAACTCCATACTCTTTCCAAGGCAGCTTAGCCGGATCTTTTTCGGCTAACACACTAATTGACTGACCCGCCACTAACAAGTGACTTTCATCCCACTTTACTTCTTTTTCGTATTCACCGTAATTACTGTCATGTTTAAGTAGGTGTGCTAGGGTTCTGGTATCCGTTAAATCGTTAACTGCAACAATCTCGATGTCTGCTCTATCAAATGCTATTTTAAAGGCATTGCGGCCAATCCGGCCAAATCCATTAATTGCCACCCTTGTTTTCATGTTGGTTAT